>CAVXVD010000051.1:0-9131 GCA_963765015.1 uncultured Acidobacteriota bacterium | reverse complement strand
TCGCGAGGTCTATGCCCAGGTAGTCGTCGTTGCCGCCGGAGCGCTGGAATCGACCCGCATCCTGCTGAATTCCCGATCGCCTGCCCATGCTCGGGGAGTTGGCAACACGAACGGCGTGCTCGGCCATTACCTGATGGACCACTTCACGATCGAAGATGCCGGCGGCCTGATGCCGAGCCTGCACTCCTCCGCGCGCGAAGCGGTCGGCCGTCCCTGCGGGTTCCTGATCCCCAAGTATGTCAACACCGCCAGCAGCGTGGCAAAAGATCACAACTCCGCGTTCCTGCGCGGATACCGTTTCGATGGCGATGGCAGCCAGGAACTGTATGGCCACGCTTTTCTCATGCCGGAACTGGGCGACGCCTGGCGCAAGCGCGTGAGAGAAGAGATCCCATACTACTTCGGTATTGAAGCGCAGGGCGAGTGCCTGCCCCGCGCCGATAACTTCGTCCGGTTGGATTCCACCCGAAAAGATGCCTGGGGCATCCCCGTCCTGCACATTAATGCGAGCTATGGAGAGAACGAGAAAGCTATGGCCGCATCCATGCGCGAAAACATCAACGCAATTCTCGACGCGATGAAGGTCGTCGATGCGACCCCTCCCAAGACCGACCTCAGCGTCTTCGGTAAGAACATCCACGAATGCGGCACCGCTCGCATGGGCTCTGATCCGAAGAAGAGCGTCGTCGACTCAAACTGCAAAGTGCATGATGCTCCCAACATCTTTGTGACCGACGGAGCCGTCTTCACAACCCAGGGATGCTACGAGCCCACGCTGACGATCATGGCGATTTCGGCCCGTGCCGGGGAGCATATCGCGCGAGCATTTCGCCGAGGGGAGCTATGAGCGACGAACAAGAGCCGATTCGAACGCCGTCATCACAGACCGACGACCTTTCCCGCCGTCAGTGGCTGCTGCGGCTGGGAGAGATGGTCGTTCTCGCTGGCGTGAGCGGACTCGTTCCAGAATTCGCGGCGGCTCTGGTTAGAACAGAACAAGGTGCGTCACCAGTCGCTGCCGCCCTGCCGCCCGGCCTCTACGACGCTTCGCCCGAACATCTGGTTCACGCCCTGAGCAGCGGCAATAAGAAGTGGTCTCCGCCACCCGGCAGTGAGACGGAGTATGTCCAGCTCAACTCGCCTGCGTTTCAGCCGCAGTTCTTCTCGGCGGAGGAATTCCGGGTGGTCACCCGATTTTTCGAGATCCTGCTGGGCAATGCGGACTCTACGGCGCTGGCACAAACTGTGCAGTGGTTCGATCAGTGGCTGTACTCGTCTGCGGGAGTTCGCGCCGCCGCACAGCACATGGACCCGATGCACCGCCTGCTCGCCGTGGCCGTCAACGGAGAAGAATCGGTGCGTGAACTCGAAACCGCCGATCCTCAGTCCGTAGCCCGTGCGGGACTCGCCGCGTTGCATGATCTCTCTCTACAGGTCGACGGTCAGGAATTCCTGCAACTTACACCTTCGCAACAAGTCGATCTGCTGATTTCCGCTGGCACCGCTCAGCCCGGCAACCCGCAGCGAAGGTTCTTCGAGATCGCCCGCGCTCAAGCAATCCGCGGTTACTACACTTCGGCTGCGGGCCTGGAGGAACTCGACTACAAAGGCAACGCCTACTACGGCGACAGCCCTGGCTGCGAAACGAAATCCTGAGCGCCCGTCGACGATGCGAAGTCAATCACGGGAGTGCTCTTTCGAACCTTTCTGAACTGTCCTGTACTTCGCTCTCCGGCTGTCTCCTAATTACCGGGGCCGTCGTGTGGTTTAGACAACCAACCGTCGGGCGTCGAGGCTCACGTCGTAGATGATCCCGTAAAGTCTGGAAAATCAAGTTCGACTGGAGGTTCGACGCAGACGATGCGGAAAACTGAGTTGCGCTACGGGCGCCATCCGGCGGTTCCCCATGGTGACGAAGAAAGTCCCTGATGCGGTCCGAAGACGGTCGTCTCCTTAACTTCCCCAGATTCCTCGTCTATCTTTAATTGTTTCTTTCGCGCGAACGAGTCAAGAGATCAAGCAATCGAGAGGAGGAGAGCTTTATTCACGAGCATTGCGAAAGGACCGAGCCTTACTCGCTATCAGCCCGAACCCGTTCTTGCTGGCGGCATTCTCTAAGCTCAACAATTCCGGGCGAGCCGCCACCGACTCCCCTGCCCGGTTTCTCAACTCTGCCATGGCCAGCCGCGACTCAAACTCGAGTTCCAACAGCTGATGGGAATGAGAATTTTGAAGTGTCTTCCTGAGATCTGCGAGCGCAGCCGGGGAATGGCCCGCCAGGCCTTGCAGGCGGTCGAACACTACTTCAAATTCCAAATGAAGCAGAAGGTTCGCACTCTTGTCGGCCAACGCTTTGGCCGGTCCCGCCTCAGACTCGGCTTCAGCGAGCTTGGATTCAGCCAGCAGGGCATCGATCAACACAATGCTGGCAGCCAATTCGTCGTCGGCCTGCTGGTCTTGATGAAACCGTTCTTTGCCTTTACGGATTACAGTCTCGGCATCGGCGGCATGGCCTTGCTCAATCGACAACCGCGCTAAGGACAGTTCGGTTTCAGCAACGGCTTGCTTATCCCCAATCTCTTTGCAGAGATTCAGCGATTCCTGGTAAGAGTTGCGGGCTGCCTGCAAATCCCCTTGATTCTCAATCACGTCCCCGGCTCCAGCTAGCGCATAAGCCATGGCACGTTTGTCAGCAATTTCCTGCGCAATGTCTCGTGCCTCCTCGTAGCCGGTGAGAGCTTGTTTCAGATCGCCACGCAGTCTCGCAATCTTCGCGACATCGGCAAGCGTAAGCGCGACGCCGTCTTTGTCTCCCATTTCCTTGAAGCCTGGAATTGCGTCCGAGAGCCCGCGTGCCGCTTCCGCCAGATTCCCGCGAGCCAGAGAAATATCGCCCAGGTTAGCGGAGGCGGTTGTAACTCCCTCGAGATCACCGATCGAACGAAAGACCTTGATCACTTCCCGGTACATCGCTTCTGCACGATCCAGGTCGCCCTGTTCGTAGTAGAAGATGGCGAAATCGGCCGTGGTGCGAGCTGCGTTGTCGCGATCGCCGACTGCTGTGTACCTCTTTCGAGCATTGTCACAGTCTTGGGCGGTGGAATCGCCATCGCCGATCTGACAGAGAATCCCGTAAGCCCGTGCAACGAATAGTTGCAAACCCTGAGCGTTTCCCTTTTCGATGGCGCGGCGGGAGGCAGCCTGCGCCTTGACGACATCGTTATTAACCCAAGCGCGTGCTTCCAGATAGTCGATCCGTGGGTCGTCGCTAGCAGGAAGGGGAAGATGCCGGAGGGTTTCCAAAGTATTCAAAGCATCTGCGGGATTTACCCATCGCTGTTCATCGGCGAGGCGAAGACCGTAGTCCAAACTGTCCGGGAACTGGATAAAAAGTTGACGATACGAATCGATGGCTCGCTTCCGATCTTGGATCGCGGCGTAGTACTGACCGTCGATCAGCAGACGGTCCTCTGGCCTCAATTGCCCGGAAAGAGCGCGGGCCCGTTCCGCCTCATCCCGGGCCTTAAGGCTGTAGCCGAGGTGATTCCACGCGTAGGACAAGGCGGCGTGTGTCAAGGGAAACTCGGGCTCGACAGATGCAGCCTGGATGAGGGAATCGCGGGCTTTTACAAAATCAAACGCCCACAGACGCTCCAGTCCCTGCGTGTATAGCTTGACCGCGAGGGGCTTCGAAGGCAGAGCGGCTCGTGCCTGCGCGATTGCTTCTCCTGAAAGTGGCGTCGCACCCAGGCTCTGCCGCAGGGACGTGCCTGCCTGGCTGACAAGTTCAAACAGATCATCCTCGTTTCCGACGAAAGCCTGCTCGACAATGGTCTCGCCTCGTTCGGTATCTTGCAGACGAACGTCCAGGCGAATCCGCCTTTCTCCTTTTCCCGGCAACGGAGTATATGAGCCGAGTACCACGACATCTGCTCCCGGATTCGTATGCAGCCGTTCAAGCGTTTTTTTTGCCAGGCTGTCTTCGTCAGCCAGCGGGAGTTCGCGTTTTGCTCGCGCCACGTCCTCACCCGAGACCATCCGTAAGGCGCTATCGGCGGCTAGCTCGGTACTGAGCATTTCTGCAAAAGCCGGCGAGAGCCAGTTGTCCTCGGGACGTCCCGGCAGATTCCGAAAACCCATCACGGCCACGGACCGTCGAACGTGTACTGGTGCTAGGTTGGGCTGGGAAGCAGTCTTGTTTTCGATCCCATTCGGCCGTGGACGGAATCGATAAGCGGTAATGCCGATGACCAGCACAACGAACGCGGCCATTGCGACATAACGCCACCTCAGGCCTGAAATGGCAGGGTGATTTTCTGTCCCGGGCCGCGAAATCGGCTGTATTACAAGCTGAGGGATGATGGGGCGGACCGGATCCTGGGATTCACTGATCGTGGTAACCGGCGCCAAGAACCGGTAACCCCGCCGGGGGATCGTTTCCACATAGCAGGGTGCCTCCGCGCTGTCCCCAATTGCATCACGGATCTTCCGGATTGCGACTCCCAGGCTGTTATCAAATTCCACGAAGGTGTTCTGCGGCCAAAGGAGTTGGCGCACCTCTTCGCGGGAGACGATCTCTCCATGCCTCTCCACCAGAATGACGAGCAGGCGGTAAGGCAGATCTTGCAACTTGAGCTGGTTGCCGTTACGTGCGAGGTTGGCCGCGCTGGTATCGAGTAAGAACGGACCAAACCTGTATACGGCTTTCTTTGAAGACTCCCCAGGCAGCACGCTGTTCCCTTGGCTAAAGATGGTAGCACAGCGCGGTTAAGAACCAATTCTAAGCCTATGGAGACGCGACACTTATCAGTTAAAGCGCGTTTAAGGAACAGTTTCATTGACCCAACGGCTCGCTCGCTGCAGATTGACGCTCACGGCAGCAATTCGCGAGAGATCCAGTCGGAACGCTGCCTACAGGCCATCGGGGGGAAGTGGCATCTGGGGAGATGCCAACTTCCACCTGGTGAAGTCCCTCGGTGGGCAAGAGAAAACATGACTAAACGAATCCTTATTGTTGCATTCCTGTTGACCCTTCCGGCTTGTTTCGGACAAACGCCGACCGCGAGAGTACGGATGTACTATGTCGCCGCCGATGAGGTGGACTGGGATTATGCCCCGGGTGGCGTTAACAAGATGATGGGGATGAAGTTCGAGGGTTACTCGACGGTTTTTACCGAACGTGGGCCGAGCCGAATTGGATCCGTTTATCGCAAAGCCCTATACCGTGAATATACCGACGATACCTTTACCCGCCTCAAGCCTCGTCTTCCGGAGTGGGAGCACACCGGAATCCTTGGCCCCATCCTGCGAGCCGAAGTCGGTGAGACGATCCGCATTCTTTTCAAAAACAACGCAACACGTCCATACAGCATGCATCCTCATGGGGTCTTCTACCGAAAAGACTCCGAGGGGGCACCGTATGACGACGGCACCTCCGGCACCGACAAAGAAGACGATGCTGTGCCTCCGGGCAAGACCCACCTGTACACCTGGGAAGTTCCTGAGCGGGCTGGCCCGGGACCGAACGATCCCAGTTCAATCGTCTGGCTCTATCACTCGCATACGAATGAGTTGAAGGACGTCGAGAGCGGTTTGACCGGCGCCATGATTATCACGCGCAAGGGCATGGCCAACGCCGATGGCAGGCCCAAAGATGTCGATCGTGAATTTGTTTGTCTATATCTCCTATTCGACGAGAACGTTAGCTGGTATCTCGACCACAACATTCAAACCTTCACCACCGATCCGAAGAGTGTGAAGAAGCTCGAATTCGCACCCGTCGATAACGAAGGCAACTTCTCCGGACTGGGATCGGGATTCACCGTTGCCAACGCCAAATTTGCCATTAACGGCTACATCTACGGCACCGGTCCGATGATGACGATGAAAAAAGGGGAGCGCGTCCGCTGGTACCTGGTCGCGCTCGGAGAGCAGTTCAGCATTCATACGCCGCATTGGCATGGCAACGTGGTCTTGCACGACGGCAAACGCACCGATGTCGTTCCCTTAATGCAGGCGCAAATGGAAACCGTTGACATGGTTCCCGATAATCCCGGCATTTGGATGTTTCATTGCCACATCGACGATCACATGGATGCCGGAATGGTGGCGCTGTACAAAGTTGAACCGTAACAACACGCGAAGTCCAAACGCAGTGAATGTGTTCTGGAGAGGGAATTACGATGTTTCGAAATGCTTTCTTTGTCGGCAAGTTTCTAATAGTTGCCTTGATGGCTTCACATTTTGCCTTAGCGGCGGATTCCTGCCAGCCGGTATTCGACGCGATGAGCAAGGTGCTCGTGACTCCTTCCCGCGTCTTTTCCAAAGATGGCACCGGGGCGAGGGATGACGCTAAACCAGAGAGCGAGTCCATCTATTTCGGCGGCGCGATCTACGTGAAGATCAACGACAAGTGGATTCGCAGCAAAATGACCGCGCAACAAATGCTCGATCAGGAGAAAGAAAATCGGGAACACGGCAGCGCTACGTGTGGCTACCTGCGTGACGAAGTAGCCGGCGGCGAAGCTGCGGCTGTGTATAGCGCCCGCAGCGAAAACGAAGGTGTGAAATCCGATGGGCAGATATGGATTTCCAAGAAGGGGTTGCCCTTGCGCGAGGAACTGGACATCGACGTTGGCGACCCCGGGAAAATGCACAAATCGGTTCGTTACGAGTACAGCAACGTGCAGGCGCCGCCTGTGTAAAGAAAAAACGAGTTGCGGTTCGCGACATTCTACAGCCGCTCACTAAGGGAGTCAGATTTATGGCGACATTCTGCGTGAAGTGTGGGGCGACGCTCGGCGGTGGTCCGTTTTGTACGAAATGCGGCGCGGACATGTCCAATGTCGGCACGCCGTCCCAACCGCGATCGTTGGCACCGGTTGCGCAAACGCCGCAATCACCGGCGGCTCCGTCATCCACCGGGCCGGCACCTGCGAAGCAGGGGATGAGCGCACTCGCCAAACTTGGAATCGCTGTAGTCGTGTTCCTGTTTGTAGGGGGTGCACTTGCAGCCGGGGGTCTTTATTACGTCGCTCACCGAATCAGTCAAAAGATTCATGAGGAAGCGGGGAACATTCTTGGATCGAGCCCAACTTCCACCAGCCCGGATTCTGCAAGCGCCGGAAACGGTTCGAGAATCCCGGGCGGGATCGACGTCTGTCGCCTGTTGAGCAAAGAAGACGTAGGCCGCGCGGTAGGAGTTGCGATCGCCCGCGCGCAGCCTGGCGACAATTCCTGTTCTTACATCGCTAAGGGCGATAAGGCGGACATGCTGGCAAAACACACCACCGCGATGCTGGCCGCCCGGGGCGCGGATCAACAGACGCAACAAAAGATCCAGAAGTTTGCGGGAGGTATGTTCAAGACATTTCAGAGCGAACAGCCAGCATCGGAGCAAGACAACTTCCGGCGAAGTGCCGGTGTTTTCCTTTTCTGTCGATCAGAACGCCGCGGAGGAACAGATGCGCCTCAACCAAAAGATGCTCCGCGTCATAGGCGACCAGGAAAGCTTGCCCGGTCTGGGCGATCAGGCGTTTGTTTCGGCGGACGGAATGATCCTGATGCGCAAGGGAAAGAATTTCGTTCGCATCATGTTCATTGCCTGCCCGTGCGATACCGAGGCCGTGAAGCCTCTGGCTAAGGAAATCGCAGATGCGCTGTAACCAACGTCAAACAAACATGCACGCAGACCACTGCTCCGAAAAGTGCACTGCAAGTTCACATTTTCCAAAGGGAGAGTCTCAAATGAAAAACGTTCTTCTAGCAGCGACGATCCTCGTTCTTTTTCTCGCAAACGCAACCGGCCAGGGAAAAATGCTGGCGAATGACCCGTCGACCGGCCTTCCGCTAATTCCCGCAACGGACCCGGGGAACCACTTCGGCAACGAACCCACAAAAATGCCCGACGCCCAGGTCTGCAAAAGCAGGATGCAAGCCAATTTTTATTCTCTGTTCAATATCAAGGTCGCTGCAGTGGTTCAGTGGTATTCCTCGCATCTTTCCGGATTCAAGAAGGTGCAGGGATATGAAAACGGGCGTTCGCAGGCTGCTTTCTACAATTCTGATAGAACGTTGGTGATTATTGTGACCGGAGATTCTGGTGCGAAAGGCGAGGACACAAACGCCTATTCCGTGGCCTATGAACGGTATCAGCCTGGGCTCTCCGAAAAAACAATTGCTGGTCTGACACAAGGGAACATTGATTGCCGATGATCGACAGCTAGGTCAAGGAGCCACAACATGAGATACATCGTTTTCGGTTTACTTTTGTCATCGGTCTTATTCTTCCGCGGCACCCTCGCGCTTGGTGCGGGAGGCCGCCCGTGAGAGCTGCGCATTCTGCTGCCTTCGTCGCAATGTCCATCATGATCTTTGTATTTGCCGCCGGGGGCGGAACGAAACTGCTGACCTCGGACCCGCTGACGGGGCTTCCTCTTTATGCCGCCACAGATTCCCGCCTCCACTTGGGTAATGAGCCTACTCAGTTGCCGGAATCGCAGGTCTGTAAAAGCAAAATGCAGTCTGATTTCTACTCGGTTTACGACTCCAAAGTGAATGCAACACTCGCTTGGTATGACGCTCACTTGCCGGGGTTCAAGAAGACGCACGCCTACTCCGCTAATCGCTCGCAAGATACCTACTACAAAACCGATGGGACGCTGATTGTTTCCGTCACAGGCAGCCCAGGCAGAGACGGAGAAAACACGGACACCTATTCGGTGTTGTATGCCCGTTTTCAACCTGCGCTGACCGAGAAGACAATCATTGGCATGAATCAACAAAGGGTTGTTTGCCCATGATTGATCCAATCATGTCGCCAGTCGCTGGTGACCGGGATTGCTCTTGGCTTGTTGCATGGGTTCATCAAGGTTCGGAAACGGGAACTGGAGGCGCGGATTTTCGTCTTCTCTGGGGATTCCAGTTGACGTTCCCGAGTAACTGCCAAAAGATGTCCTTTTAGGACTGGGCGTCAAAAGTCTCACCTGGACATGTGTCGGCAATTCTGCGCGATGGGTGAGCACATTTGCTCAGACCTGTTGAGTCCCGATTTGCTAAGGTCGAAATTGTCCTGGTGCGGCCAGCTATCTGCGCGCCATTTCGATAATAATCCGGCACAAACCAGAAGTTGA
>CAVXVD010000050.1:0-53517 GCA_963765015.1 uncultured Acidobacteriota bacterium | reverse complement strand
AGCCTGGGTGGATACGAATTCCCCAAGCATCCGGACGATCCGATGGTGCTGTTCATGCTGCGTACTCCGTGCCAGCCGGGCCTTCCGCAGCGCGACCAGTTTCGCGCCGGACGCATGGAATTGATGCAGACTCCGTTCTCCACCTTCGAGCGCAACATTCGCGACCAGTTGGCCCGAATGCTGGCTGGCGGCGGCTTCGATCCCGCTCGCGACATTCAAGCCATTACCGTGAATCGCTGGGCGCACGGATATGCCTATGAGCACAACCCGCTGTTTGATCCAGCCTGGGCCGAGGGCGAGCAACCTTGGGTGCTGGGGCGCAAACCGTTCGGACAAATTGCCATTGCCAACTCCGATGCCGGAGCCTCGGCCTACACCGATTCCGCCATCGATCAGGCTTATCGCGCCGTGCAGGAACTCACGTCGGCCGGGAAGAGGTAGCGGATTCTGTCGTCTGGCCGTGACCCCTTATAATCACAAGCTCAAAGGATCTCGATACTCCTTCATTGGCCTTTGGTAGATGAGGTCGTCGCGGATCGAAATTAAACTGTTGTTCAGGAGACCGTCATGCAAAGCCGAATCACCGGCACCACGATGCCCGTTCTGGAACTTGTTCTGGAACCCAACGATTCCATCATCTCGGAGGCCGGAGAGCTTTCCTGGATGGGCAGCTCGATCCAGATGACCACGCACACCCAATTCGGTGGAGGGGGCGGATTGTTTGGCGTGTTGAAGCGCGTGGCGGGCGGTGGTTCGATCTTTATGACGGAGTATCGCGCCATCGGTACGGCGGGCGAACTGGCATTTGCCACCAAGCTTCCGGGGCACATCGTTCCGGTCGAAGTCTCTCCCGGCCACGACTACATGATTCATCGCCAGGGATTTCTTTGCGCGACTCCACAGATTCAGATCGGAGTCGGTTTTCAGCAATCGCTCGGCGCCGGCATCTTTGGCGGCGACGGCTTCCTTCTGCAAAAAGTCAGCGGCCAAGGAACTGCATGGCTCGAACTTTCCGGTGAGTTGGTGGTTCGTGATCTTCAGCCCGGAGAAACCCTGCGTGTTCATCCCGGTCATGTCGGGGCCTTTCAGGCGAGCGTTGCCTTCCAGATCACGACCGTCCCCGGCATCAAGAACATGATCTTCGGCGGCGACGGGCTCTTTCTAGCGTCCCTCACCGGTCCGGGAAGAATCTGGCTGCAGACGCTGCCTATCGCCAAGCTGGCCCATGCCATCGAGCGCTACCTTCCGCGCGAAGCTCCGAGCAAGACCGTCGAGGGCGGCGTGGTCGGAGGCATCGTCGGATCGATTCTCGATAATATGAGATAAGTCGAGACCTAGCGGACTCCATTGCGCAAGAATTGATCAACTCTATAAGCGATCCGCGGGCGCAAGGTAGTCTCGGGTAAACTAAGGACGCTTCCCATGATCAACGGCAAATGATCAACAGCAAATGATCAATGGCAAACGCATTGCGGTCGTAATGCCCGCCTACAACGCGGCGAAGACCCTCGAGGCCACAGTAGGCGAGTTGCCTGAATTGGTGGACGTCTGCATTCTCGTCGACGACCACAGCAAAGATCAGACCGTCGATGTCGCCCGCCGCCTGGGACTGCTCGTCTTCCAGCACGACCGCAACTACGGCTACGGGCGCAATCAGCAAACCTGTTACCGCGAGGCACTGGCCGCCGGCGCCGACGTCGTGATCATGCTCCATCCCGACTACCAGTACACGCCGCTTCTGATCACCGCAATGGCCAGCATGGTTGCTTATGACGTCTACGATGTCGTGCTGGGATCCCGTATCATCGGTGGCCGTGCACTGCGCGGCGGCATGCCGCTTTACAAATACATCTCAAACCGCCTGCTGACCGCAGTTGAGAATTTGTTTCTCGGCGTGAAGCTGTCGGAATATCACACCGGATACCGCGCCTTCAGCCGAAAGGTTCTTACGGAATTGCCCCTGCTCGAAAACTCTGACGACTTTGTCTTCGACAATCAGATGCTGGCGCAATGCGTGCACTTCGGATTTCGTATCGGAGAAGTCTCCTGTCCCACGAAATATTTTGAAGAAGCCTCATCCATCAACTTCCGCCGCAGCGTGGAATACGGATTCGGTGTGCTGGCTACGACCGTGCAATTTGCCATGCAGAGAATCGGTCTGCTGAACCTACCCCGATTCAGCCCTCAGGGCCGCAAACTGGAAGCCGGCAGCGAAACCTATTACGCTCCCCGCACCCACAATGCTCACTCGGCTTAAGATTCGGGCGAGAGCTGTGGCACCTGAAACTGCGTCATCTTGAGAATGCAAGAAACCATGGCAGAAGCTTCGCCGATTCCGTCTGACAACTTGTCTGGCGCACGCGATTTCTCCTGGAGAAACTTCGCGGGACTTGCCTTGCTGACGGTCGCGGCCCTGCTGGTGATGGGCTATCATCCGGGGCTCGAGGACGATTCGTTTTACCTGGCGGCGATCAAGAGAAACCTGAATCCGGCATTGTTCCCCCACGACGCGGACTTCTTCCGTCTGCAATTTCAAGCGACGATCTTTGACCGGATGATTGCCCTCTCGGCGCGTCTGACCCACCTTCCAGTATTGTGGGCGGTGCTCCTGTGGCAGGTGGCAGGCATTTTTCTCGTCCTGCACGGTTGCTGGAGAATCAGCCGGCGCTGCTTTTCACGGCCGGAGTCGCGATGGGCTGCCGTTGCACTGGTAGCCGTGTTGTTAACGTTGCCGGTCTCAGGCATCGCCATCAATCTGGCGGATCAATACCTTCATCCCCGCACGCTGGCCACCGCGGCAATTCTCGCCGCCATCGTTGCCGTCCTCGATCGCCGTCTTTGGTTCGCTGGTGTTCTGCTGGCGATCGCCTTCGCCATCCATGCCATCATGGCGAGCTTCGGAATTTCGTTTTGTGCTTTCTTGTTGTGGAATCTGCGTCATTCCAGAGTGCAGGTGCCGTCGGCATCGCATACAGCGCTCGCACTGCTGATCCCGCTCGGTTGGTTGTTCGAGCCGACCTCGGACGCGTGGCGCCAGGCCGCCTCAACTCGTGGCTTCTATTTCCTCGGCCGCTGGGAGTGGTATGAGTGGCTGGGCGTTTTCGCGCCTCTGGTTCTGCTTCTTGTTTTTCGGCGCTTCGCTCCACGACTCGAAGACTCACTCGGCAGCTCGGCATTGCTGCCGCTCACATCGAGTCTGCTCTACTTCGGCCTCTTTCAGACCGTGGTCGGCCTCGCGATCATGCTTCCCCCCAGTCTCGAGCGCCTGCGGCCGTTTGAGCCCATGCGCTATCTGCACTTGCTCTATCTTCTGTTCTTTCTGATCATCGGCGGGCTGCTGGGACGCTTCGTCCTAAACCGCCGCGGCTATCGCTGGGCCTTGCTGTTTCTGCCGCTGAGCGCGGGAATGTTTTACGCCCAGCGCCAGATGTATCCCGCATCTGCGCACCTGGAGTTGCCGTTCGTCTCGCCAAAGAACGACTGGCTGCGCGCCTTCGACTGGATCCGGATCAACACTCCAGTGGACAGCCTGTTCGCCGTCGATCCGCATTACGAGACGATGCCGCGAGAGGACTATCACGGGTTCCGCGCCCTCGCCGAACGCAGCGTTCTCGCTGATTACGAGAAAGATGGTGGCATGGCGGCACGCGTTCCCCGGCTGGCGCCTCGATGGCTGAAAGAAGTGACAGCCTTGAACCGCTGGCGCAGTTTTCAAGCCGAGGATTTCGCCCGCCTCCAGAATGATTTCGGCGTGTCCTGGGTTGTACTTTCGCCGGAAGATTCGGAGTACGCGGCGCCGGATCCGGCATCGATGTCCTGTCCTTACTCCAACGATAATGTGAAGGTGTGCCGCTTACGCTAATGCAAACTGCAGCACAATCCCGCATGCGTCCACCCTATCTCCTGATGGTGCTGGTTGCTCTTGCCGTCCGTCTGGCGGTTATCCCCTTCGTTTATCAGGATTGGATGGACCCGTTCGTTCTCGAGCATTGGGCATTCGGATTGATCGCTCGATCGATTGCCTCTGGCCACGGCTTCGGCAGCCCATTCGCCGATACAGGGCTCTCCGCGCTCCTGCCGCCCGTGTACTCCTACTTGTTGGCAGGCATCTTCAAGGTATTCGGGATTGAAACCAGGGCGTCGGTGCTCGCCGCACTGTCGCTGAATAGCGTGTTTTCGGCGCTCAGTTGTGTGCCGGTTTTCTTGATCGCGCGGCAAGCATTCGGCGATCGCGTCGCGAAATGGGCAGGCTGGGGATGGGCATTCTCCCCCTATGGCGTTTACTACGGCGCCGACTGGGCGTGGTCCACGCCTTTGGTCACGCTCGAACTCGCTTGGCTGTTCCTGTTCGCTTTGCGCCTGGAAAAATCCTCGCGCACGCTTGATTGGATCTGGTTTGGCTTGCTCGGTGGGTTCGCTGCCCTCACCGAGCCAGTCGTATTGTCGGTGGTTCCGCTGCTAGGTCTGTGGACGCTTTACCAGCGACATCGGCAAAATGGCCCGTGGAAAACGCCCCTGTTTGCCGCGGCGGTTGCCGCGCTCGCCGTACTCTCACCCTGGCTGGTGCGCAACTACGAACTTTTTCACCGCTTCATTCCTGTGCGCAGCGGTTTCGGACTCGAGCTCTACATCGGCAACAACGGATACTCCGAGCGCTGGGTCAACAGCAGCCTGCACCCGAACCACAGCGATGCCGAGCTCTCCGAGTACGAGCGCGTAGGCGAGATTGCCTACATGGATCACAAGCTGGCACAGGGCAGAGCTTACATTCGCAGCCATCCGGCCTGGTTCGCGTGGATGACCGTCCGCCGCATCGTCTATTTGTGGACCGGCTACTGGAGCTTCGATCGCGCCTACCTCAAAGATGAGCCGCTCGACCCGCCCAATATTTTCTTGGAGTACAACGATGACGCTTTTAGGGCTTCTGGGACTTCGGCGCGTTTTTCAGCGTGATTCGGCGCTGGGCTGGCGCTTTGCCATCGTTCTTCTATGCTTCCCGCTGACCTACTACATCTCGCATCCCGAGACTTATTATTTTCGGCCAGTGGACCCGATCATCGTGGTGCTCGCGGCTGTCGCTGTGGTCAGATTTCTGGAGCGGAAGCAACCGGCACCGGCGACTGCCTGAAATGGGGCACTTTAATCCGGACGGCACACCGGGACAACAGACTGCGAACAGACTCGAGAATTAGTTACTCCAACGCTACGAACATTGCAGCGTCCGGCGAGCGGGGTTTAACATCTAATTACTCCAGATGCCAACTGCGTCTTCATCGGTCACAACTCAGCAGCGCTTCACGATCGGCCTCAGTGAGATCCTGACCTTTGCCTACGATGCGTTCTCGAGCAACAAGCTGCAATTTACGCTGACCTCTTTGGCGATGGCCGTGGCGACCGCGTCGGTAATTCTGGTCTCCACCATCGGACTCACCGGAAAACAGTACATTCTGCGCCAGTTGCAATCGATCGGCACAAACATGATTTATGCCGATTATCAGGGCGGATCGCAGCGCATCGACTCCACGCCGGATCCCATGACGATCGAAGATGTCCGTGCGGTGCAGGAGCAAGTGCCCAGTGTTGTCGCGGCTTCTCCCACGGTGACGTTAGGAGACCGCATCAGCGTCGGCGGCGGCAACCAGCGCGACATTCTCATCCTGGGCGCGGACCCCGACTACACACGCGTGCGCAATCTGGTCATCCTGGCGGGGCGTTTCTTTGACTCGGAAGATTCAGCCGGACGAAACAAGGTCGGAGTAATTACCGACAAACTGGCGCAGCGCCTCTACGGCTCCAATCAGGCAGCGGTCGGCCGGATCATCCGGCTGAGCGGCGGTCTTCCTTTCACCATCATTGGAGTTTTCAAGGAGAGCGTGGATACATTCGGCCAGTCCGACATTCAGGACGACACCATGCTGATCCCCTACACGGTCAGCCGCTTTTTCACGCCGACGAATGAGGTTCGCCAGATTTATTTTTCCGTGGCAAGCACTCAGGATGTGGTTCCGGCCACCGCCGCCATCAAGCGGGTTTTGCAGTCCCGGCATCGGACTGAGTCCGTCTACAGCGTGGAAAACCTGACCCATCTGCTCACGGTCGCCGGGAAAGTTGCCGACGGCCTGACCGTCATGCTCATGCTGGTTGCCTTCGTTACACTGCTGGTCAGCGGGATCGGCATCATGAACATCATGCTGGCGACCGTGACCTCGCGCATTCGTGAAATTGGAATTCGTAAGGCGATCGGCGCCACCAACCGTGAGATCCGCTTTCAGTTTCTCGCTGAGGCCGTTCTGATTTCGTTGACCGGAGGCGTCGTCGGAATTGTTGTCGGCCTCGCCATCCCCTACTCCGTCCGCTTCCTTACCGACTATCGAATCCCGGTGCCGGGATTGTCGGCGATCATCGCCATCATTGTGTCCTCGATTGTCGGGATCATCTTCGGCACGATTCCAGCCTCGCGCGCTTCGCAACTGGATCCGGTCGAAAGCCTGCGCTACGAATAGGTTAGCGGGATTCCGGAGGATTCCCCACAGTTCGCTGTAGGAACATCTTTACGCGCAAGGATGTATGGACGATTAAATAAGACCAACAGATTCAATGAGTTGCGGAGGAATTGGGGTCTATTTCGGCAAGCCGATCTTTGCCACTAGCTCGCCAAAGCGAGGATCGGAACGTATCGAGTTGAACTGGGGAAAAATTCTTAAGCCGATGAGCAGGCAGTCGTGTTCGCGATAGGCGGTATCCAGCCATTCGAAAGCTTTCTCCTTGTCTCCGCGGTCGGCATAAAAACGTGCGATTTCAAATGGGGATGAGTAACCTCCGTTCTTGCGGCGGTTTTCATAAACCGCAATGACCTCGGTCAGAGCTTGGGGCCATCCTCCAGCGTAGAAGCCGTGCTCCAGGGCAGCGGCATTCTCCATGTTGGCGGCGACGCCGCTCATTCGGCCAGCCTTATTCCATTCCTCGATGGTCTGCGGGTACATGTGCTGATCCCAATACGCGTAGAAGAGGCAATCGTGGGCGATGGCGAAAGTGGGATTGTCCTGAACCAACTGCTTGCAGACGGCGATGCCCTGATCGTATTGGCCAGCGTAGGCTAACACGCCGCCGAGCACTCGGGTTATAACGGGCGACAGAGGATCGAGTTCGTGAGCGCGGTTGATCTCGGCGATGGCTTCCTGATGGCGACCAAGCAGGCTCAGTTTCTCTCCGTACCACTGGTGAGCGGTGGCATCACTGGGATCAATTTCGATCGCCTTCTTTAATTCAGATTCGCCTCCCGAAAAGTCCCAGTCGTACTCCATCTCGTTGTTGCCCAAAACAGCATGGGGACGAGCGAGGGTTGGGTCCAGTTCCAAGGCTTTGCGGGCTGCGGCATTGGACTTGGGAAAGGTTTCGCTAGGATTGGCACCGAAGAAATGCAGGACGGAGTAGGCATCTGCCAGGCCTGAATAGGCGAGAGCATAGTTGTTGTCTTTGGCCAGAGCCTGGTTGAAGTATGAAATCGCCGTGTCGAGGTCTGGACGGCTCCGTTTGTTCCAGGCATAGCGGCCCTTCAAGTAAAGCTCGTAGGCTTCCGGATTCTGTGTCCCCTGCCGCGTAACCTGTTGTTTTTCCGAGCGGGTGAGCGAGGCATTCAGCTTTTCGGCAATCTCCCCGGCGATCTTCTGCTGCAACTGGATGACGTCGGCTCGCTTGCCGCTGTAGTGCTGACCCCAAATCTCCGTGTTGTCGCGCAGGTCGGTAAGCTCGGTGCTGATTTCGATGGAGTTGCCTTCAACCATCACCCGTCCGCTGACCACGACGGATACCCCGAGGTTGCCGCCCACGGTGGCCAGATCAAGATCCTTTCCTTTGTACCGAAAGACCGAGTCGCGGGACTTTACTTTTAGCTGAGGCACACGAGCCAGATTGCCGATCAACGATTCGGTGATGCCGTCGCTGAGATAGTCCGAGTTGGCATCCCCACGGGTATTGCTAAACGGAAGCACCGCAATCGAATCGGGAAAATCGCGGGCTTCCCCGTTGGGGTGGGGGCCGGCAAGAGCTTTCACTCTCGTTTCCCGATGGGCAGAAGTGAAAAATATCACCAAAGCTCCAGCGAGCACCAAGGGGACGAGCCAGGCGATCAGCCGGGACGCGGGCCAGCTTCTTGTAACAATCGGGACCATTGCCGGGGCTACCGCCCGTTGCAAGGCTCCGCCCGACGTAACGTCGGGCTGGGACTCCTCGATTTCGCCGGATGCCGGGTCTTCGGCATCCAGTTCCTGCCCTCGTCCTTTCAGCCAGTCGGCAAGTTCGTCGCTGTAGGCAAAGACACTCCCGCGTCCGCTTCCAGGCACACGGTGCACGGGAAGTCCCCGTTCGGCTTCCCAGCGCTTGACCGTGCGCTCGGCGCGTCCGAAAAATGCGGCAATTTCCTTCCATGAATCCAGCCGTTTGCCGGATGGCTGGTCGGGTTTGGCTGCCATTACCTGAAATGACCTGTCTTGGCCTGAAACGGCGTGACTTGTCTCTTGCTGGGGGCAGGGCAAGGCCGCCATAGTATAGCGCGATTCACGGCAATCAGTTCCCCCACCAATGGGCTTAGGGATGGCACAGGGGTGTGCCCATTTAGCTCGACAAAATAACTTGCAATCAGCAGTTTAGGAGGATTTTCGAATGTTTACTCGCCGCTTCCCGCGCCACGTTCTCTCCACCGTTCTCATCGCCGCGCTCGCTCTTGCTCTGGTCCCGCGTCCCGCCCATGCTCAAACCCCAACCACGATTTACACCTTCGCCGGAGGAAACGGCAATCCGGCAAACCCACAAGGTAACATCGTGGCGCAGGGGCGCGATGGCGGCTTTATCTTCACGACGTGCATCCCACTCAGCATCGGCTCGGAGATGTTTGACATCAACGAGTCGGGAACGCTGACCTCAATCTATACGCCGAGCAATTGCTCGTACGGAGTGTCTGCGGGAACAGACGGCAACTTCTACAGCACAACCGGGAACAATGACGGCGCCGGCGGCCTTTATGGGACCGTATATAAGGTGACGCCGACGGGCACGGCGACCACGCTCCACACTTTCACGAATGGTACGGATGGATCGTATCCCTACTGGCCACCGATTGAAGGCACGAACGGAACTTTTTACGGAACGACGCAAGCGCAGGTCACCAACAGCACCGCGTATTCGGTGACCTCCAGCGGGACATTTACCACGCTGCACACGTTCACCGGCACCGACGGACAGAATGTCAACGGGCTGGTGCAGGGCAACGATGGGAATTTTTACGGCAGCAGCCAATCCGGTGGAACCAGCAACGATGGAGTCATCTTCAAAATGACGCCGACCGGAACGGTGACTGTGCTACACAACTTTGCCGGCTCGGATGGCGCGGTGGGCCGCTGGAATCTGATTCAGGCCAAAGACGGAAACTTCTACGGCGTCACTCTCAATGGTGGAACAAATAATGCTGGAGTGCTGTACAAGATCACCAGCACTGGGACCTATACCGTGCTCTACAACTTTCCCTCGACGGGGAACCCGGCCACTGGGAACTTTCCTTTTTCCAGCCTGATGCAAGCTACGAACGGACTGCTCTATGGCTTCACGGGCAATGAGCAAGGCCCCTGGGGATGGGGAACAATCTATAGCTACAACACGACTACCGCAACCTTCACGACTCTCTACACATTTACCGGCGGAACCGCTGGAGGCCAGCCCATAGGCCCGTTGCTCCAGAACACAAACGGCCTCCTTTACGGCACGACGTTTGTTGGCGGCAACGTGAGCGGCGCCAACCCGTGCCAAACAGTGGAAAACGACGGCGAACTCGTGGGGGTTGGCGGTTGCGGCACTGTATTCACATTAAACATCGGCGCGAAACCGTTCATCCGGTTGTCGAGTACATCAGGCAAGGTGGGATCACAGGTCGGAATATTCGGCCAGGGATTCTCGTCTTCCTCGGTGGTGAAGTTCAACGGCGTGCAGGCGACCAAAACCACGCTCTCGGGAACGACGTATATTACGGCAACAGTGCCGACGGGTGCGACGAGCGGAAACGTAACCGTGACCACCGGCTCGACCATTCTGACCGGCACGCAGAAATATACGGTGCACAATTCGTGGGCGAGTGGCGCGGCCATGCCGACGGCCGCCTTCGGCGGCGCCTCCGGGTTTATCAACGGGAAGATCTATGTTGTGAGCGGCGATACCACGCAGGACGGTGCTCCGATCAGCAACAATCAGGTCTACAACCCAACCAGCAACTCGTGGACGACCGCGACCGCGATCCCAACGCCGGTTTTCGGTCCAGCCAGCGCCGTGGTCGGCGGACTTCTTTACGTGATCGGCGGTTACGAAGGAACGAGCGGGACGCCTGGCAATCTGGTTCAGATCTACAACCCGAAGACCAATGCTTGGACCACGGGCGCTGCCATGCCGACCGCGCGCGGGAGCGCAGCTGCCGCCGTGGACGGCACTTCGATTTATGTGCTCGGCGGGAACGGCTCAACCAACCGGCTGACTGCGGTTGAAAAATATGTTCCTTCCACCAACACTTGGACCGAAGAGGCGCCATTGTTGACGGGCGTGTCGGAGGTATCGGCGGGACTGCTGGGATCGACGATCGTTGCGGCGGGCGGATATACAACTACAGGAGACTTGGGCACCACGGAGGGTTATAGCGTGTCCAAGAACACGTGGAGTGCGCTGACCTCAGATCCTAATGCTCGAAATGCCAGTTGCTTTGGGGCGATTTCAGGACTGCTCTATGTGGCTGGGGGTATCTACGCCAATCCGAGTATGACCGAGACGCTGGCGGTAAACGAATCGTTCAATGTGACGAGCGACAAGTGGACGTCACTAACCGCAATGCCGACCCCAGCTTTGTGGCAAGGGTCGGTGGTGGACGGCGGCCTGCTCTACTGCATCGGTGGTCAGGCGAGCTTCCAGGGAGCGGCCATCAACAACGTGCAGATCTATCAGCCCTAGAGGTTGGTAAGGATGGTTTCATCCTGGAGGGCGGAGAGAGGCCGCCCTCCAGGGTGTGACACAACATTCCTCTCAAACGCGGCTATACAAATTTCCTGGGGAGACTCAATGGCTCGTATTCAGCACACTCGCGTTTTTGCCGCGCTTACTTTCGCGGCCCTGACCTTAATCCTGACCGTGGCTGCCGTCCCGGCCCACGCTCAAACTTATACCGACCTGCACGACTTCAACCCAGGGCTTGGGGACCCAAGTTATTTTCCCGAGTCCAATCTGGCTCAAGGGCGCGACGGCAATTTTTACGCGGAAAGCCAAAACGGCGGCACCAACGGCACAGTGTTCAAAATCACGCCCATCGGCACGCCGACCATCATTCACAGTTTTGATGGAACGGACGGTTCGTTTTCTGTCGGCGGCATGACGCTGGGGACAGACGGCAATCTCTACGGAGAAACCGAGCAGGGCGGCACAACCGGCAACGGAATTGTGTTCAAGATTACGCCCGCGGGCGTGGAGACCGCGCTGCATAACTTCGCCAACACGGGCGACGGAAATAATCCCGCCAATGTACTGATACAGTCTGCGAGCGGACTCTTTTACGGCACTACCAATAACGTCGAAACCATCTACAGCGTTACCGCTTCTGGCACACTCAAAACGCTACACACGATGTCCGCGTCTGACGGGTACGCGGGCGGGCAACTGTTCCTTGGCACGGACGGCAACATCTACGGCGGCATGAACAGCGGCGGCGCCAACGGCTTTGGAACGCTGTTCAAAATGACGCCGACCGGCACCTATACCGTGCTGCATAATTTTGCCGGCACCGACGGCAATCAGGGCGCGCCCGGCATGGTGGAGATGACGTCGGGTAAGTTCTACGGGTCGGCGTATGGCGGAGGAACCAACAACGCGGGCGTCATTTATTCGCTGACGTCGACCGGCACGTATGCGGTGCTGCACAATTTAAGTGGGGCGACCGACGGCGCGCAACCGCTCACTCTCTTGCTGGCCACCGATGGCAACGCGTACGGCACAACGGCCAGCGGCGGCAGCGCGAACTGCGGAACCATCTTCAAAGTCACCGCCGCGGGTGTCTTCAGCGTAATTTATACCTTCGATGGCACGCATGGATGCAGCACTTCGGGATATCTCATGCAGGCCACCGACGGCAAGCTGTACGGGCTCGCCAACGGCGGCGGCGCGAACGGCAATGGCGTCTTCTTTAGCCTGAACTTGAACCTCGCGCCTTTCGCCAGACTGCAAAGCACGAGCGGCAGCGTAGGTTCGAAGGTCGGCATTCTGGGGCAGGGATTCACGTCGTCGTCGGTGGTGAAATTCAACGGAGTGGCCGCGACGACGGTGACGCTGACTGATTCAGGTTATCTGACGGCGACGGTGCCGACAGGAGCGACCGACGGCTACGTAACCGTGACGACGGGATCGACCACGCTGAAGAGCACGGCGAAATATACGGTGCACAATTCGTGGGCCAGCGGGACTGCGATGCCAGTGCCGGCTTTTGCCAGCGCCGCAGGGCTCATCAACGGGAAGATCTATGTGGTGAGCGGACAGACCGCACAGGGCGGTGCTCCGATCAGCAACAATCAGGTCTACAACCCAACCAGCAACTCGTGGACGACCGCGACGGCGATCCCAACGCCGGTCTCCGCTCCAGCCAGCGCCGTGGTCGGAGGACTTCTGTACGTAATTGGCGGCTACGAAGGAACGAGCGGGACGCCGGCGAATCTGGTGCAGATCTACAACCCGAAGACCAATGCGTGGACGGCGGGAGCTGCCATGCCCACCGCGCGGGGAAGCGCAACTGCCGCCGTGGACGGCACTTCGATTTATGTGATCGGCGGGAACGGCTCAACCCACCGGCTGACTGCGGTTGAGAAATATGTTCCTTCCACCAACACTTGGACCGAAGAGGCGCCATTGTTGACGGGCGTGTCGGAGGTATCGGCGGGACTGCTGGGATCCACTATCGTCGCGGCAGGCGGATATACGACTACAGGAGACTTGGGCACCACGGAGGGTTATAGCGTGTCCAAGAACACGTGGAGTGCG
This sequence comes from uncultured Acidobacteriota bacterium, assembly GCA_963765015.1. GTDB lineage: Bacteria > Acidobacteriota > Terriglobia > Terriglobales > Acidobacteriaceae > Sulfotelmatobacter. Next base: position 40,464 of record CAVXVD010000050.1, on the reverse strand, counting down.
CTGACCTCAGATCCTAATGCTCGAAATGCCAGTTGCTTTGGGGCGATTTCAGGACTGCTCTATGTGGCTGGGGGTATCTACGCCAATCCCAGTATGACCGAGACGCTCACGGTAAACGAATCGTTCAGTGCGACCTCGAATAAGTGGACGACTCTTGCCCCGATGCCGACCGCGGCATTGTGGCAGGGTTCGGCGGTGGACAACGGTGTTTTGTACTGCATCGGTGGCCAGTCGAGCTATCAGGGGTCAGTCATCGGCAACGTGCAGATTTATCAGCCCTAGAGGTGTAAGGATGGGCCCGCTCCATGCTGTGAGAGGCGGTGGGAGCGGACCCGTCGCGTTTTCAATTCAGACACCACAAAGCCGGGCTGGTTGGCCCGGCTTTCCTATTGTGGAACTGGCTCGTGCGGTCTTGTTTCGATCGTCGATCCAGAATGTCTAAATCTGTCCCCAGCATCGCGGGTTCACCGGCCCGCGACTTGTGCCACTTACATCACCATTGCCAGGTTCTCAAGCTCGAGCTGTAGCACCGGCAACGCGCATCCGGCCATCTCGACGCGGCCAGCCGCATCCAGAGCTGCTTTGGGCGAAACTCCATACCCGCGCCCCATCAAGAACACTTGAAGCAGTTCGGCCGCCTCGTAGGAATCGATCATGCCACCCTGGAGCAGATCGTTCCTGAGAGCTGCCAATTCGGTCATCGTGAATCTGTCTTTGTCATTCATCATGGCCGTCATCACCTCCGACTCCGACCTTCTGGTTACTTTGCCTATTAGACTCATCGGCAGCTGTCTAAGTTGCATGCAATTCAGCTGCCGTCTCTATACTCTTTTTCTAGTACGCTCCCCAAACCCCTTTGGATTCTTTTAACCCGTGAGTTTCTGGGAAGTTGCAGGACTCGGAGCCATTGAGCCACCGCGAGCCGGGTGCCCTTAGTACCGCGGGGTAATCTCGAAACTGACACAATGTGTCATTTTCAGATGGTCGATATCCACCAATGGTGGCCGGACTCGCAACCAATCCTTGGGAAAGCGAATGAGGTTCAAGAACCGTTAGAATGCGAACGCGGGAGTACGAACGAAAGCGGAACCGATGGAAGCGACTCGCGTGACGGAAGACCTCAATAGGAGCTTCCATCAACGAAAAAAGGGGACCATTTATTTTCTCGACATGGCCCCTTGGGCTGTCGCCAGAGTGTCATGAAACTGGAAAAACTGTTCGACTCGCGTCACTTGCAGAGATCCCCGGACGCGGTCGGTGACTCCCACCAGGGCAAGGCTTCGGCCTTCCTTCTGATGATTGACGTAGGCGCCCACCAGCGCGCCAATGCCAGCCGAATCGATGTATGGGACCGCGCTCAGATCCAGTATCAGCTGGCGCGAGGTGTTGCCCCGCACCATCGACTGGAATGGGAAGAAATTAGAGAGCGTTACTGGTCCGTTCAGTCGCAACACGCGCTGCCCGTCGGGCATTCCGGCGACGTCTTCGATCTGCAAAGGCTCCTGCGGCATTCGCACATCGTATTCCAGGAATGTGAATATCGTGTTAAAGACGCAAAAGGGGAGACTGAACGTGGGAGTGGCGGATTGCCGACCGAAAAACAAAGTGGTCCGAGGCGTGGGTCGCTTAATCTTTTTCGACGGTGGCCTCATCGATGAGCATAATCGGGATCCCGTCTTTCACCGCGTACACGCGATGACACTGCGTGCACTTCAAACTCTCCGGCGTCGGCCGGTATTCGAGGGGCTGTTGGCACGCCGGGCAAACGAGGATTTCCAGAAGCTCTTGGGCAAGCATGACTCGGAAATTGTACGACAGCCGGTCCGTCTCCGCTCTCGCGGCCTGCCCTGCGGTGTAAGATTTTATAGACCATGACAGCCACCATTCTGGACGGAACCAAGATCGCGCAAGAGATCCGCAGTGAAGCCGCCGTGGAAGTGAAAACCATGAGCTCGGCCGGAGTCCGACCTGGCCTGGCCGTCGTGCTCGTAGGACACAATCCCGCCTCCGAAATCTATGTGCGCGGCAAGGTCAAAGCCTGCGAGGAAGTAGGACTTTATAGCGAGAAGCTGACGCCGCCCGAATCGGTCACCACGGGCGAGTTGCTGGCGCTGATCGAAGACCTGAATCGCCGCGACGAAATCGATGGCATCCTGGTGCAGCTTCCGCTGCCCCCGCAGGTCGACTCGAAGAAGGTGCTTCTGGCCGTCGATCCCGCAAAAGATGTGGACGGCTTCCACCCCATGAACGTCGGATTTCTTTCTACCCAGCGGCCTGGATTAGTTCCGTGCACGCCTGCCGGCGTAATCGAAATTCTCAAACGCAGTCGCATCCCTATTTCCGGGCAGGAAGCCGTGGTCGTCGGACGCAGCGACATCGTCGGCAAACCCGCTGCCATGCTGCTGCTCAATGCCAACGCCACCGTTACCGTCTGCCACTCCAAGACCCATGACCTGCCGGGCGTCTGCCGCCGCGCCGACATTCTGGTCGCCGCGATCGGTCGCGCCGGGATGATTACCCGCGACTTCGTTAAGCCGGGGGCGACCGTGATCGATGTCGGCATGAACACCATCACCGATCCCGCAGAATTCCAGAAATTCTTTTCCGGCAACGCCAGGCGGGAAGAGACCTTCCGTAAGAAAGGATCGACGCTCATCGGCGACGTGCATCCGGAGGTCGCCGAAGTTGCCGCAGCTGTGACGCCCGTTCCCGGTGGCGTAGGGCCGCTGACCATTGCCATGCTGATGTTCAATACGATCAAAGCCGCGAAGATGCGCCGGGGAAGCCACGTTCCCGAGCTGTCGCGCGCATAGCGAAATGAATACCGCAGAGCGCGCAGAGGATGCCGAAGTCCCAGGCAAAACAGGAAGAAGAAAATTCCTCCGCGTCCTCAGTGTCCTCTGCGTTGAAGAATTTGTTTTAGGAGTCCGATGCTGAAAGTTGGCCTCACCGGAGGCATTGCTTCCGGCAAATCAGTTGTGGGAAAAATGTTCGTCGCGCTCGGCGCCTATCTCGTCGAAGCGGACCGCATTGCGCACTCTCTGATGCGTCCGGGCGAGCCCGTCTATAACGAAGTCGTCCGCCATTTCGGCGGAGGCGTTCTCAACCCTGATCTCAGCGTCAACCGCGCCAAGCTGGCGGAACTCGCTTTCGGTCCGCCCAACGCTCCGGAAGACGCCCGCGCATCGCGCATCGAAGAACTCAACCACATCGTGCATCCTGCTGTGATCCGCAGTCAGGACGAGTGGATGGAGCAGATGGGCATCCAGGATCGCAACGCCGTCGCCATCGTGGAAGCTGCACTGATCCTCGAAGCGGGAGCTGGCGATCGTTTCGACCGGCTGATGGTCGTGACCTGCAAAACCGAGCAGCGCGCCGCACGCTTTGCCGCCCGGCAAAAAATCGGACTGGATGCCGCCAGCCAAGAAGTCGCGCGCCGCATGGCCGCACAACTGCCCGACGAAGAAAAAATTAAAGCCGCCGACTACGTCATCGACAACTCCGGCTTGCTCGAGGCAACCCGCGAGCAAGTGGTCCAGGTCTGGGAAAAACTCCACGCCGAAGCGGAAAAAATCTGAGCGGCTTCTTCCCATTGTCGTCCTGAGCGGCGTTTTTTGCCGCGAAGGACCTATGCACTCCCCCGCGAGTTGCACAGATCCTTCGCGGCAAGAGACGCTGCTCGGGATGACAGGCGAGTTTAGAATTTCGCCATGAAGCCCAAGCTGCCTGATTGAGATCAGTGCTTCAAACCTCAGCATTGTTTAGAATTAAGGCAGGGACCTTTTCATCCCAAAACATCGTACTTATCTTCGTGTCCGGCCGAAATAGCGAGCGGTAGAGCCGGAATTGGAAGGTCGAAATATGAAGCTGATGCGGCCCTTGATCTTTGCAATGGCGATCGCTGGAGCGTTCTTTTACTTCACCACGTGGCGTTCGAATTCTGAGGGCGAAGCGCACCCCTCGAACTGGTTTTCGCACCCGGCGCAGGTGGAGATCACCGAGGCCGCGCCCAACGAGTCCCTCGACAGCGAAGAGCAGAACAATATCTCCGTCTATAAGAAAAACATTCCTTCGGTCGTCAACGTCACCTCGCGCGCCATGACCTTCGACTTCTTCTACGGGCTGGTGCCCCAGGAAGGTCAGGGATCGGGCTTCGTCATCGACAAGGAAGGCCACATTCTGACCAACTATCACGTCATCGCCGAGGCGCGGCAGGTCGAAGTCACGCTGCACAATCGCAAGAAGTACAAGGCGACCGTCGTAGGAACCGATCCGCCGCATGATCTGGCCGTGATTCAGATCAAGGCTCCCGACCTGATTCCTGCGATTCTGGGAGATTCCCGGAACCTGCAGGTAGGCCAGAAGGTTTACGCCATCGGCAATCCCTTTGGGCTGGCCGGAACCATGACCCGCGGGATCGTCAGTTCGATCCGCCCGGTAAAGGAGCCCAACGGCGCGATGATTGACGAAGCTATCCAGACCGACGCCGCCATCAATCCGGGAAACTCCGGCGGCCCGCTGATGAACTGGCATGGCGAAGTGATCGGCATCAACACGATGATTCTTTCCAGCGTGGGGCAGAATGCCGGCATCGGCTTTGCCATTCCGATCAATACCGCCAAGGCAGTGCTGAATGATCTGATGACGCTTGGCCGGGTGCGGCGCCCGGCCCTGGGCGTGCGCACGATTGCCATCAGCCCCGAACTCGCCGACGAAATGGGTCTGCCCATCGACCATGGACTGTTGATTATCCAGGTCACTCCCGGCGGCTCTGCCGATCAAGCTGGCCTGCATGCCGGAACGGAGCGGGCCTATCTCGGAAACACTCCCATCATGCTCGGCGGCGACCTCATTGTCGCCATCGATGATCAGGACGTCGCGGATGAGCAGGATCTGGCGCAGATGATGAATAACCACCGCGCCGGAGACACGGTGAAAGTCACGATCTACCGCAACAAGAAGAAGGTGGATGTGAAAGTGTCTCTGGGAGAAGCGCGCCAGCAAGTGTGATCGAGCTGGCGATGAGATTTTCTGAGTAACGGAGAGGCTGATGAAACTTCTGCGCTGTCTTGCTGGGGTGTGCTTTCTGCTGGGAACCTGTTATGCCCAGCTGCCGGAATATTATCAAACCATCAATCGGGTCACGTGGCTCTCGCCGAACATCGACGGGATCTTGCCGGCGTGGACTGCGCTGGGAATGACCGACATCCATAAGCCCGCGAAGATCAAAGCCGTCGGAACCGATCATGGCAAGCCTGTGACCATCGAAGCCTGGCAGGCTACCGGACGCCTGGGCAATCTAACTGTCAATTTCCTTCAGCCAGCCGAAGGCGAATCGAACTCTTACCATGATTTTCTGAAGAAGCATCAGGACGGCGTTTTTTCCGTGGTCCATGAGGTTCCGTCGAAGGAGGCGATGGACAAGGAAATTCAGCGCATGGCCGGCCTGGGAGTCAGCGTGCTGCAGCAGGTGACATTTGAAATCGACGGCGCGCCCGTCACCTACACCTACTTCGACACGGAGCCACAGGGCAAATATGTTGTTGGCCTGGTTTACTGGCCGGGCGGAGCGCCCAAGCCTCTGGAACAGAAAACCGTCTCTCACCTTGCTCTTGCGGTTTTCGATGCGGCGGCGGCATCCAGCTTCTGGCGGAAACTTGGCCTGCCTGGATTTGAGCTGGAACATGCTACTCCACGCGACGATTCGCGTTATCGCGGCCAGCCCCTCTTACTGTCGTTTGAAGTGGGCTTTCAACGGATGGGCGTCATCAGTTTTGAGTGGATTCAGCCTCCCTCCACGCCAGCGAATATTTACGAAGACTTTTTGAAGCGTCATGGGGAAGGCATTCAGCACATCGGCATGCCGGTTGACGACCTCTCCAAAGCGACTGCCGCATACGAAAAACTCGGCTTCGCCGTGTGGCAGGCCGGTGCATGGGGAGATATCGGAAAGCCCAATTCCGGACAGTACCACTATATGGACACCGACAAAATCGGAGGCGTAAGTGCTGAGCTGATCCGGGCGTACTAGGGGCGTCCGGAACTGGATTCTGAGTGTGTTTAGTGACAGTTCACTTCCATGATCGCTGGTCTGGACATGGGTTGGGCCTGGGCGCTATCGTTCCGGCATGTTCGGGGGCGTATGCAGGAGACGTGCAATCTCTGATGCGACGAGAGCGACGCTCCACCAATAGTCTCACCCCGTTTTCGACAGAAGAGGTTCCATTCAGACCCCGGTCCGGCTGCGGTGCGTGAGCCGTGGAAGGAGAATCAGAACCGATCCATAAAACAGAAGCGAGACCACCAGCGACGCGGCATTGCCGAAACGAAGATCTTCAAACAAAAGCTTCAGGGTGCCGAAGGCGACTGCGGCGTAGGCAACCCATCCGAGTTCGAGATGCTTCGAGCGGCGGCCCAGGAATCCAAGGGAGAGAGCGAGAACGCAGTTCACGATGGTCCGGACCACGGCGAGACGGGAAGGCCCCAACTCGAAGCGTCCGGCGGCGAACCAGACGATCGCGACCACGGTCAGCGCCGCAGCTGCGAAACCAACGAGAGCGGCAGGAAGCACCCAGAGCAAGCGGCGACTGGCCTGATCCTGCGGCAAGTGTACGGCTCGCGCTCTTTGAGATCCGAAGAGGTAGCAGAGGAAGGCCGAGGTTACCAGGATCCAGACACCCCAATCAGGAAGGGTTGGAACGGTTGCCGCCAGCGCACTGGCAATCCAGTTGAGAAGCGACGACGCAAGGGCTGCGGCACCGAGATAGAACGAGGCATGCATCCCGAGGCTGAGTTTACCGGTTCGCGCGTAGACGAAAGCTGTCGCGATCGCCGCCAACGACAAGAACGGGACTCGCAGATTTGCCGAGAGCAGCAGGTAGCTGCCCGCTACGGTCAGTGCGGCCGCATACGTAGCGGAGACGCGACGATTGCGCGTGAAGGAGTCGTCGGTAAATCGAGAGAGGGCTCCCCAATAGCAGATGGCCGCCAGAACAAGGGCGAGGCATCCAAGAGCGGGAGCGGCGGCGGCTTGGGTCGCGCGCATAACACCAAAGGTCGCGAGCACGAAGGCCACGACGCCTTGTCCGATCTCAAAAATACTGATCTGACGGCGCATCGCGAACGTGCGGATGGCGGCGCTCCCACCATAAATAGCAAGCAGACTCAGACACAGAAGCGCGAGGGTGCCAGGAGAAGAGGCGTGATATCCCTCGGGCACGCCATCAGGAGAGGTCAGGACGTACACAAGCAGCCAAACGGCGAAATCGGCGGCGATGGCCGGGACGGCACGCAGGCTGAGGCAGTGGTCCCAACAACCGACGGCTTCCGTCGCGATTGCCACGGCAAGCAAAGCGGCTGTGAGGGGCACCAACTCGTGAGTTGCGATGATGAGTGCCAGCGCCGTGGTCACCGCCGAGAGGGTCGCGATCCATGGGATCAACTGCAGATTACGCTTCCACGAGAGGGCGAGTGCCAGCACAACGAAAGCGGCGAGTACGCTGGCGGTGAAGACTGGGGGCAGATCCTGGAACCGAACCGCAGATTCCCACAGAAGCGGGGAAAGAATCATCGCGGAAGTGATGCCGTACGTGATGCTGGCGAAGCGATTGACGGCGTGAGTCCGGACGGCCCACACCATCCACGTTGCGGCGTACATGATCGCGATGATGAGGATCGGAAATTTTGCGATGGCGCCGGATTCGGCGATGGCGCGAAGCAGGTAGGCTCCGGCAATTCCCAGGACTGCTTTGCCGAGAATGGGCACGATTCCGCCGGGAACCTGGGCCGGAGGGAATCCGCGCCAGGTGGCGGGAGGGCGAGCCCGCTGCAGGGAGTAGTCGAGAGACTTAGAAGCAGCCGAGGGGGCGAATTTCTCCGGTTGGGCCTCGAGCGCGGCAATGCGGCGCTCCAGTTCCGAAATGCGTTCGTTCAGTCGTTCCAGATCGGATGCGACGCTATCGACCGCTGGCGCCATAGGCGACACCTCACCTGCCCCGGTGGAGTGGGGCTAGCTGGTTCCGTGAGCCGGAGTTGCACCGGAAGCACCAACAGATTCCGCCTCCGGCCATGGCGGTAGGAGTTTTACCAGGACCCAAAGAAAGATGAAGGGAAGTATGAGGAGCGCGATCGCGATCAGCAGACCTTCGCGGGTAGCAAAGGCCATTTTATAAGTGGTATAGCCCAGAAAACTTTTCGAAAAAAGCTGGCCGCCGATAACCACATTCCAGCGCATTGCGAACACACCAATGACGGTCAGGCATCCGGCGAGCGCATAAATGCGCTTGCGGATTGTGTCGGTCAGTTTCAGAACCTGCGTGAGGCCCAGCAGCGTAATGGGCGTCACCGTGCCGAGAAGAATCTGCACGATGACCTGCGATGTCCACAGCCGGCTATGCACCATAAAATCGAGGCTGCGGAAGGACTCGTCGGCTTCGTAGATGCGCTGCAGCAGGTCAAGCATCTCAAGGCTGAAGTCGATGACGAAAATGTAAAAGAGATACTGGGCGATCTTGTCGATGCAGCGTATCTCGATTTCGCCACCTCGCAAACGCGTGGTGACCATGTAGAGCAGCATGACCGCAGCGATACCCGACACCATCGCCGAAAAAATGAAGACGATCGGCATCAGAGGTGACGACCACCACGGGTTGGCCTTGATTGATCCGAAGATGAAACCCACGTACCCGTGCAGGAGAAAGGCTGAGGGGATGCCAATGACGGTGATGAAGTAGCCGAGCCGATCGTCGATGCGGAGTGATCGTTTACTGAGGTTGCTGGACCCGAGGGTTAGCGCGCGGTAGAAGAGGCGAGAAACGCCCGTCGTGGTTTGGGATTTCAGGACGATGTCGCGACGATAGTCGAGCCAGATCTCCAACAGCAGCACCGCCATGAGGTACCAGAGATAGACGAACCCGAACATCGCCATGGCGGACGAACGGTGCGGCGTCAGGTACATCTCGAAGGAACGTTCGGGATGTCCCAAGTGTAATTGCAGAGGAAGAGGCGCAACCAGCAGGAAAGCAAGTGCCGTGAGGAGGGCGAGTCGGTAGGTGGGCTTCACGGCTTCCACGCGGAAGACACGCTCAAGTGAAGCGAGAATGAAGGCGCCGGCTACAAGCCCCGTGATGAAGGGATACAGAACGATCAGGATGCTCCACTGGAGCTCCACTTCGTTCGGATACATAAAACCTTCGACGGGAATGTGCACGAGCCTCCTTGCAAAACGCGTAACCTATCGGACGGATCCATCCATGCCGTTGTAAAAAACTTTTGCCCCTGTTGCCATATGGGGCTTCAGAACCTGGACGTTGTGAGTTCGCAGGAACTCGTGAATCGGATCCTTCGGATTCTTCAAGTCGGCGAGCTGGCGGGCCCCGGTGGGGCAGACCTCGCAGCAGGCCGTCGTCAGGCCCTTGGTAATGCGGTGATAGCAGAGCGTGCATTTCTCCGCTGTATTAGTCTTGGGATTGATGAAGCGACAGCCGTAAGGACATGCCTGCACGCAATAACGGCAGCCCAGACAATAACTCTTGTCGACCAGCACGACTCCATCGGGACTGACGAAGGTTGCACCGACAGGGCAAACCTGCGTGCAGGGAGACTCCTTGCAGTGGTTGCACAACTTGGGGACGAAGAAATTCTTGCCGCCGATTTCATTGGGCGGGAAACCCTGCTTACCGCCGTCCGGTGATTCCACTTCGGGCCGCTCAATATTCCAGTCTTCCACGTGATAGCGCTCAATCCAGGTTCGGTAATAACCTTGGGGAACATCGTTTTCTTCCGCGCAGGCACGGACACAGCTGCCGCATCCGATGCACTTAGGGATGTCGATCAGCATGCCCCACCAGTGGTCGGTCATTTTGTAATTCGGCGACGCTTGGGGCGTTCCGGCCTGAACGTATTGCCAGGCGACGGCAGCGGCGGGTAAGAGCATGAGCAGGCGACGGCGGGTGATGTCCATTACTTTTTGGCCTCCGTCGCGGACTTCGCTCCGGGCTTGTCGTCAATCTTGTCTTCAATCTTCGGGCGGTGAGGCTGGTGGCAGGTGCCGCAGGCGAGACCTCCGGAGTGATCCACAGTGGCGACCTGGGGGAAGTTCTTGGGCTTGGCGCTGTTGGCCTCGTGGCAGCGGCTGCAGACGATGGCAGTGTCGAGCTTCGGTGGCTTTACCGAGGCGGGGTCGTCCGCGTGCTTGCCCTGGGCCCCGTGGCACGCCTCGCAGGGGACGACGACGTGCTTGCCCAGCTTTTTCTGATCGACCACGTCAGTATGGCAACCCTCGCAAACGTCGTGGCCGGCGAAGGCCGGTGGCCGGGCGGCAATCTCAGCAATGGCCGCGCCGCGATAGTGACCGTATTGGCCGAAACTGTGGGGGACAACGAGAGCACGCAGGCCAACGAAAGCAATCACAGCGATTGCCATAACAGCCGCAAGCCGGACGAGGTGGGCAATATCCTTGAACAAGGTGTAGGCCGAACTCCTACCCAACAAAGCGCAATGCACTTGGATACCTATGATTCGCAAAGGCAACGATGATCGGGGTCACAGCGACCTGTGACGGGGGTCACCACACGCCCAAGGCCGAGAACAGCACGTCGATCCTACGGGTTCGCGGAAGCGATTAAGAAAGGGCTAGGCTGCGAGAGAAAGCAGATTTATGCCTTCCAAACTCTGGCGCGCCACCAAGACACTCCCGTCGATATCCTCTAAACCGCCGGGGAACATCGAAGAAATCCCCGCATTGGAATGGGACCATGCCCTCCGAATTTTCACGCAGACGATGGTTCTCAGTGAAGTCGGCATTTTTCACCAAATGACGGTGAAATGCCGCTACTGCTGATTGAACGAGTCGCCTTCGTTGGGCATGTAAATCAGGCGCAACAGGCTATGCGTGTCGCTTCGAACTTGTCCCTGCGTTCCCGAGGTTGTGGAGTACTGAAAAGGTCGTACCATGGTGTCGCCCTTCACCTTCGTGCCGACAAGAACCACCCCGTCGGCGGGGTCGCCTCCCATTGCAGTAATGATGTACCCGCTCTGCGAGAGGCCTTGAGCTTGCGTCCAGAAAGTGTCTGCCGTGGTGGTCACTACTTGCACATCGTAGATGGTCGTCGTGTCACTTTGCCATGAGTACGAGAGCACACAAAGTTGACCCGCATTGAACGATACAGCCGTGATTACGCGGCTTTCGGTGCCTAACTGCGAGGCCACAGCCTGAAATTGAGGCGGCTCAACCCACTGCTGCTGCAATACGAATCCACTGGGGGCCGATGTCTGCAACCATGAATACGCGAAGATCTGATTGTCCGGTTCAAGATCCAGCGACGTGATTACGACGTTTGGAGCTGTGAGCCCATTCAAATCCGTGTCGAGATTACTAAATGCGTCCTGAGCGTAGTAGGTCGTTATCCCCGTCGAGCTAGGAGATGTATTCCACACGAGGTAAAACCACGTGCAGTCGTAAGCTACCCCAGGAACGCACGTTCCCGCTGTGGCACCTACCTGGAGCGGACTGCCGAATGAATTAGGGTAGTTCCAATTCCAGGGAGGATAGAGGTTGGTCGTGAGAGCGGCTGAGATGTACGGAAGATCGACACCCTGAAACCTCCAGTCTCCGGCTGTGGGCGCACGAGGGAGAACGGTGAGCACTGCCGGCGTGCTTGATACTGAACCAGCTGCATTACTCACCTTCACGCTGAAGACTGCCCCATTGTCGGTCGCGGTCGCTGCAGGAGTTGCATATGATGCGCCCGTGACGCCAGTAATGGCCGTTCCGTTCTTGCTCCATTGATAACTAAGCGGAGCCGTTCCGCTGGCGACGACAGTAAATGCAACCGAGCCGCCGACCCGCACGCTCTGACTGTTTGGTTCATTTGAAATTGCGGGCACAATCGCACTACCTACCCTTGTCCCCCCATTTGAAGCGCATCCCAACGCGAGGGTGAGACCAGTAATGACAAGGCCGCAGCCCGATGAAAAGAGCCGCATGCTGCATGAACGTGTTTTCGCCGCAGAGGAGGAAGTCATCGTACGCCGGCAAGCAGCTTACCTTCGGGGGCCTATGTGTTCAGTGACCAGTGTCACACGCGGACCCCATTCGCTCCAAAGAGATACAGGTGGACAGTTGGCGAAACCAGGCCATAGCGCTCATTAACGTTTGGCTGGCCGTTCGGGGTCAATGCGCGTAATGGGGATATTTCGACAGTCACGAGATATTACGACATGGACCACCTTTTTCTTCCCCACTGTTCGCAGCTGTCGTGCCCAAGCACAAATCGTCAGAAATGGGGGGATATCCTAACCATAAGACCTCACGATTCGACGATTCGACTGCACGCCGCTCGTTGATGGCCTGGAAAACGCGGTCCGCAGGGACGTAGGCCTAAGTCCTGGGTCTACAGACGACTAGACAGTCAACCGTCAAGACAGAGAATCCATAAAATCGGTGGTTACAGCTGGCTAGCGTTGTAGCGCCCAACGAAAATTGGAAGCGACTGCTTTCTCTGGGATGGCGTCCGAGAGTCATTGCGAGTGGATCGAATGTGAGGCTTTTTCGCATAGAATGGCATGGCACGCCAGGGTAAAGAGACAATGTGGCACCTGATCCGGAACGACTTGCAGCGCAGTCTGACCTCGGCTGCGGTGCTACTCCTGTTGTCCGCCCCCCATGCATGTTCAGGGCCCGGTTCGACCTCGGTTCCGCCTCCACGAGGCTCTGCCACCTACTACCTCGACTGTTCTGCGGGGCAGAACGGCAATGGGATGCAGGCCTCGCCGTGGAACTTCCCTGCCCCAGTTAACGCATTCACGTTCCTCCCAGGGGATCGTCTTCTGCTCAAGCGCGGCACGGTTTGCACAGGAGCCCTGAACCCGCAAGGCTCCGGTAACGCGAACGCCCCAATTGTGATCGATGCTTACGGGACGGGCGCGCAACCTGTGATCAACGGCGGGAGTGCCGAGGCAGCTTTGAAGCTATTCAACCAGCAATACTGGGAGATCGACAATCTTGAGATCACAGGCGGCAACCTCTACGGCGTCTATGTTTCCGGCAACACTCCCCATACGAGCATCAATCACATCTACCTGAGAAACCTGAACGTCCACGGCGCCACCTTCTCCTCGACCAAGCGGGCCGACTCTGGCGAAGTCTTCCTCTCCCCCGCAGGGGCAGGACAGATCCTGAATGATGTTCTGATCGACGGGGTTACAGCGCATGACAGTCACGTCTCCGAAGGCATATTTGTGAGCGCGGGTGGAGCGTGGATCGAGACCAACGGGGTGTCCCAGCCCCTGGGCAGCAATGTCACAGTGCAGAATTCGACGGCGCACGATATTTACGGCGATGGGATTTTTATCGGGGAGTTGCACAACGGACTGCTGCAGACGAATGTTGTGTACAAAAGCGGGCTTTGTCCAAAATGCACCGACAGCACGCCGGTAGGTCTTTGGGAGTGGTACTGCCACAAATGCACGGTCCAAAACAACGAGTCGTACGGCAACCAGAGCTGGGGTGGCGATGGCGGAGACTTCGACATCGACTATTACAACGACGACAACGTCGTGCAGTACAACTATGGACACGACTCGGCAGGCTATTGCGTAGCCTTCTTCGGCGCAGGCGGAAGGGCCAGCAACGACAACATCTTCCGCTATAACGTGTGTTCCAATAACGGCCGAAGAAGCGACTTATCGAAGCAAGGAGAGATCGAGCTCTATACCTGGGACCAAGGCTCACTCAATGGAGTTCAGATCTACAACAATACGTTCTACTGGAATCCAGCCTCCAATGCGGCCACTCTGGACGCGGGCGCCGCGACCTTCTCCGGCACCGCCCCGCGCTTCTTCAAGAACAATGTTATCTATGCCACAGTGCCGGAAATGATCCATATAACCTCGGGGATCATTCTGGACGATAACATCTATTGGACCACCTCTTCCTCTCCCGCAACCTGGCAATTAGACGGCACTACCTATACAAGCTGGAAGGCCTACCAAGCGGGAACGAGCCAGGACACCCATAGCTACTATGTGGATCCGATGCTGAACAGCCCGAACTACCACGCTGTGGGAAGACCAGCCAGCGCCTTCCAGCTGTTGCCAGGCTCTCCAGCCAGGGGGACGGCAGCTAACGTATGCAGCGAAATCGGCGGATGCACTATGGGAAAGCAGGACTTCTGGGGATTCGCGCTGCCCGCAGGAAATGAATTAAACATCGGAGCCTATCAAGGACCATGAAGATGCGCGGACTTGCGTGCAGAGACCTTCGCGTCAGTGGCGTCGCTCTGTGGGTCTTAATGATGGCAGCGGTTGTGAGCATGCACGGTTGCCAGCGGGATCAACCTCCGACCCCGATCTTGGACTTTACCCTGGCGCAGGTCCGAGGCGGCAACTTCCATTTGCGCGCGAAGCAAGCGCAAGTGGTGCTCCTGGCTTTCCTGCAAATCCTGCCCGACACAGCGGACACGCCGTCGCGCCGACAGGTAGCATCTCTGCTGAGCATGTCCCGCCAGTACGGCGCGCGCGGGTTGCAAGTGGTCATTGTCGATTCGTCCGCGCTGGTGACTCGACAGCCGCCCACACGCGATGCCTTGATCAACGCCAGCTACGACTGGCAGTTAGACGTCCCGCTGCTGGAGGATGACGGCAATCGGGTCGCACGCAATTGGGGGGTCACTCAAGTTCCGACGCTGATGTTGCTGGCATCCGATGGAACTTTAGCGCAACGCTGGGACGGGTTGACTGGCCCCGCGACACTCGCGCAGAGGATCGAGAAGATATGTGGTGCCGCGCCGCCCGGTCGCGGAGGTTTGGCACCTTAGATCTGGTGCTGACACCGGCACGCACCACTTTTGCGGCAACTCTGCGCACCGCAGTTAGCCAATCACCGTACATTCCATTCTTAGCAATTGCCCAAGCTTGCGCAACTTCGAAGCGATATGACCTACGCCGATGGCACAATGGTGAGCCGGTCCCTCGGCATTCCAGGCGTTCATGAAATCTCTCGCCCCCATTGCGAAGCGGTAACGGCTGTTCGTGTTGCCAATTTCCAGAATCGCTCCAGGCTCGGCACTTCCTTCCGCAACCAGTAATTTCAGTTTGCCTTCAGCCGTTTGCACCACCGAAAGCAAGGTTACTGGCCCATGCTTGACTGACATTTCCACAGAGAGTCCGCGCCCAACCTTCCCATGGTAAACGCCCAATGGCCGAACTTTGGTCTTGCCCTCGGCGATGGCAAGGTGGGCTGGCCCATCGTGCCCCATCAAGATCACATCATCATTGAAATCGGTCGCGTAATACTCCGTGAATGAACCACCCACTCCGAAACAATCCATAATCTTCATGGCTTGCGCGTTCTTCACTTCGTACTCCCCTGCCACGGGAATTCCCCGAGCCGTCAGCAAGCTCGTGCCGAGAATCATAGAACTGATCGCTTCTTCATTTTCCGTATTTCCTCTGCCTTCGTAGAAGTAGGCGAGGGACCCCAGCTTGTGAATTTCGGCAAGTCGGTCCAGCGCAATCGAGGTCTTGGCGGCACTCTCCAATTCTGCCGCGGGACAATCCGCCTGTATATCGAAGGTCTCACGGAAATTCCGGACCTGCGCGACGACCGCCTCACCTGAAACCTTCCTTCGCAAAGCGGCGAGTTCGTCCACCTCCAGCATTTCCATGTGTCCACCAAAATAAGCACACTGTTGGGTGAGGTCCGAATAGATGTCGAGCATCCCCCCGTAATAGTGCCCCATGAGTCCCAAGCGGTTGTGTTCCATTTTGTAGGCAACCTGTCCCGCCTCCAACCATTCGGAGATCTCGTTCCACGCCACGGGGTCGTTCTCGAGAGTTCCCGTGACTTGATAAAACGGGATCGAACACCGGCGAAATACGTTCGCCATCTCCGGTACTGCGCAAGCCTGGCAGTACGCTAGCCACTCGCCGGTCATCTTGGTTCGGTCGCCCATTCGGTTGAAGGACTTGTAGTCGATTGCCGCGGACGGAGAGAGACTAAGCAGAACTACCGGGACTTTGGCTCTTCGTACAACGGGCAGAACCGTGGATGACAAGGCATAGGTGGAGACATACAGAAGAATCAGATCGACATCTTGTTGTCGGAATTCATGTGCCGCAGTTTCCGCCCTTTCCGGTGAATCCACCAGCCCCAGATTGACAATACGTACGCCGGGTTTTTCGAGCCGCCGCGCAATTTGCTGAGTGTATCCCGTCAAACGCGCCTGCAATCCCTCAAATTGAGGCCAGTATGCCTCAAGGCCGATTCCGAACAGCCCTACTGTAAACTCGCGGCCCACAACTTCTCTGTCCATCTTTGAATTCTCCGCTGCGGGTAGGATTGCCATTACTAAGACGCGCCCCCGGGGCAATTACTGTAATCGCCTGACCAGATCAGCAACCTCGGCAGGATCTTGCTGGACGGACTGTATCGCGTCGTACCTGGCAACCCTACGCTCTCGTGTCGATCGCGTCTATCTCGACACTAAGATAAACTTGTGCGGTTTCGGCTGTGCGTCGTGGCGCTGCTCAGTCGTGGTCACAGTCTCCGCGGCTCGCAGCACTTTCCCTGCATCGGCCGCGCCCGGGGTCGACGGCATTTCTCCCTCCAGAGCAAATCGCGCCGCGTCCATCTTCATCTTCCTGTCTTCCAGCCAATCCAATCCGCGCGCCTGATCCAGCATCGGCGTCGGTAACAGAGCCAGGTTCACGCCGGCGCTCAATTGTTGCTTGGTCAGATCGAGCACAGGCTTTCCATCGATCTGCAGACTGTATCGATCCGCGACCAGCCCGCGCACCTGCAGGACTTCCTGATCCATGGCTTCCAGGTTGCCGACCCGCACGACGAACTTCATCAACGGATCGTCGGTCGAGAAAGGCAATGGTAGCGAATGTTCAAGGGCCGTCCATGTGATTCCGTTCGCCGTGGCTTGTAAGTCTGAAACTTCCACATTCCTTGCCAATGCGACGGAGAGTTTCGCCGCATCGAGCTCGACCCGGCTGACCTCCGGTGAAGCTCGCCACGCTCGCATGAGCGTTGCCGCCATGATCCAGTGGCCCTGCTCCGACGGATGGATGCGATCGGGAATCAGCAGCGCGGCGTAGTCCGGGTTGTCCTTCATTGCGGAATGGAGCGTCTCGTCGAGTGCGCTGTTGAAGTTCGCGAATTCGGCATGCCGCTCGCTCGCGAGCTGCTTCACAAATATTCCATATTTCTGAACCGTACCACTCAGTCCCGGAAAGTCCGTGCCATGCGTCAATTCGTCATACGGAGAAGAGGCAATCAGAGTCAATCGGACCTGCGGAAGCGCCGAGACGAGATTTCCGGCCAGGCTCGCGTAGCCGGTCTTGAAAACCTCGAAAATGTGCTGGTCGAAGGGCACATAACCTGGGTCGTTCATGCCTAACATCACGTTGACCACTGTCGGCTTGACGGGAATCACATCCCGGGCCAGCCGCGTTGTCGTGTCGCCAGTGTATCCGCCATAGACCGTATCGCCGGAAACTCCGGCGCAGAAGAAATCAACGTTGAGCGTCGGATACCGCGTCAGAAGGAATTCCTCTACGTCGCGCGTGTAAAAGCGCTGCGCTGTAATGCTGTCGCCGTAGAACACGACACGGTCGCCATTGCGCAGGGCAAATGCGTCAGGGCTCAGATGATCCTGCGATGCGGCGAAAACGCCGGCGAACAGGAGAAAGCACAGCGCATAAATGCAGAGAAGGAGCTTTGATTTCATAGAGGAGGTTATCTCGCTTCTGGCGGCAAGGTCACACACATCACCGCGAAGGCATGCAGGGTTATATGACTTGAAATCAAGTTGCTGTTTGTCTGGAGTCCGGGAGCTGTCGCGTCCGCATGGACTTCTTTTTGCGCCGTCTCATTTGCGATGTTGACTTCAACATCATCAGAGGTTTTGTTGACCAGCATGATTTTGCGCTGACCGTTGCGGGCAATGATGGGGAGCACATAAAGTCTGGGATCATCCACGCTGGAATTTGCAAAGCGGTCTCCAGGGGCAAGATTGTCTATTAGTAACTTCAATGAATCATAACGGGCGTTCGGCCGTCCGGTGGTCCAGTCCACAAGAGACACGCTCGGGAACTGCGAAGGATGTCCTACCAACTGCGAGGCCCCTACTACCTCGATCCCCATCTCCCCAAGCTTGCCCGCTACATACGAAAACATCGCTCCGCAGAGACTCCAGTATGAGGGTACGATACCGGTGCCCGACATCTTTTCCGGGCCTTCGAACTGGTCGGTCGCGGCGATGCAGCCGGTTTCATTGATCTGCGTTTCTGTGGCTGGCGAGAGACGTTTTCGAGTGCTCTCGATCTTTTTCACCGTTTCCAGGAAGTGATCCGCCTGTGCGAAGAAACTGGCTGCCTTTTCTCCGAGCGACTCGTCTTTCTTCTCCAGCGCATAAAAATGGTATGAGATGGCATCAAGCCGAGCATGAGGCGCGTGGTGCGAATGATCCAGGAAATAGTTAAAGAACTCCTCGGAGTGGTCAGGAACGGCAAGCGATGCTCCGGTAAATTTCAAATGCCGGTCCACGCCGTGCAAGCGGCTGGTGATGACGTCATAAAGGCTGGTATATTGCGCCGGACTAAAGTTATGCTCGTATTCCGGCTCGTTGAACACTTCCCAATAGGCCGGCTTGTAGTGATGTCCTGAAGAATGCCACTCCCCTAATTCGTCGCGGAAGCCACCTTTTATGTACCAGCGCGCGACGCGCTCGTAATACTGAGAGATTTCCCGCAAGGTCGGGTCACGCAGCGCTGCGCCCTGCTCGTAGTTCCAAACGGCAATGTCGGGATCCGCGGGCACTTCCGGCGGCGAAGCATCCGCGAACATCCACTGCGGGATGGTGGCCACATTCAGGATGGACGGCCTTCCCTCCTGCGCGGAGAAAAAGTCTTCGACTACAGGATCGACGTAGGAGAAATCCCAATATGTTTGCGCGGCGGTTGGAGGGGACAATTCCGCCACGCTCATTCGCGGATAGGGATACCAGAGGGCAAGGCGTACGTCCGCCGCGCCCAGTTCACGCAACGACCCCCACGCGTTGTCGTGGATCGCAGAACCGCGACGGAGAAACGGGTTCTCCACGACCTGCAAGGTGACCGTCGTGCGGTTGATGGCGACCACATCCGATGGGCGCGGCCCCTTCCAATCGATGCGTAGCTCGATCGGGCTGGCCCCATAGGTATTCAGCCCCATGCCGGTCACAAGGATGAGACAAGCTAGACTCCAGCCTAGCAATCGACGCATAAGGGTCCCCCACGCCAGCTAACAATTGCCCGGCACCGGTTCATCCCACACTCGTGCCGAGCAACTAGCAAGTCTACCGCTAGAAAATTAATTTCACCGCGAACTGCATCTCCCTCGCGCCGCTGGAGGTCCCGGTTACCTTTCCAAATGTTTGCTTGTCGGTGAAATCAGCGTTCGGATTACCGAACGATGGGTGGTTCAGGACGTTGTAAGCTTCGATCCTTACCTGCAGTGAGACGCGCTCCTTGATTTGGACGGTCTTAAATAGCGAAGCATCGATGTTGAAGAAACCCGGGCCGAAGTATGGGTTACGTCCTAAGTCTCCCGGACAATTTGGACTGGCGGGCGGGCACGTGGGTGCAGCGAAGGCAGCAGGATTGAAGTACTGCCCAGCGAGTCCGTAGGTCGGGTGGGCTATCTCAGGATCTCCAACGAGATTCGGCCGCAAGCCGGGATAGTTCTGGTTATTACCGTTCAGCACG
Organism: uncultured Acidobacteriota bacterium; assembly: GCA_963765015.1. Lineage (GTDB taxonomy): Bacteria > Acidobacteriota > Terriglobia > Terriglobales > Acidobacteriaceae > Sulfotelmatobacter. Next base: position 20,712 of record CAVXVD010000050.1, on the reverse strand, counting down.
ATGTTGTAAGGCAGGCCACTACGGACCTCGGTGATTCCGTTCAGTTGCCAACCCCCTAAGAATGCCTGTTCCAAGGCGGTCGCGCCTCCCAGGAACCTCTGTTTCCGTCCGAAGGGCAGTTCATAAATCACGCTGCCCGTGAAGTTTTGTGTAAGGTCGTTATCGGAGACGGCACGCTCGGCCGCCAGGTCGTACGGATTCTGCGGCGAGTCGTTATTGCGTCCCAGATTGAACGGCGCCGGCCCGTTGTCAATACTTCTGCCGTAGGTGTACGAAAGCAATACGCTCATGTGATCTGAATAACGCTTGTTCAATTTAGCCTGGAGCGAACTGTAGGTGCTGTTCCCCACCGGATACTGCGCCTGAATGTGACCCAGCAACGGCGTGATTGCGCTGTTCAGATTGATGTTGCCAACCGCGTAAGGCAGCATGTGCCCTTGCGATCCGACGTACGCAATTTCAAGACTAGTGTTGGGCAGAATCTCCCGCTGCAGCGTCAAATTGTAGAGCTCTGAATATCCGGTGCGAAAGTTCGGATCTACATAAAACACCGATTGCCCGGTAGAGTTCGCAATGGTAGAGGGAGCGATGGATGAACCGCTGGAAGGAATGTGAATCGTGGTGTCACGGGGAACTCCCGTGTCCAGTACGTAGCTGGGAAATCCCGTGCTGTAATAAGCATTTATGTCGTTGAAGAAAAGCTGTTGGTTGTTAAAAGGATAATTCTTGGTCAATACATCCTCGCGGGCGTCATTTTCCGGTGAGTAATAGATGCCATAGCCCGCGCGAAGAACTGTCTTCGGGCTGACTTGAAGGGAAAATCCGACGCGAGGTCCGAAATTAGTTTTATCGGCGTTCACCAGAGCTGACGAATTGCCGCCCTTGCCAGCCAGCAGGATTGTGTTGGTTGCCGGATCATAATTGGCAGAATTGTTATTGGCTTCGTAATAAGGGTTCTGATACTCATAGCGAAGCCCGTAGAAGAATGCCAGGCGCGGCGAGACTTTCCATTCATCCTGGAAAAATCCGTGCAGTTCCCAACTCTTCGTCTCGGGATTCGTCAATTGCAGCCCGATGTTAACGGTGTACGGTAGCCCGAGCAATAAGTCCGCGAGGTCTGATCCTCCGGTTGGAAAGGCCGCCGATGGATCGTAAAAGGTGTAGGTCGGATCACTGGTGAAACTCGCATACGAGTAGGCGCCCGCGTAATACTGATAGCCCGTTGGAAATAGAGAAAAGAACGGATGGGAGCTGAGTTTTCTGAACTCGCCGCCAAACTTCAGCTGATGCGAACCGTGGCTGATCGAAACCGTGTCCACCAACTGATAATTGCGATCCAGGAAAGTAAGGGGCTTGTAACTTGACCCACCCGTCGTGTAACCGGTTCCAAGATAGAAATATGGGAATCCTTCACTGGCGGGAAAAGCAGACAGATTGATGTTTCCTACCCCGTATTGATTCGCTGTGTCCTGCCCATTGAGCAAGCTCACCTGGGAAAGCGCAAAATTATTGAAGCCAAAGAGCACCTCGTTCACCATGGCGTTACCGAACGTGTGCGTCTCGCCGATCGAAACCGCCTGATTCTTTTGGTGGGTATTGTCGCCGACGTCGGTACCGCCGCCGCCCTTTACAGGAATTTGTCCCTGAAATGGATCGCTTTCCGTCGAATGATAACTGGCGTAATGGTATTCCCCGAAGAGGTGGTCTTTCTGAGAAATAGTGTGGTCAGCTCTGAAATCCACGCTGTCCCCGTCGTTGGCATAAGTACTGTTGTAGATACTGTTGCTGTACCAACCGAAGCTAGTGCCAGTCATGGACGGAAGGGGGAAAAAGTCCTGCAACACCGCTTTGCCCGCCGGGCTCACGCGAGCAGCCGGAATGACGTTGCCCGCAAACTGTTGTGAGTAGAAATTCTGGGCGTAGAACTCCGGATCGAAGATGGGAATTGGGTTCCCGGTGTTCGGGTCTAATAGCCCCGAAAGATCGACATCTCCGCTGGGCAGGAACTTGATCTGGTTGGTCGGTGGAACCCCACTCAAATAGTTGTCGACGCTTCCCAGCCGATTGGCCTCGTAGGAGACGAAGAAAAACGTCCTGTCTTTAATAATGGGACCACCGAACGTACCCCCAAAGTTGTCATGATGCAGATCATCTGGGGTGGTCGAAAAGTAGTCCGTCGCCGCAGCCTGTTTCGGACGATAGAAGAGATACGCATCCCCGTGATACTGATTAGTACCGGACTTCGTCTGCAACAACACAACCCCGCCGGCCGCTCTTCCGAACTCAGCCGAATATCCGGAAGTGACCATTTTGAACTCCTGCATCGCATCCACACTCGGGGTGATCCCGGCGTCGTTGTTGCGATTGCCAGTCACCTCGATTCCGTTCAGGACGATGGAATTTGCGAATTCTCTTTGGCCGTTCACGGAAATGTTGTTGCTGTTTCCGCCCGAGCCCGGCAGAACTCCCGGGGTCAAGAAGACCAGGTCAAGGAAATTCCTGTCACCCAACGGGAGATCCAGAATTTCGCGCGTTTCAATCACCTGCCCGGTATCGACGCTATGGGTTTGCAGCACCGGAGTAGAAGAGGTGACGGTCACCGACTCCGCAGTCGCACCCACTGTCAGCGTCAGATCGAGCTCGATCTGCTGATCAAGATTCAGAATCAGGTCCGGATGCGAAAGGCTCTTGAAGCCGGGTTTCGCGACTGTCATCGAATAAGTTCCCGGTGTGAGGTGGCTGATGATGTAGTTGCCGCTGACGTCGGTGGTGACGGACTGCTCGACGGCAGTCGCTTGATTGCGCACTGCGACCGTTGCACCCACGACAACTGCTCCGGATGAATCCCTCACCGCCCCACGGAAAGCCCCGAAGCTGCCTTGCGCATAGACTGCCGGTGATAGAAAAACGATCGTTAGCGCGAGGGCTGCACTGAATCTGAAACCGGTGATCTTAATGGTTCGCATATCGCCTCCCCACAATCTTGATTGCACTTCCTGTCTGCGAAACTTCACTTCTAGTTGCTGCCGTGCCGTCCCCGCAGTCGAACCTCGACCAGTCCGATCGAGCCGGGAGTTGTGTTGATCCCGTTGCCGTCGGGCTGCATTCCAGAAACTTTTTCGTTCGCCGTATAGAACAGAGTGAACAAGTCCTCGCTCTCCGGGATCAGGCCGAGCGGCGTCCGCACTTCCGTGGCCCACACACGGCTGCCTTCCTGCACGACTAATTCTTGCCCGGCTGACCAGTGAATCCCGTCGGAGGAGAACGTGTAGCCCACGGCGTTGGGTGCGTCCGAGTCGTAAACCGCCACAAACGTGCCGTCGGGCAGTTGCGTAACGATCGGATTTTCGATAAACCGCGACTCGATTTTCAACGGATTCAACTCCGTGCGGCGCGTCCAAGGTCCGGCCAGTCGCGGCGCTTTCGCAAGGCCCACTTGCCACGAAGAAATCGGAAGCTTCTCGGTATGGGCGCTGCCGTAGAGTGCATACCACCCCTCGCCCACTCGGTAGGGAAAAAAGGAGTCGGTTCCTTGCAGACCTTCCCAAGAATCCGAATCGCCTCCGCGCTGCAGGATCACTTCTACGTCCTTGTACGGACCTCCAATTCCGTCCTCGCCAGCAACCGTTGAAACGGCCCGCCAAATCCGCCCCTCGTGATTGGTCAGCCAACGCTGCGCCGTGTCAGGAGCTGCCTGGTAGGCCACGTAGAATATGTTCCAATAGCCATCCTTGGGATCATAGACGGGCAACGGCGACCACAAGGCTGCGCGCGGATCCTTCCCTGTGTAGTCCCCGCTCGATTCGAACAGAGTCGACTCTCTCTTCCACTGAACGCGATCCCTGCTCGTCCAATGCGCCAAGCGCATCTTGACCCAGTGCGGGTCTCCCACCATTTCCGAGGTGAACAGATGGTACGTGCCTTTCAGCTTGAGGACTCTACCGCCTTCAAAGCCATACTTGTTTCCTTCCGTCCCGCTCGATCTGGTGGTCAGCACCGGCGCGTAGAATTGCTTCGTAACGACGAGTTCTGCAGCTTGTGCGGCGAGAGCACTGGGGGGCCAGAATAAAGAACACGACAGGGCGGCGAGAAGCACGCTCCGGTAGGCCTTTGCGATTCTTGGCATTGCGGCCACCCCGAGGTTGTATGCCCCCTGACGGTCGTTCACAAGGTAATCGAGGTTATGTTGGAGGTTAACCGGGGCTAATTCAGACGACGATTTCTCGCTCGGCCTTGTTTGCAAGCCACTGCTGAGCGCACATTTCGCTCTTGGCTTGCCCACCACACTCACTTCCACATCACTGAAAGCGATTCAGAGCCAACCTCATACGTGGAAATGGCTTATCTGGATGGATTCCGCCTGCTCAGCGATGGGAAATAACGGCAATTAACGGTGCAAGTAACGGTTATTTCCTGCAACAACTACCTGCGACCTTCGCCAATTGACCAGGGCCAATCCCCAGTGCTATCGTGCGACCTGAACAAATTTCCCAGGTGTGGGAAGAGCCGCCGTTCGCCGTATCTCCAGAAGACCTAAAGGTGTCATCCGTCCACACTTCCGCAGCCCCCTCCATCTCGCTCTTCGAGAAGCGCGAAGAACTGCGCCGAGTTCTCGGAAGCAAGTACTTTGCCAACTCTCCAAAGAAGACTCGCTTCCTCGAGTTCGTTTCCGAGCAGGCCTTCCAGGGCAGCGGAGAAAAGCTGAACGAATACCTGATTGGAGTCGAAGTCTACGATCGGGGCGTCGATTTCAATCCGCAAAAGGATCCGATTGTCCGCGTGCAGGCGCATGAGATCCGCCGCCTGCTCAGTAAGTATTATGAGCAAGACGGTCGAGGTGGTCTGATCCGGCTCGACCTGCCTTCGGGCCATTACGTCCCCGTTTTTCGCCGCAGCACGTCGGATGAATCTGCAGCCAACGAACCCGCTCCGCTGGAGGGGGTAAGAACAGGTGCGCCCAACCGCTCGCGTGCGTCGGTCACGATGATCCTGGGCTCTCTCTGCGCCGTTCTGGCGTCCCTCCTCATCCTGAATGTGTGGAAAGGTGGACAACTCGCGCCGAAACCTCAAGCGACGAACTTACCAGACGGCATCGAGTGGTTCTGGCGGCCATTCCTTCCGCCGGCAGAGGCACCGCTGATCACGATCCCAAACCATCCTCTGTTGCGCGCGGCCCACGATGGAGACAGCGCGCAGACTCTGGCACAAGGTCACGAGATACCCAAAGCGAGTTTGCCGGAATTCCGAGACACCATTCACTTCCGCGAATTGAAACGCTTCCTGTTTGTTCCCAGCCTGACTGACTTCACTTCGGTCGGCGAGACTCTGGGAGTCGTCAACCTCTGCGAAATGTTCGCCAGCGTTGGTCAGGGTTGTCGCGTTCAGCCTTCTCGCCTGGTCAATTTCGAGGAGATCAAGGGAGACAACGCAATTCTGCTCGGGGGCAATCAGTCATGGAGCGGCCGGGTGTTTCTCAATGTCAAGGGCTTCCAATTCCAGAGTGGATTAATTCTGAATCGCGATCCGCAGGCGGGCGAGAAAGAAGTATACAAACCCGAGTTCGACCCGGTAACGAACCAACTGACGAGGGACTACGCGCTAGTGCTAATGCTGCCTAATGAAAGAAGAGAGAAGCGGGTTCTTTTAATCTATGGCATTTACACACAAGGATCCCAGGCTGCCATCGAATATCTCACCAATCCTGAGCGCATGGCGGAACTCCGCAAACAACTCCTGGATCTCGCCCCTGATCGCAAAACCATACCGCTGAGTTATCAAGTTCTACTCACAACCACTGTGGAGAACTCCGTACCCGGGAAGCCCTCTCTCGTCGCTATCCGATTGATCCCCAACTGACTGGTCAGAGTATCGACTTAACCAGGGTTGTTGAAAAACTGTTTCGCGGGGAACTAGCAAAAAACAGCGCAACCTTTCGATGGCCCTGATGGTCCAGTGTGTCAACCACGCCACCCAGGTCAGTGAGTGCTATGGGGATTTTGCAACAGTTACCCAATCAGCTAAACTCTCGTACCAGCCATGAAACGCCTCTTGCAGATCTTCTTAATATTATTTCTGTCAATATTGGGCGCTGCGCAGACCGTGCAAAAGTCCTCCCCTTCAGATCAGGACTTAACCGTTGATCAGAAGGCAATGGTGGTCAAGTTGGCTAATCTTCAGAAGAACTTCGGGAAAGCAATGAACAGCCCCGGAGTTGATCTCTCGCTGAAAGAAATCAGCCGATGGAGGGCCTCAGATCGAACGCTCGTGAAATACGCGCTTTACGCAACGGGTCTGCCCAAGGACTTGGTCTACTCTCTCCTTAGGGTGCAGATCAGCGGGAAAGTGCTTAAACAAATGGATGGTGTGACGATCGATTCGGAGGGTCGGGCCATATGCGCAGGCCGAAAGGGAACGTGCAGTGGATCAGCGCCTAACAGCCCGATTGAGCTCGTGTTCTTCGCAGGGAAGTCCGAACCTATGCGCCTGTCACTGGTCTCCGATGACGATTCCCACGTAAAGGGCTTTATTCAGGTAATCCCGTTCCCGAACTCCGTGACCGATAAAGGTTGCAGCCTGCAACCCATACTTGGTACTCCCAAAGGCGAGTTGATGTATATCCAAGGGAGCGGTTTCGAGCCAAACGAAGACCTAACGATGGACGGCGAGAGCTACGGCGAAAAGAATCATGGCGTCGCAAAGGCTGAGGCTGACGGTTCATATTTTGCGGCGGCAATGCCCAACGTTCTTGGGAAAACATCGGGTACCACGGTTTGGTCGGTGAAAGGAAAGAATTGCAATCCGACACTCACGTTCTCATGGGGTACATATCAGCTTGAATAGGGCGGTCCCTCAACAGTTGTTATCAGGCCATTTCACTCAAACCGAAAATGCCGCGCCACTGTGGAACATGGCACGATGGTAACCACCCTGCCGTTACGCTGAATTCTGCGCGGATCAGATTTAGCATGGTTGCAGCAAAATCAGGCGTTTGCCAAAGGCAGCCCCAACGCCCAAAGTGCAGGGTTAGTAGAGATGAAAAATGGACATCGAATTTTCGCATTTTGTCTCCTCTCCTTAGCCTGCTCCCACGGGCAGATGACCGTTGTCAGTGCCCCGAGGAAGGATCCCGAGGTGAAGCCTGAGCAGCTAACCGCGACCATTGTGCATTACGAGAAGATGCGGCTCACAGCGCGGAGAACCATTGGTGTGTTGGCGCTTGCCCTGCAAAATACAGAGGGCTCAACAGTACGGTTGAACGAGGCCATTAACAGCGAGCAGGATATTGTGGACTCGGCGAACTTGTGCATTCTGGCTTTGCGCGACAAAACAGCGGACGCCCTCGCATGTGCCATGCCACCCGGCCTGAGTGATGAAACAGCCTCAAAAGGTATCTGCCAGGTTGCTGAAAGCCCCCTTGTACGTTCGCGTTGTTCTCATCGGCCTCCATCTGCAAAACCCAGCGATTCCACTGACTAAGACGCCGAATGTTGCAACCAGGCCTTATTACAGGCTTGCGCTTGGCCGGAAAAGGCGAAGTACACTTCCGAATAGCCGACGAACCGGAGCTGATTAGGTCCGTGATTAATCAGGCTATAATTGTGCGCACCGATGGCACTCACAGTTGGCAGCAAACTGGGCCCCTACGAAATCCAATCGCAGCTGGGCGCGGGCGGGATGGGAGAAGTCTATCGTGCCCTCGACACTCGCCTCGACCGGACCGTCGCGGTGAAAGTTCTTGCCTCTCATCTTTCTTCTTCACCGGAATTGAAGCAGCGCATGGAGCGCGAAGCCCGAGCCATTTCTTCGTTGAATCATCCCAACATCTGCACGCTGCACGACATTGGCAGCCAGGACGGCACGAACTACCTTGTCATGGAGTATGTGGAGGGCGAGACGCTGGACGAACGCTTGCAGCGAGGGCCCCTTCCGCTGAAGCAAGTAGTGGAATACGGCATGCAGATTTGCGATGCGCTCGAAAAAGCGCATCGTGCCGGCATCGTGCATCGAGATCTGAAGCCAGGCAACGTGATGCTGACGGCATCCGGCGCCAAGTTGCTCGATTTCGGACTGGCCAAGCCGGCCTTGTCGAGAGTGCAGGCGATCAGCGAGAAGGACAACCTGACGCCCTCCACCCCGACGATGAATCTCTCCATTCTCACGGCAAAACCGGCGGCGCTGACACAGCAAGGGACCATTGTCGGAACGTTTCAGTATTTGGCGCCGGAGGTTTTGCAGGGGCAGGAGGCTGACCCTCGCAGCGACATTTTCGCCTTCGGCTGCGTCCTCTATGAAATGGTGACCGGACGCCGAGCGTTCGAAGGCAAAACGCAACTGAGCGTTATGAGCGCGATCCTGGAGAAAGATCCCCAGCCGATTTCCGCCATCCAGCCGACTTCGCCTGCATTTCTTGACTACACGGTGCGGACGTGCCTGGAGAAAAATCCCGAGGACCGCTTCCAGACTGCGCATGATGTGAAGCTGCAACTCGGCTGGATTGCGAAATCAGCAACGCAGAGCGGACCGCCAGCTTTGGCGTCGAAGTCACACACTAAGTTGGGTCTGACCGCAATCGCCGTGCTTGCGCTGGGCGTGATCGCGTTAGCTGCGGCTCTGGTAACCGCTCGGCCGCAGCCTCGCGTATTACGCACGAACCTTCTTCCGCCCGAGGGAACCATTTTCGAGACTCTGTATCGCAACGGTGCGCCGGCATTGTCTCCCGACGGTACCCACGTCGCCTTCATCGCCCAGAAAGCCGGTAAGAACGTGCTGTGGTTGCGCTCCCTCGATCACCTCGAGTCCACTCCGGTGGAAGGCACCGACGACGCCTACTATCCCTTCTGGTCCGCCGATGGAACGGCCGTAGCGTTTTTCAGGCAGGGGAAGCTCTGGCGCACCGATCTGAATGCCGGAGCGCCGACTCCCATCTGCGACGCGCCCGAAGCCCGGGGCGGTTCCTGGAGCCGCGGCGACATCATCATCTTCGCACCCTCGTTTGGAGGACCCATCTTTCAGGTTCCAGCCGCCGGGGGAACTCCGCAACCAGTCACCAAGGTTCCTGTCGCATCCGCTTACTTGTCCGACCGGTGGCCTTCGTTTCTGCCGGACGGAAAGCATTTTGTGTTTCTGCACAGCCCTTTTGGGACAGCGGGTGACAAGAACGAAATTCGTCTGGGATCGCTCGACGGAACGGACAAAGTCGTATTGGAGGGGCGATTCTATGCCGCGCGATACGCTGCGGGTCGGCTGTTGGCCGTGCGCGATGGTTCGCTGCTGGCCTGGAAATTCGACATCTCGACTGGCAAGGTCACTGGCGATCCGGTTCGAGTTGTGGACAAAATAGAAACCGACTCGATCACTGCTTTACCGGTCTTTTCCGTTTCCGAGCAGGGAACCTTGCTTTATCAATCAGCTACTGGTGAGGTTGGCAATGACCGTCATTTCTGGATGGACGAGACGGGCAAGCAGATCTCACAGCTTTCCGAGCCCTCTGTTTATGGACCAACGCGAATTTCCCCGGACGGCTCCCGCATCGCCATGGATGTCATCGGCCAGGCCGGCCTCTCTCCGCTTTGGATATGGGATCTGAACGGCGGGACGCGTACCCAGATCTCCGCATCCAACCAATTCGCGGATACTCCGGTGTGGTCGGCGGATGGACGGACGATCTTTTTTGACATTTTTGGCGCAGAGGTTCGCGACGAATTGCATGTGGTAGCGGTTGACGGCTCGCAGCCAGAGCGGACGCTGATCAAGTCTGATCGCGATCTTATGCCCACTGACGTCACGAACGACGGTAAGTGGCTGTTATACGAAGAAGCCTTGGCAGCTCCGAGAGACAATCATCAGTCCATCGGTTTTTCGAGTTTGCTCGCCGATGCCGACTTGAAGACATTTCCGCTCACACCGGACGGCAAGGCCTTTACCGTACTGGAGCACGTATCGAACGGAAGCAATGCGAGGCTAAAACCTGGTGCGAATGACTGGATCGCCTACCAATCGAATCTATCCGGGCGCCCACAGGTCTATCTGACCCGTTTCCCTCACCCCGCCGCCAAGTACCAGGTCTCGAAGGATGGCGGCGCGCAGCCGCTATGGAGTAGGGATGGCAAGACACTCTATTATCTCGATGCCTTCCAGAAACTAACTGCGGTCGACGTCGACGTCGCGGGTGATTCGTTGCGCATGGGGCCGCCACGAACTCTTTTCCAGACGGGGATCCGCCACTCCATTCCTACCGACGGCTACGACGTTTCTCGCGACGGCCGCTTCCTGGTCCTGAATTCCATCACCGAAAGTACCGCGCCGGTCGTCCTTGTCACGAACTGGGACATGGAGCTCAAGAAGTAAGTTCCCGGTGAGCTGAAAAGTAATTGCCCGGAGATCGGGGATGCAACGATCTTTCCACGGGTCACGGGGTATCCGGAAGTAAGATTTCCAATTGCCGACGGTACAGAAGTTCATGATTCTAAGCCCGCGTCTCGGCCGAAAGCCATCTCCGCGTTTGTCGGGTCGAATGCGCTAACATTCGTTGACTTCGTGCAATCGATTCCGATCGCAATTCCGTCATACCTGCTGGCACACTCGACACATATTCCGAGCTACATGGGACTACAAGCCGGCCCCAATCACTTCCAACTTGCGAGTTGAGCGTGCCTGCCGCTGAGCGGCAACATACACCGATCAAAAATAGTTGTCTGCCATTCGTGTAAACTCGACGTGCAATTTGTTTTTCCAATTCAATCGATTTAATAAAGGCGATTACGTCATGACTATCGGTTCTGACCGACGGGTCTCGTCTCGCATTTGGCTGTGTGTCACGGTTGCGGCGCTTGCGCTGATCGCCGTGTCCAGTCACCTTCCTTTGCATGTTCATGCACAAACCGCTCAACCACAGACCGCGCAACCACGACATGCCCGACAGGAACTCCCGGCGGATTCGGTTGCCCCGGTGGGAACGCTTGATTCGGTTGCCACGGTCCACGTTGACGTTGCTCCGGAGCACCTACTGAACACGATCTATCCCGACACCGCGACTGGCGCGTGGATGGATGATCTTAGTAAGGCGCAGGTCGATAACCTGAGTAAGCCCGCGGTAATTCAGGGTGTCAAGAACCTGGGTTGGGGATCCATCACTATGCGCAACAACAGTGAGTTGCGCCTCGCGGCATGGCACTGGAACGAAAACGGCACATGGAGCGATCCAGCGACAAAGAGCGGCTATTACGTAGGAAGCGCCGATTTAGGCGAGACCGATCCGCTACGGCTACTCGTATTCGCTGCCGCATCGTGACTTTATGACCAGTGGCGATTCGCCGCTCGTGGCTGGGTTTCAGAGTTACTGGAAAAGCAATCCTTACCTGACCAGTCACTTCACGGGCGAGAGCGACACGCTGCACCCGCAATGGGTGGTGATCGATATGGGCACGGCACGCGCCGTCAATGCGATCCATATCCAATGGGTAAATCCTTATGCTGTCGTCTATGTGGTGCAGTACTGGGTCGGCGACAACAATGCAATGGATTGGGACATGGGTCCGAACGGCATGTGGAAGGCATTCACATCGGGCGCGGTGCTGAACGGCAGCGGCGGAGAGGTTCACTTGAAGCTTTCGGATGAGCCCGTCACCACGCGATTCGTCCGCGTTTTGATGTCGAAATCCTCCGGCACCTGCGACACTCACGGCTCACAGGACATTCGGAACTGCGTCGGGTACGCCCTGCAGACGCTGTCGGCCAGTACGATCGACGCTGCGGGCAAATACGCGGTTGTTTATCCGCCCAACGGCAAAGAACCCGGACCTGGTCCGCCGCCAGTTCTCGAGGGCGCCGGAGACCAGGAAGTGATCCCCGGTTCCGAGGCAGACTTGGCCGGATCGTTTTTTGCCTCTTCCATCGATCCCTGGCACCAGGCCGACAACCTGATCACCGGAGGCGGCGATCAATACAACGGAATGGACAATTTCTTCACCAGCGGATTGACCATGGGCCATCCGGCGCTCGTAGCATGTGCGGCGATTTATGACACTCCCGAGGATTGCGCCAACGAAGTTGCGTACATTCACAAGCGCGGTTACCCAGTAGTGGGAATCGAAGTCGGCGAAGAGTGCGACGGCAAGCACATGACGCCGGAAGATTATGGCGCCATCTACATTCAAGTGGCCGATGCGGTCCACAAGCTAACGCCGGGCGCCAGGTTGGGCGGCCCGATTTTCGAAGGCGTCGATAAAGACATCACCCTATGGGCTGACGATGAGGGACGCACTTCCTGGCTGGAGCGATTCGTCGATTATCTGAAAGCCCACGGACATCTCAAAGATCTTTCCTTCATGTCGTTCGAACACTACCCATTCATGATCAATGGATTCACTCCACCGAACGACTGGGCGACCCTTTACATGGAACCCGGAATTATGAAGCACGTCCTGCACATGTGGCGTCAGGACGGCGTGCCCGACAGGCGTGCCGCTCATTATTTCCGAGAGTGGAATCGTAGCGGGGCCGAGCGGACCGGGATACCTGGGCGTGACTGGCCGCTCCATCTGGGAGTGCGACGCATTCGGCACATTCTTTGAACAGGGAGGCACAGCTTTCTATCGTCCGGCAATCAATAATGGAGCCGCTGGCCACGGAGGCCTCGACCCCAACGGCGGCGCCGATGGCGGCGGAGCGTACGGCACGCCCGCCTACACTCCTTATTCTTCGGCACACATCATTAATTTCGAGTGGTTGCAGCACGAAGCGGGAGCGAACAAGATTTTCCCGGCATCGGCCGACCTTAAGGACGCTGCCGGCCGGACCGTAGTTACCTCATACGCGGTCAAACGGCCGGACGGGAACTGGTCGTTGATGCTGATCAACCACGATCTGATCACGGCGCATCCCGTTCATCTCGTCATCGACGATGCCAGGCACGTCAGCCATCCGTTCACCGGATCCGTAGCTCTTGTGCAGTACTCCAACAACCCGGCTGAGGATAAGAACACCACGATCGCCGCCAGGCCGGACGGCACGTACACACTACCAGCCGGTTCAATCAGTGTGCTTCGCGGGAAGCTACGGTAGTTCAGCGATCGGTCGTTCCCGATCCTGAACACGTATAACGGACAAACCGGAGGGTAGCGAAGCGCGACTGATCGGCCGTCAGTCACCTTGCACCGGCTGCCGGAACGGCAGAAGCCCCGCCAGGGACGTTTGGCAAAACTCAGTCCGAATTTGAAAGTTCTTCTCGGAGCCATGATTGCCGGAAAGACGTCGGACGACTTCGTTTTCACGAAGGACGGGGATCCGGTTCCGGATTTCCGCTGGCCGTGGTGGAAGGCGTGCGCGGCCGCCGGACTGGGAGAGATAACCTGCTGCAAGTGCAACCAGCCATCGGAGGGAAAATACTGCAAGTGTGGTGGGCGAAATCACTACTCAGGGCTGATCTTCCATGATCTCCCCGCCGTGCGGTCCGTAATATGATTCGGAGCGGAATTCCCGAGCGTGTGGCCATGCAAATATCCGGACACAAGACCCGCAGCGTGTTCGACCGCTACAACATCACGAGCGAAAGAGACCTCGACGACGCGCTGCTGAAGCTGGAGCGCTACAGAAAAACAGTTACAGTTAAGCTACATTCGGCTCCCGACCGGCATGTCGCCACTCGGCAAAAGACCGTAACTTATTGATTTTATGGTGCCGGGAGGGGGAGTCGAACCCCCAAGACCCGAAGATCGGCGGATTTTGAGTCCGCTGCGTCTGCCAGTTCCGCCATCCCGGCATTAGGAAGGCTTTCTTATTGTACGGCAGGATTTGCAAATTTTGAATACGCTACGCCAGCTGAGGATTGCGCACGGGCGATACCATCGCCGGAATTTTCACGCGGAATGTCGCTCCTTGGCAGGCATGGCTTTCGACTTGAATGGAACCGTGGTGCTGCGTGACAATCCATCGCGCTATGGCGAGGCCCAGCCCCGTCCCTCCCTGCGCGCGGCTGCGCGCTTTATCCACTCGGTAAAAGCGCTCGAAGATCTTGTTCTGCTCCTCCTCGGCAATTCCGACTCCTGAATCCTCGACAGTGACGACTGCGCTGTCCCCTTTGTGTTCAAGCGTTAGCCGCACGGAGCCGGGAGATGGCGTGTACTTGAACGCGTTGTCCAGCAGGATGTCCACCAACCGGCGCAGCAGACTTTCATCCCCCAGAACGATGGCGCTTTGATCATCGACGTTGGCGGAGAACTTCAAATCCCGGAGTGTTGCAACTTGCTGCCAGCCATCGACGACGGCCCGCAGCGTCTGCGACAGATCGATTGCGCGCAGGTCAAGCGTTTCGCGGCCGGAATCGGCGCGCGCCAGCGCCAACAGTTGTTCGATCAGAGTGGTCGTGCGCTCCGCCTCCTGCAGGATGTGCCGCAGCGACTCTTTGTATTCGGCTTCACCTCGGGAGCGGCGCAAGGCCAGTTCCGCCTCGGTACGAATCAACGAAACGGGGGTTCTTAATTCGTGCGAGGCGTCCGCAGTAAACTGCGTGACCCGCAAAAACGCCGTTTCAATTCGCCCGAGCATTTCATTCAGCGTGTCGGACAAGCGCTGCAGCTCATCCCCAGTCTCCAATTTCTGCAGGCGGCGGTTGAGATTGGTTCCCCCGATATCGCGGGCGGTACGGACTAACGCATCCACTGGGGACAGCGCTCGCCGGCTCAACCAGTAACCCATCCCCGCCGCAACCAACAAGAGAATGGGAGCAAACATCAGCAAGTATGAACGGAACAGAGAGAGAGTCTCGAAGGCGTCATCGGCCGGAGCACCCATTTCGACAATATAGGTGTGGCCTTCGACCATGAGTTTCTGAAAGACAAAGCGGCAGTGCCTCCGCCCGATTTTCCGACTTCTGAAAATGGGATCGCTGACTTCCTCGGGTGGCAATAGCGCAGCCTGATGTCCCTCGAGAGACGGCGCACGATAAATCAGCTCGCCGCTCTCCAGATACACTTCCAGAAAATCGCCAGCGTGCTCGATCGCGTAAGTCTCGTTCACTTCCTCCTGCAACTTGGCAACCGAGATATTCTTCTTCTGCGCGCCCAGGAAGCTTTTCAGGTCCTCGATCTGGTTCTCCAGTCCGTCGTCGACCAAGTCATAGAGATTATGACGAAGGATGAACCACATGCCGGCGCCAAAGACAATCTCCGCAAGCGCAAAGATGGCCAGGTAAGACAAGGTCAGCCGCATGCCGATGGATAGTCTTCTCATCCGGTTCTACTTATGCCTCCCCGTCCGAACGAATCATGTAACCCACGCCACGCACCGTCTGGATCAATTTTGGACGGCCCGGCGGATCGATTTTATTTCTCAGAAGATGCATAAAGGCATCGAGCGTATTTTCTTCGATGTCGCGATCAAATCCCCAGACCGCTTCGATGAGAGAGCGCCGCGATACCACCTTTCCAGCCCGGTACATCAGCCGTTCCAGCAGGTTGTACTCGGTGCGAGTCAGCGAGACCCGTTCTTCGCCACGTACGACTTCCCTGCTGGCCGGATCGAGCATAAGGTCGGCAACCCGTAGATGAGTTTCCTGCGCCACCAGGGCCCGCCGCTTCACCGCGCGCAACCGCGCCACCAGCTCGTCAAAGGAGAACGGTTTGGTCATGTAGTCGTCGGCGCCCAAGTCGAGGCCGCGCACAATATCGGGGACGGAGTCGCGGGCGGTCAGCATCAGGATCGGGGTTCGAACTTTCTCCGCGCGCAGCCGTTTGGCCATTTCATATCCACTGAGCTTCGGCATCATCACATCCAGAATGATGACGTCGAACTCATACTCCCTAGCCATGGCGAGACCCTCGGCGCCGTCCGACGCACACGTCGCTATGTGGCCTTCTTCCGTCAATCCCTTACGGAGAAGGTCCGCCATGCGTTCTTCGTCTTCGACGATCAACAGCTTCATCGGGTTCGTCGCCCGATTTTCCGAGCGCCTCCAACGAGTGTAGAGCCGGCGCGCGGCCGACATTCGCCAACCTGAAAAAATATTAACAAAGCGTTCATCGCTGCGTCACAGCGGCCGCCTAGCATTATTGGTCATCTCGACAATCGAAGTCTCTAGGAAGACTATTCGGCCCGCAAAGCCGGTGGCCTCTCCGGCGAGAGACTTATAGCTGCACGGAGGTCTCCTTCATGAAACGCACTAATCCTTGCTTTATCCTGCGGTTCGTCGCGAAGTTCATCCTTACACTCGTTGTCACGTTCCTGTTGGTGATTACCGCAACTGCGCAGCGTCAAACCGGCACAATCAGCGGGCACGCCGCAGATCGCCAGGGGGCCCTGCTGCAAGGCGCTCTTGTCGAACTGCAACCACAAGGAATGTCGGTGGCCTCCAACTCGCACGGTGAGTTCTCCATCACTGATCTCGCGCCTGGTGAGTACACCGTCAAAGTTTCCTATGTGGGCTTCAATTCGTTCACCACCAAGGTTCAAGTCAAGGCCGGGTTGGACACGAGAGTACAGGCGGTGCTCGAGGTCGCGGCCCATAGCGAAGAAATCACGGTGGTGGCCGAGCGTCCACACGGCGAGGCCGAGGCTATCAATCGCGAACGGACTTCCGACAACATTCTCAATGTGTTGCCCTCCGAAGTCATCACCAGCCTGCCCAATGCCAACATTGCGGATGCCGTCGGGCGCCTGCCTAGCGTCACGCTCGAACGCGACGAAGGCGAAGGCAAATACGTTCAGATTCGCGGCACCGAACCGCGGCTCAACAACCTCACCATCGACGGCATAAACGTTCCTTCTCCCGAAGCCGGTGTGCGCCAGGTAAAGCTCGATACCATCCCGGCCGACATCGTCGAATCAGTCGAAATTAATAAGACCCTGTCCGCAAATCAGGATGGCGACGCCATCGGTGGATCTGTCAATCTGCGCACGAAAACCGCCGGGGACTTACCCACGCTGACCGTCGAGACCATCGGTGGATTCACCCCCATCGTCAACACTCGCTATATCGGCCAAGTCAGCGCGACGGTGGGACAGAGATTCGGACACGACAAGCGCTTCGGAGCGCTGTTTTCCGGCAGCTACGACTACAATGGCCGTGGAATTGACGATATCGAACCTGCGCCCGACCCCAATTTCGCGACCCCGTACTATGACAGCATAGATCTGCGTGAGTACCGGTACCACCGCGACCGCTACGGCTTCGCTGGCTCACTGGATTACAAGCTCAAGGATCCGGCCTCTGGTCTTTACCTGCACTATTTCTATTCCGATTTCAAGGACTACGGTGACAAGTGGGTGTACACGCTGAACGACGGCGGTGGGCCCAACTTCTCGACGTCCAACCGCTTGCCCGACTATGGCATCGGGAACCTGGCCATTGGCGGCAAACACATTTTCGAAAAATCATGGCTCAGTTGGGACATTTCCGCCTCTCGGGCACGTCAGACTGCAGCGGCAGGAAATCCAGGCGTCGACTTCCAGTACAACGGATCGGCGGTTTGCAACTACGATCAGGCAGCGACCACCAATTTTCATCTCCCGCAATTTAATGCGGCCTGTGACGCAATCGGATCGCCGATTTTCGATCCTACCCAGTGGACTTTGTTGGACGTAAATACAACTTCGGGCAATACGTCTCAAGTGAATCTGCAAGGGGCGGTTTCCTACGCCAGAAACTACCACCTTAAATCCCATGCCTCGACCTTCGAGTTCGGTTTCAAGGTGCGAAACGCCCACAAAGGTCAGGACGCATATTCCCCAACGTACGACCAGGCAAATCTCTCGAACCCTCCGCTGGGACCGCCTATGACTCAATATCTGGCCGGATTCACAAACCCGAACTACTACTTCAAAGCGTACAATTTCGGTCCCGTCACAGACTTCAACAAGATCACCGGAGATCTCGGGAACCTGCAGACTCAGGGCATCCTATCCTTGGACGAGGGGGCGACTCACCTCGCTTCGGATGCGAGCAACTTCGATCTCACCGAGCGGGTGTCGGCAGCCTACGCGATGAATACCATCGAATTTGGGCGCTTCCGCTTGCAAACCGGCCTGCGCGTTGAAGCCACTCAACTGAACACGCTTGGCTATATCGTGACCAATGACGCCAATGGCAACTACATTTCGACGGCTCCCGCCGCGGCCAATGCCTGGTATTGGAACCCGCTACCGAGCGTCCAGTTGCGCTACCGCCTTACCGACAACTCAGATCTGCGCGCGGTCTATGGCAGAGGAATCTCGCGTCCCGATCCCTATGACACGATTCCGTACGTAACGATCGATCAGTCCTCCAATCCATACGCGGTTAGCGTCGGGAATCCCAACCTTAAACCGGAGCACGCCAACAGCTATGACCTGCTTTATCAGCACTACCTGAAGCCTTTCGGCGAAATCCAAGGAGGATTCTTTTACAAGCAACTGGGCGCTCCTATCTACTACGTCGACAATCCGATGCTCAGCCCGGGCGATCCTTACTACAACCAGTATCCCGGATACAAATTGGACTACATCATCAATGGCGCCAACGCGAACCTCTACGGCTTTGAAGCAGCCTATATCCAGCACCTGGGATTTCTGCCCGGCCCGTTGAACGGGTTCGGCGTCTCGGCAAACTACAGTTGGACTCACTCCCACGCTGGCACTTTACCGCTGCGCTCCGATAATCCGGCCCTTCAACGTCAGGCTCCCGTAACCTGGAATTTCAGCCCGACCTACGACCAGGGCCGTTTCTCGGCCCGCATGGGCCTCAGTTACAACGGTGCCAGCATTTACCAGTACCAGTGGCAGCAATGTTCCCAATCGAATCCAGCCAGCTGTAACGAAGACCCCAGCGCTCTTGGACAGAAGGGTCCGGCGGGCGATATCTACTTCTACCCACACATGCAGTTGGACGCGCAAGCGAGCTATCGCGTAAGGAGAGACCTGACAGTGCTTGCTCAGGGCTTAAATCTGACGAATGATGTTTTCGGCTTCTACAATGGCAGTCCGTGGTACACGATCCAGCGCGAATATTACAAGACCACCTACTCCTTCGGCCTAAGGTGGCAGCCCCGCAGGGACTAACGAGTCCGAACCTGAAGTTCTCCTGCCATTCAGGAGAACTTCAGGTTTGGCCCTTACCCTTCATCATTGAGATCACTTTCAAAGACCAAAAAGGAAAAATCATGTCCATGGGACATTGCATCACCGCAAGAAAGTTATTCATTCTCGCCTCTCTCGTAGTGAGCTTTGCCATTACCGCCGCGTCTGCCCCGGCTCCGGCCGGCGGATATTCCATCATCAAGAAGATTCCCATCTCTGGTGCGGGTAGCTTTGATTACCTCACGGTCGATGAAGCGGCCCGCCGCCTTTATGTTTCGCACGGCACGCAGGTCGAGGTCGTCGACATCGACTCGATGTCGGTGGTGGGGAGTATCCCGAATACGGCCGGAGTGCATGGCATCGCCATCGCACCTGAAGTTGGCCGCGGTTTCACCAGCAACGGACAAGCGGCGACGGTCACGATTTTCGATCTGAAGACGCTGAAGCCGATCGCGGACGTGCCCACCGGGAAAAAACCCGACGCAATCATCTATGATCCGGCAACGTCGAGGGTCTTCGCTTTCAACGGCGGAAGCAACAGCGCAACCGCGATTGATGCCGCCACCGGAAAAGTTGCGGGCACGGTCAACCTGGAGGGCGGGCCTGAGTACGCCGCCGCTGACGGAAAGGGTTTCGTCTACAATAATCTGGAAGACGAGAGTCTGCTGCTGAAGATCAACTCCCGCGAACTCAAAGTCGAGCAGCGCTGGCCGGTCGCTCCCTGCTCTTCTCCCAGCAGCATGGCTATGGACCGCGCCAACCGCCGGTTGTTTCTTGGCTGCCGTAGCAAAGTCATGGCAGTAGTCGATGCGGATTCTGGAAAAGTCATCACCACACTGCCGATTGGCGATCACGTCGACGCCACCGCCTTCGACAACGAGACGAAGCTGATTTTAAACTCCAACGGCGAGGGCACCATCACCGTAATTCATCAGGATAGCCCCGACAAATATTCCGTCGTCGAAACCGTGAAGACTTTGCCGCGGGCCAAGACCATGGCACTCGATCCCAAGACTCACCGGCTTTTTCTCTCCACGGCCGAAAATGGCCAGTTCGAAGTGCTGGTCGTGGGACAATAGGCGCTATTGCGCACGGCGGGAGAATAAAGGAAAGTGTGACCGACCATGAGTACTGACCTTTGCGCGCGATTTCCACCAATTCAGCGCATTGCGCCGACGAAGAGGCCATCGGCTTCTCGATCATCGTATGTTTGCCGGCCAGCAGGGCCGCTTTAGCCATCGGATAATGCAGTTTGACGGCAGTGGCAACCACCACCGCGTCCAACCCCGTGCCGTTGAGCAAGTGGTCAAAGCTGATCTCGCCTTTAACCTCGGGATAAAGGGCGGTCAGATGCTTGAGCCGCTCCTGGCTGATCTGGCGCATGGATTTCAGGCGGCAATCGGGTAACGAACGGATGCCACCGGTTGACGCCAATACCCGCAGCCGACAACTCCGACTTTAATCTGTTTGGACATAGGTTTCTCTTTGGTTTGCGAATCACTGTTCCCCAGCAACAACCGTTCCGGGCAGTCGCCCGGCGGCCTTGGCTGGAAATTCTGTCTGGGGCTTGACTGCCCCCTCCACCGGCGGCGGGACCAGTCTGGGCCGGATTTTTATTTCCCAGATCAGCTTCAAAATCGCGGGAACAGTCAAGCGATACATTTA
>CAVXVD010000049.1:0-5956 GCA_963765015.1 uncultured Acidobacteriota bacterium | reverse complement strand
GCTCCTATAGAGCGTCTGCCCTTGTTCATTCGCGCCGGATCGATTCTTCCGCTTGGACCGGACGAAGAATGGTCGACGGAGAAGCCAGCCGATCCAATCGAGATTCGCATTTACCGCGGCGCCGACGGAGACTTCTCGCTCTACGAAGATGAGAACGACAACTACAACTATGAGAAAGGGGCTTACGCCACGATTCCCCTCCATTGGGATGACGGCGCACACACCCTAACCATCGGCGACCGCAAAGGGCAGTTTCCGGGCATGCTGGAGAACCGAACCTTCCATGTGGTCTTTGTTCGCCCGAATCATGGAGTCGGCGTGAATCCAGCCGACGAGATCGATAAGACGGTGCAGTACTCCGGAAAGCTGATCACTGTGACTCGCTAATCTGTAACTTGTCAATCCGGAGTGTAGGAGCGAATTCCGGACCGCAAACTTGCTTGAGCGAAGCAGACTCTCTACACTCGTTGCCACCAGTCGTCATAAATCAGGGTGGCCTAGGCCGGTCGAGGTGGAGAGCACGTGGCTTGGTATTTCTTCTTCTTTTTTGTTTCGGGATTTTGCAGCGTTCTCTACGAATTGGTGTGGTTGCGGCTCTCCATGGCGCAATTCGGCGTCACCACCGCGATGGTTTCCATTGTGCTCTCCGTGTTTATGGCGGGGCTGGGACTTGGTTCCTGGGCGAGCGGCCATTGGCTCCGACGGCCAGAAAAAGCTGGCGGAATTTCCGCGCTGCGCCTTTATGCGCTCATCGAATTGCTGATCGGAATCTCCGGCATTGTTGTTCCCTACGGACTCACATTGGGGCGGCATAGTCTCGAACGCTCCGGCCTCTCTTCTTCTTTTGGCTACTATTTCGCCGCCGGTCTATGGGTCGCTCTGGCGCTGCTCCCGTGGTGCGCATTGATGGGCGCGACCGTTCCGGTAGCAATGCGCTCGATCGGGCAGAGGCTTCCAGCCGAATCCACGCGCTCGTTCAGCTACCTGTACATGGCCAATGTCGCCGGTGCGGTGGCGGGAACGGTGATCCCCTTAGTCCTGATTGAGCTCTTCGGATTTCGCGGGACGCTTCGGTTCGGCGTTGCTGCCAACTGCCTCATTGCTGCGTCGGCCTTCGCACTTTCGCTAAAATCATCGCCGCGATTCGTGGCTCAATCCTCCGAGCCCATTTCGCAACCAGCGCCCGCGTCCGGAGGCAGCAGCCTGCTCGCACTTCTTTTCCTTAGCGGTCTTTCTTCGATGGCGATGGAAGTGGTCTGGGTGCGCTCCTACACTCCCTACTATGGAACCGTTGTCTACTCGTTCGCATCGATCCTGGGCGTTTATCTGCTGGCTACTGTTCTGGGCTCCATCATCTACCGGTATTGGCGTTCCGCGGGAGATAGTGAACTTCCGATATTGTGGAGTTTGCTCGTCGGCAGGCGCCATGCTGCCGCTGGTCGCGGCCAGTCCGACGATCCACCTTTCGAAACTGGCGCGCCTTATTCTCGGGGTGGCACCTTTCACCGGACTCCTCGGTTTCATCACACCGATGTTGGTCGATCGTTTTTCGCGAGGAAATCCCGGTCGGGCCGGCACCGCCTACGCAACCAACATCGTGGGTTGTATCCTGGGCCCGCTGGTCGCCGGATTCGCACTTCTGCCGTTTATCAGCGAACGCTGGACTTTGGTGATCCTCACCGTACCCTGGCTGATCGTCGCGCTCGCACCGTTGCGGCCCGCGGCCGAGTCTTCGCTCTCAACGCGGTTGGCGATCTGTTCGGCGCTGGTGATGGCGGTAGTGTTGGTAGCCGTCGGCCGCGGCTATGTGGAAGCCTATCCTGATGGAAAAGTGCTGCGCGATTCCACTGCGACTGTCATCGCCACCGGCAGCGATATGGAGAAAGATCTCCTCGTCAACGGCTTCGGCATGACGAACCTGACTCCCATCACCAAGTTGATGGCGCATCTTCCGCTCGCATTTCTCGATCGGACCTCCGCAGAATGCGCTAGTCATATGTTTTGGCATGGGAACGACGTTTCGATCGCTGCGTTCGTGGGGAATTCCCGTAACTGCAGTAGAACTTGTGCCCAGCGTCCTCGCTCCTGTTCGGGTATTACCACAGCGATGGTCCGGCGATCCTGCAATCGCCGCTATCTCACGTCGTAATCGATGACGGCCGGCGGTACCTCGAGCGCACTAGCGAGATGTACGACGTCATCACGATCGATCCGCCACCGCCGTTGGAAGCGGCTGCCTCAAGCTTGCTCTACTCGGAGGAGTTCTACCACGTAGCACGGCGCAAGTTGCGGCCAGGAGGGATTCTTCAGCAGTGGCTTCCCACCACGGTGGATGACGATCCCGTAGACATTGCGGCCGCGGCTCGTTCCTTGCGCGATTCCTTTCCTTATGTGCGGGCATTTCCGGATGAATTTGGAGTTCATTTCCTGTGTAGCGACCGGCCGATCCCCAAACGCACGGCTGCGGAGCTGATCCAACGCCTGCCGGCGAGTGCGCTGGCTGACCTTACCGAATGGGATCAGGCTCCGGGAGATGGAGACCCGGAGCCGGCGAGACAGAGAATTGAAAACGCCATTTCGCAGGAACAACAGATGGACGAGTTAATCGCGGCTTCGCCCGACACTCCTGCATTGACCGATGATCGCCCGATTAACGAGTACTACAAAGTACGACACTGGCGAGCTGCGAAGGCAGCCGCTGCTGGTGCGAAATGAAGTGCACGGTGAGTTTTACCCAATCTGTCTGACCAGTCTCCCTAAGAGGATCCGCAGCTCATGAACCCCGCCCGAACGTTCGCTACGACCCTATGCCTTCTTTTCGCCACCCGCATTGCCTTGAGTCAAAACCCTGCG
The DNA here is from genome assembly GCA_963765015.1 of uncultured Acidobacteriota bacterium. Taxonomy (GTDB): domain Bacteria; phylum Acidobacteriota; class Terriglobia; order Terriglobales; family Acidobacteriaceae; genus Sulfotelmatobacter. Next base: position 3,103 of record CAVXVD010000049.1, on the reverse strand, counting down.
ACGACCGCCGCTGTCACCGACTACGTGAAGGCGGAAATGCAGAGCCAGCATGTTCCGGGTCTCTCGATACTGGTAGCGAAGGACGGGAAAATCGTCCGGGCGGAAGGGTTCGGGCTGGCCAACGTGGAGTTGCAGGTGCCGGTCAAGCCGGAGACGATCTTTCAGTCCGGATCAGTCGGCAAGCAGTTCACCGCGACCGCGGTCATGATGCTGGTGGAAGAGGGCAAGATCGGCCTTGACGATCCGATCACCAAATATTTTGCCGACTCCCCTGACGGATGGAAGGACGTGACCGTGCGCGAACTGCTGAGTCACACCGCGGGCTTTGGCGATTATCCGAAGGACTTCAATTTTCGCAAGGACTGGACCGAAGACGAACTGCTGAAGCTGGTGCAGAATATTCCGCTGGCTTACCCTCCGGGCACGAAATGGGATTACAGCAATCTCGGCTACCTCACGCTCGGCATTTTGATTCATCGCGTGACGGGAGAGTTCTACGGCGATTTTCTGCAGGAGCGAATCTTTCATCCACTGGGCATGACTTCCACGCGAATCATTAGCGAGGCTGACATCGTTCCCAATCGCGCCGCAGGCTACCGTCTGGTAGAGGGCGAATTGAAAAATCAGGAGTGGGTGGCGCCGATGATGAACACCACTGCGGACGGTAGTCTCTATTTCTCGATCGTCGATCTGGCCAAGTGGGACGCTGCACTATACACGGAAAAGTTGCTGAAGCGGTCGAGCCTCGACCTGATGTGGACGCCGGTAAAACTGAAGAGCGGTCAAGCCAACGGCGGCAGGCCGAACTCGGGCAATTATGGATTCGGCTGGTTCATCGACGACCGGGGCGGGCACCGGTGTATCCATCACGATGGATCATGGCAGGGATTCGAGACCGCGATCGATCGCTATGTGGACGATCAATTGACTGTAGTCGTATTGACGAATCTGGCGGATGCGGAGCCAGGGAAAATTTCGCAACACGTCGCCGAAATGTATCTGGCGGACAAATGAAGCGCCGGGCGGCGCCCGTGTCATTCAATGAGCGTCTCGCGAGCTTCGACCTGCATCCGCATCCCGTACTTGGGACGCAGCGTGATCAGCGGCTCGGGCTCGACGCGCTGGCCGGGGACCAGTTTTAACTTCCATTTCTGCCCGAGCGTGGCCAGGAGCAGCACGCCCTCCATCCAAGAAAATGATTCTCCGATGCACTGGCGGAAGCCCGCCCCGAACGGGAAATATGTGAACTTAGTGCGGCGCGCTTTGGCTTCGGAGGTGAATCTTTCAGGATCAAATCGCAAAGGATCAGGGAAGAAGCGGGCGTCGCGATGGGTGATGAACTGGCTGATCAGAACCGTCGTCTTCGCCGGAAGAGAGAATTCACCCAAACGAAAATCGTTGCGAGCGTAGCGTCCCATCGCCCAGGCTGGCGGGTAGAGGCGCATCGATTCTGCCAGCACCATTTCCACATAACGCAACCGGGGGACATCGTCGAAGCCGGGCATTCGTCCGTGCAACTCACGATCGATCTCTTCGTGAAAGCGGCGTTCGCAATCGGGATTCTGCGCGAGCAGGTACCACGTCCAGGCTAAAGCATTGGCGACGGTCTCATAACCCGCCAGGAAGATCGTGATGACCTGGTCGCGCAGCGACTGCTCGGAAGCCGCGCTGCGATCGGACGAAGCGACCAGCATCATGTCGAGTAGACTGCCGCCGTCGGACTTCTGGCGCCGGTGCGCTTCGATCATGCGGTAGACGACGGCATCGATACGCTTGCGGGCGCGCACGAATGCGGCCAGACCGGGAGGGCGCACGTGCACCAGCCACTCCGCCGCAGGCAGCATCACCAGAAAATTATAGAGGCCCATGATGCGGTTGATTGCATCCGCCAGTTCGTCGACTTCGTCGCGGAGGTCCGTGGCGAACAGTGTTCCGGCGACGACGTTCAGCGTGAGATGCATCATATCGGTGGCAATGTTGCGCTCGATACCGGCGCGCCATGAGTCGCGCATGCGAACGGCTTCTCGCACCATCAGGTCGGCATATTCCGGAATCCGCTGGCGGTGGAAGGCCGGCTGAGCCACCTGGCGCTGGGCGCGATGCTGCGCGCCTTCGCTGGTGATCATGCCCTCGCCCAGCAGCATTTTTGTGCGCTGGACCGTGCGCTCTTTGATGAAGTTATCGTTCTGGACGACGAGAACTTCGCGGATGTAGTCCGGATGATTGAGGAAAACGATGTGATGCCAGGCGATTTTGTAATGGGCGATGTCGCCATAATCCCGCGCCAGTTGCTGGAAGAGCAAGATAGGATTGGCGGGACTCAGCTTGCGCAAGACGAACCAGAGAAGATTCTTCTCGAGGCCCGGCGGGAAGTGATAATGCCCCTGCGGTGTGCGCACATCGTTTTGAGCAGCGGTCGCCACCTGGATAGTTTAACCCGTCGCAATTCAAGGGGCTGACCGCTGAGGAGGTGAGACGGAAGCGTTTGAGCCTCATTCGAACGATCGGTTGGTTTTTTCCTGGCGATGTCGTTGGATGCATCAATTGACAACTACGTCTATCTCCCCAGTTGCTTGCGGTTCTCTTTCGCCCAGGCGCTGTCTTGCGGCACAGGCTTCAGGGGCGGGCCGCCTTCGGTTCCGCAAGCGCAGGGTCCTTCCATCTTGGCTTCGGTCATGCAGGGACAGGATTTTGTCTTCAGACAGGCACACACATAAACCACCTTGCCCTGCATCGGGTTGTCGCTCGCGGTCGGAGTTTGCGATTGATTCCGGGGCCTGCCGCTCGACGGCTGGATGAATACCGCCAGGACTAACAAGATAAAGATGCCACTGATTCTCGCCCGATTTCTCATAGGTTGTCCTTGATCATCAACTCTGCAGCTAAGAGGTTCGCCTTTGGACGCAGGCTAGCGCAATATCCACTTGCGGGCAGTTCCGCATAGCCATTGTGACTGTCTCTGATCTGCGGCGGTTGGATAAACGCTGATGATTCCCGCGTCCGATCCAAGACACTGTACGGGGTGGTAACGCTTCCAATAACAGCATGAATGGGCCATTTGCCTGGCCAAATAATGCCATTTACCGTCGGACGCCAGGAACAT
>CAVXVD010000048.1:0-186966 GCA_963765015.1 uncultured Acidobacteriota bacterium | reverse complement strand
TGGGACAACCTTCACCTCCGAGCAGGATGCACCACGATCCGACAGAAACAGTACGGGATCGCATCAATCTTAGGTTCTGACTCTTCAATCTCGCAATGTGCCCGAGTGCTTCTTCACAAAGGCTATTGCACCCTCTGCCACGTAAGCTCGATCGATTGGATTTTTCCATTGACAGAGGTTGGCGGCGTCACCAACACGAGGCGATCGCCCTCAAACTTTAAGTCACGAACCAGATCCCGATTTACATAGTTCTGGATCGAACAAACCTCAACGTGATGAGTGACTTTGTCGCCGTTGAGGCTGTAGCTTCCGGCGTAGGCGAGGCACGACTGGAAGGCCTCGGCCTGCTGCTCCATGGTTCCACCGGTAATGGGCAGCGGTCTTCGGCCGCCATAGCTAATCACGGAGGCGACTCGACCGTTTTCCGTGTAGGTCAACAACCCGGTTGGATCGGTGCCGTATGGAGTTTTGTTGTACTCCCCATTCAGGGCCTTGCTGGACGCCGAAATCAGCTTCCACGTTCCTGCCAGCCGGTTGGTGAGTTCTGTCATGCTGAAAGGCATCCGATGTTATCTTGACAGAGGCGGCGCGTTTCGGGGAATTCTCTATGCCGCTGGGCCAACAAATATGACCAGAGAACTGGAAGGAAAAATTGGACTCATCGCCGGCGGAACGTCGGGCATCGGCCGCGAAACCGCGGTCTTGTTTGCGAAAGCCGGAGCAAAAGTGGTGGTGGCGGGCCGGCGCGAGGCGGATGGCGAGCAGACCATCGAACTTATTCGCGCTGCGGGCGGCGAAGGACTGTTTGTGAAGACCGATGTTTCGAAAGCTCCCGAAGTGGAAGCGCTCGTCCAAAAAGCGGTGGAGAAATTCGGGCGGTTGGACCTTGCATTCAATAATGCGGGCGTGGAAGGTGTTTTTGCCCCGCTTACTCAGCAGACGGAAGAAGATTTCGATCGTACGATCAATATAAACCTTAAGGGAATTTGGCTATGCCTGAAATATGAGATTCAGCAAATGCTCAAGCAGGGTACGGGCGGCGCCATCGTGAATATGGCCTCGACTTTGGGTCTAGTTGGCGCTGCTGGATCATCGGCTTATAGCGCGAGCAAGCATGCCGTGATCGGGCTGACGAAGTCTGCGGCGCTGGAAAATGCGAAGCGTAAGATCCGTGTGAACGCGGTTTGCCCTGGCTTTATCGAAACGCCGATGTCGGAGCGTACCCTTCGCCTGCCGATGGTCCACAAATATGTAGTCAGTTGCCACCCCGTCGGACGCTTAGGCAGTCCCACGGAGATTGCCGAAGCCGTGGTCTGGATGTGCTCGGATCGGGCTTCTTTTATGACAGGCCAGTCGCTGGTTCTGGACGGCGGATTTCTGGCAGGCCAAAACTCTCCCAGTTAAAGAGCCGTGCCCTTCTCTATTTCGTCACGGCAGCAACGTTCAACAGAGACGGAAACCCGGACGCCGTCGAGTCCGCGAACATCTTGAGCAATTCTCCCTTCACCACTTTTCCCGTCGGAGTGAGCGGCATCGAGGATACCAGCACAATCCGCGAGGGCCGTTTGTACGTGGCCAGGTGCTGCGCCGCATAATCTGCCAGGTCGAACGAATTGACTGTCGAACCCGGGATCAACTCGACGAAAGCGACCACCTCTTCGTCTCCATGGATCGTCCGGCCGACCACACCGGACCGGGCTACGGCTGCATGAGCATTCAGCACGGCTTCCACTTCCGCGGGATAGACGTTGAATCCCTGGTGAACGATAAGCTCCTTGGTGCGGCCGACGATCACGAGGTTGCCGTCTTCCATGCGCGCCAGATCCCGGGTGTTGAACCATCCTTCTGAGTCGATCGCAGCGGCGGTCTCCTCCGGCGCACGATAATAGCCCTTCATCACGTTCGGGCCGCGCACCCGCAATTCGCCAACCCCGCCGTCCGTCACTGGCACACCGTCGCTCCCCATGAACTTCAATTCGATTCCGGGGAACGGCGGCCCGATGGAAGTATCCGTGCGCGGCGTCTCGGGACGAGTCATCGCAATGGTCGGAGAACATTCTGTGACCCCGTAGCCGTTGTGCAGAACCATGCCGAACAGGCTTTCGATTCCTGCCTTCGTCGTGGGATCGAGCGGAGCTCCGGATGAGGTAATGATCCGAAGTTCCGGAAACTTCAGCGACGAGAATTTTCTGAGCTTGGCATATTGCAGCAACTGATTGAAAATCGCCGGGGTTCCATACAGCAGCGTGATTCGTTCTTTCTCCAAGGTCATGCGCGCCGACATGGTATCGAAGCGCGGCGCCAGATATACAGACGCCCCCGCTGCGAGGGAACCCAGCAATACTGTGGCCAGGCCCACGGCGTGAGACATCGGGAGTATGCCGAAAACTCGGTCGTGCGAATTCACCGATCGCACTTTGGCCGAACCTTCCGCCATAAATAGAAGGTTCCTGTGCGTCAGCATGACGCCTTTGGGAAGTCCCGTAGTACCGGATGTGTAAATTAGAGCCGCGACTCGATCCGAAACGTTCCCATCGACCGGCTCAGGCGTTGCATCTTCCCGGAGGGTACCAACACTAATCGGCCCGAATTCCCTCTCTTCGAGGACTGCCCCAGCTTGCTTGGCATGATCGGCCGCATGTGGCGAAACGCCGACCGTATAGAATACGCGGCGTGCTCCGGAATGCTCCAGGATCTGCTCGATCTCACGGGCAGATAGACGGGCGTTCACGAGTACAGGCCAGGCGTCGATTCCCGCCGCGGCCAGAAGAATCGTCACGAATGCGCGGCAGTTTTCACCGACGATCATGACGCGATCACCGGGGCGCACGCCCAGCCTGCGGAGCCACGACTGGGATTCCAAGATGGCCGCTGCAAATTGCCGGTAGGTCCAGGCTCCTGCGCTCTCCACAAGAGCCGGGAGGTCTGGCGCCTGCTCGGCCCATCTTTCAACTGCGTCGCCGATGCGGGCGAGGGGGGGTGCAGTTCGTGGAGTTCTGCTCTCGGTCATCAAGATTCTGATCCTCCCAACCTCGAGAGGAATACTAGCCGCCGACTTTCCTGGCGACGTATGCCACCAGGTTCTGAACCGTATCCAGATTGCTCGGGATCACGTCGTCATCTTCAACGGTGATACCGAAATGCTCTTGCAGGTATGCGACCAGGGTGACGACCCCCGTCGAGTCGATCACATCCCCCAACAGCGAGCCGTCGGGACGCAGCCGGCTAGCGTTTCCCGACAGGAATTGCTCGATCACAAAATTCTTTATATCGCGTTCAATATCGGTTGCCGTCTGCACTGAATTATTGCCTCCCATCGATCTGACTCATCTTTAAGTCTTGCGGAACTGACTGGAAAAAAGATCAGCAAACTCCGGTTCATTCAGCCGCTGGCACAAGCCGTCGAACTCTGTGCGCTGGGCCCATCTTGCCGAGCCGGACCAACCTTTGTCGCAGGACTGGTATAGGAGGGCCGTATCAGCGTTGCGTCTCCGTCAAACGGGCACGCATACCATGCTTCTCCGCGGCTGAGTTTGGCGTGGAGCTCCGGGTCAACCGCTTTGAAATAATACGGATGAGCCGGATATTTCCTCTGATACGGGCGCCACCTCGAAATCACGGCACGAATGTTGGTTGGGAATCCTTGTACTTCGAGAATGTCGTTCCCGGCACGCTGCGAGTATTGATGAGCCGCCACCCAGAGCGATTGGATCACTGCCTCATCATCCTCGCGAGCGATCAGATCCGCAATCATTGACTTTCGGAGGCCGCTCTCTGGGTCGATGTCGCTGCGGACGACCGCATACCCTTCCAGCTTTCCGTCCCTGTGGCAGCAGAGCATCCGGACTGAGCCACGATCTCCGGGGATGTTGAAATGCCAGCGAAGAGCCGCTAGCGTGCGGTCGGCGAAGAGCCGAGGCATCTCCGGCCTTTCCTTCAATTTATTCACCCAGAATTCTTGAAAATCATCGCCAATCGCGTCCAGCCCTGCTTCGCTCACTGATCGAGTCGCGTCCGCTTGCACGGGCTTGCGGTGGCGCAGTGCTTTGTCGCCGCTGACAGCCAGGGCGGTCAAAACGCAGCAGGCCGGGGCCAGCAGCGGACGCACTTCGAGTTTCTTCATCAGTCCCCTGGCAAAAGCATAAGGACGCAATACCCAGAAGAGGACGATGTCATAGTCCGGTTGAGGCAGGGTCGAACAACGGAACGCAAGAGCAATCTTGCCGGACGCCTCGATCGCCGACGTGGTCAGGAAAAGGTCAACCGATTTCTGTCGATAAAACGCCGCCGGCAGACTGACCGCAAGCGCGCGATACGGGAGATCGACGGTGAAACCGTGAGAGCTGACCGCATTCAACGTGCGGTCGCCGTAGCGGCATTGCAGCGGGATGCTTCCCATGTAGCCGACCACGCCGCCGTTCGCTTCCAGAACCCATCCCATTGGATGCGATGCTTCCCTTGCGGCCAGAGCTGGATTGTGCCGCCACAAGCGGTCCCAGTTTTCGATGGAATCCGCTGCCATGCCGTTGCGTTCTTTGAGTTTCGCCACTTCGTGGAAGTCGGCAAATGTGACTTCTCGAATCTTGGCTGATGCCAGCCCCCCGGTGGGCTCGAGTGAAGGTCCTCTTCCCGAGTGCTTCGGTTGTCGCCGTGACCGGATTCTGGCCAGGACCGATGCCGTGATCTTCTGTTGAAAGGATGCCATCTGGTCAGATTCAGTTTGGACTACGCAATTTCGTCTGCCGCGGAAGATCGCACCGAGCCCACGGGAACCATCACCGAGAACGAAGAGACATGCCTCCTTTTAGAGGCCACGTATTGCAACCAGTTCCTGTAAATTGTGTTGGCAGAGTGGTGCCAACTGTTTTGCAGGCCATCGACGATTCCAGCTTCCGGAAACCTGTCAATCATCTCTTCCCGCCGCTCTGCCATGGCCGCTTGCCGGAAATCATGGAGAAGCTGATTTGCCTTGGCATGGAAATATCCGGCGGGCATCGTCGGATAACTTTCTCGCTCCCGCCGCAAATAGCGCTTGATGTCCCGGCGATACTCCTTCAACAGAGTCTGTGCCCCGTATTCGGGGTGTCCTTGGAAGTGGACGAACAAACTCTCTCTTCGCTTTTTCACGAACAAATCGACGCCTGCGACGCGAGACTCCGTCAGGATGGAGAATCCGGCTTCCCTCAATTCAGTCGCACGCACCTCGTTCCACCGCGAGTGGGGAAAGCGGATTTGATCGGATAACGAGCCTGTCAGCGGATGATCCAAATGTTTGATGGAATCAAACACACCGAACATCTTGTCGGGCAAAGGATGACGTTTGATGCCGTCACCGTGCAGCGCGCTGGCGTGCGCGGCCAGGCAGGATAGAACGGTCGAAGTGGTGCTGCGCTCGGCCCAGTCGAATACCTGCGCCATCAGGCCCCAGTACGGTTCCTCCTGCAGGTTCGCGTGGTGTGGCTCAGTACCTGTGATAATCACGCCGTCAAACTGGTTTTGCCAGAGGTCGTCAAAGGGAAAATAGAAGCTGTTCAAATGCCGCTCGCCGCGCTCCGCGCGTGGTACGCCCGTCAGGGAATACAGCTTGATGACAACCGGCTCGTTCCCCGACGCCGCATCCAGTAGATCGAAGAACTGCAGTTCGGTATCTTCCAGCGCCGAGTCGGGCATGTTGTTGATCAGCGCCAACTGCAGGCAATCCGGCCGGCGCGCACGGCCGTCGGTCGAAACGGGCCGGGGAAGTCCTCTCTCCGCCCAGCGAGTCGGAACTCGTCCGCCATCAATGATCAGTGGCATGTCATTTCCCCCAGACGATTGCTTCCTTTCCGCGATCGCTTACTGCCTGGCCGCTTCCAGTGCCTGCGACAGGTCTTCCAGAATGTCATCGATGTGCTCAATCCCTACACTCAGGCGAATCATCTCCGGGGTGACTCCTGCTTTTGCCTGCTCCTCAGGCGTCAATTGCCGGTGAGTGGTCGAAGCCGGATGGCAGGTCAGCGATTTCGCATCACCCATATTAACCATCCGCTTGAACAGCTGGAATGCATTGAAGCACTTGCGGCCGCCCTCGTAGCCGCCCTTGACTCCAAAAGTCAGCAGTGAGCAGAAATTGTTCCCGAGGTACCGGTGCGCCATCGGATAGAGCGGGTTATCGGGAAAGCCCACGTAGTTTACCCACTCGACCATAGGATGAGCACGGAGAAACTCGGCTACCTTGCGGGCGTTTTCGACGTGGCGTTCCATACGGAGAGCCATCGTCTGGATCCCCTGCAGGAACAAGAAGCTGTTAAACGGAGAAAGCGTGGCTCCAGTATTGCGCTGGCACACGGTGCGGCAGCGCGCCACGAAGGCGGAGTCACCGAATTGATCGACATAGACCACCCCGTGATACGCGATCTCCGGCTTATTGAACATGTAGAACTTTTCCGGGTACTTCCTCCAGGGAAACTTGCCCGAATCGACGATCATTCCGCCAATGCTCGTTCCCGCCCCACCGATAAATTTCGTCATGGCGTGTACGACAACATCGGCGCCGTATTCGATGGGCCGGAGCAGGATCGGCGTCGCCACGGTGTTGTCCACAATCAGCGGTACGCCATGTTTGTGGGCGACCTTCGCGATTCCCTCAATGTCAGCGACGTTTCCCGCCGGATTTCCTACGCTTTCACAATAGACAGCGCGCGTATTTTCGTCGATCAGCTTCTCAATATCTTCGGGGCGGTCCGTCAGGGAAAAACGCGACTCGATTCCGCGCTTCGGAAAGATGTGCGCGAGAAGCGTATAGCTCGCTCCATAAAGCTGCGAGGTGGAAACGACGTTCGTTCCGGCTTCGAGAATGTTGATCAGCGCATACTCAATCGCAGCCATTCCGGAACTGACGCTCAGACCATCGACTCCGCCCTCTAAAGCGGCCACTCGCTTTTCGAGCACCGTGTTGGTGGGATTGCCGATTCGCGTGTAAATGTTTCCCTCGACTTCGAGGTTGAACAGGGCAGCCCCATGCTCCGCGCTATCAAACTCGAACGCGACGGTTTGATAGATCGGAACGGCGACCGCTTTGGTGGTCGGGTCGCCGTCGTAGCCAACGTGAATCGCAATCGTTTCAAGCTTCATAGGTTCTTGAAAGGTGGAGTCTTGCGCTTACTTCGAAGCGGTCGCAGCTGCTTTCGCTTCGAAGGCTACCGATTCATGAGCCAGAGAGCTGGCGACGGCATTTGCTACCGTGCGCGCAGTAAAATCGGCTCCGAATGCGAACCTCATGACTGGCCCAAAACTGTTAGCCGCTGCCAGTCCCGCGAAGTACATGCCCGGGAGCGACGATTCAAATGCCGAGGAGAGGACCGGAGATCCCCCAACCGTCTTGATCCTGGAACGAGTTTGGTCACTGAGGAACGCCAACTTCTGGAGATCCACTTTGTAGCCGGTCGCCGCAACGACATGGTCCGCGACTACCTCTCGTTTTCCGCCGGATGCATCGACCAGCGTCAGAACTACTTTGCCATTCTCGGTTCGCGCCGCATCCAGGGAGTACCCGATCAGAGTTGGAACTTTCCCCTCCACTTTGTCGCGGATGAACGCTCCACCCGAGGGTCCCAGTACTCGTCGAACCGCTTCGAGGCGCAAGAACTCGGGCAGAAGGTGAAATAGGTTCGGATAGTTCGCAAAGAAGAAGGACTTCCAGCCGGGCCCAAGGCCGGAAGGAGGCCGCCGCAAACGATCCCACCAGGGACGAGCCTTGTCGCTCTTGCTATGGAACTTCAGTGGCTTACGAGCCACCAGCTGCACGTCGACGCCAGCTTCGTGCATCAAACCGGCAAGGTCGAGAGCCGACGAACCGGCGCCGATGACGACGACACTCTTGCCCCGCATTTGCGCGACATCGGAATGCTGGGCGCTATGAGACACATACTGAGCCGGAAGATTGGCGAGTGTTTCTGGCACATAACCAAAATGGGTGACGCCGATGGCCAGGATCACCTGCTGGGTACGAAAGGTCTCGCCGGTATCCAGGCCAACGGTGAAACCATCGCCATCCGGATCAATACGGACCACGGTTTTGTCTTCCAGCTCGGGCACTTTTCTGTCCCGAAAGGCAACTCCATATGACGAAAAGGTTTCACGGCTAATCGGAATGCCTTTGTCGTGGTAAGGAATGCCTTTTTCGGCGCAAAATTGTCCCAGGGTATAGTCGCCATTGGGTTCAGAAATGTTTGAAGCGAAGCCATCGGATTTCAACAACATGCCGGTGGGCATATGCGAAATCCAGCTATCCATGACACGCCCAAAGATGCGAAAACGGACTCCGTGCCGTTTCAAGTGCGCTGCGATCGAAAGACCGTACGGACCTGCGCCGACGATGATTGTATTTGTCATAAGTTAAATCTGTGCAATGATTTACGGCTTTTAGCCGGGATTCAGAACGGTGGGCGGCCGAGGCCTCCCACGAGAGTGTCGGAGGGGGAATTACTACCCCGAATTATACGGGGTAGAAGTTCGGCGGCAAATGGGAAAAACGGGCCATTTACAAGCTTGACGCCCATCTTTCCCTTGCGCTCATGGGCAGATGCGGTCGCGGCTCTGGGCCCTGAAATCGCCCCTTTGTCGCCGGGTTCATGAATTGCTGAGCCTTGCCGATTCGTTCTTTCGGCGGAACATACTGGCCACTCTGGCTTTCTGTTCAGAACGCAGGAACCAGATGAATTCCGGCGAGACCGGGCGCCTTTCTTGGCGTAAGGAAGACCAGGCGAACCCCAGGAAACGCAGCAACCCTCCGATCAAGAAGGGATTTGAGCGCCACCGCAACGCACATTTGATGGTTTCAAATAGCGGATCACTGCCGAAAGAATAATCGAGTTTCCCTAAGCGAAAGCTCGACCGCAGCAGACTGGTTCCGGTTCCCGTTTGTCGGTGATGATAGATCGGCAACTCAGGGAATGCTTCCGTCTGCCAGCCCCTCATATTCGCGGAAACCTGCGCATGCCAGTCCTCTCCTCCATACTCCAGGACTTGGTATCCTCCGATGGCCTCGTAACACTCGCGACGAACCAATTGGGCGGCGTGAGCGACAGAGTGGGTGCGATTGCTGGTGCGGCCCTTGAATTCGCCGTGAAGCTGCTCGCAGACAAATCCACCGGCTAACCCCAACTTCGGGTTTTGGCAAAAGCGCTCGATGAGGTCCTCGAAATAGTTCGGTCCGATCGTAATATCAGCATCAAGATTGCCGATAAACGCGAAGGGAATCTCGGGAAGGAGTTTTTGCCCAGCCTGCAATGCAACGACTTTGGTACGGAAACTGTGTCCTGGAGGACGAGCCATCCGTAAGAAACACATAAAGTCGTGTTTCTCCACATAACTACGCACGATCTCGTCGGTTTGATCGGTGGATCCATCGCTCACGATCACCCACCGCTGCGGACGCACGGTCTGCGCCAGGACCGACTCGATCGTCCTCCCAATATTCGCGGCCTCGTTATATGCTGCCGTCATCAGAGCGTAGCTCTTGCTGGCGCTTTTTGGGCCCTGCTCCCTTACTTCCGGCGTGACTGGGCCAACCGAGGATCGATCTGACAGGGACGTATTCATGCGGTCAGTTTAAGAATTGCCGAACAGATACTCATGCAGACCTTCGCGCCAAGGGCGAAAAACATTCAGCCCGCGGCTCTTGAGTTCCTTATTCTCCAGAACGGAATACTTCGGCCGCGGAACTTTGGCCGGGAATTCATTCGGGCCGGCGACGTGCAGTTTTACGGGCGTGTTGGTCAGTGCGAAGATTTCTTTCGCGAACTCGTGCCACGAGCAAGCTCCTTCCGCTGTGGCATGATAAAGCCCGTATGCGTCGGACCGGCTCAATGCAACGATCTGTTTCGCTATTTCTACGGTGGAAGTGGGCGTCACAAACTCGCTATCAACCACCCGCACCTCGCCTCGCTCGCGAGCGAGCTTGAGCATCAGCTCAATGAAGTTCAAGCCGCCCTTGGCTCGACAAGGACTCTTGCCGTAGATTGCCGACACCCGCAATACAAAATGCTTGTCTGCCGTTGACCGTACAAAGTGCTCACCGGCAAGCTTCGTGTTGCCATATACATTCAGGGGGTTTGCTATGTCTCCCTCTTCATAGGGGCTGCGCTTCGCTCCGTCGAAAACGTAGTCCGTGCTCACATGGATCACGGTGGCACCCGCGTCTTTGGCCGCCATCGCCAGGTTCCTGGCCCCGATCCCGTTCACGGCGAAGGCAAGGGCCGGATCTTTCTCACAGTTCTCCACATGGTGCATCGCAGCCGTGTTAACGACAAACTCGGGCCGGATCGCTTGCATGTGGGCCGTCACAGAATCCATCGTCGCCAAGTCGATGTCCGCATGGGTGAGAGAAAAGACTTCGTCACCCGCCAGTGCGAACGCTTTTACAACGTCGCTTCCCAACTGCCCATTGGCTCCAATAACTGTAATTTTCATGATCTTGGTCAGACTTGCAAGGGAGGACGGAAAAAGCCTACCGTTCGACAACCCGGTCGGTCAGGTTCATGCCTAAGGAAGGCTCTTCGCCATTTTCGCAAAGACGAACGGGATCGACCTTGTAGTTCCACATAAATAGCGTATTGAGGATTTGTTGACGCTTCTTTGTGGCTTCAGTAGAACGAAACAGATGGAGCAGCCGATAAGCGATTCGACGAATGGTTAACCCAACCAGGCTGGCGTGGCGACAACTGCGTACTCCTTTCCGGCCATCGTATTTGTAGTAGTACAGATAACGCGTGATCTCGCCATCTACGGCAAAAGCCACTGGATTGAACCGGTTGACGGTCGATTGCCCACCGATGTGCGTGATCGTGAATTTCGGAGTGTAGAGAATCGATTGGCCGGATTCCCAGATCCTCCGGCACAAATCGGTATCTTCGTAGTAGTAGAAGAACCGTTCGTCAAATCCGCCCAGACTGCGAAGCAGTTCCCCTCGAGCGAGAATAAAGCATCCTGCGAGCCAGCCCACCGTGCGCTCCGTCTCTCCATGCCAATTCGCGTAGCTGCCGGATTGAAACCATTCGGAGAAGCGGGCCAGTACCCCTAGACCCAGGGCCCAGCACCACTCGCTGCGGAGCGTGAAGATCGGCCTTTGCACCGGTTGGATCGCGCCGTTGGGGGACTCCACTCGGCATCCGAAAGCTCCCGCCTCAGGGTGCTCGTCGGCGTACTTGACCATTCCGTCGAGTGTGCCTTCATGAATGATCGTGTCTGGATTCAGGATAAGAACGTACTCCCCCCGGCTCGCCTGGATCGCGACATTGTTTCCTTTCGCGAACCGCAGATTCGTTCCGTTTTCGAAGAGGACCGCTTGCGGAAACTCCTTACGGATCAACTCCACCGACCCGTCGGTCGATCCGTTATCGGAGACAAGCACTTCGCATTCCGTGCTCTTCACAGTCGCGTAGATCGACCGCAGGCAATCCAGGACCACCTTCCGATCATTCCAGCATAAGATGACGATTGACAATTTCATATTGAACGTTCCTGACTCCTCAGCCGACTCCGTGCAACTGTTGCGCAAATCATTGCCAATAAAGCGTATTATGCCACGATCGTCTGATAGAAATGAGAGGTGTCAGCGACCACCGCCGCAATCCCGACTTCTTTCCGAAGTGACTCGGTAGTCACTCGGTCGTCGAGTTCTCCGACATCGTGCCGCTCACCGCTGCCTGCGCGGTCTGCCTGATCCTCATGAACGCCGGCAAACACACAGCATAGGCAATGAGGCAGACGGTGGCGCCTATGGCTATGTTGGCCGTTGGCCTATTCGCCAATCCGACAAAGCGCGCTCCCAGCCCGATACCAAGAGCCCCGCCGGATGCCAGTACCGCCGGGACAAAGGATCTTCCATACTGAAGCAAGTTCAAACCGGTGAGCCCACGCATCCGCCTAATCTGAAGCGCATAGCTGGCAACAATCGAAATCAGGGCTGCGACTTGGCCTCCGACCACTCCGAACAACTTGCAGGCAGGATAGATTGCGATCATCATGATCACCGCCGAAGCAGTGACGGCGCGCCGATGCAGGCCCGGACGTCCCATACCCGCAAAGACACTCGTGATTGCAACGTTCAACAGGCTGAGGAACACTACAACCGCTGCGACCGCCAGCGGCCCGGCCGCCCCTTCATATCGCGTCCCGTAGATGAGTCTGAGAAGAGACGACCCGCACAAGTAACAGCCAACCGTGGCAGGAAGTCCCAGGAGAATCATCCAGGAAGTCACCTCGATCAGGATGCGGTTAACCCGCTCCTTATCCTGCTGCACGTGAGCGAACGTGGGTAAGAGCGTCTGAACCAGGGTATTTGTCAGGAAGACTGACGGAGTCTGCACCAGATACACCGCCATCGTGTACACGCCCAATGCGGACGCCGAGTAAAGCTTCGCCAACACGAAGATGTCGGTGCGTGTGAAGATCAGGTTCAGAAACGATAATCCGAATCCTTCTTTGGTGAAACGGTAGAGATCCCGGACCGCACCTCGATCCCATCCCAGCCTGGGTAGCCCGGGACACACAATGTAGGACACGAAACTACGGAAGAAGTTCTCGCTGCAGGAGCCAATGGCCAGTGCCCATACGTCCCGGATCATAAAGCTGAGAACGACCGTCAGAATCACTCCACAGATGGCACCCCCGTTGGTGATCGCCATCCAGCGTCCGAACTTCATCTCTCTCTGCGGGAGAATCGAACGAGGACTCATGATGCCGTCGAACACAATGCTCAGCAGCGTGACTCGCAGCAGTGCCGACAGCTCCGCATTCCCATAGAAGTGCGCAACAAACGGGGCCATCGCAAAAATAATGATGTACGTGAGGGCCGAGCGCCCCATCCCCATCCACCAGCCGGCGTTGAGGTACTCGTCTTCCCCTCCCCTCGGATTTTGAATCACCGCATATCTCTGTCCTATTTCCGTCATGCATAGCACCAGCGATGACGTGGACATGACAATCGCCATGGTCCCAAAGGCGCTCGGCGCCAGCAGCCGCGTAAGGATCATGTTGCGGACGAACCGGCTCCCTTGCTCCGCCACGCTTCCGCCGGTCAAATACAATCCGCCCCGCATCGCCTTGGCCCTGAGATTACCGCCCGACCGCACCTTCTCCAGCGCTACCCTGCCACGGACGTAAAGCTTCGAAATTTTTCCACTGCTCATAAGGATTGAAAAGGAAATCTCAGTCTCTCAGACGAAGGGAACCACATCTTTGGCCCGCTGCTGGTGACGCTGCACCGCTCGCAGTGCCAGCCGCGGGCTGATCCAGGTCATCAACCATTTCACTGCGATGTTGAACGTCAGGTGCAGTTGCGCCGCTCTGGAGATAGCTTCGCGCGCCTTTCCGTACTCTCCAGCCTCTAAATGACAGTTAGCCAGACCGCTGTGGATCGAACCAAGCCCGGATAGGAGTAACTTCCGCATCTTGGTCGGCATGCCTTCACTCAGGCGGAGGAATTTCTCGAACCGGATCTGGCCCTGCCGCAGCACGAATTCGAGCTTGTCCCATTCAGAACTCACTCCAACATGGCGCTGTTCAGCAGGAGCTCGGTCGACCAACACGAGCGGACGGTTGACGTAACAGAAGTTGGTGAGCATGGCTAACCGAAACAAAAAATCGCTGTCCATGCCGAAGCGCAGGTTGGTATCGAACGCCCCCGATTTTCTTACTAGATCAGCCCGTGCCAAGACGGAGCAAATGCACACCACCATACCTGCTCCGCCAGGTGTCGCCACCAGTTTCAGGACGTTCGTGCTGACGCCGATCGGCCCTTCATGTTGCTCGTCCTTTTCCGCCAGTTGGAACATCGTCCGTGTTTCAGGGTAATTAAAGAACCGGACATCCGTGTAGCAAGCACCGCACTGAGCGCCAAATTGCTCTAAAGCTTTGAACTGCCCCTCAAGCTTTTCCTTCTCCCAAAGATCGTCCGAGTCCAGAAAAGCGACCCACTCTCCCCGGGCTTCTGCTAACCCCTTGTTCAAGGCCGCGCTCAGACCCTGATTTGTCTGGAAGAAATAGCGGATCCGATCGCCATACTTTTCCTGCAGGACTTTCCCCGTGTCGTCCGAGGATCCGTCATCCACCACGACGACTTCGAGGTCCGTGAACGTCTGGCACAGGACGCTTTCGATGGCTTTTCGAACCTCGACTGACCGGTTGTAAGTGGGAATAATGACCGATACCTTCGGATTCATAAATAGCCTGTCTCCTGATTCGTCGTCCATGGCTCTTGTGAACCGGCAGGCTGTTCCCTTTCCTCCCTGTCTTCGTCGAGCGGTAAATCGCTTCTCGTGGCCCTGGGGGTAACTGCAACCCTCGCCTCAGCCAGCGCTACTTTTCCAGCCGTCACTCGCTTCGCCTCGAAGGTTGCTACGGAGATAAAGGCCGGCAACGCGAATAGGAGGATCTGCGACTGGTAGAGAAAGGCAATCCCGAAGCATGCCACTACACAGGAAAAGAGGGCCGAACCGAGGGACCACAGAAACCATTCCTGCTTGCGATCACCGCTCACCCGTTTTCTCGCCTTGCCGATCGCCCCAAAGCTCCGCTGGAAAACCGCAATCACCAAAATCAGCGTCACCAGCCCTCCGGTCAAGGCAGCAGTGACAAATAGGTTGCTGGTATCCCACATATCCCAGTCCCACTGGTCGTAATACCTGTATCCCAGAAGCCACCAGTCGCTGAAATGCAGGATGGTTTGGTTGATCAACGTATAACGGTGCCAGCTGGAAGAAGATCCGGTGAGGTCCAACCGAGAAATCAGGTGCCAGACTGGCGCTTTCATGACCAGCTGCAGCGTCACCAGGGTGAGGCCGAGTCCCCAACGGATGATGCGCATCCGCTGGCGCAGGCGCCATAAGCTGAGCCCAACAAGGCCCGCACCCAAGGTCATCCAGGGCGTGCTCGCGTGGGTTGTAATAAGCATGGCCGCGGCCCCGGCCAGTCCCACATACGCCGCCTTCCTTTGGGGTTTTCCTTCTGTCCATAGCCAGATAAATAAGGGCATCAAGACGCCGGCGAAAGCACCGGCGCCGAGAGGGCCCATAATTCCCGATGAACGTAACACGCCGTCTCTTACGACCTGTTCGACCGGAAGAGCAGCGCCGCCGACCAAATTGAAGACGTTTACGCCGGTAAACTGCTCGTAGATCATGCAGGCACCCTGGATGGCGCAGATCACAGCGAACACCTTGATTGTGCGCCGGAGCGCCTCGCCATCAGGGATGAAAAATCTCAATACCAGATAGCCACCCAGGGCATCCAGGAAATTTCCCAGGCTCGCGACCAACATCGCTGCATTCATCCATTGAAGATTTATCACTAGGAACACGGATGCGGTCCACAGCACCACGACCTGGTCGATGCGGCTGAATCCTGTCGCAAACCAACGTCCCGATGACGATGCCTTTAGCCCGACGGCTCGTCCTAATCCGACCAGAATCAGGACTCGTAGCATCGTGAAGTGCACACCACCCACGAGCAGTACTTGTCCGATTGGGATGGTGAAGATCGCCAAAAGGAAAGGTGCAATCGCTTTTTTGCGCGGAAGGATCAGGATCAGCACAATGGCGATCAGCATCCAGACCGCTACTACCGGATGCAGCAGCGTTGCGCTCGCTCCGCCCCCAAATCGATTGTGTCCAGGTTCCATTAAGTATGATTGCGTCTACGAAAAGAGGATGAGCCGGGAGTAAGCACTGCAATATGCAGTTTAGAGAGGTAGTTCAGAGCGGGCAGGGTTCCCCAACCGCGATTCAAGCCCGAAGGGCGCCCGATCGAATACTGTTCATTCCAAAGGCGGACGTAATCAACAACCCTTGGAAAGTTGAATAAGGTGCGGTGCCGAATTCGCGCTATCAGGCTACTGAACGATGGCCGCCAAACCCGTAGGCGGGTTCGGCCCACCGGATGCCGATCCGAACTCGTACGCCCCCGAATCCCAAGCCGGGCTGCTGGGTCGCGTGTTTGCTGTTCTCTGCGGACACACCGATTGCACGACTCCTGATACTGTCTGTTCTTCGCAAGCGAAACTTGTGTCGTTCGTGCTGAATCCGGCAGGCCAGAAGGCAGAGCTCGTCAAGTTATTGCCCTTGCCGACTGTGTCCTGACACGATGAAGTCGGCATGTACGGATAAGTCGAAGTCGCAAAACAGTTATGCGCGTTCGCCGTCGCTATAGTCTCAACTATGTTATTAGAGAATGCTATCGTGGTGGCACCGGTGACAGTGTTCCCCGACATCATTAATTGGCTTTGCGTCGTACCATTCGGAGCATTTGGTACTAGGCAAAAGTTATTAATCATCACAAAAGCGTCAAGCCACTCGGATCCGCTACCTTGAATGTTCGCACATACACCATTTCCCAAATTTTCTTCCCAAACATTGTTGAACATGTAAAACGCCTTCACGTCAGGTTGGCTGTTCTGCGGAAGCTGGGCTATGTCACCTCCGCCAATATCGCAGCACCAAACGTTGTTCCATACATAGTCCGTCTCGCCCGTATTTCCGACTTGCAGGGTTTCGCACTGCTCCGGCAGAGGCATATCATGAATCCAGTTGTCGTGTATCCAGAAAGTGCTAGCATTCGAGGGGATAGGCCCAATCGTCTCGATGCAGTTGGGGTGATTCCCTCCCGGCCCCGTGCCTAAGTGCGAAATGTTGTTATAACCGTACTCTCCACCCATGTGCGGCTTAATGGCGTTCGTCACATAGGCGAAGATCGAGTGTGTAGTAGGCCACTGCTGACCCCCGCCCGAATATTTCGAGCCGTCCGAATTGTCCATGACCATGTAATCAACTAAACAGGTGGGACAGCCTGTCGAGAAGGCGTTGCCGTTAAGGTCGCCGGAACTCGCTCCGTGAGTCCAAGCATGCACGTAGGAGTTGACCCATTTCACATTCGATGCACTGGAGCTGACGCCAACTAAATAATCATTGTCAGAGCAACTGCCTTCTGAGTTGGGAGAAGCCCAATAGTAATTGATGAGTTCAATCCAATTCACAGTGACGTAGGAAACGGAACCAAAAGCCCAAAATGCGTTGGTTCCGGAACATTCCGGAGGATTGATCACAGCAGATTGCGCGTCAAACTTGGCTCGATTCCAGCCAGACGGGCAGCTCGAGGTGTTGTACCACGTCGTGTCGCGATCGACCGTGATCGGATTGCTGCTGGTTCCGCTCCAGGTCCAGTTGATCGGAAAATTGGAGTTGCCCCAATCATCACATCCGCGAAGGATAAAAGTGTCTCCCGCGACTGGCGTATGGCCGCCGGTCCATGTGCGCATTCCGGGTAAATGTGCCCACGGCGTGGCTTCCGAGGTTCCGTTATTGGAGTCGCTGCCGTTGGCGGCGACATAATACGTTGCGGCTGAAACCTGGCCGATCGTCAAGACTGCAAACAATAGCGCAAATAGAGCTTGGGGGAAATTACGGCTCATTGGGCTCCCATGGATGAATACGAAGCTGGCCTAAACGCTTAGCTTCTAGGGTCATGGTACGGGGAACCGCCCGACCGTCCAAGCTCTCAGAAGTTCATTGACCTCAAGCCCTTCCCACAATAGAACTTGGGCATTGGTTCATGGCCCAGAGTTCCAGCCCATTCCGGGGCACGACCGCCCACGGCATTACGATCGCATCCTGCTTTCGGCCTTGGGGACGCTACTGCGGCTGCTCTGCGGCACTCCGAGTTCGGCTAATACCTGCTCGACCGTCAGGATTCGGCTTCCGCTGCCGGCCGCACTGGAGACGGCAAATTCGAATAGCTCCGGCGTGCACCCGTACTCCGAGTGATTCGGGCGCAAATCGTGGGTGTAAAAAATGAGCCAGCCCTTCTGCGCCACGTTTTGCTCGATCAACTCTTTGACGTGAGGCGCGCGGGACATGTCTGCATACAGCGAGTTGGCGCGCAGCAGATTCAGGTCGACGTCCGGCCCATTGATTCCCGGGAAGATGCTTCTGGCGCTGGCCAGAAATGGCGCCAGGGTTCTTTTCGTCCCCAGCGTCGCGTGCCCGAATGGATAACAAAAATTATCGGAGTGGCGCTCGACCAGGTGATCGAGTTCGAGAATGCCCTTGTGAACGTCGTCTTGAAATTCGGGGAGAGGCACATTGCGGCACGAGCTGTGATGAAAGGTCTGCGTACCCAGCTCGTGCCCCCGCTCCAGCAACTCGTGCAGATCCTCGACACGGAACAGATCTCCCAGTCCATCGCTGGTATTGAGAAAACCGGTGGTGACGTAGTACGTTCCCCGCCCTCCGAATGCCTCCAGAATCGGCGCCCCCACCAGGTACGCGCTGCGCGGGAAATCGTCGAAGGTGAATGACACAATCGGCCCGTGATTCCCGAACGGAATCATATTGCGGTGAAAGGAACACAATACCTTCCGGCGGGCTGCACCGATCAGTGATCGTAGTGTCATTCGTGATTTTCGCTTTTTAGGGGGCTGGACGGCCTTAGACGGTCACCGCATCGCCCGCTGTATGAGCGAGATTCGGTTGTTGCATATCGTGGATCTGAAGCACGCTCTCAACCTTCTTGAAAGTGTTGATATTAGAGTAGTTAGCGTTGTCGAGGTCCTGGAACTTCTTGAAATTATCCACCAAATCGTACACGATCGACTTCACATCACTGGTAGGGTGAAAACTTAAAACGTTCGCAGCCTTCTGGGTGCTGACTTTGTAGTTGCGGAAGTCCTGGATGTGCTTGATGTCGAGGTTCACCTGCAGGTTCATCCGCTCACGAATGGCACTTTTTACCAGATCCGCCACCTCCCCGACTGTGTAGTTCCCCGAGGCAATATTGAAAATTCCCGAGATTTTCTGATTGGCTTCGAGGGCGCGGATGTAGGCGGTGGCTGCGTCCTCAATGCCGAGCAGAGGCCGCCAGATGGAGGGGTTGTTGACGGTGATGACCCGGTCTTTCATGGCGCACTTGAACATAGTGTTGATGATGAGATCCAGCCGCATGCGCGGGCTGTAGCCCGAGATAGTACCCTTGCGCAGGGAAATCACCGAGAAATCGTCATTGACCAGTTGCATGACGGCCTGTTCGCCCTGGAGCTTGGAAATGCCATAGGGGTAGCTGGAACTGACGGGGCGGGTTTCGTCGAACAGTTCGTTCTCCGTGTACCCGTAGACTGAACAGGAACTGGCATAAACGTAGCGTTTCACGCCGGCAATCTTCGCGATATAACCCAAGTAGGCTGGGGCAGCGGCATTGAATACGAAATTCTTGGCCGGAGAATATTCCGCCATCGGATCGTTGGACAGACCCGCCATGAAAACGACCTGGTCGTAGGGCTCGAGGTCTTCCACGGTGAGTTGGAAGATGTCTTTGTTGAGCGTGCCGACCTGGCGCGGCAGGTGATTGCCGAACCAGAACAGGTCCACGACATCGACTTTGTATCCGCGCTCGAGAAGTTTGGGAATCAACACCGATCCGAGATAGCCAGCACCGCCTGCAACGAGTATTTTCATGATTAGCTCCGTGTGGAAAATTCGGTTTCGAGGTTCGAAGAATACTGGAAATGTTCCGACTGGGGTGAAGCCAGCCATTGGGCCAGGGTCTGCGCCTTTCGGTCCTTGTCAGAGACGGTCACGTCCGTCAGGGGCCACTCAATGCCAATCGCGGGATCGTTCCAGAGGATCCCGGACTCGGCCTTGCTGTTGTAGATGCCCGTGCACTTGTACTGAATTTCTGTGGCATCGGTGAGAGAACAGAAACCACGCGCGAATCCGGCGGGCGCCCATACGCTACGTCGATTCTCAGCAGTCGCTTCGACGCCAACCCACTGGCCCAGCGTCGGCGACCCTTTGCGAATATCGACCGCAACCAGAAAAGCAGCTCCAGCGGTCACTCGCATGATTTTTCCCATCGGCGGTTCCCACTGAAAGTGCAGTCCGCGGACGACTCCTTTGGCTGAGCGCGAGTGATTGTCCTGCACGAACTGGGTCGGCAAGCCCAGTTCCTGGAACTGATCTGCCCGGAAAGTTTCGGTAAAAAAACCCCGGTCATCACGGAAGACATCCGGTACGACGACTGCCACGTCGCCGAGATGCCTCGATTCAATTTTGATTTGCATGTAGGTAGAGCCTCCGAACGAACAGGAAATTATGAAGTGAGTCCCGACGGGGGTGAATTCAGCGTGTAACCGCTACTGAAGCGGAAAGCCGTTGCGACTCTTCCGGGGACGAAGAGTTGCGCCGGGCGAGCTCGCTGACCATGATGGCGATAATGCGCTCGGCGGCGCGGCCGTCCCATTTATCCGGGATGGTGGAAGATTTGCGTCCGCTCAACTGCTCTTCGACTGCCTTCCGGATATTCTCTGCGTTGGTCCCCGCGATGACATTGGTGCCGTGGGTCACGGTGACGGGACGCTCCGTGTTTTCGCGGACGGTGACGCAAGGAACGCGCAGGCATGTGGTCTCTTCCTGGATGCCGCCCGAATCGGTCACAACCAGGGCGGCGTTCTTCATCAGGCACAGGAAATCGAGATAGCCGAGTGGATTCAGCAAGTGAATGCCGGGGGTATGCATCGCGGAAGCGGCGTCACCAGCACCATCGCCCAGCCGGAAAAAGTGCTCCAGGCCAAATTCGGTAATGCGCTTGCGGGTTCGGGGATGGGCCGAAAACAGAACAGGACATGCCTTCGACAGTTTCTCGATCCCTTCGAGAATGCTTTGGAAAGTTTCGCGATTGTCCACGTTGGAGGGCCGATGAAGGGTCAGCAGCGCATAGCGGCGAACACCCTTGGCAGAATCGTTGGACCCGGTCCGCAGGCCGAACTGGTCCAAAATTGGCGACTTGTCCGCCCGATCTTCGGACGAGAGAAGCGAATCGATCATCGTGTTCCCAACGAAATGAACTTTTTCCGGCGCAATGCCTTCACAGCGGAGATTCTCAGATCCGCTTTCTTCCGTGATGAACAACAGATCGGACAAATGGTCCGTCAGGACACGGTTGATTTCTTCGGGCATCCCCCGGTCCATGGAGCGTAACCCGGCTTCGACGTGGGCAATGAGGGGGCGAGTCCCTTTTGCATCCATCGAAATCTTGGAAGCAACCAGCGCGCAAGCGACGGTTGAATTGACGTCACCCACTACGACCACCATGTCGGGTTGTTGCTCCAGCAGCACACCCTCGAACTTGCGCATGATTTCCGCAGTTTGCACGGCGTGTGAGCCCGAGCCGACGCCCAGTTGGATGTCCGGCTGAGGCAGCGAAAGATCGGAGAAGAACGACCCGGACATCGCTTCATCGTAGTGCTGGCCGGTGTGCAGAAGAACGCAGCGAAGTGCCTCCGCCGGAGCCAAATGCTGGTTGTGCCGCCGAATGGCCGACACCAATGGTGCTGCCTTCATGAAATTCGGCCTGGCTCCGACGACGATCAGGATCTTCATAGCTGGTTCTTCCTTGGGACCCTTACTAGTATCGATTGGCGAACGCATAGAGCAGCCAGCCCAGTTCATAAGGGCGGCATTCGTACTTGACCTCAAGTCCCTCGGGCGAATCTTGCTGCACGGTATCCGAGTAGCTGCCGAGGCCTGCTTTCAAATATCGCGCCAGGGAGCGGCGTGAGCGGAAGATGCAGCGCCAGATCACGCCATTCGCCGGATCTTCCATGTCATAGCGAAGCTCGTTGTTGGCGTTGATCCAGCCCAGGCCCTGGTAGATCCATTGGTCGAAATTGCGCTGGATCGATTCCCCCAGACCGAACAGGGTAAACGGTCCCATCGCGTGCTGGTGAACGGAGAATACCGGATAGCCATCGGTGACGCGGCCGCCGGGGGCGTCATAGTGCCACCACCATTGTCCGTTAGGCCCTTGTTCTTCGCAAATCCCGGTAGCGCACTTGAGGGCGCGCTGGGCTGCTTCTTCGTGCCCGTAGGCCTTGGAGAATTGTGCCATCCCGTAAATCGGATACACCTGATCGGCGAAGCTCCCGATGCGTCCGCGAGCGATGCCGATCAGACTCGAGGTCGTCGACAGGTGTCCAAAAAAGCCGCGTTCGCCCTGGTTCCCGATGAGAGCTTTGTAGGTGCCAAAAGCGGTGGATTCAATCTCCGAGAGCTTTTCGGGATGCGTGAGCCCCCAATAAGAAAGACCGGTCAGAAACCAGGCCAGTTCCATGGTCACCACTTGCCGGGCTCCGCGATAGCGCCTGAGCGCGGTCCGCCACTCAAGATGCGATTCCAGTTGGGCGTAGCGCTCCGGACAGACGATGCCGCACATCCATAGCAGCACGCCGAGGTCTCCGACATTGTCGACCCAGCTGAGGTCCGACAACAGCGCTTGCAAAATGCGCTGCTTGTCGAACGGCGATGCCATCCCGGCCTGCTCCAGCCGATGAAGCCCCATCAGAGTCATCATCGTATAGCGGTGCGAGATGCCCTCCTGAACCATGCCGTTCCCGGTCTTCTTGAGCTTGTAGCAGAACAACTGCTTCTGGGAGTCGAACATGGGCACGAGTCCGCGGACTGCCAGGGCGACAAAGCGGTTTACGATCGCACGGTGTTGGTCGGCGCGTGGTGTCACCGTAGGTCTTGTGTCTGACATGGAGGCGATGGATTCAGAAATAGTCATGGCAAGAAATGCAGACTCCGTTTACCAGTTTTTAACCCACATGGCGGTATAGCAGTTCGCCAATTTTGGCAACGATGGGGAAGGGCAGACGCGACATCAAAGACTGTGCCATTCTGGCCTTCCAGTTGCCCGCGGGCAGATCGAAGGAGTGGGTCGAAATCTTGGACTTGCTGTAACGCGAGTAAGTCAGTCCCGACTCCACCCCGCCCCAGCGCTTCTTGAAGGTGATGAGTCCCTGCTGATCGATGTCGGTACGGCCAAAATCGAAGCGCCGCAGTCCCGCAGCTTTTGCTTCCTGGATCGCCTGCCAGTACAGCAGGTGCATTCCTCCAAGATTGTTGAAGCTCCGGTTCGAGCACCCGTACTTGTAAACCAGCGTGTCGCCATGCCGCAAGGTCAGCATCCCAGCCACCGCTCGGTGCCTGGTGTAGGCCACACGGATGGTCAGGGCATCGCCAAAGCATTCGATCAGATTCAAGAACCACTTTCTGGGCTGAGGCGGAACCCGATGACGTTCCCGGGTGAGTTTCAACAGGGAGTAAAAATCATTCAGGAGTTCCTCGGTGACACCTTTGCGAAGAGTCAACCCTTCGCGTTCCGCTCTGCGAATCTTTCTCTGAATCGAATCGTGATGGAGATTGTCGTAGAGGGTATCGAGGTCCGGACGGAGATCCAGTTCGTGAAACTTGTAGGCCACCGTCGTGCGCTGCATTTGAGTCGCGAAGGCGATCGGCTGCAGTGCACGGATTTCAACGTACCGCAAATCGTTTTGATCCAGCTCTTGATCGATCGCACGTTTCACAATGGCAGCCGCTGTTTCCGGTGCTGCCAGAGGTTCGCAATGATCCGAGAACGGTAGCGAGACCAGTCGCCGGCCCGTCAGCCAGCTGTTGACTTCACAAAACGCGACCGCATCTTCCAGATCGCTGCCAGAACCGGAAGTCGTGAACGCCAACGCTTCATACCCGTAGGTTTGGGATAAAGCTCTGAGCCACGCAGACGAATGAAAAACCGAAGCCCGAGGATGGGTCTGGGCGAAAGCCTCCCAGCGGGGATCCGTGAGCGGATGAATCCGGTAAATCGAACTATCGGCGACTGTGGTCCGGGCATCGTTCATCCGGAGCAGGCGAACCTCTCCGACTTCGATTGAGCCATCCCTCTGAGCTGCAACGGCCAAACGCAATGTCATTCTCCCCAAGCGATTCTGTTCGTGTAAGGGTTTAGGATTGCAGCACGGTCGGCTGGGCTGACCGGGATAGGCACTTTGGCGCGTCGAGAGTTCGAAGCAACGAGCGTGCGGATCCTTTCCCGCAAGGATTGACGTAATACAGTCCACGACAAAACCCAACGCCGGCCGGCGGCCGCTGTCGGGCTTTGTGGGTCGCTTCCAACGTTCCACCTTGATCTTTGAGCGTACTTCGGCGGGGCTCTCGATCAGGGTCATTCTGCCGACTTCGGCCAGGTAACGGTCGACAGCGCCGATTTTTCCGCGGAAGATGCTGTACACGGGCACGCCGAGGGCAGCCGCCTCGCGATTCATGGTGCCGCCGCCGCTCACGACCAACTCCGAAAACCAGATCAGGTTCAAGCCGTCCACCGGTGAACTCGGAATGATCATGCGGCCCTGGGCAATGAGGTGGTTCCAGTCCTGCTGCAGCTGTTTGCTCTGGCGGGCGTTGCGTGGCAGGGTGACCGCACGGACTTTAGGAATCGATCCCAGGAACCGCATGGTTTCCGCGAACAGAACGTCGCTCTCAGGATTGTGATAATGCGCTTCGCTGGCCGGCGGTCGCACCGCAACCACCAATTCGTCCGCTGCGATTCCCAGCTGAGTCAGCAGTGAAGGATCAGGCCGGAAGCGCGGCACGTATACATCTTCCTTGAGCCCGGGATACCGCAGCACACGATTCGCGTGGTGGCTCATGGCGCTGTTGGGGATTACATCCGGCATCAGAATCCAGTCTGACTCGATGAAACCGGTTTTGGTCGAATGCTCGTAGTCATGCAGCATCATGGTGGGAATGCGCATCGCCTTGGAGATGAGAAGTTGCGCACGTGAACCATGGGATACAGCCAGGTCCGGACGCGAACCCGCCGCAGTCGGAGCCAGTTGCACCGTACGCAGACAGTTTCCGGCTACCTTCAGGAACTTATTCTTCCCGTAATGCCTGCCGATCACCTTGCAGGGTAACTGGAAGAACTCAAGCAGTTCGCATACTTGATAGATATTGCGCGCAGTCAGAATGATCTCGATGCCTTGCGCGCGCAGTTCGTCGATGATTGGCAGGAAGAAGGGCACGTGCGGCGAATTGTCGATGTCAATCCAGACCTTCTTGCCCGAGGGAACGGCGGCGGGCTCGAAGTCGACACCGCCGAGCCGTGCCTGAAACTCTTCTGCCTGCGGTTCGGTCTCTTGAATCGGAGTACTTGCGCTGATCATAGAGTCGTGCCTTGGGATGAACCGGGAAACGGTTTTTGTTTCGGGAATCAGTTTGCGAGAAACGAAGTTGAGGTTTTAGAACGCGTCGCCGCCGAGGATGACGGCCAGGGGGGTCTTCAACAGAATTTTGATATCCAGCCACAAGGACCAGGTGCGAACGTACTGCAGGTCGAGGCGCACCATCTCGTCAAAACGGACACGGCTGCGGCCCATCACCTGCCATAATCCGGTGAGTCCCGGCTTTACCTCAAGTACGCGGCGCCTGTGCCAGATGTCGTACTCGCGGCATTCATACTCCAGCGGCGGCCTGGGCCCGACCAGAGACATATCCCCTTTGAGTACGCTGAAAAACTGTGGCAGCTCGTCCAGGCTTGTCTTGCGGATGATGCGTCCGACACGGGTGATGCGGGGATCGTCCGTCATCTTGCTACCTTTTTGAACTCCCCCGCTGATGACGCGCTTCATGAATTCCCGGTGAATCTTTGGGTCGTTGTTGGCATACATCGACCGGAACTTGAGGAAGGTGAACAGTTCTCCAAACTGTCCGACCCGCTGCTGCTTGAATAGAATTGGGCCTTTTGAACCCAATTTCACCAGGACAGCGACCGCGAGGAACAAAGGCGCGAAGAGTACAATCGCCACCAAGCTGCCTACGACGTCCATGACCCGCTTGCTGGCAAAAGCAACCCTGTGCGTCTTTTCACGATGCGCGAGATCGGGATACAGAGCGGGATGGCCGGGCGAGGTTGCGTGCTCCCAGTCCTCCGGAAAAACGTGCACCGAAATTCCGATCTGGCTGAAGATCTCCGGACTCAGGTTGTTGCGCAGGGTCTGGCTCACCCGGTTCATCATGGTGACAAACCTTTCTTCATCGTCGTCAGGGCTGATTTCCGTGAACATCACGCCCATGACTGACCGGTCCTTGTACCAGCCGGTGAGGTCAGTGTCGCGGGTAGTCAGCGACAACGCGGACAGAATCCGGCTGAGCTGTGCCCCGCTCTTGTCGAATGACAGGCATTTCCCCAGGTCCAGCAACATAAGAAGTACCGGATTTCGAGAGCGTTCGGTTCTCCTTCGTTCGAGAGCAATCATGCGCTGGAATGAAATCTCGTCCAGCACGATGAATCCGTCGCTGCTCACCGGTTCTGGAGCGACGAGATTCCAATTTGATCGACGCAGATTCACTGCTCCCTCTCCTGCACTAAAATCCTGATTCGGAATCATTTTGATGCTCACCGATGTGGTCCGTGGCTGGATGGCATTTCTGGTTAAGGAAGTCGGGCTTCCGGGCGACTGTCTTGCGGAAGATTCAAGAGGCTGCTTTGGAATTCTCGATGAGTCGTCAACAACGCGGTCTGGACGTGCTCTCGAGCCACCACGAAAGAACCGTTGTACTCCGAAGACCCCGTGCGCACTGGCGATGATGTCGACATTCGCCCGGGCGAGTTCGTCGAGCGCGCGCCCGATAATTCCGCTGATCACATGCTGGTCTTCGCCGACCACGGTGAGGATCGATACCGTCGAATCGAGACTGACGTGATCGACGCCTGCATGCTTAACGTCAGCTGCGAATTCGGAGCGCAATGCCGCAACCGTCCGTTCCGCCAGGGCCGCCGCTACGACCAGACAAACCTGGTCGCGAGACGGAGAATGAGCGACCATGAGCACGTCGGTTCGCACGGCTGCCATCGTGGCGAGCGCGCGGCCGACAACATCCACTTCACGACCGAGCGCGGCCCCGCCGACGTTGATGATTGCTGCGTCGGTGACCGCTGTAAGAGCCTTGACTCCTCCGCTGCATTCGTGACCGTGCGGCGTGATCCGCGTTCCCGGCTTGTCGGGTGCAAACGTGTTGCGGATCCAGACCGGAATTCCGCACTGCATAACAGGACGGAGAGTCTTCGGGTGCAGGACTTTGGCGCCAAAGTAGGCGAGTTCGGCTGCCTCGCGGTACGAGATCTCAGGAATCGTGCTGGCATCAGGCACTAAATGAGGATCCGCGGTTAACATCCCGTCCACATCGGTCCAGATGGTGACTTCGTTGGCTTCGAGGGCCGCTCCGAGAATGGTGGCCGAGTAGTCCGAACCGCCCCGACCGAGCGTGGTGAGAACTCCGTCCTCCGTCGCGCCGATAAACCCGGTCACCACGGGAGTCACACCATGCCGTAACAACGGATTCAGACGGGCGGCACACCGTCCACGAGTCTGGTCCATCCTGGGCTCGGCAGCACCGTGATAGGAGTCCGTCACCACCAGTTCCGTTGCCTCGATCGCCTCGCTGGGTACACCTCGCACCGCAAGCGCAGCGGCAACCAGCGGAGCCGAGAGCCGCTCGCCCAAGCTCGAGATCAAGTCGCGCATTGGCGGCGTCAGACGTCCCATCTGAGTAATCCGTTCGCACCCTCGGTGGCACTCTTCGAGAAGGCTGTGTATCTTGCGAGTAATGTCGATCCGTTGAGCTTCCGAACAAATCAGTGCATCGATTGCTTGATCGTGCTTGCTTCGCAACTCTTTGAGAATTCCAAAAGCCCGCGCGGAGTTTCCCGCCTCGGATTGGACGGCCGCCTCTATCAGCTTGTTAGTCACACCGCTCATTGCCGAAACGACCACTACCAGATGGCCTTCCACGGCACCATTCCGGACAATCTCTACCACCTTCCTGATGGAATCTGCGTCGCCGACGGAGGTTCCGCCGAATTTCATCACGCGAAGAGGCTTGTGGCGGTTCCCGTGAGACCGTGGATGTTCGGGACGATGGGGCTGGAAGTGTTCCATCAAGGACTGCGCATCGCTCGGCCGCGGACGCTCGGCCCATGGTCTGTCGCTTCGTGGTCGGTCCGCTCGCTGGCTGTTGCTCGGATCAGGATGCATTGGGGTTCTTGGTCGAACCTGTGCAGCGGAATGGAGTGTCTTTTCCGTCATGCGCGCGGAGCTCGAACCGGGGATAGGACCTGTTCCCAGCTCTGTTGGGCTTGCGAGACGTTCTGTTTTTGCGCGTGGCGGAGACATGCCCGCAGCAACTGGGGTTCTTCCCAGGGAACATCGTGATAGCCGGACTGCAAGAAGGGGCTGGTTGGATCCCGCATCCATTCCTGCGGAAATAACGTGATGGTGTTGTTCTCCGTCACTTTCGGGGCGGGATGAGTGGTGGTACCGGAGACCGCCGCGCACAAAGCTGCAGGCAGATCCCGGCCGGGTCCCAGCGTCAGGTGCCCCACTTGCGTGGTTCTGGGATTGATCTCGATTAGATAGGGCCTCCCAGTGTGCGCCTCGAGCATGAAATCAAAACCGTGCAGCCCCGACAGATTCAGCCGACGCACCATCTTTTCTACGGCCGCGCACATCTCGGGATTGTCAGTCCAACGCAACACGGTAGCCGGGCCAGCCGCATATTTCTTGTTGATCACTTCGAAATGAAGACCGGCCAAAACCGCACCCTTCCAACAGGCCACTGTACTGGTTGCCTCGTGACCTTCAATGAACGTCTGGGCGCTCACCACGGAACGCTGACGTAGAAGCGATGGCCAGACCAAGGTCTTGTCGCGGTCAACCAAGGCGCGTTTCGCAGCGCGGGCAAGAAGCGGCGGGGCCTGCAGTACCCGAAAACAGCGCTCCGCCTCTTCCATGGTCTGCACAATTTTCACGCCATCGCCACCCGACGTACCGTCTGCTTTAAGCACTGCGGGAAAACCAAATTCGCCAATCCAACGTTTGAGCCCTTCCAGATTTGCGATCACGCTGGCTTTCGGGACGCGAATGCCCTCTTCTTCCGCGAGTCGGATAAAAGCGGCCCTCTCGTACACGATGGCAAAGCTTTCGGGTGAACCGAACGAGCGCTCGATCAGCGCGCAAATTTCGCCTTCGCTCTTCCCACGGCCGAGTTCCCGAAGATAGAGGTGATGCAAGTGGCGAGTCGAGAGGTCATCCCCCGGAATGATCACATCCGGCTTCGCCGCCTGGATCGCATGGGCCAACGATCGCAAAGGGGCCATCCCGTGGTAGGTATGGGTTTGGCGTACTGCGTTGGTTTTCGAAAGCGGGTGGCGTGACGGACATACTGCGTCCACAACGCACCCGGCGTGGGCCAGTGCCATGGTGAGCCGCGCGGTTGGGAACCAGCGCGACGTAGCTGCAACCAAGATAGTTGGTTTCACCTTACTCCAGACCTCCGTAAAGCAGACCGTTCATCTGAAAATGCTCGGGGAAGCAAGGGGAGACGCAACAAGGGATCGTGAGTTGCTGCACGGTGTGGTTTTCGAGATCCAAGGTCGTTTGGGCTCCCGACAGCGCTCTACAACGAGGGCCGGGAGAGTCATTTCCTACCGGGTCGCAGCTAGAAAGATGCCTGGGTAACGGCGACGCCGCGAAACACCGCAGGATGGGAGTTTCGACGCGACGCTTCGTCCGGTCGAACTTCAGGGAGGAGGTGAAACGACATTCCAATCTGGTGAAATTGATGCGGGCTCAAATGCTTTTTTAGCGTATCGGTGACCCGGTTCATCATGGTGGCGGGGATGTAATTTTCGTCATCCAGGTTGATTTCGGTAAACATCACGCCGACCACGGAGTCTTCCTTGTACCAGCCGGTAACATCCGTTTCTCTCAGGATTGAGGATAACGTGGATAACACCTTCCGGAGACCGAGGCCATGCTGCTTCGTAGCGGAAATCTCTCCCATGTCCACCAGCATCAGCAAGAAAGATTTGCGCGAACGAATTGTTCTCCGACGCTCCAGTGAAATCATCCGGTGAAACGCTTCTTCGTTAAGAGTGGTGCGATCCAGGGCCCTGGCGGCAAAAATTCCGCCGCGTACATTGTCCGATCCGCTTCTGGAATTCACTGCTAGTCTCCTCATCTGTCGTGGAGCGTGTTTAGGTTAGGAACGAATAGAATGCAGGCGCTTTGAGCCGCTCGGGGGAGGGACTATCTTCAACACGGGGAAGTTACTTCGGGGGGAGGAGAACTTAGTAATTATAGCGCGAAAATCGTATTTCCGGTTACTTCATTTTTCTCCGGTTGGTGCATACCGCTGATAGTAGCTATCCTGATCCAAGTTTGAGCATCCGTTCAGCACGACACCCAGCAGATCTGATTTCTTAAGGATTTCCAGACCGCGCAGCAACGACCTCTTTTGCGTCTTTCCTTCCCGTGC
This sequence comes from uncultured Acidobacteriota bacterium, assembly GCA_963765015.1. Lineage (GTDB taxonomy): Bacteria > Acidobacteriota > Terriglobia > Terriglobales > Acidobacteriaceae > Sulfotelmatobacter. The sequence goes on along the minus strand of CAVXVD010000048.1, from coordinate 156,784 downwards.
CACGAGGAGGGTTCCTTCGGTGAGCCGAGCCCATACGGTGGTATCGGCGAGAGGAAGCAGGGGCGGAGAATCCACAATGATCCAATCGAACAGAGCAGCGAGCTGCTTCATGAGCAGGGAAAGCCGTCCCGACTGCATCAGCTCGAGAGTATTCGATGGCGGATTTCCGGCCGGCATGAACCAGAAACCTGGCTGACCCAGATGGTAGATATTCGAGGGCGCCTGCAGGCCTCCTTGGAGCCACTCGGCTAGTCCGGCCAGGGTTCCTAGACCGAATTGCTGAGCCAGCGTGGGCCGTCGCATGTCGCCTTCGATCAGGAGCACACGCTCTTTCCTGCGCGCTAACACTCCAGCGAGATTGGCGGATACCAGGCTCTTTCCTTCCTCCGGAATCGTGCTGGTTACGAGCACTTTTTTTAGTGTGCGGCTCTGCCGAAGCTGTCTGAGTCGAACGCCGAGAAAGCGGAACTTCTCCGCGGCCAGACTGTCGGGCTCGGTGAAATACACCAGACGGCTGGCGGGGGTAACGGATACTTCGAGCGAAGGAAACTCTGAAGCCGAGTTGCGCGAGCTCTCTTCCGCAGCGCTCTCCTGCAATAACTCCTGAACGGCCTGGGACGGGATAAGAGGTTCCTGAAAGTTAGGGGCCTGGTCGGCGGGCTGCTGCTGTCCGATCGTCGCAGGCTTCGGCGCCTCGAAGACTTCGGCAACCGACACCATATCCGGGTATTCGACCCCAGACTGCTCCGTCCCCGATCTTTGCAGTGCGTCAAATATACGGCTCATTTTTTGGCGCCCCCCCGCCTACTCGCAATTCCCAATCTTGCCCCCGATCCCGTTCCTTCCGCAACCGGTCGTAGAGATCGAGAAGAGTCTGCGCTGCCTGTCTAAAATCGGTCGGGTGATCGCCCACCGCAGCATTGGTCGTGGGCAGCACTACATTCAGGCGGAACTCGGCAGCGATTTCCGCGATGATCTCGGGCGAGATGCTTGGCAACTGCCGCGCATATCCGTGGATCAACGCGTTTTCACACAGCGTGTTGATTAACCGGGGAAACCCTCGCGACTGACGGTGCAACTCCGCGATCGTGCCGACCGGGAAGATTTCCGCAGGATTGGCGCTGCCAGCGATTTCCAGGCGACGATAGACATATCCGCGGGTTTCGTCGAGATCCAGATTCTTGAGGTGAGAACGCAGAGCAATGCGCTGTTTCAATTGCCGAAGGTCGACGGAATCAAGTTTCTCGTCCAGTTCCTGCTGTCCGACCAGAAGAATCTGCAGCAGCTTGGCTTGCCCGGTCTCCAGATTCGTCAGCAGACGGATTTCCTCGAGCACATCCGCCGAAAGGTGGTGGGCCTCGTCGACGACGAGAACGGTGGTATGACCCTTCTGATGGCGGGCGATGAGGTACCCGCTGAGATCAAGGAGAAGTTCACTCTTCGATTTTCCGGCAGTCGTTAGCCGAAGATCGCCCGCGATGTACTGCAGAAACTCCATCGGGCTCAAACGCGGATTAAAGACGTACGCAAACGCCACATTCGCGCGCTGCAGAATCTGCAGCAGGCAGCGCACCAGCACAGTTTTGCCCGTGCCCACCTCGCCGGTCAGGACGACAAACCCCTTGCGCCGCTTCACCCCGTAGTAGAGCGCCCCCAGCGCCTCATTGTGCTTGGTCGTCGGAAACAGGAACGAGGGATCCGGCGTGATGTCGAAGGGGTTGCGCTGCAAATTGTAGAAGCGTTTGTACATAGACGAAGTTAGCCGCGCAGGTAGCTGAATGCCGATCCTGCCAATATGGTAGCAAACACCAGGGCAGCCGTCGCCCACCCAATCCAGTGTCTCCGCCTTGCGATTTCCGCATCAGCAACATTCACAATCGCCGGAATTTCCCCGATTACGTCCGCCGGCAGCAGCTTGCGAAGTTCTTTCGCATCGTGCAACCGGTCGTCCATGGTCTCGAATATGCCGGCCACCACAACCCCGAGAGCCAGACCGATGCCCAATCCAATTCCGCAGAACTTGAGGCGGTTGGGGAATTCCGGCTTTTGCGGCAGGCTCGGTGGATCCACGACGCGGAACCGCTCACCCTGCTGCAGCAACTCCATGCTGGTCGCCATCTTCGATTCGTTCTTCTTCTTGAGCAGATCGTCGTAGTTGGTTTTGCTTTGATCGTACCCGCGGGTCAGATCGGCTAACTGCTGCTCTCGAATCGGTTCCTGATTCAAACGCGATTGATAATCATCGATTTTCGTTTTGAGGCTGGCAACGGAATGCTCGCGGTTCGCAATTTCCAGCTGATTCGATCGCAATTGGCTCTGGATGGGGGCCAGCAGCGAAGTCTGGGCTGAATCCGTTCCCGCGTCCGCGTTGTCATCGGAACCTTTGTTCTTCAGATTGGCCAGGAGTTGGTCGCGCATTTTTTCGGTTCGGGCGATCTCTTCTTTCAGTTTCCGCACGTCCGGATGGCGATCGGTGTAATGGGAGGAGAGGTCGGCGAGTTGCGTTTTGAGCTTCTGAATCTGCTGATCCAGAGCTGGTAGACCGACCGTCGTGCCATCGGCAGACTTCCCCGGTGCCTGCAGCGTCCGATACTGGTCGGCCATACTCTGCAGGTATACGTGCTGCTGGCGGGCGGCATTGAGTGCGTCTTCTTCGCTCTGCATTTGGGATTGCAGGCCAGTCAGAATCTGAAGATTGCTGGCCAGTTGACCCGGCATTTCTCCGACGTGCTGCGCCTTGAACTCGCGAATCTTGTCTTCCTGAGCGGCCAGGGACTGGCGGGCGGCCTCCAACTGGGTCTCCAGGAACTGGGTCGTATCCTCGGACTGCTGCTGCCGCACTTCGAGGTTCTCGTTGATGAACAGATTGGTCAGTTCGCCGGTGACCTGCTGGGCCAGCAGCGGGTTGCGGGACGAATACGAAACATTGAATGCCGTGATCTGATTGCGAGCATCGCGCACCAGATCGATGTTAATGTCCTTGCGCATTTTCTCAACCTTCTGGTCGGGCGACGGTTGAGCGTGCGGAGAAGTATAGAGACCGAATTGATCGATGATATGCAGCAGACGGGTGCGACTCAGAATCTGCTGGGTAATGCTCTGCATCCGCTCCTGCAAGTCGTCACTCACGTTGGGCGTGACGTAGTCCTTCGGCATCGTGGGCTGCTCGACCAGAATCAGCGTGCTCGAAAGGTAGCGGGGCGCCAACACCCAGCTCGCTCCCCACACCGCCGCCCACCCCACAAGGAGTGGAATGAGGAAATGAAGGTGGCGGCGCCGTACCAACCCGAGGTAGCGCTGCAGATCAAAGCCTTCTGTTTTCTCTTCGAGATCGTCAGTCATAAGGATTTATCGTCCCAAGGGTCTGGAGAATTGATAGGAGATCGAGACGAACTCCCGATTGGTGTTGGGCGTGGCTGCCACGATCGCAACTTCGCTGTAATTCTGATGAACCCTGGTATAGCCAAGTTGTACGTCAACGTGTTGACCGATCAATTGATGCAGTGACGCCGTGCCAGCGATTGTATGACCGTTGTTATCCCCCGCGAAAGCGGAAGCCACGAGATCATTCTGCGTATAACCGCCGGAAACTGTTCCATTCAATCTCCGCATGATCTGCTGCCCGATCAGCGCCGTGGCACTGGTCATGTGGACGGCCCCCATCAGGCCTCCGCCACCCGAAATCATTTGAGAGAAACTCACGGCAGCATTGGTCAGGCGGCCTTGCCAATTCATGCTCGCCCCCGCTCCGGGATTCCAGGCCCGCGCCTCCGGCAGTGGAAGCTGCGACGGTGGGATCGGCGGTTGCACCGTATCGGAGTGTTGGGGCCCCCCGAAGAACGACAATGAAAATCTCGTTGTCGGATACAGGGTATAGAACAGGTAGATCGCGTGAGTTTGAGTCTCGCTCTGCCCGCCGATTGGATTGGCGATTAGTCTCTGATACTGGTAGGTAACGCCGATGTAGTGCATTTTCGAAATTCGCAGCGAGTAGAAGACCGACCCGCCCTGCGAGCTCGAGTCAGACAAGCCAGGCACCAGAGACTGATCCAGATAATGCAGATTCGTAAACGTTCCACTGGCGCCTACCATGCCATTGGCAGCGAACTGGTAAGTGATGCCCGCATTTCCTGCATTGCTGAGCATGGGAGCGATCGGTGCGATCACCGAAAAATTCGGCTCTTGTGTGCCCCCGGAAACAGCCACGGAACCGAGATCCAGCTGATTGAACACGTTGGAAGTTCTCTGAAAACCATCGCGAGCACTCAAGGTGACATGCGGGCTCAGCCGGTACTGGAGATTGACTGAGGCATTCTGATCCGCTTCATTCCGGGCACTGGTTTTCTGATAGAACGTAAAGCCCGGTGCGTAAGTGGTCAGCAGGTGCAATCGAGTGGTCGTCTCGTCCAATGAGATGAAGGGTGCGATCGAGTAACTGATGTCGCTCACCGACTGGGTACTGACCGACCCCAGCGCGTTGTCTGTATAGGCCGTCGTAAATGCCAACCCTCCGCGAAGAAAGTTGGAGCGCTCCTGGGAAGTCCCGGTCGTCGGATACGTCTGCCCGCTGACGGGGGGCGGAGTCAGCATTCGACTGTCGTTATCCTCATTGCCGGAGCCCGTGCCATAGGCAGCCACTGGCTGAGATGGAGAAGCCGGGGCAGTCTCGACCTGCGCCCAGAGGGGTATCGCAGTCCCCAACAACAACCCAACGCAGATTTGTTCGACCAATTTCACGATTACGGAACAGCTTACGGAACGACGATGGTGTCACGCGCCTGCAGTTTGATGTTCTGGGCCGTGTTCTTGCCCTTCACGACGTCTTTGTAGTTGAAGGGGAGTCGCGTCTGCGTACCGTCCGGATTCTGGCGCAGAATGTAGATCCCTTTCTGCTTGGCAAAATCGCGGAAACCGCCGGAGAGCGCAATCGCATCGAGCACGGTAGCAGCGTTGGCGATGGGATACGAACCAGGACGGCTCACTTGTCCCAGAATGTTGAACTTCTGACTGTTGATCTGCTGCACGATGACCGTGACTTCTGGTTCACCAATAAAGTTCTTTAATCTGGCGGCGATGTCTTGCTCCAGTTTGAGGGGAGTTCGGCCTGCGGCCTGCACCTCTCCCACGAGCGGTAGCGAAATCTTCCCGTCAGACCGCACCGGAATCGACCGCGAGATGTCCGGTTCTTTCCAGACGTTAATCGCCAGCACATCGTCGTTGCCGATTACGAACGTGTCGTCGTGCCCGGTTGCCGCCGGAGTCTGGCTGGTCTGCGCGGCCTCCGCAACGGGAGGGGCAGTTGCGCCCGATTGCGGCGCTTGTGCCCAGAGTCCGACCGACAGCGACAAACAAACGGCGAACCATCCGATTCTGCGCGAACTTCCCGGTATCCTTGTCATCGTGCGGCTCCCTGGTGCTGCTTCGCCCACGGTCTCAGGGTCGAGCTTCAACTTGCTTTTCCATTCCCTTTACTCTGCCCGGCCAAAGCCATTTTCGCTCCCTGCAGGGAAAGATACGACTCAGGAGCGGTCATCTGATACTGCTCAATCTTGTACAGAATCGTCCGATAGCTTACACCCAGCAAACGGGAAGCCGCCTTCCGATTCCATCCAGTTTTTTCCAGCGCAGCCGCTATTGCACTTTTTTCGGTTTCCCACCGGACACTACGGATCATGGATTTCAGCGACTTCGTGGATCCCTTATCCTCCCGCGCGGCTTCCACGCCCGCGGGGCCAACGGCCAATCCCGGAAACTGATGGCGTGGACTTTGGCGTTCGAGATTTGGTGCTGGCTGCTGCTTGGGCACTTCTTGCTCGCCCGCGATCAGGTAGCGTTTAACGAATGTTTCCAATTCCTTCAGGTTCCCAGGCCAGGAGTGATTCTGGCAGGCCTCCAGAGCGGCCGGCGTGAAGTCGCGAGGTGGCAAATTGTAATGCTTTGCCAACTTGTGCATGGAATAGCGCAGAAGAACGCCGATTTCGTCCTTGCGATTCCGCAAAGCGGGGACGTGCACCGTAAACGCGCTCAGTCTGTAATAGAGATCGGCATGGACTCTCTTCTCGGCCAGCGCGCGGTCCATCTTATCGCTGCTCGCTGCCAGAACGCGGACATCAATCTCCACCGGGTTCGAATCACCGGAGCGGATAAATTGGCGCTCTTGCAGAAGTTTAAGAATGCGCGATTGCAGCGCAAGCGGCATCTGCGTAATCTCGTCCAGCAGGACGGTGCCCTTCTGGCCCATCTCAAGCTTGCTTAACGCCTTTGTGGACGCGCTGGAGGATCCGTTCTCTCTGCCGAACAGTTCGATCTCGAGCAGGTCCGCCGGCATCTCCGCGCAGTTGACCCTGACAAACCTAAATCCGGAATGAACGGATCTCTGGTGGATCAGACGTCCGACAGTTCCCTTTCCACTGCCGGGCTCTCCGAGGATGAGGACGGGCACATCCGCCCGAGCCAGCAGCTCCGCCTGCGCGCGAAGCTGGCGCATCGCGGGACTTACACTCAGAAAAAATTCATCCTCGCCCAGCGACTGAATGTCTTCGCTTACCATTTCCGCATCGGCACATTCCTCCAACACACCCAACTGACGGCGGATCGAGGCTTCCAACTGAATCTCGGTAAAGGGACAAACCAGAACGTCCTTCGCTCCCAGGCGGGTGGCTTCCTTCTGCCGGGCAGTATCGTCAGCGTCGCACAACACAACGATCGGAAGTTCGGGGCGCAGTCGACGCAGCCAAGGCAGCAACTGAAGCCCTTGCCCATCGTTGCGTGGGATGTCGAGCAACACCAGATGAGGCGCCGAGCCAGATTGCACCTGCTCCATAGCATCCCAACCACTGGCGGAGGTTTGGAGTTGCCAGTCATTCGACTGGGCAGCGGAACCGAGCGGACCAAGCACAGACGGTTCGCTGCTTATGGCGAGCAGGCGAAGTGTCTCGAGAGGATTGGATGACATGGTCGGTTGAAGTGTCACTGGGATAGGGGGACTGCGGACAACGTCAAACCGCTTCGATTTCGTATCCTTCTACACGCACCGCCAGAGATCTCTGGATTGCGTCAATTGAAATCACCAGCGATCGATCTCCGTTGCGCGAGACGAGTATGCCCTCAAGGCCATCGAGGACGCCGCTCCGGATCCGTACTCGTTGACCAATCTTCAGGAAAGGATGAGAGGACCAGGGTAGCTGAGTTTCTACCAGGCTTCGAACGGCCTGGATTTGCTCTTCCGGAATCGGAGAGCCTTCCCCTTGAGAACCGACAAGACCAAACACTCCGTCTACCCGTAAAACCCTTAACCGGTCGACACGATTCGGCGTGAACTTCGCAAACACGTAACACCCGAAAAGCGGCATCTGTACGGTCTTCTTGCGGTCGCTCCATCGGTGCACCTCTGTCACGAGGGGCAGAAAGGAGGTCACGCCCCTCTCTTGAAGACGCTGAGCAACGATCTTTTCGTGGCGGGGACGAGTATGCAAGCCGTACCAGTTCTCGGTGTCGACCTGGGGAACCGGCTGCGAAAGATCTAATGCCAAACTGCTGACGGCCATAGCTTCGCCCTCTAAGTCACTCTTCTCAGAATGACCCCAAAAAATATGTAAACACGCGACTGCATTCGAAATCTCTGTTCGGAGATTTCCTAGGGGGAGTTATCAGCGATCAGGGAGCCAAGGGGAGGAAATGTGGCTTCCCGGTAGATCAAGAACTTTTCGTGGATGCGTTAACCAACTGTACTCGATATGATGCCCTCGTCATATTGCACCGAAGTGCTACTCATCCGATCGGGGCCCGCAAATCACTACTATTCCAATAGACATTGTCACATTTGATCAATTTAGTTGTCAAGGTGCGTCCGCTAATGCCCGCAGAAAACTGCGTCGGGGGCCGTGGTTCCAGTAAATACAGCTCCGAGGGGCTTTACGTCTTGCCAGGCTCGATACCGGAATCGGTAAGGAAACACCGTCCGGGGGTAAAAGGGGAAGAACTACTCTTGCCCAGCCAAAACAGAGTACACCATGTTGCAGATTTTTGCAACGGGTATTAGAACCGGTGCAAGTCGCAAGTCCTTGCAAACGGGCTGCTTGGGAGAAATCTCTTTCAGCAAGGTCGATTCCTCTAACTGACTGATTACACGATGGATATTTTTCTTCTGAAGTAAGTGACACTTCGGCTGGAAAGAAAAAAGCGTGCCGAGTTTCGGCACGCTTACCACGGATTAATCTTGGGGAAGGACGGTCTGTTAGGCAGACCTTACGCTACAACTTGCCGCTTTCGGACAAAGAACGCGCCAGCGCAGCAGCTCCCTGCAAGGAACAGATAGGCGAGCGTGGCTCCTCCCTCAGGAACCGACACCATACCCCACATCTCCTGCGGCTCATACGGCCCTCGCGAACTCGGAGTATAGATCCAGAGGCTCGCCAGTTGCGACGCGGTCAACGTTTCACCGCCGGCCTTCACGTTGTTGTAAAGCGTCAGGGCCAATCCCGTCAGCTTGGTGGGATCAACTCCGCTGCCTGTGAGTGCCCAAATCGCCTCGGAATAAGCGGCCTGGGTCGCTCCGTTTGGGTTGGTCGTAAACATCTGATATACGAGGTAGGCGACTTCCTGATACCCCGCAAGTCCGATGTTTGTGCCGAAAAGCGTCTGACCGAGATTGGACGAGGTTAAACTGGCCGCGTTCATCGCATTGGCCGTCCACGCCTCGCCTGCGTAGACATTGTCTCGGAAATCATCGCAGATCATGCCAGGGCCACCGGGCTGGCTTGAACCAGCCTGGACGCCATTGATTGAACCGTCATAGAACCCGGTCCCTACGGTTTCACTGCCGTAGTTCCAATTGCTGCCCTGATATCCGCCGTTGAAGGATAGATTCGTAGTCTGGCCGAAAACGAATGTCCCAGAGAGGAGTACTACAGTGAGGAAAAACGGGCCCAACTTCATTGACTTCATTTTTGTTTTGTCCACTCTCTATTGAAAAGTGGGGGGAGGAGAGAACCGTCGAGCGTTCGGACGGACTTCGAATACCATCGCTACTTTAGCGCATCTGGGTCGAGTGTCAAGAATGATAATAATTGCAACACGTTGCAAGACATTGCAACTATCAAGGGTATCCTCCTTGCACCACTGACACTACCCATCCGTGCTCTTCTTTGCCAGGTTCGATTGTCGTAGCCTTGAGTTCACCCCCATTCGGCTCCTGCCGACAGGATTCCAATGCATTTCAGGCCCAAGTTTTGGCTGGCTGGCTGCGCGCTTCTGGTAGCACTTCCCATCTCTTCCTGCTCTCGCGACCCCCAGGTGCGCAAGCAGAAATACTTTGAGAGCGGGCAGCGCTATTTCGAAAGAGGCCAATACCCCGAAGCAGCCATCCAACTCACCAACGCAATCAAGGTCGATCCGAGCTATGCCGAAGCTCATCACCAACTGGCGGAAAGCTATCTCAGGCTGCAGAGACCGCAGGTCGCGCTTCAGGAACTGGGCCGTGTTCTACAGTTGCAGCCTGAGAACTATCAGACCCGTATCGAACTCGCGAACCTGTTGATCCTTGGCCGCAATCTTCCGGAAGCGAGAGATCAAGTCGAGTTGCTGCTGCAACAGCGGCCGGGCGATCCGGCGGTTCATTCCTTGAATTCGAGTTTGCTGGCAGCGCAGGGAAAAGTCGCCGACGCCATCGCAGAAATGCAAAAAACCGTTGCTCTCGACCCCGGCCGCTGGCAGTTCTATCTGGGCCTGGCGATCTTGCAGACGCAAGACCGTCAGCCCGCAGCGGCCGAAGAGAGCTTGCGCAAAGTGATCGAACTGGATCCTTCCTCGTCGCAAGCCCGAATCCTTCTGGGGAATACCTTTCAATCCCAGGGCCGCTATAGAGATGCTGAGCGACAATTCCTCGACGCGATCGATGCTGATCCGAAGAGTCCGGAGTCGCGAGCGGCGCTGGTGCGCCTCTACCTGGCACAAGGGAAAAGAGCGGAAGCGGAACAGGTAGCAGGTCAAGCCAAACACGATTTTCCGAATGACCCGTCCGGTTACCGTATGCCGGCAAGTCTTTACTATATAACCGGCGACATTCAGAAGTCGGTTGCCGAATACAGCTTGCTGCTTCAGGAACATCCGGCGGACCTGCAGGTCAAGAAAGACTACCTCCAACTCCTCCTGCAGAAAGGCCAGTTCACCGAGGCTCAGAGCCTCGACGACGAGATTCTTAAGGCTAATCCAAACGACACCGATGCGCTGGTTTATCGTAGTCAAATCCAAGTCAGCGATGGGCATGCCAAGGACGCCACGGCCGCGCTGGAAACCGTGATCAAGAATGACCCCGCGAACGCGGAAGCGCACTATGTGTTGGGAGTCGCGTACCAAAAGGTGGGCAACCCGGAACGCGCGGAAAGTGAGTGGCGGGAGTCACTGCGACTTCGTCCCGACTTACTCGACTCGGTGCGGGCGCTGGCGGGGGTCGCATTAGGAAGAGGCGACATGGATTCGCTGGATCAGGAAGCCGCAGAGATCATCCGGTTGCAACCGGCGTCTGCTGAAGGCTACGCGCTGCGGGCGCTTTCCAATGTCAATCGCAAGCGCTTTTCGCTGGCTGAAACGGACATTCAGAAAGCGATCGAAGTTGCGCCGCAGAACTCCTACGGCTACGTACAGCTGGGAAACTTGAAATTAGCAGAAAAGCAGTACGAGCCGGCGGCAACGGCGTACCAGTCAGCCCTCGATCGGAACGAGGATTCGAAAGACGCCCTTCGCGGCTTGCTGAATGTTTATGTGGCGCAGAGGAAGGTGGAACAGGCCATCTCCACTGCGAACTCGCAGATCGCGAAATCTCCCCGCAATAGCGGGTTTTACGATCTGCTCGGTTCCGTCCTCTACTACAACAAGAAAGATCTGGAGGCCGCCGCGACAGCGTTGGAGAAATCCGTGCAACTCGACAAGAACAACCTCGACGCTGAGTTCAAACTGGCGCAGGTGCAGGCCGCCAAAGGTTCGACAGATGACGCAATCGGCACTTGCCGTCGAGCGCTTGGGAACAATCCGAATGAGCCGGCTTTTTACGTCCTGATGGGCGAGTTATATCAGGGCAGGCAGGACTGGAGTCACGCGACCGAGGCCTATCAAAAGGCACTCGCCATTAAGCCCCAATACCCGCAGGCATCGAATGACCTGGCTGCGGTGATGTTGCAGTCCGGCGGGAATCTCGATATGGCACTTTCTCTCGCGCAAACCGCCCGCCGCGGTATGCCGGCTTCGCCCGCGGTCGCTGACAATTTGGGATGGATCTACTACCAGAAGGGCGCCTATCGTTCAGCTGTCGATACCCTTCGGGAAGCGTTACGGCTCTCGCACGAAAGCAGTGCCGGCGACAACCCACGATTGCACTATCACCTGGGGATGGCTTATGCGAAAAGTGGGCAAGCCGTTCTCGCAAAGCAGCAATTGCAAGAAGCATTGCGAATGGATCCGCATTCCAGCGATGCCGACGACGCCAGGAAGGAACTAGCTCAACTGCGGTTGTAACGAGTAGCCTTCTGTCCTGCGGAGATTTGTCCGCAAACGTCGATCTGAGCGAATTTGATGAAACCGGGAGCCCCAGCTCGTCCTATTGCTTACAGACCGGCTTGGCCCAAACTGATCACGTTGATCGCCTTTAGTCTCTCCACATCGTGCAGCAGCAAGCCCAGTGGCCCTGTCCAAGCATCCGATCCGCGGCCAGAAACGACAGTTCATTCAGCGGGAAGTGTCGCGAATGGCGCGAGGAGTCTTCCCCATGATTGCCCTCCATTCATTTCGTTCCCCGAACCCGCAGCGGTGAATGGCAAAGGAGACCATCGCGTGATCCTGTCGTGGAACGCGAGCACACCGGCCGATGCCGATCACGGGGACGCGATCGGCTACTGCATCTATCGAAGCACAAAATCCAGCGACCGTTCCATGGTTCGAGTCAATCACAAGCCTTTTCGCGGCACGACCTGTACGGACAATTTGGTTCAAAACGGTAAAACCTACTACTACAAAGTTCGGGCGATCAGCGCAGCGGGATACGCCAGCAAAGGGTCGAATCTGGCTCTAGCTCGTATCCCGAATCGAAAGCGCAACGCCTTCACCACAGCACCTCCTCCATCGTGCCAGGTGGCAGACGCCAGTCAGTAGTTCGAGAGCGAAATGAAATCCGGAAGCAACGATCGGAGAGACATCGGCGTGAGTGCAGGCAGACGAGCATCGTTCTTGAAATTGCCGCCATATCTCACATTTTCTGTTTTCGTCGCCGCCTCGTTAGCCATCTGGTGGAGAAGCATTGGGGCGTCCCTGTCTCTCGCTCTTCATGAGGATGCGTACACCCAGATCCTGCTGGTTCTGCCCATTGCCGTTTCCCTGATCATCATGGATTGGAGATCGCCCGAACCCGCGACGACATTTAGTTTTGCCGTGGGCTCAGCCATGCTCGCGGCATCTGCCCTGTTGAGATTCGGAATTCCCCCGCTCACCTCGGATGCGCAACTTTCGCGCAACATGCTGGGGCTCGTGGTTTGGTGGACCGGAGCCTTTATCCTGAGCTTCGGAGTGGGTGCGGGGAAGCGGGCAGTTTTCCCTCTCTGCTTTTTGTTGTGGATCGTGCCGATTCCCCAATCGATACTGAATCCCATCACAACCTGGCTGCAGAATGGCTCCGTCGCTTCGGCGCGTCTCCTGTTCGCAATTTTCGGAGTGCCCATTGCCTCGGAGGGAACCCGCATAACCCTTCCTGGCTTAACCATCGAGGTCGCGCCGGAATGCAGCAGCATTCGTTCCAGCCTGATGCTGGTGGTTACGACCATGGTTGTGGTGCATCTGCTTTTGCGCTCCGCGTGGCGCAAGGTTCTAGTGATCGCCGTGGCGATTCCAATCTCCGTGGCGAAGAATGGTCTGCGAATCTTCGTGCTGGCGATGCTGTCGATACGCGTGGACCGTAGTTTTCTGGCGGGCAGGCTCCATCGCGAGGGCGGGATTATCTACTTTCTCATCGCTCTGGGCTGTATTTTTTTGCTCGTCCTGGGTGCACGCCGGAGCGAGGGAAACAAAGAGGACCGATCGTGAGCGGTGAAGGTGCTCGATCTTAGCGCTGCGCCAGATCGAAAGTCACAGCGGATGCAGATGACCCAATGTTCACCATGGAGACGAAACGCTCCAGTTTGTGGTGTCCCGTCTTGTGAAAGAGATAGCTGATTCCAACGACGCCGACATTCTCACCGGCAAAATTCAGCGCTAAGCCGGCCGTGCCGCGGCCAAACATGCTGGTGACGGGATTTAATTCCCGCCCGCCACTGCGCAGGTTTGAGCGGGTCAAGTAAAAGTCGGCCCCGCTGAGAGCCGCGCTAGTAGCGAAAAGAACTCCATTCTCACGATCCCAGAAATGATGGCTCTCTGCTTCGGGCAGGGTGCTGGGCCGGTATTCTACCGGGGCCGGCGCGGCTGTAATTGCCTCCGGGGAGGACAGCATCGCCAAGGTCACTTCCTGCGCAACCGCAGGCCTGCCCAAAGTTAAGACAACAAACAGGATAGTAAGCGGAAGTCCCAAAGCGGTGCGGAGGCTGAATGGCATGACGTTAGTGTGGCCAGCAAATGGCCTACTGGACTAGTACTAACGGAAGCGCCGAGCATGGAGAATGGCCCCTACGTGCCAGTCGGAGTAACTTCAGATTGAGGACAGGTTACACAAGTCACCTCGGTCGCCCAAAGAAGCTCCAACAAGAAAAAAGCCCGACCACGGGGCCGGGCTTTGTTTCGGGCTTGGCTGATTAACTGCGACTTAGTGAACGAGGACCGGGACCACGATCTGCGCTATGGAGCGGGAATTTGCACATTAGAAACGATATTGGAGTACGCGCTCTCTTCATTGCTCGAGTTCACGGCGGTGGTGGCGTAGCAGTAGTTCGTGCCATCCGTCACCGAAGAATCGGTATACGCCGTCGACGTGTCGAGAGTCGTGCCGTTGATCTTTGAGTACGCTCCGCACGAGGTCGTGTAAACGGCGCGGTAGATGTTGTATCCCGACACGTTCGAAGAAGAGCTAGCGGTCCACGACAAAGCGACGGTATGGGTCGGCGCAGCTGTACCAGTACCCGTGGCCGCATCCGAAGTCGTGGAAGGCGATGCATTGCTAGTGAAAGTCAGGGTTGCTGTGTCGGAGCCGGTCACAAGTGGGCTGAAGGTCACGGTAAACGACGCACTCTGTCCCGCAGGGATGGTCGCCGGCAGCGACAAACCGCTGATCGTGAACAAGGAATTATTCGAACTTGCACCTGTAACCGTCACGTTCGCGCCACTGGCAGTAAGGATTCCAGTCGCAGTCCCGCTGGTTCCGTCGACGACGCTCCCCACCGCAATGGTAGCGGTTGCACTCAGCTGTCCGGTGGCGACGGTGCCCGTACCTGATAGAGGAATCGCGAGCGAGGGATTCGAGCCCGTCGAAGTGACGGTCACGCTGCCGCTCACAGTTCCTGCAGAGACCGGGGCAAAGGTCACGCTGAAAGTAGCGCTCTGTCCGGCACTGAGCGTAGCTGGCGTGGAAATTCCGCTGACGGAGAAACCCGACCCGCTGCTGGCAACGTTTGAAATCGTCAGCGTCGAGCCGCCGGTATTTGTAACTGTCTCGGACAACATTTGATTGCTGCCGTCAGGGACGGATCCGAAATTCAAACTCGCCGGATTTGCCCCAAGGGCTCCTGGCGCAACGCCGGTGCCCGACAATGGCACGGACAATGTGGGGTTGGTAGCGTTCGAGGTGATGGTCACGCTGCCGCTAGCACTACCTGCCGTTAAAGGAGCAAAGGTTACGTTGAAGGTCGCACTCTGCCCAGCGGTAAGCGTCGCAGGGGTAGAAATCCCACTGACGGAAAAGCCCGTCCCGCTGCTCGCAACGTTAGAGATGGTCAGGCTGGTGCCGCCGGTATTGGTGACGGTCTCGGACAACACCTGTTTGCTTCCGTCGGTAACGCTGCCAAAACTCAAGCTCGTCGGACTCGACCCTAATGATCCTGCAGCAATGCCGGTGCCAGAGAGCGGCACGGACAGAGTGGGATTCGAACCATTCGAGGTAATGGTCACGCTGCCGCTCGCGCTGCCTGCTGAGGCGGGCGCAAAGTTCACATTGAAGGTCGCGCTTTGTCCAACCGCAAGGGTTAAGGGAGCGGAAATTCCACTTACCGAAAAACCCGTCCCGCTGCTCGCGATGGTTAGAACGGTAAATGCGGAGCCGCCGGTATTCGTGATGGTCTCGGTGAGAACCTGCTTGCTTCCGTCAGTCACACTTCCAAAATCCAAGCTCGTTGGATTCGATCCCAGCGCTCCGGGCGTCACGCCAGTGCCCGATAATGGCAGAGACAAAGGTGAGTTCGGAGCATCCGAGGTGATGGTTACGCTGCCGCTGGCACTGCCCGCCGACTGTGGAGCGAACGTAGCGGTAAAGGTGGCGCTCTGCGAGGCCGGGAGCACCAGGGGCGTGGTGATGCCGCTCAGCTTGAATCCGCTGCCGCTCACTGCAGCCTGCGAGATATTGACGGTGGCTCCGGTTTCATTGGTCAGCGTAATTGTCTGATTGCTCTGGCTGCCTACAGTCACGCTGCCGAAGGCCTCCGTGGTGGGACCGATGAGGAGCGTCCCACTGGCGACTCCGGTTCCGGTCAACGAGAGACTTTCGGAGCTATCGGAGGCGTCGCTGCCGATGGAAACTGTGGCGCTGAACGCTCCGGCCGCATTGGGGCTGAATTCGAGATTAGCCGTAGCAGCCTGGCCCGCTGAAATCGACAGCGGGAGAGTAGTTCCGCTCAGCGAGAAATACTTACTGGAAATCGACAGGCTGCTGACTGTAACGGACGCGCCGCCCGTATTCGATAGGGTGACGGAGAGTGTCTTGTTCTTTCCCGCGGTCACACTGCCGAAATTCAGTGTGGATCCGCTCAAGGAGAGCATGCCGGGGGAAGTCTGATTCGATTTGCTGGTGCTAAATCCCTGGCAGCCGACCATCGCCGCAAGGCAAAGGCAAGCAAATCCTAATTGGATCGCCCAGAGAGGCTTGGTAGCTGGGGGTGGCAGAAAGCGTCTCTTCATAGTCTGACAAAAAGCTTTTGCAGATTCGCCAACGTACTCCGTAAGTCTCCTCTCCGCCGTGGAAGTCAGCCAGATTTCGAAAGTTCATAGCAGCAGCGACGGAAGGTCACCGCCCTCATGATGAACTTCATACTTTTCTTATAGATACGCAGATAGAGCAGGTGCGGACGGGCGCCGGGTACTGGGAATTCGCGATTTTACGCGAGTTGCCTGTTCATTGGTGAAAAAATGTCGGGCAGGCCGGTCTTCTTAAAGCTATGCGCAAATCCGGGGCATTTTTCACTTCGAGCAGACTCCGCATTGCGCAATAAATTGCAACATTCTCGTCATATTCCAATGCGGGGTGGATATTCTCCCGTGATTCTCCGGGCCGGATGGCGGCGTGAATTATGTCCCTCTGATATCTTGGCCCGCGCGTGCAACCGCCTTAGTCTCGGGGCATGAGACTCCCCCAGTCCAGGAATAGGGACTTTTCCGTTCGCCCATTTTTCGTCGTAATTTCGCTGGCCTTCTCATTCCTCTGGGCTATACCCGCTCACGCCGGTAAGCAGCAATTGCAGTGCTCACCATGCACGTTGAAATTCGGGACAGTCGTGATCGAACATTCCGAAACTCAGCTCATCACTGTGACCAACACGGGTTCGAGCAAGGTAACGGTTTCAGCGATTAGCGCGAACCTAGCGGAATTCACGGTCTCAGGGGTGAAATTACCGCTCAATCTAGCGGCGGGGCAGAGCGCCAATGTAAACGTCATTTTCACCCCCTCCAAGGCGGAGTATTTGGGTGGGACAGTGACGGTCACCAGTGATGCGTCGAATGCAGACCTCAAGGTAACTGTTGGGGGGACTGGGGCGAAGACAGTTTCCCTAACGTCGGCACCGTCCAGCCTCTCGTTTGGTCCTATCGGGGTTGGAAGTCAACAAACGCTGCCTGTCGTGGTGACCAATACGAGCTTGTTTAAGGTCACTCTGTCGAAGGTCTCGGCTTTGGGAGCCGGCTTTTCGGTAAGCGAACCCAAGCTCCCGCTGATCCTCCTCAAGGGTCAGAGTTTTAAACTCAATGTCACCTTCACTGCACAATCCGGAGGGGTGAGCGGAGGGAGCATCTCGATTCCGGGTGCTGCAAGCATCCCGCTGACCGGAAATGGGACGACAACCGGTCAACTCAGCGTCGCCCCGAGCCCGTTGAAATTTGGCAGCGTCAACGTCGGGAGTACCGCTGCCCAGTCGTTTAATCTCACCGCGACCGGGGCAAGCGTCAAAGTGACATCGGTATCCAGCAGCAACTCGAGTTTCACCATTTCGGGTCCTTCGTTTCCACTAACGATCGCCGCCGGGAAAACCACGGCGGTGGACGTTGTTTTCTCTCCGTCCAAGAGCGGTTCGGCATCGGCAACGCTGACGTTAAACAGTAACGCGGACGATAGCAAGGCCACGGAGTCTCTCTCCGGCACGGGCGTTGTTCCGCAGTACAGCGTTGACCTGTCGTGGCTGTCGAGCAATTCGCCGGTTGCTGGCTACAACGTGTACCGGGGCACGGCAAAGGGTAAATACTCGAAAGTTAACGGCAAACTGGACTCCTCCACAACATTCACGGACGCCACTGTAGCCTCCGGCAGCACTTATTACTATGCAGTAACAGCCGTAAGTTCCAGCGGGGAGGAAAGCGCGTACTCGTCGCCTCTGGAGGTTGCGGTTCCTTGAATTGGGCAGCGATCAGCTTTGTTTCGAAGATTAAGCACCAAACAGAGGATCGAATGGCCGGAAGATGAAAACGGCCATCCGATCCTGCCAGCTCCACTTTCATTTCAGGCTCGTCCGGAAGGCCTCCCCCGTTTGGTAGAATCGTCCTTCAACTCTTTCAAGTCTTCTCTACACGGTCATTCCATTGTCCAAGCAGCGAGTTCTTGTAACGGGCGGCGCGGGGTTCATCGGCTCTGAACTCGTGCGCCAACTTGCGGGGCGAGGCTTTGCCGTGCGGGTAGTCGACAATCTGGTGAACGGACGCCGCGAAAACCTCGACGGTGTTCTAGGACACGATGTCGAGCTAGCGGCGGTGGATATTCGCGACCAGCAGCGAATGACTGCTCTGCTCCGGGACGTCGACATCGTATTCCATCTCGCCTGCCTCGGAGTTCGGCATTCCATTCATTCGCCGATCGAAAATCACGAGGTCAACGCCTCTGCCACGCTTCGTCTGCTGGATGCAGCGCGTAAGGCTGGCGTCGGCCGATTCGTTTACGTTTCAAGTTCCGAAGTATACGGAACGGCGCGGACAGCCCCGATTACTGAGGAGCATCCAACGCTTTCGATGACGGTCTATGGGGCCTCGAAGCTCGCGGGCGAGTCTTATGCCCGCGCATTTTGGGAGACCTACCGGTACCCGACTGTCGTCCTGCGTCCCTTCAATGCTTACGGGCCGCGTTGTCACCACGAGGGGGACAGCGGTGAAGTGATTCCCAAGTTTATGCTGCGCTGCCTGGCCGGTAAGCCAATGATCATCTTCGGCGACGGAACGCAGACGCGGGATTTCACTTTTGTCGGGGATACGGCGGGTGGCATTCTTGCTGCTGGACTTTCCGATGCGGCAGTCGGACAAACCATCAACTTGGGAAGCGGAAAAGAAATTCAAATTAAGGAACTGGCAAGGACGATCTCCGACGTTCTTGGAAAGCCCGACGCTGAGGTCGTTCACGTCGAGCCGCGACCGGGGGACGTCTTACGATTGCTGGCTGATAGTTCGAAGGCAAGACATCTAGTTGGGTTTCAACCCGCCATCCCATTGCACGATGGCCTGGCGCGGCTTCTGGACTGGTACAGGAAGCAGGGGAAGTCAGCGGAAGAATTGTTGGAGCAGGAAGTTGTGCGCAACTGGGAGCCGCGGGACGTCCCAGCCCATGCCTAGAGACTTTGTTCCCGTTGCCCGCCCGGAACTCGGACGCGAAGAGGTATCTGCAGCCGAGCGGGCGATTCTGTCCGGCTGGGTCACGCAGGGACCTGAGGTTGCGGCGCTGGAGCGGGAGTTTGCGGCATTCGTCGGCGCACCGCACGCCTGCGCCGTTTCCAGCGGAACAACGGCGCTTCACCTGGCGCTGCTCGGGGTTGGGGTCAAACCGGGCGACGAAGTCATCACGGTAAGCCACTCATACATCGCCACTGCGAACAGCATTCGCTACTGCGAAGCACGACCTGTCTTCGTGGATATTGAACCTGCCACGTTCAACATTGACCCGGCCCAAATCGATTCGGCGATCAGCGAGCGGACACGGGCAATTCTTTGCGTGCACCAGATGGGGATGCCGTGTGATCTGAACCATATCCTTGCAATTGCGCACAAGCACCGACTTCCTGTGGTGGAAGACGCGGCTTGCGCCGTTGGAAGTGAAGTCTTGTGGCAAGGCAACTGGGAGAAAATCGGCAAGCCACACGGGGATGTGGCCTGCTTCTCGTTTCACCCGCGCAAGCTGCTGACTACTGGTGACGGCGGGATGCTGACTACGGCCGACAGCGAGATGGATCGCAAGTTCCGTCTATGGCGGCAACACGGGATGAGCGTTCCCGACACGGTCAGGCACTCATCGGCGGAAGTCGTGTTCGAGTCCTATCCGGAACTTGGCTTTAATTACCGGTTAACTGACATTCAGGCAGCGATTGGACGAGAGCAACTGAAACGGCTTCCGGAAGCGATCGTTCATCGACGTCAAATGGCCGCCCGTTACCGGCAGCTGCTGGCGGACATTCCGGGACTGGTTTTGCCCGTCGAACCGCAATGGGCACGTAGCAATTTTCAGAGCTACTGCGTGCGACTGCCCGAAAGAACAAATCAGCGCCAGGTGATGCAGAAGATGCTCGATGAGGGCATCGCCACCCGAAGGGGCATCATGTGTGCGCATCGGGAGGCGGCATACGCCGATCCTGCGACTTGGCGGTGCGCGCAGGCGAGTTGCGAGTCAAGGGCGGATTGTCCGAACCTGCGGGAAAGTGAGCGAGCCCAGAATGAGGGAGTAATCTTGCCGCTATTCGCACAAATGACGGACGATCAGCAACAGCGGGTTGCCTGCGCGCTTCGCCTTGCTTGCGGTCAGACTCATCCATAGTTTAGAGGCTGCTTGGACAATCATCGATCGCCGGCTACTCATCCTCTACTTTTTCTGAGCGCGATCGTGCTCGTGTTGGGCATCTATTCGTATCCCGCGCTGCGAACGACCGCTGCTACCTCGTCTCGCGCGCTGCCTCCCATTTCAGCACCCGACCTGAGCCTGTATCTCAACATCAGCGCGGTTAAGACTACTTCCGACGGTCAGGTGATTGATCCCTATTACGGCGTACCCATACCGGTCGCTCGCATGGGATATTTGAAGTTCCGCCTGGCCTTCATTCTCTTCGAACATCTGCACACCCTGCTCCACGCCGACTTATGGTGGACTCTGTTCTTGTGGAACCTATTCTGGTGGGGATTGCTGTGCGCACTCGCGCTTTGGTTCTTTCAGCAATTCCTTCCTGATCCTTGTCCCGTGGTAGTACTGGCAGGACTTGCTTTCCTCATGTTCTTCAACTTCGGCATCCTGCAAGGCGAGTTCGCCGCGTGGGCTCATCTGCCTTCATGGCGCGGCTTTCAGAGTGTCGAACTTGCCTACATACGGCCGTTTTTTCCCCAGGTCCCGATTCCACTGCTGGTCTTGTATCTGGGACTTCAGATAAATGCGCTTCAGCAGCGATCCGGCTGGCTCTGGGCAGCCATGGCTGCGAACCAGTTCGTCGCTTTTGTGATTTTCCCCTACGACATGTTGATGATGGCGGGTATTACCGCCGTAGCCGTCTTTGGCCAACTCGTCTCGAAACGCGAGCGGACGTCATGGCTTACCCTCGTAGCCTACGCTTTCGCATGCGGAGTTTCCGACCTGCTCTTCTTCTTTCATGGGAGCCAAGTCGCTCGAACTGGAGCGCCTGGGCAATATGCCCTGATTCATCTGGATCTGTCGATGCTTCCTCACCGCATCGGCGGAATGTGGCTCATGCTGGCTGCACTCACGGCGCTAATGTTCCTCATTCGAGATCTAGAGCCGGAGGTCAAGTGGACAGTGATTGGCCTTGGTCTGACTAACCTGTTTCTTATGATCGGCGATGCCTTTTTCTCCGAGACTGCCTTGCAGATGTCCCATCACGGAGGCTATTTCGTCCATCTCACTGCGGCGATCCTGTTTGCTTTTCTGCTATCGGCAGGATTCAGCTACCGGGCCAACTGGCAGGCGGCTTTTCGAATTGTGCTGGCCGGAATCACGGCTCTGTTAGTTTTGAATGGTTTTTTAGTCGCCCATGCAACGTATCGAGCGGCTCTTCCCGCGAATGAGGCACAGGCCGAACTAGCGCAATTTCTGAAGTCCGATCCACCGCTCGCAAGCGATCTCGTCATCGCTCGTTCTCTGTTCGTGGACGACGACTGCGCCTTAGTTCCCTTACTCTCCAACTCCCATTCTCTTTATTGCCGCAATGCCCAGGTCCTGCTGAGCCCTGAGCAGAATCTGCAGATTCAACGCTTTCGGCAGGCTCTCTATTTATATTTCACCAATAAGGATGACCGCTGGGTTGAGGGAATTCTCAACGATCCGAATGCCGTGAGCGAAATGACGCGTCTTATGTTCCTGGGGCAGGTCGATACGAATGCCGAAGACCGTCAAAAAGGCGTGGAATCAATTCGTCAGGAGCTGATTCCGTTTTTGCTCGAAGCGCAGAACCACGATCCGGCGATACGGTCTTTTTTCGCGCATTACCCGCGCGTGATCGTGATCGATCATGTCGACGATCCCTACTTCTCCTCGTCACGGCTATCGGCGTATTTGAAGATCGAGAAGCAGCAGACTGCCGGAAAGCTGCTGGTTCTAGACTGCGTACCCCTCGACCATTAAACGATGGGGACCTTTACTGTGCCGAGGTAACAAGATCGTTTTTCATTACGCTGATCTCGACTCGTCCTCCGCTGATATGTTTTGCCGCCGTTCCTTCGGCCACAGGGACATTTCCCATGCTCATTTCGTAGATGCGGTAAACGGGAATCTGATGCGTAAGTACCAGGTAGCGGACGACCGAATCGGCCATCTTCTGCGAGCTTGCGATTGCAGCCTGACCCCGGCCCGCCGAGAACCCGCGGACTTCGATGATGTAGCTTCGTTGACCCTTTAGCGGTCCCGCCATCTCATCCAAGGCATCTTTGGCGGTCTTGCTGAGAACACTTTGTCCGGGACGGAAGCGAATCTCGGTCTGGGCGCTTCCTTTGTATTGATCCAGGTTTCCGACCATCTGCTCCGCACTAGAAACGCGCGTCGACGCTTGGGTCGCGGCCGTTTGCGCGAGTTGCGCCTTGTTAGCCGCATCGGTGGCATGCTGATCCGCCAGGCTCGACTTCTCCGATGCCATTTGGATGCCCTGCTGGGCGCGGGCATCCACGTCCTTGATCGCCTTGCTGTTTTCGGTCGTCAACTCATCCAACTCGTTTAGCCGGTCGCGAATCGGCTGGGTGTGCTTCTGCACATACTTCTTGCTGGCAAACGGATGCGTGACAAGATTCACGACATTGGGATCGTCGCCGTCCCAAAAATCTTTCGGTGTTTGCGGGGGAAGCGGTTCCCGATCGCTTGCGCTCTGGGAAGCTGGAGCGGCCTGGCCTGCAGACGCCGACGCAGTCGCTGAGCTGGTTTGCGCCCATCCCGGCAGGGCCAGCAGGGTCATCAAAAGCAAAGCTATCAATGTACGATTCCTCATCTCGACCTTCCCCAAGTGGATGGTATGTCCACTTTCGCCCAATTGGGCTGTCTGGTGACGCATCGATTGTCGCTCTGCGCGGTTGAATTCGCAAGGGCGGCAGAAAATAGTGATCGTCATCACTGCCCTATTAGCCGAAGGAGCCCTATGCTTGAACGAATCCTCAGGCCTTAAGGAGCGCGACATGGGAAAGCAGATTCCCTCTCTTGACGTGATCGAAGACTTTCTCGATCAGAAACGCATAGCCATGGTCGGTCTCTCACGCGAGCCGCGCAGTTTCAGCATGATGTTGTTTGAAGAATTCCGCCACCGGGGGTACGACATGGTTCCGGTCAATCCCCGTGCGTCCGAAATCAAAGGACTCCGCTGCTTCGCACGGATCCAAGACATTCAGCCGCCTGTCGAAGCCGTCCTGTTAATGACGGCTCCAGATGCGACTGATGCTGTGATTACCGACTGCGCCGAGGCTGGAGTTCGGCGAGTATGGATGTATCGCGCAACCGGCAAAGGCGCGGTGAGTTCCAAAGCCGTTGCATTCTGCCGCGAAAATGGCATTGCGGTGGTGGAGGGAGAATGTCCCTTCATGTTCCTACCCGCGACCGGCGGGATCCACCGATTCCATGGACTGATTCGCAAGATCACCGGGCACTATCCGAGACACGGACAGACAGCGTAGAACGCCGGTCGTCCGATCAGCGGTGAACAGGACTTCCGATCCTAATCCTTTACAGCCTTATCGGTGATCTCGAGACCCTTGTCGATAATGGCGAAGGCTTCGCGCAGTTGTTGCTCGTTAATGCACAATGGGGGATTCGTGTAGAACGAGTTCCAACGCACGATCGTGTAGAGTCCCTGTTCGCGGAAGAACCGGCCAAGCGCGCCCATCTCTTCTGAAGTTCCGTTGAATGGAGCCATCGGCTGCCGCGTTTTCCGGCTGCGGACGAGCTCGAAGATCCCAAATAGGCCAATCGACCGCACCTCTCCGACCGACGGATGCTTGGTCTGCATCTCCGCGCCAAACTCTTTCAGGATGGCGCCCATCTTCCTCGTGTTCTCGATGAGATGATCGTCTTCGTAGACCTTAATCGTCGCCAGTGCAGCTGCGCATCCCATAGGGTGGGAGTTGTAGGTGAGGCCCCCGTAGAAGACTTTGTCCTGGAAGTGCTGCGCAATGTGATGCCGCATCCCAACGGCTCCGAGCGGTAAGTAGCTGGCCGTAAGCCCCTTCGCCATGCAGATCAGGTCCGGCACAACTTTCCAATGATCAATGGCGAACCATTCGCCGGTGCGGCCGAAGCCAGCCATGACTTCGTCAGCAATCATCAGGATGCCGTACTTATCGCACAGCTTGCGCACCCCCTGCATGTAGCCGTCGGGTGGAATGAGGATGCCGTTCGTGCCGACCACGGTCTCCAGAATGAACGCGGCAATGGTCTGCGGACCCTCGAGTTGGATAGTCTCTTCGATCATCGCGAGCGAGGTTTCGGCCGACTCCCAGCCGCGCTCGATTCCGTGATAAGGATCGAGCACACGCACCACGCCCGGAATGCCGGGCTCGGCGGCCCATCGCCGGGGATCGCCGGTCAGAGAGATCGCGCCAGCGGTCGCGCCGTGATACGAGCGATAGCGCGCCATGATCTTGTGCCGTCCCGTGAAGAAACGTGAAATCTTGATCGCATTCTCGTTGGCCTCAGCGCCGCCGTTGGTGAAAAAGAATGTGTCGATGTCGCCGGGAGTGATCTCCGCCAGTTTCGCACCCAAGCGTGCCCGCGGCTCGGTCGCCATGAACGGATTGGCATAGGCGAGCGTCTTGGCCTGCTCGTGAATTGCATTGATGACGCGCTCGTCGCCGTGTCCGATGTTGACCGACATCAACTGGCTGTTGAAATCGATGAAGCGCTTCCCTTCCGGCGTCCAGAAGTAAATGCCCTTGGCCTTGGCCACCGGAATCGGATCGACCTTCGATTGCGCCGACCACTCAAAGAGGGTGTGCTTCTTGGTGAGGTCGACGATTTCCTGGCCGGTCATGGTGGGGTTCGCAATAGTTGTCGTCATAGATTTCCTTTTGAAAATTATTCACCACAGAGTCACAGAGACACAGAGGAACCTTTCAAAGGACTCTTCGGATGATTCCCTGCGTCAGTAACGGAACGTTGAAATTGATGAGTAGTCCTACTGGTTTGGCTGCGAGTTTCATGTATGTGAGAAGCTGTGCTTCATGCACAGGAAGAATTCGCTCGACCGCTTTCAATTCGACAATGACATCTTCGCAGACGACCAAATCTATCTTGTAGCCGCAGTCAAGTATCAGACCCTTGTACGAAACGGGTAAATCAACCTGGCACTTGAAAGGAAGTCCGCGAAGGTGAAGTTCGTGGCAAAAACATTGTTCGTAGGCAGATTCCAGCAATCCCGGGCCCAGGTGGCGATGCACTTCAATTGCCGCCCCGATGATCGGGCTGGTTCGCGAGTCCTTCTCGTTCTCGTTTTCTCTGTGTCTCTGCGACTCTGTGGTGAGAAGTTTCATTTCAGACTCTAGAACTTCCGACTGTGTTCTTTGGCCCAACGTTCGACGACAACTTTCTTGTCGGTATAGAACTCGATGGAGTCGCGTCCCTGGCCGTGGAGATCGCCGAAGAAACTGTTCTTCCATCCACTAAACGGGAAATACGCCATGGGCGCGGCGACTCCGATATTGATGCCGATGTTGCCCGCGGGCGCTTCGTAGCGGAAACGACGTGCCGCCGATCCGCTCGATGTGAACAGGGATGCCTGGTTGCCGTAGGCGCTGCGTTCGAGGAAGGCCAAAGCTTCGTCCATGTTGTCGGCGTGGACGAGGCTGAGCACGGGGCCGAAGATCTCGGTGTCGGCAAGATCGCTGGTTGCGGGCACGTCATCGAGAATCGTGGGATTTACAAAGTTCCCCGATTCGTGTTTCGGAACCTTTGCCTTTCGACCGTCGAGCAGCACCTTCGCACCTTGCTTTTCGCCCACGCCGATCAGGTGTTCGACGCGCTCTTTGCTTTGCGGCGTGATCACCGGACCCATCTGGACATCTTTGTCGAGGCCATTTCCGACTTTGAGTTTCGAGGCAGCGTCCGCAATCGAGTCGCGGAATGTTTTCTGCGCTTCGCCGATCGTGACGGCTACGGAAACTGCCAGGCAACGCTGGCCAGCACAGCCGAAAGCGCTATCGCTGATAATTTGCGTCGCCATCGGCATGTCGGCGTCGGGCAACACGATGACGTGATTCTTGGCTCCGCCCTGGCATTGGCAGCGCTTGCCCTGCTCGGCCGAGCGAGAATAGATATAGCGCGCTACCGGAGTCGATCCGACGAAGCTGATGGCTCGGACCTTCGGGTGGTCGATCAGCGCGTCGACGGCGGCCTTGCCTCCGTTCACGAGATTCACTACACCCTTTGGCAGGCCGGTCTTCGCCAGAAGTTCATAAACGTAGCGCATGGTCATCGGCACGCGCTCGCTTGGTTTCAGGATGAACGTGTTGCCGGTCGCGATGGCATAGGGCAGATACCAGAAGGCGATCATGCCGGGAAAATTAAAGGGCACGATCGCCGCTACCACACCGAGCGGCTGGCGGATCATCATTTCGTCAATGCCGCGGGCGACATCCTCGAGGTTGTATCCCTGCATCATCATGGGAATGCCGCAGGCCACTTCAACGTTCTCAATGGCACGACGCATCTCGGCCTTGGCCTCGGTGAAGGTCTTGCCGTTTTCCATGGTGATGATGCGGGCGATGTCGTCGATGTGCTCTTCTAGGAGCATCTTCAGCTTAAACAGAGGCTGGATGCGGTCTTCCGGAGGTGTGCGGCGCCACTCGGGAAAGGCGGCAGCGGCGGCCTCTACGGCTGCATTTACCTCAGCGGCGTCGGCGAGCGGGACGCTGGCCAGCACTTCGCCGGTTGCGGGATTCACGACGTCGCGCCATTCGGAAGAGCGCGAATCGGTCCAATTTCCGTTGACGTAATTGGTTAGCTTAGTTGCGGGAGGTGCTGCTACCGTCATGACGATGCCTCTGCTATCGCGAAGAATGTCGTACTTGGGAGGACTTCGTGCAAACTCCCTCAAAGAAGCAATGATACATCTGCTATAGAGATCCTTCGACTGCGGTTGGCCTTCGCGCTGAGGCGCGAAGACCAATCCTCCCTCCGGATGACAACTTTTTAAACCAGCTGAGCTACCGCGCCCTTGTGGTTGCACACATGCGCAATGGCGGACTCGAGCACGTCGAGAGCCTCGTCCATCTGCTCATTCGTGATGACGAGCGGCACAAGAACGCGGATGACGTTCGAGTAGGTGCCCGCCGTGATCGTGATCAGGCCGTGCTCGTAGCAATATTGCGTGATCTTTTTTGTTTCGTCGGTAGCGGGAGCTTTTGTGTCCTGCGACTTTACGAGTTCGATGGCTTGCATGCCGCCAAGTCCGCGTACGTCGCCAATGATCGACCATCGGTTCTGCCATTCCCGAGCCCGGCGCTGGAAGCGGTCGCCGAGTTCGTTGGCACGTGCCAGCAAATTTTCTTTTTCGAATAAATCGAGCACTGCGAGAGCCGCGGCGCACGAGAGCGGGTTCCCAGCAAAAGTTCCGCCGAGGCCACCGGGACCGGGCGCGTCCATGATCTCCGAGCGGCCGGTGACAGCGGCAAGGGGCAATCCGCCACCCATGGATTTGGCAGTAACGATCAGATCCGGTTCGATGCCGTAACGCTCGCTCGCAAACAGCGCGCCGGTGCGGCCAAAGCCAGACTGCACCTCGTCGGCGATAAAGAGGATGCCGTGCTTGTGGCAGAGTTCGATCAGCACTTTGAAATAATCCGGCGGAGGCGCGACGAATCCGCCCTCTCCCAGGACAGGCTCTGCGATGACGGCGGCGACTTCTTCGTTTGCCACAACGCGCTTAAATGTGTCCTCCAGATGTCGCGCGCAATACAGATCGCACGACGGATATTTCAGGTTGTACGAGCACCGATAACAGTAGGCAAACGGGACGCGGTAGACCTCGCCAGGAAAAGGGGCGAATCCGGCCTTATAAGGATGCGTCTTGCTGGTGAGGGCGAGCGTCATCATGGTGCGTCCGTGAAAAGCGTCTTCGAACGCGATGATGCCGGGGCGCTTGGTGTGAGCGCGCGCGATCTTGACCGCGTTTTCGACGGCCTCGGCGCCCGTGTTCACAAAGATGGTTTTCTTCGCGAACTTGCCGGGTGTGACTTCGTTCATGCGCTCGGCAAGCTGGATGTAGCTTTCGTAAGGCGTGACCTGCACGCACGTATGCAGGAACTGGTCGAGTTGGGCCTTCACCGCCTCGACCACAGCCTCCTGCCGATGGCCGACATTGAGGCAGCCGATGCCGCCGGCGAAATCGAGGTAGCGGTTCCCGTCGACGTCTTCGAGCCAGGCATCTTCAGCCTTGGTCACATAGATCGGTGTACCGTGAGAAAGCCCGCGGGGTACGGCTTTGCTGCGGCGCTCGGACAGGGCCTTCGATTTCGGGCCAGGGATCGGTGTGCGGAGTTGAATAGTAGACATCGTTGATTCCAGTTCTCGGTCCTCTGTTCTCAGACTCAGCGGCTTAAAGCCGCATTTATTTTGTGACCTTACGGCACGACTAAAATCGTGCCCTTCCCGTTCATTCTGGCTTCCGACTCGCGACTCGGGACTCGCCGCTCACGACTCTTTCAATACCAACCAATCGGCGCTTCATTCAGGTTGATGTAGACCTGCTTGGTTTCGAGATATTCTTCGATGCCCCAGGGACCGAGTTCGCGGCCGAAGCCGGACTGTTTGTATCCTCCCCACGGCGCTTCGACATAGGTGGGCTGCATGTGGTTGACCCAGACGATTCCGGCACGCAGCGCCTTCACGGAGCGCATGGCCTTGAAAATGTCGCGCGTCCAGACGGCAGCGGCTAAGCCATACGGCGAATCGTTGGCGATTTTGAGTGCATCTTTTTCGTCTTCGAACGGAATCACGGTCGCAACTGGGCCGAAAATTTCTTCGCGGGCGATGCGGGCGCTGTTGGTCACATCGTAGAAAATTGTGGGCTGAACGTAGAAACCCTTGGTGAATTTTTCGGGGCGCCCACCGCCGGAGGCCAGCTTGGCTTCTTTCTTGCCGATTTCGAGATAGGAGTTCACACGGTCATATTGCTCTTTGCTGACCAGCGGTCCCATCTTCGTTTCGCGTTCCAGAGGCGGCCCAAGCTTGATCTTCTTCGCCTTTTCGGTCATCGCCTCGACGAAGTTCTTGTAAATGGATTTCTGCACCAGGATGCGGCTACCCGCGGAGCAAACCTCGCCTTGATTGATAAAGACTCCGAAGAGGGCACCGTCGATGGCAGCTTCGAAATCGGCATCAGCGAAAAAGATGTTGGGAGACTTGCCTCCGAGTTCAAGCGTGACGCGCTTCACCGTATCGGCGGCTTGCTTCACGATGATCTTCCCCACGGAAGCGCTGCCGGTGAACGCAATCTTGTTGACGTCGGGATGCTGGACGAGCGGAGCTCCACAGGACTCGCCAAAACCGGTGATGACGTTGACGACTCCCGGCGGCAGGCCGCAATCGGCGAAGTGACGGGCGAATTCGAGCGCCGTCAGCGGAGTCTGCTCGGCGGGCTTGAGAACGCAGGTGCACCCGGCGGCAAGTGCAGGAGCCAGTTTCCATGCGGCCATCAGCAGCGGGTAATTCCACGGAATGATTTGCCCGGCAACGCCGACGGGCTCTTTGAGGGTGAGGGACATCGCGTTGTCGGGGACAGGATTCACGTAGCCGACAACCTTGGTGGCAAGGCCCCCGTAGTATTCGAAGCAGGTGGCGACGTCGTTGATGTCGTATTCGGCTTCAACAATAGGCTTGCCGGTGTTGCGGCATTCGAGTTCGGCGAGCGAGGCGAGATTCTGGCGGACTTTATCGGCGAGGCGGAACAGGACACGTCCGCGCTCCTGCGCGGTCGTGGTGGCCCATGGTCCCTCTTCGAACGCGGCTTTGGCGGCAGCGACGGCGCGGTTCACGTCGTCCGCGCTGGCGTCGGGGACCTGAGCGATTACCTCTTCGGTCGAGGGGTCGTAGACGGGGAAAGTTTTCGCGGATTTGCTGGCGACCCATTCGCCATTAATGAACATCTGATACGTCTTCACATCGGCTTGAACACCGCTCGGCATCGTGGCCTCCAGGGGCTAAAGCCCCGATCGTTGTTGCATCGCAATGGCACGACTGAAGTAGTGCCTGATGCAAATTTTTCTAATCTCGCGAGGTTCGCTCGCGGACAGCCGAGGACGGCTGCCGCTACATAATCAAAATCAACGTTGTGCCGCAACGACCGCTTCATTCTTGGCTAACAGAACCCGTCTAGCCGTCTTTCGGCGGCCGTAGACGAAAAAGAAGAATGCGGCTAGTCCAACGAAAAAGAGAGTGCCACCCACCATCCATAATTCGTACGACCAGAGCGACGTAATCTGCTGCGCCGGAAAAAATACGAGTCCGATGCCGAGGATCGTGGTCAGCAATCCGCTCGAGCCCGCCAGCAACATTGTGGTGCGGCTGTACTGGCCCTTTGGAGTGCTTTCGGTAACGGCGAACTTCACCAACGCTCCGAATGCATAGATGAACGGAACGAGTTGCAACACGACTGCAAGTGACAATAATTTTTGAAAAACTTCGCCAGCGCCAGCAGGGCTGAGATATAGGCGCGGCAGGAGCCCGAAAAGTCCCGCGAGTTTATCCCAGAACCACCAGCCAAAAAAGTTTCCGAGGACCAGCAGTCCGGAAACAATGGCCTGCACGATTAGCGCGGCGTAGGGTGTGGAGTAGCGCGGGTGGACTTTGCCCAGCCAACTCGGCATGTACGAGTCGAGGCCGGCGACGAAGGGAATGCGCGCGGAGCCGCCCATCCAAGCCGAGCCGATTCCAGCGATGGACAGGCTGAGCATGATGGCGAATGGAATCGTGATGGAACTGAGGCCAACTTGCGAGGCCATGTGAGTGACGGCTTGTACGATCCCCTGGAGGACGTTGACGTTTTTCCCGACAGCGACGAGCAGCGTTAAGGTCGCGCCGACGTAGAGGACTCCGGAAAGAAGTCCGCCCCAAGCGACTGCGCCGGGCAGAGTGCGGCGGGGATCCTGAATTTCATCACCCATGACGGAAGCGAGTTCCAAGCCGACCAGGCCGAAGCAGATTACGCCGAAAGAATTCAGAACGAACTTCGGATCCGCTGGAATTTTGAAATCGGCGGCGGTGATCGTGGTCCCGAACCGCAGCCAGACTACGATGCCGAGACCAATAAGAACTGCGGCGGCGATGAATGTACCGATGGCGCCGAGATTGTTGATCCACTTACCGACGCCTAGGCCAAGGATATTCAGAATTGTGAGAACGGCCAGAAGCGCGAGTGAAGCGGTCGAGGCGAAAATTCTATTGTCGGCCAAGCCGAGGTGTGAGGAGCCGAGGACGTAGACCGAAACGCCGACGAAATAAAGCATCACCGTCGGCACGTAAAGCATGTTGTTGGTCCAATAGCACCAGCCGGAGAGGAACCCGTGGAAGTCGCCGAAAACCTCTTTGGCCCAGAGATAGACGCCGCCTTCACCGGGATAACGATGGGCCAGTTCGATGACCGCGATGCCTTGTGGCCAGAAGAAAAGGAGGAGCGAAATGATCCAGAGCCAGACGGTGACGCCGCCATTGGCCGCGATCGATGGAACAACGTTCAGATTAAAGACGGCGACAACGAAGAGCAGCACGAGATCGCGGCGTCCGAGGGCACGGATCAGGTGCGGCTGTTCGGGTTGTGTGGCGTCGGACAAAGGCGTTTTGGCCCTCAGCGGCTAAAACCGCATCGATGGTGGTGCTTTGCGGCACGACTAAAGTCGTGCCCTTCTCACATCTGTCGGGGCTTGCCCGACCGGACAGCCGAGGGCGGCTGTCCCTGCATCAATCGGTTCAGGGCGGACGAATGCGTCCGCCCTGACACGAACTTAGTGCGCGACTGCTACCGGAGCTTCGCGTTCTTGCTGCGCCTTCGCCAACGATGCTGCGATGTCGTCGAACGCCGCCAGGTGCTTATCGATGTCGGCCTCGGTATGCTGCACCGAGATCGTCCATTGCTCGTCCCACCAGTAGGGCTGAGCCATCACGCCTCGGTTGACCATGCCGAACCAGTAGTGGCGCCACAGGTCGATGTCGATCGCCTCCCAATCGCGATAATTGCGAATCTCTTTGGGATAGAGCATCAACGCCCCGTTGGCTCCGGCTTGCGCGATGTATGCCTGTAGACCGGACTTTGCGATGGTCTTGCGATAGCCGTCTGCCAGCTTCTTGCCGAGTTTGTCGACGTGAGCGTAGTTCTCGCGCGTGAGAACTTCCCGGAAGGTAGCCAGGCCCGCCGCCATGGAAACCGGATTCGTGTTGTAAGTACCGCCGTGAAAAACTTTGTGCTGAGAGATCAGGTCCATGACGGACTTGCTGGTGCCGAACGCGGCGAGAGGCAGGCCTCCGCCGATCGACTTGGCCAGACAAATCATGTCGGGATGAACGCCGAAATATTCGCTCGCGCCGCCCCAACCCAGTTTGGCGCCGGTCTTCACTTCGTCAAAAATCAGCAACGCGCCGTGCTTGTCGCAAATCTCGCGTAAGCCTTTCAGGAAGCCGGGTTGCGGGATGCAGAGGCCGACGTTCATCAGAATCGGTTCGAGAATGATTGCGGCAATCTCGCCGGGACTTTCCTTGAACCGACGCTCGACGGTGGCGAGATCGTTAAACGTAGCGATTAGCACGTTGGCGATCGCAGATTTCGGTACGCCCAGGCCGCCGGTGACCGCAGTCGGCGCGTGGATGTCTCCGTAATCGGGAGCATGTGGTTTTACGCTGACCAGGGCGCTATCGTGCAGGCCGTGGTAGGCTCCTTCGAATTTGACGATCTTGTCGCGTCCGGTGGCAGCGCGGGCAAGGCGAATGGCGTGCATCGTGACTTCCGTGCCACTGTTGCCGAAGCGGCACATTTCGACCGGAAAGCGGGTGCAGATTTCTTCGGCGAGTTCCCACTCCATGTCGTGCGGCATACCGAACATGGTTCCGGTGGAGAGACGCTTTTCGACAGCCTTCATGACCGCGGGATGGCAATGTCCGGCCATGAGCGCACCGAAGGTTAGATTGTGGTCGATGTATTCGTTGCCGTCGAGGTCGCGGAACTTGCTGCCGCTGGCCTCCTTCACGAAGATCGGCCAAGGATCGTACGCGCGATAGTTGCTGGCGACGCCGAGAGGAATGCGTTTGAGATTTTTCTTATGGGCTTCGGCGGACTTGGGCGTTCGCCGCTCGAAAGTGGCGAGTTCTTTCTGTAGATCGGGGTACATCGAGGTCTCCGAGAAAACTCAGGCCGGCCTCTATGGGCGGCCATTAGATTGCCGGGCGGCGGAAAGCCACCCGGGGATTGAATACTTCCTACTTTACTCTTTGCCGCTAGAAATAGAACTTCAAGGCAAACTGCACATCGCGCGCTTCGCGCGCTTCCTGAATCAGGCCGAACGTCGTATCGCTGAAATTGCCGTCCGGATTGACGAATTGCGTTTTGTTAAACAGGTTGAAGACGTCGGCGCGAAACTGGAAATATTTCGACTCCGAAAGTGCGATCCTCTTGGATACCGTAATATCCCACTGGTTTTCGCCCGGCCCGCAGCAAATGGATCGCGGCGTGGTGGCGAACTGTCCAAGGGGCGGATCGGAAAATTGAGCAGGATTCAGGTACTGGCCGCCATTCGTCTTGGGGTTCAAAATCTGCAACGGACCACTCAGTTGCGGCGCACCGGCTCCGAGGAAGAACAAGCTGCTGATCAACTCAGCATCATCCTGAGTCTGGATGCGGATGGGAAATCCGCTCTGGAACTGAATGATTCCCGAGAGTTGCCAGTCATCTACAACCTTGCCGGCCAACCCGCTGTACTTGCGAACCGGTAAATCCCAAACGTAATTGATGACAAACCGTTGAGCCGAATTGAACAGTGATAACGAGCGGCTGGCTTTGTAGTTAAAGGGATTGACGGTTTCTTCGAAGCTGGAAGCCCAGTCCAGCGACTTGCTGAATGTATAGGCCGCCTGCAACTGAATCCCGCGAGAGAAGCGTTTCTCCAGGCTAGCCTGGAAGGAGTTATAGGCCGAAGCGGCAATCGTGTCTTCCGCGAAGATGTTCGTGAAGACCGGGACGCCGTCAATGGGGCAACCCGTACCCGCCGTAAAAGCCGGGCCAGTCGGATTGCAGTTCGGAGAGGAATAGGGGCGAAGACCGACCAGGTTCAGAGTCTGCCCTGCGGCAGCCACGGTTGAGCCGTTCGGCAGATGGAATCCATTGGGCAGCAAATTCGGGCTGTTGGCAGCGGGAAGAGTAACGCTGTACTGGTTGTCCTCGGCAAACGGACCGCAGTTGCCCGGTACTCCGTAGGAGTTGACGCTGGTTGGATCATTCGCGGCGAGCGCCATGATGTCGAGACAGGATTGCGGATTCGCCGGATTGATGTCATGCGACGCCAGGAGCCGGTGTCCCTGAGAACCGACATATCCCAACTGCAACACGATGTCGCGTCCCAATTCGCGCTGAACTGTGAAGTTATATTGCGCGGTGTACTGCGTGCGCATCTTCGGTTGGAAATCCCCGTAGAGCAACATCGGCCGGAAGCTCGACCAATCCTGTGGCATACCGGGCGTGGGGCTGAGGATGCCGTTGAACGGGTTCGGACTCACGGTTCCACTCTGCGAAACGAATGGAGTGTTAAAGAAAGTCGCCGGCAGATAAGTGCTGCCTCCGAAGGGCGGCTCGGCGCCGAACTGCTCCAGCACCAACTGCTCCATCGGGTTGTAAAACAACCCCCACCCAGTCCGGATGCTGGTTTTTCCGTTTGCACCGAACAGTGTGCCCAGTGCTCCGTGAGTGAAATTGGGGCTGTAGGCGATGCCAATCCGGGGTGCAAAAGCCTTGTAATACGTCTGCGTCAATCCGGCTTGAACGCCCTTGTCTCCGGGAACAACCAGGCCTGTAGGTTCCACGCCCGCGTCTGCACACGTGCTCACGCCGAAGTTTGTTTGCTCGGTGGTGGTCAATTGACAGGGGTAAACAGTGGAGTTCTGACCTGGACGGAAAGTTTGCACATGATGCAAAACGTCGGTGAGTGGGGTGTCCAATTCCCAACGCAGACCGTAATTTAAGGTGACCGACGGACTGATCTTCCAGCTGTCCTGAGCGAACAAGTAGAATCCGGTCGTGCGGACGTTCTCGCGCTGAGCGGAACCCTGCGTGTAGCTGTCAGCCAATCCAAGCAGGTAGCCTGGATAATTGTTGCCAGCTTGCGTCTGATTTTCCGTCGTTGTAATCGAGTTTTCCGTCGTGCTGTTAAAGGTGAAGTCTCCGCTCACGTTGTAGTAAAGGGTCTGATCGAAACGGTCGCGACGAACATCGACGCCGTACTTAAACTGGTGATTCCCTTTCACCCAGGTCAAATTGTCGGCCCACATGAACGAGTTTCCAACCTGGGGCAACTCGCCTTCCCAGCCGTTGCCGATGGCAAATCCGCCACCGACATCGACGAACGGAACGCCAGTGCGAGTCGACGGCAGGCCGGTGGTGATGCCAAATTGCGGACTTGTACCTAGCTGTCCAACAATCGAGTTGGGACCGGCGCTTGAATCAGACGTTCCGTTGAAACAGACCGCCTGCGCGGCTGCCGAGGAACATGACGATTGGATCGCTCCCGTACTCTGGGGGTGCTGGAAGGTCAGCTGGCCCTCGCGCATGTAGGTGAAGCGGAATTCATTGACGAGAGAGTTGCTGATCGTCCAAGTGTGGCTAGGATTGTACTGCTGGTAGCGAGAGCCAACCTTTGCTCCAAAGCCCGGGATATTCGCTCCGGAGGCTTGGAAATTGTAGAAGGGGTTCAGCTGATTGTCGTCGGTGTAATAGTAGTAGAAGCTGAAGTTCTGATGATCGTTGATGTGATGATCAATACGGATCGTGAACTGGTCCTGGCGATCGGACATTACAGGAACAGCCTGGTAGGTCACACCATCGGAACGGTTGGCCCCGGGCACGAAGCGAAGCAGGTCGACCGCGACCGGATCCTGACAGCCGCCCGGGATCACGTTGGTCGGAAAAACATTGGTCCAAGGCAGCGGGTTGGTGCTGCTGTAGCCTCCACTCGTGTAGAGCTGGTAGATGCCACCTGCGGGAAGCCCCAGCGAGGAATCACAATTCGGACGTCCGTCTAAGGCTTGCGCGGCGAAAGCGTCGGCAATTCCACCGCCGAACGCAGAATCCCCAGAAAAATCCCCTGTCCTCTCTTGCGGAGTCGGCACGATCACCGTCTGCCCAGACTGGCCCTGACGGACCCGCCGTCCTTCATACGACACAAAGAAGAAGGTGCGATCCTTCTTCAGCGGACCGCCGAACGTTCCGCCGAACTGATTCTGATTCTCCTGCGGTTTCACGGTATTGAAGTAGCCTTGCGCGTTCAAAACCGTGTTGCGGAAGTACTCGTAGATATCTCCGTGCCACTGGTTGGTGCCGGACTTGGTAACGACGTTCACGACAGCGCCGGAGTTTCGGCCATACTCGGCGTCGAAGGTATTCGAGATAACGCGAAATTCCTCGATGGCGTCCGGGGTTGGCTGGACGGTGGGAAGATTCACGAATGCGTCGTTAGCATCGCCGCCATTTACGCTGAAATTATTCGACCGGCCGCGGCCGCCATTGACTGAAACCGCACCGGCATCGCTGCTGCCGTAAAACGTTCCGCCGCTCGAACCCAGCTGAGACTGCACACCGGGTTGCAGTTGCAGGAACTGGTAAGTATCGCGGGCGTTCAGCGGCAATTCATTCACTGAGCGGTTGTTCACGACGGCGCCGAGTTGCGTACTGCTCGTGTCCACCAGCGGAGCTTCGGAGGTCACATCGACGACCTCTTGCGCGGCCCCCAACTGCATCGTCATGTTGAGCGTGATGACTTGGTTGACATCGAGACTGATGCCGCGCCGAATCGCTTTCTTGAATCCAGTCAAGTCGAAGGTCAGCGAGTAGGTCCCCACCGACAGATCGGGGAAGACGTAATCTCCGCTATCGTTGCTCGTCGCATCGTGGCTCACGCCGGTGGCGTCGTTAGTGGCCGTGACTTTCACGTTGCCCACGACGGCGCCTGACGGGTCGACGACGCGCCCGAGGATGCGCCCGCCCGTTCCCTGAGCTGAAACCTGAAGCGAGAGGAAGAGGCACGCGACAAGCGTGAGGCACACCGTACTCAAGTACGTCGCGCCCAGACATAGCTGGGAATAGCGGGCTCGCAGTGAAAGCATGGAACCTCCGGGCTTCCGGGAGATTTGATTTTTGTTTGAAAGCTAACTTGTATCCGGTGACAACCTTGCTATAATCCCGCAAGGTTAGAGAAGCCCACTGGGCCCTGTCAAGGAGAAAAAAACGGGTTCGGCTTATAGAAATTTCTTATCGTAAAAACACCCTGCCTGCAGGTATCAGTATTCGTTATGCCTGAACCTTATTTAAAAATCGGCGACGTAGCTCGGAAAGTCGGCGTTTCGCCTTCCGTGATTCGCTCGTGGGAAAGCATGGGACTGGCGCGTCCGCGGCGCACTGAAAGCAAATATCGCCTGTACACGGCCGAAGATGTGAAATTGCTCAAGCGCGCGCGCTTCCTGCGCAAGGTTCGTGGACTGAATGCGGCCGCCATCGTGCAACTGCTCAAGCGCGAGGGCAAAGTAAGTCCGGTCGCGGATGGCAATGCGGGCGCGATTGGCGGGCATCTACGCCAATTGAGAGCGAGGCGTCGACTTTCGCTGGCACAGGTCGCAGAAGCTGTCGGCATTTCTGTGGGATTTCTCAGCGCGCTCGAACGTTCTCAAATGAGCGCATCCGTCGGCACTCTGCGAAAGCTCGCTCGATTCTACAAAACCAACATCCTGGATTTTTTTGAGGCGAGCGGGGTGAGCAGCCGCCAGGTGCGACCGGCAGAACGAAAGGTTCTGGAAGCGGGCGCGGGCGTCCGAATGGAGCTGCTGGCTTGGGGAAACACGGTGATGGAGCCGCACTTATTTCGCGTCGCGCCCGAGGCTGGCAGCGGAGACCCTTATACGCACGAGGGCGAAGAGTTCATCTACGTACTGCGGGGCGATCTGGAAATTACAGTCGGCGGAGACGAATACAGACTGAAGCCGGGCGACAGTTTCTACTTTGAAAGCGCGACTCCGCACCGCTGGAAGAACCCTGGACACAAGGAAACATTATTGCTGTGGGTCAATACTCCGCCTACGTTCTGACGAAGCGAATTTCGACGTGGCGAGTTGGATGCTGGAGTTGCCAAAGGAGACAAGAATGGACTGGCGACGTGGACTGCGCGTACTGCCCTTGCTGGGAGCGCTCTTGCTGGTCGGATCCTGCGCGAAAAAGACTCCATCCCTTAATCTTCTTGTCTGGGAGGGTTATGCCGATCCTTCCTTCATCAAGGCATTCGAGGATGAGAATCATTGCAAGGTCTCCGCCTCGTACATGGGATCGAGCGATGAACTCGTTGCCAAGCTTCGCGGCGGCAGCGCGGGAAACTACGACGTGATTTCGCCGTCGAGCGACGTGGCAACGTCCATTACAACGACTGGGCTGGCAGCGCCCCTCGACTTGTCCAAGATCCCCAGCTACAACCAGCTTTCTCCGCAGCTCGTTTCCCTGCCCTTGGTGCGCACGAACGGTCAGGTTTATGGCGTGCCGTTCATGTGGGGACCGGATCCGATCATCTATGACACGACCGTCTTTCCCCAGCCTCCGGATTCGTGGAACATCTTGTGGGACCCGAAGTACAAGGGCAAAGTTTCCGTATGGGACGATCTCTCCACGGTCTACATGGCTGCGCAAGTACTGGGTTATGACAAGCCCGATCCGTCGCACCTCTACAACCTGAGCGATCAGGAATTGGATGCGGTGAAGAAAAAATTGCTGGAGTTGAAGCCCAACGTCCGCAAAATGTGGGCGACCGGCGGAGAACTCACGAACCTGTTCGAGAGCCACGAAATCGTAATTGCTATGGGCTGGCCGCTCAATACGGCGGATCTCAAGAAGGCCGGATTCCCTGTGGGTGAGACCATTCCAAAAGAAAACACCACGGGCTGGATCGATCACCTCATGATTACCGCCGGCAGCGAGAACAAGGAACTGGCGCATAAGTTTCTGGAGTACATGGTCCAAGCCAAGACCCAGAAGCTGGTGACCGACAAGACCCATTACGTGCCGGCCAATCCGCAAGCGGGAAAGTTGATGACTGCCGACGAAGTGAAATCCTTACATCTCGATGATGTGGACAACTACCAGAGGCGGCTGTATTTCTGGCAGAACGTGGCGCGGCGTGCGAAATACACCGAGATTTGGAACGACGTGAAGGCGGCGCAATAAACAGCCACGCCCCCAGACTTTTTGATTTACGGCCGATTAACGAAAAGTACGCATGAACTCCCAGACCCCTGCTGCCCACACCGATGACGCGACCGATGCTCCTCAGTATCCGGAATGTGGCCAAGAGTTTCGGCCGCAACGCCGTGCTGCGCAACGTGTCGCTAGAAATTGCCGAGGGAGAATTCCTCACCATTCTGGGGGAGAGCGGCTCGGGCAAAACGACGCTGTTGCGCATTATCGCGGGGTTCGAGCATGCGACGTCGGGTGAACTGTGGATGGGCGACGTAAGGCTGGATCAGCAACCTCCTTATCGGCGCCGGGTGAATACGGTGTTTCAGAACTACGCCCTCTTTCCGCATCTGACTGTCGAGCAGAACGTCGCTTATGGGCTTCGCGTTGCGAAACGGCCCGAAGCGGAAATCACGCAACGCGTGATCGATGCGCTCGACAAGGTAAAGATGACCGTTCACGCCAAATCCAAACCTTCGAAAATCAGCGGCGGCCAGCAGCAGCGTGTCGCTCTGGCACGAGCGCTGGTCAACCGCCCACGGCTGCTGTTACTCGATGAGCCACTCTCGGCGCTGGATGCAAATCTCCGACGCCAGATGCAGGTCGAATTGAAATCGCTGCAGCGCGAAGTGGGCATCGCGTTCGTATTCGTCACCCACGATCAGGAAGAAGCAATGGTTATGTCGGACCGGATTGCCCTGCTCCGCTCAGGAGAACTCGAGCAGGTCGCGACCCCTCGCGACATCTACAACCGCCCAGCAACTGCCTACGCGGCGCAGTTCATCGGGCACACGAACTTGCTTTCTGCCGAAGTTCGGGCTGGCATGGCACAGTCCGGAGCACTTTCATGGAAAACCTCGCTCCGCGATGGGCCAGCGCTGTTTTCTCTGCGGCCCGAGCAGATCCGGCTGGCGGGAACCACCATCTCCGACAAACTGGTCCGAATCCGCGGCTGTGTCTTGCAGCAAGCCTTTCACGGCTCAACCGAACTGATCCGGGTGGAATGCGACCGAGGATTGGTTCTGACCGTTCGCATTCCGAGCGGGGCTGAGTTGCCTGAAATAGTGGAGCTTGAATTCTCTTCAGCCGATGCGATTCCGGTAGCGGCGTCACCGGAGCGACACTGATGTTCTCCCGCGCCTACAAAACGGCTGTGACTGCGCCGCCGCTGGTGTGGGTCACCGTGTTCCTGCTGGCGCCGTACTTGCTGATGTTCTGCTACAGCTTCTGGTCCGTCTCTCCGGCGCAGACCATCGTGCACTCGTGGAACCTGGATAACTACAAAGAGTTGGCGCAAAAGACGTTGTACTGGCAGACTCTGCTGCGCTCGATGTGGATCGCGGCACGCGTCATGCTGTTTTCTTTACTGCTGGGATACCCGCTGGCCTATTTTCTTTCGTTCTACGCGGGCAAACGCAAAGACCTGCTGTACCAGATGGTAATCATCCCTCTATGGGTCAGCTACCTCGTACGTGCGTACGCGTGGAAAACGATTCTCGGCTCTGAGGGAGTGCTCAACACCCTGCTGCAGTACGTGCACGTGACCCGGCATCCGCTCGACTTCCTGCTCTACAGTCCGTTTGCGGTCGTTCTAACCCTCACGCATATCTATACCCCTTTCACGTTCCTCCCGATCTACGCGGCTCTGGAGCATATTCCCCGCAATCTGGTGGAAGCCTCGCATGATCTGGGCGCAACCCCAGCGCAGACATTTTGGAAGGTTATCTTCCCTTTGTCGATTCCAGGTGTGGTCGCTGGCGCGACATTCGCTTTCGTATTAAGCCTCGGCGACTTTCTTGCGCCGTTACTGCTCGGCGGCCCGAGCGGAATCATGATCTCGAACATTGTGGTCAGCTTGTTTGGAGCGGCCTACAACTGGCCGCTGGGGGCCGCGATTTCTCTGGGAATGCTGGTCATTGTCGTAAGCCTGCTATTTCTTTCCGAACGTCTGGAAAAGAAGTGGAGTTTCTCATGACCGGGACTCATGCGGCGATCCCACGCTCGCGCTGGCTGCTCGCTCATACGACGGCAGTGTTCGCGTTTCTTTATCTGCCGATCGTCGTGCTCATCCTTTATTCCTTCAATGGACAAGGAGTAGGCGGATTTCCGCCCGCATCACCTCACGCTCGACTGGTATCGCATCCTGTTCGCGGATGGGCCCATCTGGGATTCGGTCCTCAACAGCCTGCAGGTGGCTTTTGCGGCGATGGCAATCTCGCTGGCGTTTGGGATTCCCGCGGCGCTCGCGCTTGACCGGGCGCAATTTCCGGGCAAGGCGCTGTTTCGGCGTCTGGTTTTGTTGCCGCTCATTCTGCCTGGAATTATTACCGGCCTCTCGCTGGCCATGATGTTTAAGGAGGCGAACGTCAAAACCAGCATTCTGACGATCATTCTGGGTCACGGCACGGCACTGATCTCCGTGGCCACGACTGAAGTTTTCGCGGGTCTGCAAAAACTCGATCGCGCCCAGGAAGAAGCCTCGCTCGACTTGGGAGCCAACTACTGGCAGACGTTCTGGCGCATAACAGTGCCAAACCTGAAGTTGCCGATCATCGGTGCGGCGCTGCTGATCTTTACTCTGTCGATGGATGAGATTGCGGTCAGCTTTTTCCTGATCGGCCGCGACAACACGCTGCCACTCGAAATCTGGGGGCGGCTGCGGCGAGGCATCACGCCGGAAATCAACGCCGTGTCCACCATCATCTTTGTGTTTTCGCTAGTGACGATCGTGGTCTGGTACCGGCTGCGAACGAGAGCAGAAGGTACTGCGGAGATCGGTTCGGAGTTAGTCGAAAGCGCCGGGGCAAATCATTAAGAAATCTGCTTGAGTCTTGGGCGACCGACAGCCGAAGCCTGCTGTCCCCACATTGGATCTCCTGCCAACCACATCCTCAGTATTCGTAGTCGTTTCACTCCCCGCATAGTAAAGTGGTAGTACACCATATTTTTGGAAGGATTCCTTTTGAGTACTGGTATTCGCAACATCGCGATCATCGCGCACGTCGACCACGGCAAGACCACGCTGGTCGACGCCATGCTGCAGCAAAGCGGCACTTTCCGCTCCAACGAGCACCACGTGGAACGAGTCATGGACTCGAACGAATTGGAGCGCGAGCGCGGCATCACCATTCTCGCCAAGAACACCGCGATTTTCTATCACGATGTAAAAATCAATATTGTCGACACCCCGGGCCATAGCGACTTCGGCGGCGAGGTCGAACGCGCGCTCAAGATGGTCGACGGCGTAATGCTGCTGGTGGATGCCAGCGAAGGCCCGCTGCCCCAGACCCGCTACGTACTGAGCAAGGCGCTGGAAGCGCACCTGCCGCCCATCGTGGTTATCAACAAAATTGACCGTTCCGACGCCCGCCCGCAGGAAGTGCTCAACGAAATCTATGACCTCTTTATCGATCTGGACGCCAAAGAGGAGCAGATCGATTTCCCGGTGCTTTACACAAATGCCAAGACTGGCACCGCGACCACGGATATTAAAGGTGGCGGCACGGACTTACGGCCGCTGTTCGACGCGATCCTGAAGACAATTCCTCATCCGAAAGGGGATCCGAGCGGTCCTCTGCAGATTCTGGTGGCGAACCTCGACTATAGCGACTACCTGGGCCGACTAGCCATCGCGCGCGTCTTCAACGGGACCATGCATACTGGCGAGGAAGTCGCCATCGCCAAGCTCGACGGCACACTGC
Source organism: uncultured Acidobacteriota bacterium (assembly GCA_963765015.1). Lineage (GTDB taxonomy): Bacteria > Acidobacteriota > Terriglobia > Terriglobales > Acidobacteriaceae > Sulfotelmatobacter. The sequence continues at coordinate 113,790 of CAVXVD010000048.1, read as the reverse complement.
ACAAGACCAAAATCACAAAACTGTTCTCCTTTTCGGGCCTGAAGCGAACCGACATTACGGACACGGAGTTGGGAGACATCATCGCTGTCGCGGGAGTCGAGGGGATCACGATCGGCGAAACCATCACCGAAGCCGAGAACCCTGCTCCTTTGCCGCACATCGCGATCGACGAGCCCACGATCGCCATGTTGTTCACGGTGAACACCTCGCCATTCGCCGGCAAGGACGGCCAGTACGTCACGTCGCGCAACCTGCGCGAGCGCCTCGAGAAAGAACTGCTCACCAACGTTTCCCTGCGCGTCGAAGATACCGGCACTACCGATTCATTCAAAGTGTTGGGGCGCGGCGAACTGCAGCTCTCGATCCTGATTGAAATGATGCGCCGCGAAGGTTACGAACTGATGGTGGGCAAGCCGGAAATTGTCACCAAGAGGATCGATGGCAAGCTGATGGAACCGGTTGAACACCTTACCGTCGACGTCCCCGAGGATTTCGTCGGCGTGGTCATGGAGCAACTCGGTTCGCGCAAAGGCGAAGTTACGAACATGCACAATCACGGCTACGGACGCGTGCGAATCGAATTCCGCGTACCCAGCCGAGGCCTGATCGGACTGCGCAGCCAACTCCTCACCGACACGCGAGGAACGATCGTCATGAACGCGCTGTTCGACGGATACACCGAGTGGCAAGGCGATATTCCTCACCGCTTGACGGGGGCGCTGATCGCTGACCGCGGCGGCGTCTCGACAGCTTACGCCCTTTGGGGATTGCAGGAACGCGGAGAACTCTTCGTTGGCCCGGGCATCGAGCTGTACGAAGGAATGATCATTGGCGAAAATGCCAAGGACACCGACCTGGACGTCAATGCCGTACGCGAGAAGAAACTCACCAACATGCGCGCTTCCACCGCCGATGAGGCCATCCGACTCGTGCCGTTCCGTCCATTAAATCTCGAGCAGGCAATCGAATTCATTGCGGATGATGAGTTCGTCGAAATCACTCCCAAATCACTCCGGCTTCGCAAAAAAGTCCTGCAATCTAACCAGCGCAAGAAACGCTCCTTAGCCGCTGTAGAAGAGTCGTGAAACCAGCACGCAAGTCCGAGAAGCAGACGCAAAAGAAAGTGCCATTGCGCATGTTTCTGGTTCCCTGCAGCTGCGGGTCAACTTTTGCCGTAGCCGAGAATTTCGACCGTCAAGGCACGGCGTGGAGCCGCTATCTGGTATGTCCGGGCTGCGGCAAAAGGCACGATCCCAAGAACCGCCTGCTTCAGATGGGCTTCCATCCTGAAGGTTATTGGAAAGTAGACGAGTGCTAGTTCTTGCAAAACGGCTCCCAGGGGCAAATTGACAAGCCGATTTCAGAAAACCTGCTATACTGCTCGCCGCATTTGACTGTTGCCAGCTCCGGTCTCGATTTTCAGGAACGGCCCTCCCGACCTGCCAAGTCCGCCGAACTGAGCTTGCACTTCCGACAGCTCAATGCAGAGGCAGACGCGTGAAGAATATCTTTGTGGGAAATCTGAGCTTCAACACCAACGAAGACGAACTGCGGCAGCTTTTCGAGGCGTACGGTCAAGTGGACCGCGTAAGCATTATGACGGACCGTGATACTGGGCGCTCGCGCGGCTTCGGCTTCGTGGAGATGGCCAGCAACGAAGACGGCGAGAAAGCGATTACGGCGTTGAACGGATCGCAAGTCGGCGGGCGCACCATCAACGTCAATGAGGCTCGCCCCAAGACTGAGCGCAGCGGCGGCGGTGGCGGCGGAGGCGGCCGGGACCGGGGAGATCGCGGTGGGCGCGGCGGCGGTGGGGGCGGCGGCAGGGGACGCGATCGCTGGTAGAACTCGGCAGAAAAAATTGACGCTCAGATGCTGCAAGCCCTGCCGGTTCTCCGGCAGTTCGCCTTTGCATCGCATTGGCACGATCATCCCACGGTCCGCCAGCGCGTTATATCTGTCAGATCGAATCGCAGTAGCATTGCTGCCCTCTCGCTTGGCCATGTAAACTGTACCTGCGCGCCCGTAGCTCAGCTGGATAGAGCGGTTGCCTCCGGAGCAACAGGTCGGGAGTTCGAATCTCTCCGGGCGCACCATCCCCCCTTTTGCGGCGAACGATCTCAACGTTTGGAAGTCTGATTCCGTGCACTACGACTGTATGGTAGTAGTGAAACTGCCCTGATACCTTGGCCGGACCACGGTGAGTGGAGTTTCCGAAAGCCGGACCGATTCAGTTTTTAGGAGCCACATGAGAAGGAAATCCTTCCCTCGACTCATTGACCGTGCGATTCCTATACTTCGCCGTCTGTCGATATACGGCGTTCTGGTCGCGTTTGCGGGTAGCCTTTTGCTGAGCGCACAGAATGTGGTACTGAGCGGAGCTCTCCGCGGACGAATCACCGACCGTAGCGGAGCGACGGTTCCCGGCGTGACGGTTGTGGTGCAGAATCTCGCGACCGGCGTGAAAGTTTCTGCCGTAACAAACTATGCGGGCCTTTACGGCTTCCCCGTACTTATGCCCGGCAATTATTCCTTAACGGCGAGTCTCAATGGATTTCGAGATGCCCAGGTATTGGTGCGGGTGCTGGTGGGGAACGCCACTTCGCAGGACATCCGGTTGCAGATCGGAGCAGGCACAGACACGATAAAGGTAATGGGGACTACGTCCCTGCTGCGCCCCGAGGAATCCTCCGCCAGCACCGTGCTGGAGCGGGCTCTGCTAGAGGATCTGCCGCTGAACGGACGGAAATACACGGATTTTGCTGCACTGACGCCCAACACCAGCTACGACGGCGACACTGGTCTTGTCAGCCTGGCTGGGCAACAGGGTGGAGAAGATTCGGGATATGCAAATGGCAATGGATCCAGTGCCTTCACGGTGGACGGATCCAATGCGACCAGCAACTACTTTGCGGATATTATCGGCCGGTACCGGATCCCTTACCTGTACGGAGAGGACGCGATCCAGGAGTTTCAAGTTTCGGAGAGCCCGTACTCCGCTATTTATGGAGGGGGAGCGGGCTTCGTAAACGCAGTGACCAGGTCGGGAAGCAACGAGTTCCACGGCAGCGCATTCTATTACAATCGCAACTCGGCGACTGCGGCCAACGACGCTCTCGACAAAGCAGCTGGGTTTCCAAGGCCGCAAGACGATTTGCAGCAATTCGGCGGCGGCTTGGGCGGTCCGATCGTGCGCAACCGTCTGTGGTTCTTCGTCGATTATGAGCAACAACTGCGAAACAATCCGATTGCCGTCATTAATTCGGCTTTGGCGACGTCGCCATCAAACTTAAGCGACTTCTTGACCGCAAATTTTGGAATTCCAGCTGGAACACCGCTGCCCGCGCCGACCGGACCCTTGCCAATGCCCGGCAGCGACACCGACGCCGATGTCCTGGCGAATCCGACCAATCCGGTGTATCTGCAGCAGGTATCGAACACGCTGAACGCGCTAAATTCAAACCTGGGCACCAAGGCAAGAAAGCGCAATGATTGGGTGATAACTCCCAGGCTGGATTACCAGCCCAGTTCCCGTGACAGCCTGTTTCTCAGCATCAACGCGAACCGTTTTAACTCGCCCGGCGGCGTTATTACGGACCCGACGGTAGGTAATTATGGAACGCAGACGCTGGCGAACGCTTTTGTGCATACTTTCCAGGCCAGCCTGGGGTGGACGCACACCTTTTCTTCCAGCCTGCTCAATGAGTTTCATGCCAGCAGCTCGGACGACAATCAGATCTCGACTCCGACCGGCCTTGCTCCCAACGCTCCCACGATCATCCTGGACAGTCCCGCCGCGTTTATCTTCGGCAACGCTCCTTTTTCCGTAGGCAGAGTTTTCGAAAGACAGTATTCCCTGTCCGACCGGATCGATTACGCGCTCGGCAAGCACACGTTGCAATTCGGCTTTGATATGAACCGCGCGTGGGATTCGGATAATAACGATGGCGGCGCGGATCCGAATGAGGCTGTCGACTTCGGATCGTTCCTGGGCAGTTATGAATTTTCGAATCTGCAGGACCTGGCACTCGGAGAATACAACCAGTTCAGTCAGTCTTCCGGAAATCCGACTTTTTCTTTTGCCGTGCCTTACTACGGATTTTACGTGCAGGACACGTACCGTGCTTTGCCGAAATTAACGCTGGAACTGGGCTTGCGCGAGGACTTCCAGGTTTACCCGCAGCCTGCAGAAAATCCCGCCTTCCCGCTCACCGGACAATATCCGAACCAGCATTTGCGCCTGGCACCGCGCATCGGTTTTTCCTGGCAGCCCGCATCGAAGACCGTTGTGCGAGGAGGATTCGGCGAGTTTTACTCCAACATGAACGGCCTGAACTATCGCAACGCAGTAGTGTCGAATGGACTGTCGTCGCAACAGTCTTCGGTGAACGCAAGTTACACATCCGGTCCGCCAAACCAGCAGCTGCCGACATTTCCGACGATTCTTCCGGGGAACTCGCCGCTGTTCCAAGCTTCTCCGGATATATCGCTGGTTTCTCCGCAATTTCGGGCGCCCTACATATTGCAAGGCAGTTTGCAGATTGAGCGCGAGATTCTTCCGGAGACGACTCTGACTGTCGGGACGATGTGGAATCACGGCGTGCATCTGCTTTCGGGTAGCGCTTATGATTTGAATCTGATGCCCTTGCAGGGCGCGACGACTTACATCCAATGTCCCCCCAGTGCAACCACCGCTCCCTGTAGTGGGCCGGCGATCACGCTGCCGAACATGGACAACGGCCTGCTGACTGAAGGCCGCGTAAATCCCAATCTGGGCCAGATCGACGAACTGATCAGCCCCGGTCAGAACTATTACAACTCTCTCTTTGTGCAGGTGCAGCGCCGTATGTCGCACGGCCTCTCACTGCAATTCTCGTATACATTCGCCAAGAGCATCATGCTCGATGGAATGGACTTCAACAATCAGTTCGATTTCAGCAATACACACGCTCCTTCGCTGCTCGATCAGCGGCATCGCGTCAGCATCGCTGCCGTATATCGGCCCGGGCTGGAAAAGCTCACCACCTCGGAGACCGGGCGCAGACTGATCTCCGGTTGGCTGTTGAGCAGTGTCATGGAATTCTCCTCCGGCCGTCCGTATGCAGCTTTGTTAAGTCCCGCGTGCACCAGTTCGACTCTGTCATTCAACAATTGCGACGGCGTCGATGGCAACCTCAACGATACTGCCTTCAATCAGGACACCGCGAACACAGCCGGGGGCATCAATGGCGCTGGCCCAACGCCAGGCATCGGGCTGAATTCCTTCTACGGCCCATGGCTGGAGAGGATCGATCTAGGGTTGGCCCGCAGTTTCTCGGTCGGAGAAGGGAAGGAACTGCAATTTCAGGCGCAGGCGTTCAATGTATTCAACCATCCTAACTATTACGTTCAAAACGGCAATGGCATCAACCAATTGCAATACAATCCAATTGGGACCAACTGTGGCGACGGAGTGTCGGCCAACCAGACCTGCTATCTAGTGCCCAACTCGGGACCTGGCAATTTCGGCGCATTGCAGGAAATTAGCCCCAATGGGCTTCCGCGGGTGCTGCAGTTTTCAGCAAGGTTCACGTTCTAGAATCCTCGATGAAGTTCGCCCTACTCGGAAGTTAATTTCAATATGAACTACGACGCACTCCTTGTTGTTTCCTTTGGCGGACCGGAATCCCGCGAAGACGTCATCCCGTTTCTGGAGAACGTTCTGCGCGGAAGAAACGTTCCCCGCGAACGGTTGCTGGCCGTCGCCGAGCATTACTACCACTTTGGCGGGAAGAGCCCGATCAACCAGCAGACCCGCGAATTGATCTCGGCACTGGAGAGCGAACTGGCGCAACACGAGCCAAAACTTCCGGTGTACTGGGGCAACCGCAATTGGCACCCGATGCTGGCGGATTCGCTGCGGCAAATGAAGCAGGATGGCATTACTCGCGCTCTCGCGTTCGTGACTTCAGCGTACAGTTCCTATTCCGGATGCCGCCAGTATCGGGAAGACATTGCGCGGGCTCAGGCCGAAGTGGGCGCAGGCGCACCGCAGATCGACAAGCTCCGCGCATTCTTCAACCATCCTGGATTCATCGACGCTACGGAAAACCGCGTGCGCGATGCGCTGCAAGGTGTTCCGGCCGATGCGGGCCAGAACATCCAGATCGTATACATAGCGCACAGCATTCCGCTGTCGATGGCTGCAACTTGCGATTACGTCCGTCAATTGGAAGAAGTGCGGAAGCTCGTCTCGGCACGCCTGGGAGTCAAGAACGATGCGCTCGTTTACCAGAGCCGCAGCGGTGCCCCCGGGCAACCTTGGCTTGAACCGGACATTCTCGACTACCTGCGCGAAGTGAAAGCGCAGAATCTAGCAAGCGCGGTTGTACTCGCGCCGATCAGTTTTATTTCCGATCACATGGAAGTGCTCTACGACCTAGACATCGAGGCCCGGCAGCTTTGTGACTCGCTGTCATTGCCGATGGCGAGGGCAAAGACCGTGGGTGTGCATCCTGAATTTATCGGGATGATTCGTAAACTGATCGAAGAGAGGCTAAAGCCAGGAGTAGCAAAACTTGCGCTCGGGTCACTGGGGCCTCGTGCGGATCTCTGTGCCGATGACTGTTGCCCTACGCCGCAGCGCCCGGTGCGGCCGCAAGCTGCGCGCTAGCAACCTGCTATCGTGTGGTTGGTTGCGCGTCCGGATGTTCGAAGTTGGTGGCTTTGGGACCACCTTCCACGAGACGCATTGTTTCCAGAATGGTCTTGACCACCGCCTTATCGCCTACCGCGGTGTTCAGCATCAGATGGTAGAGCGAGCGGGTCGGCCAATCCGCATTGAAGTAATGTTTCACGTAAGCGACACGCTCACGATCGACCGAGTCGACCAGTTCCTCGGCTTCCCCTTCCGAGTGCCCATCAGCGATCGTACGGCGGATTTTCTCCGCGCGAGGCGCGTATAGAAAAATGTGGAAAGCGTCGGGCTGCTCGCGCAAGAAATAGGGCGCGCCTCGGCCGACGATGACAGCATTCCCTTCTCGCGCGATCTTGTTCATGATCTCCTGCATCATCGACATCATGCGGTCGGTATCGAAGACCTGACTGCCGAGAACTCCGGAGTTGCGCTCGTAGCTACCGCGCCAGAAAGCCTTGGCGAGACGATGGAGGTGGCTATCCATGCGTTCGTCGCAGCGCATTACGGCGGAAGGATCGACATTCGCAAGGCGGGCGACCTCTTCGGTGAGACACTGATCCCATACCTTCCATCCCAATCGCTCGGCCAGCCGGATAGCGATGGCACCCCCGCCACAGCCGAACTCGCGCTCGACGGTTAAGACCCGAAACATGGGTTTAGTGTACCGCCATTCCTCCGCCGGGCTTGGATTTTTTCATCAGGAAAACCGTGGGGACCATGCACAAAATTGCCACCCCCAGAAACCAAAAACAGTCGATATAGGACAGCATAGTCGCCTGGCGTTGCACCGTACCCTGAACGAGTGCGTATGCTTGCTGCGCTGCTCCGGCCGCGCTTGCGCCATGGGCCTGCAGGGCACGAGTGGCGCCCCGCAGCATGGCTAGAAAAGCTGGATTTGTCGGGCTCAGGTTGCTTGCCAAGTCGGTCAAATGCACCTGAGTGCGCCGGTCGAGCATGGTGGTGACGACAGAGATTCCGACACTTCCGCCCATGTTGCGCGCGAGATTCATCAGACCGGAAGCGGCATTGTTCTTGTCCCGCGGCAGAAATGCATATGCTGCCGTATTGATAGGAACGAACAGGAACGCCATTCCGACCGCCTGCAGAACACGCGCGGCCGCTACCGTGCGGAAATCAATGTTGAGATCAAATCTCGTCATATTGAACAGCGAGAACGACAACACGACAAGGCCGAACAAGAGCAAATAGCGAGGCGTATACCGTGAGAGTAAGAAACCCACGAGCGGCAGCAGAACAATAATTGCAAAGCCGCCCGGCATAAGTGCCAGCCCCGCCTGCTGCGCGGTGTAGCCCAGCAGTGTTTGCGAAAACAGGGGCAGCAACAACGTGCTGCCGAGCAGCGCAAAACCCAGCATGAACATCAGCAGGTTTGACACGCCAAAGGTACGGTCGCGGAACAAATGCAGGTCGATGATCGGGTCCTTATTCCTCCATTCCCAGATCACCAGGAAGATTAACGAGCTCACGGCAATGAGCGTCAGAATGACGATGAAATGGGATTCGAACCAGTCGTCCCGCTGCCCCTTGTCGAGAACGACTTGCAATGTTCCGAGACCCAGCGCCACGAAACCCAGGCCGACATAGTCAATGTGGGTTTCCTTCAGCTTGCGGCGTCGGAAATAGGGCGGATCTTGAATGAGTCGGGATGTAAGCAGCAGCGAGAGAATTCCGACGGGAATGTTAATGAAGAAAATCCAACGCCAGCTGAAATTGTCCGTAATCCATCCGCCAAGTGTCGGGCCGATCGCAGGGGCTGTAACGACGGCCATTCCATAGACCGCAAACGCCATCCCTCGTTTCGCGGGCGGAAATGTATCGGCAAGGATGGCTTGCTCACTCGGCTGCAGGCCGCCGCCTCCGGCCCCCTGAAGAATGCGGCAGACGATCAGCACAGCCAGGTTAGGTGCAAGCCCGCATAGGAACGAGCTGATGGTGAACAGGGCTACGCAGCCCATGTAGAAGTTCTTGCGCCCAATAATCGACGACAACCAGCCGCTCAAAGGGAGAACGATCGCATTGGAAACTAGATAAGAAGTGAGAATCCAGGTGCTCTCGTCCTGACCGGCGGAGAGGCTGCCGGCAATATGCGGCAGAGCGACGTTCGCGATGGAGGTATCAAGCACCTCCATGAAAGTCGCCAACGTAACCGTGATCGCAATGATCCACGGATTGAACGCGGGGCGCCAGGCGTCATCCAGGGTGGCAGTAGCCGAACTCATTCGCGAATCCAGACCTTGGGAGTGACGGACTCGCCGGGCAGCAGTTCACGTTTGTTGGAACCCGGGTCCAGAACAATCTTGACCGGGATACGCTGCACCACTTTCACATAGTTACCAGTCGCATTCTCCGGTGGGAGCAGGCTGAATCTCGCACCACTGGCTCCGGCAAAACTGTCGACTTTCCCATCGTACGTTTTCCCATTTGCGTCAACTTCAATCGTGACTTTCTGCCCCACCTTCATGTGCTGCAGTTGGGTTTCTTTAAAGTTGGCGGTGATCCACACGTCGTCGAGGTTGATGACTTTCATGAGTTCCTGGCCGGGAGCGACGTTCTGCCCAACCTCAACGGTGCGGTTGCTGACAATCCCATTCACCGGAGCGACGATCTTTGTGTATTGCAGATTGAGTTCCGCCTGGTCCAGGTCCGCCTTCTTGCGCTGCGCCTCGGCGAGCGCAGAGGCTGCCCGGGCACGCGTGATCTGCATCTGCTTAGGAGCGGTATTGGCATTGCTGAAGTTGGCCTGCGCCTGGACGAGTCTCCCTTGCGCCTGGGTCACTCCCTGCTGCGCCGCGTCCGCGCTGGCACGAGCCGCTTCCACTGCCGCGGCGCTTGCCTGTGATGCCGCCGTAGCCTGATCGTATTGCTGTTGTGAGATTTCCTGCTTGTCGATCAGTTGCTTATAACGAGCGAGATCGTTCTGCGCCTTGACGTTGTTCGCTTGCGCTTCCTGTAATTGTGCCTTCGCCGCTTCGAACTGCTGCTTGGCCGCCTGGATGCCCGCGCGTGCGCTACTAACGTCCGCCTCGGACGCAGACACCTGGCTCGTGGTATTGACCGAGGTGATGGGGACGGTTACGCCCGCTGCGAGGGCTGCGGCCTGAGCGTCGGCAAAATCAGCCTTGGCTCGCTCATATGCCACCTGGTAGTCGGCAGGATCGATCTCAACGAGCACCGTACCCGCTTGCACGTATTGGTTATCGTCGACGTTGAGCTTCGTCACGTGGCCAGCGACGCGGGCACTAACGGAATTGATATGCCCGTCGACCTGAGCGTCATCGGTCGATTCGTAGCTGGTGAAATATCGATACGCGAAGAAGCCCGCGATCAGCAGAACAATAACGACGACAACCACCGCGATGCGGAATCCGGAACTCTGCGTTCGCGACGGCCGGGTGTGATAGTCCCTCTCGGTGGCCGGCAACGGCTTATTACCAGCGTCCGATCGGTCTGGTGCATTATTCGGTGCAGCGGGGGGAGTCTGAGTCGTAGTTTGCTCCATACGCTTATTGATTGCCTTTCAAATAGCGCTTGACGCCCTGCTCGGCATCGCCGATGGCATACGCTAGTTCGACTTTCGCAAGATTATGAGCATAAAGGCTTTGAATATAACTTTCATGCGCGCTGGCGACCGATTCCTGCGCCTGAACTACTTCCAGGTTGTCGGCGACTCCGGCGGTAAATCGATCCTGAGACTGCTGGAGCGCTTCCTCGGCCAATTCAACCGAACTGCGCGCCACCTCCACTTGCTCCGCAGCAGCGTTCAAATCGAGCAAGGCGGTGCGAACTTCATAATCAATTCGGCCGCGAAGATCTCCGAGTTGGGAGCGGGCCTGCTTCAACTGGGCGTCCGCTTCAAGGAGTTCTCCGTGCACACGATTGCCGGCAAAAATCGGGATGTTGATGCCTCCGATTACTTGCCATGTGCCGTTGGAGTGCGCCGGGGTCACGCCGATATCCCCGTAGTTCGCATCCACATCAAGTGAAGGATAGCGCCCCGCCTCGGCGGCCCGTCGCGAGAGCTCAGCACTGCGAACCTGCGCCATCGCAGCCTGATAATCGGAGCGACCTTCGTACGCGCGCTGCAGATACGTATCGAGCGGCAGAGGAGACAACGCCTGATAGGGCGCCTTCTCGGTGAGGACAAATTGTTGTCCCGGGGGAAGTCCGATGATTCTCGCCACGCTCAAACTCGACTTGGCCAAATCGTTGCGGGCCACGATGAGTTGTTGCTGGCGGGATTGCAGTTCCACCTGAGAGCGCAACGCGTCGATGGCGGGCGATAGACCGGCTTTCTGCTGATCGGCCGCTTTGTTGTAAAGGGCCTGCGCATTCGTGACCTGCGCTTCTGCGGTTTCGACCCTGGCGGCTGCAGCAATGGCCTGCAGATAGGAATTGCCCACTGCAAGCACCACCATCTCTCGGGCATCTTTAAAACTATATTGGGCAGCTTTGAGGCCCTCTGTCGAAGCTCGCTCCTTCTCCAGGGATCTGTAGTTGAACACGGATTGCGAAGCATTGGCTCGTAAGTCGAAATAATTAAAGGGCCCGATGACCGCAGGAATGGGCAGGTGTATGACACTCGCCTTCAACCCAAGAGCTGTGAGGCTCTCGGTCTGCACCGCTTCCTGCCCTCGCACCGACACGTTGGGCAACAACTCAGCCAGCGCTTTCCACCGCTCTCCGCGCGAGGACTGTGCCTGGTCGCCCGCCAGTAAGAGGCCAAGATTCGTGCGCAGGCCGCGGTCGATCGCTTCCCGGAAGTCGATTTGGAGAACTTCCGAAGAGGCTTTTCCCTCCGGGGCACTACCCTGGAACGGGTTGTATGGCCCGGGCAAGGATATGGATGAAGTTCCTCCTCCTGACGCCTGAGACAAGGCACCAGGCGAGGCTGCCAAACTAAACACAAGGCCGAAAATCGCGGTCGGGAAGACTTTCCATGAAGATCGCATTCTTGTCGTGGAGCGTCGCGTCAGAACTCGTGCAGCCTGGCCGCGAACGTCCTTTCCGTCCTATAGCATAACTTCCCACGTTTGATTCGGTTACGACACTTTGCGATGCAAACGTTTCGCTGAAAAGGAACTGGTGATCATATCCGAGTCGCCGATCGAACGGGGCTTAAGAATGTCCGAATGAGTGATTTATTGGGATCCGGCCGCTTACCCAAAGTCCCATCCCTTCGGTACTTTGCCCCACGTTACGGGGACGGTTACTCTAATCGCGTAAGGGAGGCTGTACGCGAATGCGGAAGAGTCTCATATTGCTGGCCGTCGGGATCCTGGCGCTGACCAGCTTGCCGAGCGCCCAGACCTCGACTCCGTCCACGCCGGAACGAAAGGTCGCCTCGCGCGTCGCGCCGGTTTATCCCGAACTAGCCAAGAAGATGCACATCCACGGGATTGTGCGCGTCGAAGCGGTAGTAAAAGCGAATGGAAATGTGAAGTCGACCCGCGTGCTGGGAGGAAACCCGGTACTGGTAGATGCCGCTCTGGATGCGATTGGAAAGTGGAAATTCGAAACTGCACAGACTGAGACCACGGAAGTCTTACAGCTAACCTTCGACGGTCAATAATCCGGCAGCAAGCCTGAAAGCACGATCTATTTTCCCAAGCGACTTCGTTGGAAGTGACTTAGGTCATCTTGAATGACCGTGACTGCGGGTTCAAGCTAGCAAAGGCGCGAATCTACGAACGGAAAGACGTCCATCGAATGAGTGCGGCAACGGGAACTGACTGGACTCGAATCTTGTCTGACCCGGACCTGGTCCGGCAAGTCGGAAAGCTGCTACAGGCCTATCGCGAAGCCCCAGTGGAGAAGCGCGAAGAAGCTCTGCTGACTGCGATGCGGGAAATTAAAGCGGGCGTCTCGAGCACCAAGAACCCCGCATCTGGCACGAAAGAAAAGCCCGTTCCGCAACCGGTTCCGACGCCCACGAGCTCGACGCCCCCATTTGAGCCCGATTTGTTCAGCCCGAACTGGGGAAGCGACCGGCGACGGCACCCGCGGATTAAGTGCTTCGTCGCCGTCGAACTCCACGTCGATGAGGCACCCTCTCCGATCTGGGGCAACCTTTCCAACACGAGCGCAGGCGGATGCCTGATCGAAACAGCCACACCGGTCAAGCCCGGAGCAAAGGTCGAAGTGGGTCTTTGGGTACCCAACGGAAAAATCTGGGTCAAAGGATTCGCTCTTAGCGGTGTAGTGACGCGGAGCGGCCCCGCAAACGGCGTCCGAGTGCGTTTTGAGGGAATGGCATCGACGGAACGCGACAGCCTCCGTCAGTTCCTGAAATCCGTACAGGAGACCATTCGAACCTCCAACAACGAGAATGGTTACATTCAACTTCTGAAGTAGACGTTCAGCCCATATCGGCTGGTTTTTCACCCTGGCGCAATCCAATCCTTCGCGGAAATTGATACACTTCTGCCTGTTGAACCCTTTCTGGAATCGTGCACTCTAAATGGGTGTCAGTCGATTCCAGCCGGATCGACGACAGAGGAGCAAACTCGCATGGTAGCCAGTGAACAGGTTTTGGCGACGGGACAGCAACTGGATACGCTGTGCATCAACACGATTCGAACCCTCGCGATTGACGCAGTACAGCAGGCAAACTCAGGTCACCCTGGCGCACCGATGGGGCTGGCGCCCGTCACCTATTGCCTCTGGCAGGAATTCTTGCGTTACGATCCGGTCGATCCCACCTGGCTCAATCGCGACCGCTTCGTTCTCTCCAACGGCCATGCTTCCATGCTGCTCTACGCGATGCTTTATCTCGCGGAGGTCCGCCGGGTAGATGACAAGGGCAAACTGACCAACGATCTTTCCGTCACGCTGGACGACATCAAGCACTTCCGGCAACTGGGAAGCCGGACTCCGGGACATCCCGAGTCTCACATTACGACCGGGGTAGAAACGACGACGGGGCCGCTCGGACAAGGCGTCGGCAACAGCGTGGGGATGGCAATCGCGAGCAAGTGGCAGGCGGCGACTTTCAACCGCCCGGGCTTCGAGATCTTCGATTTCAACGTATATGCGATGTGTTCCGATGGCGACCTGATGGAAGGCATCGGCGGCGAAGCAGCTTCGCTGGCGGGCCATCTGAAGCTGTCCAATCTTTGCTGGATTTATGACCACAACCACATCACGCTGGACGGTCCTGCCAACTGGTCCTTCACCGAAGACGTCGCGACCCGATTTGTGGGCTACGAGTGGAACGTCACGCGCGTCGCCGACGCCAATGATTTGGACATGCTGGCGCGGGCGTTTGAAACTTTCCATAAGACCACGGATCGCCCAACGCTGATCATCGTCGACAGCCACATCGGGTACGGCTCGCCTCACAAACAAGACACCAATGCGGCTCACGGCGAACCGTTGGGCGAAGAAGAAGTTCGGCTGACGAAGAAGTTTTACGGCTGGCCGGAGGATGCAAAGTTCCTTGTTCCTGACGGCGTGGTGGAACACTTTCGCGATGGGATCGGCAAGCGTGGCCACGATTTGCACGGGCAGTGGTCCAAGCGATTCGCGGACTATTCGCAGAAATATCCGGAACTGGCCGAGCGGTTGGGGCACATGCAGCATCACGAATTGCCCGCTGGCTGGGACAAGAACTTCCCGAGCTTCGCGGCGGACGCAAAGGGCGTGGCCACACGCGAGAGCTCTGGCAAAGTGCTGAATGTGCTGGCGCAAAACATTCCGTGGCTGATCGGCGGATCCGCCGATCTGGCAACATCCAATAAGACCACGCTGAAATTTGAGGGTGCAGGCGACTTCCAGCCGGGTAGCTATGCAGGGCGCAACTTGCACTTTGGCGTGCGCGAGCACGTGATGGGAGCGAGCGTCAATGGGCTGACCGTCTCTGGCATTCGAGCGTTCGGCGCCACCTTTTTCAACTTCAGCGATTACATGCGCGCCAGCATCCGTCTGGCCGCCCTGATGCAGGCTCCGTCAATCTTCGTGTTTACGCACGATTCCATCGGCGTCGGAGAAGATGGCCCAACGCACCAACCAATCGAGCAACTGGCTTCGCTACGGGCTATGCCGAATCTGATCGTTTTGCGTCCGGGGGACGCGAATGAGGTCGTCGAAGCCTGGAGAATCATCGCGCAACTGCAGCATTCTCCGGTAGCGCTGGTTCTAACGCGCCAAAATTTGCCGACTCTCGATCGTACAAAATACGCCTCGGCCTCTGGAGTCGCGAAAGGAGCGTACGTGCTTGCAGACGCCCCCGGCGGCAAGCCCGATGTGATTCTGCTCGCGACCGGAAGCGAAGTGTCGCTCTGTGTGGATGCCTACGAGAAGCTCAAAACTGAGGGCATTAACGCGCGAGTCGTCAGCATGCCGTCCTGGGAGATCTTTGAGCAGCAGGACGATGCGTACAAGAAGAGCGTCCTTCCTCCGCACGTGACCGCGCGCGTTTCCGTGGAAATGGCCGCGACCTTCGGATGGGAACGCTATACCGGGAGCTACGGACGAAATATCGGTATGCATCGCTTTGGGGCGTCGGCGCCATTGAAAGACCTATTGAAATATTTCGGATTCACCGTCGATAAGGTCGTCGAGGAAGCGCATTCCGCTATCTCCGGAAAGTAAACGAGCCTCGGGAACAAGGGTTGGTACCGCAATAGTTCAATTGCGCCGATCCTCAAACAATCGTCATCCAACAGGTATGGAGGCAGCATGCAGCCCACAGGAGTTGTAGAAAACTCGAAAGCCGTGAAAAATCCGCTCAAAGAATTGCTGAACTACGGCCAGGCGATGTGGCTCGACTACATCCGGCGCGACCTGTTCACTACCGGCAAGCTGAAACAAATGATTGCCGACGACGGATTGCGTGGTATGACCTCCAATCCGGCGATCTTCGAAAAGGCCATCGCGGACAGTTCCCTTTACGACGATATGTTGAAGTCGCTGGCCTCGCGCAAGGACCTCGACACCACCGCGCGTTACGAACAGATCGCCATCCGGGATATCCAAGATGCCGCAGACACATTGCGCCCGGTCTACGACCAGTCTAATTTCCGCGACGGATATGTCAGTCTGGAAGTGTCGCCCTACCTCGCCCTCAAGACTCAGGAAACGATTGACGAGGCGCGCCGCTTGTGGAAAGCCGTCAAGCGCGACAACGTGATGATCAAGATTCCTGGCACAGATCAGGGTCTTCCCGCAATCCAGCAAGCCATCGGCGAAGGTATCAACATCAACGTCACGCTTCTGTTCGCCCAGGATGTCTATGAGAAAGTCGCCGCAGCCTACATCGCCGGACTCGAAGAACTTGCTTCGCACGGAGGCAATCTCAAGAAGATGGCAGGAGTAGCCAGCTTCTTCATCAGCCGGATCGATACGCTCATCGATTCGATGCTCACCGATCGCGCCAAAGACACCTCTGACGCAACGCAGCAAGCGCTCCTGAAGAGCCTGCTGGGTAAAGTCGCGATCGCCAACGGCAAGGTTACCTACCAGAGCTACCAGCACATTTTCAGCGGACCGCGCTGGCAAGCGCTCGCCGCTAAGGGTGCTCAGACGCAGCGCGTACTCTGGGCCAGCACGAGCACAAAGAATCCCAACTATCGAGACGTGATCTACGTCGAGGAACTCATCGGACCGGATACCGTTAACACGATGCCGCCCGCAACCGTTGACGCCTTCCGCGATCACGGACGGCTTCGAAATAGTCTCGTCGAGGATGTGCCAGGTGCAGCCAAGGTGATGCAGGATCTTGCCCGCGCCGGCATCTCTATGAAAGAAGTCACCGACAAGCTGACCACGGACGGCGTCAAGTTGTTCGCCGACGCCTTTGACAAGTTGCTGGCTGCAGTCGCAAAAGGCACGCAGCAAAAAGGATAGATCGTGAGCCGACTGAAGACTTCCCTGCCCGAAACTCTGGCTGCAACGGTAAGAACTACGATTGCCGACTGGCAATCGGGCGGCAAGATGAAGCGTTTGTGGGATCGCGACGCCACACTGTGGACTGGGAGCGACGAATCGAACTGGCTGGGCTGGCTTGACATCGTCGAGGAGCAGACGGCACAGCACGATCAATTGCTAAAACTGGCAAAGGAAGTCCAAACCCGCGGCTTCGAGCACATCCTGCTGCTTGGGATGGGCGGCTCCAGCCTTTGTCCAGAAGTGTTGCGGATGACCTTCGGCCGCATTCCCCACTTCCCTACCCTGCATGTACTGGACTCAACCGATCCCGCGCAGGTGAAGGCGTTCGAACATCAGATCGACGTCGCGAAGACACTTTTCATCGTGTCCAGTAAATCCGGCAGCACACTCGAGCCGAACATCTTCAAGCAGTATTTCTTCGAGAGGACGAAGCAGGCAGTTGGTGCCGTGAAAGTGGGCAGCCATTTTATGGCCGTTACTGATCCGGGATCAAAGATGCAGCGGGTCGCAGAGGCAGATAAATTCCTGCATATCTTTTTCGGGCGTCCATCGATCGGAGGGCGTTACTCCGCTCTATCGAATTTTGGAATGGTGCCTGCGGCTGCCATGGGAATGGATACCAAGAAATTCCTGGGCCGGGCTGCTGAGATGGTGCGTGCCTGCGGGGCTGGAGTTGCCGTCGAGGAGAACTCCGGCGCGGTGTTGGGAATCATACTGGGGGCGGCAGCCAATGCCGGGCGGGACAAGGTCACCATCATCGCATCTCCGGCGATCTCTGATCTCGGCGCGTGGCTCGAACAACTCCTGGCCGAGTCCACTGGAAAAATCGGCAAGGGAATTATTCCCGTGGACCGGGAAAGGCTAGCTTCTCCGGAGATTTACGGGAATGATCGCGTCTTTGCATATATCCGCCTCGAGAGTGGCGCGGACGCAGATCAGGATGCGAAAGTTGCGGCCATTGAGAAGGCCGGCCACCCGGTCGTCCGGATTTCGATGGCGGACATCTACGAACTCGGAGCGGAGTTCTTCCGCTGGGAGATTGCGACGGCCGTCGCCGGTGCAATCATTGGCATTAATGCCTTCAACCAGCCCGATGTGGAGGCCAGCAAGATCGCCACACGGAATTTAACTTCCGAGTACGAGAAGACTGGTTCCCTGCCGCCGGAAAAACCGGTCGTCGAAGACAGCGGCATTAAATTATTCACCGATGAGAAAAATGCCGCGGAACTGGCGAAGGCCACTGGTGGCAATTCCACGCTCGCCGCGTATCTCAAGGCGCATCTGGCCCGCATCAAAACCGGAGATTACTTCGCCGTGCTGGGCTACATCCAGATGAACACGGAGCACGAACAAGCCCTACAGGCTATCCGCCATGCGGTGCGTGACTCAAAACTTGTCGCCACCTGTCTGGGATTCGGTCCGCGCTTTTTGCATTCCACGGGACAGGCTTACAAAGGCGGGCCGAATTCCGGAGTGTTCCTGCAGATCACTTGCGATGACGCGGTCGAACTGCCGGTCCCGGGACAGAAGTACACCTTCGGAATCGTAAAGGCTGCACAAGCACGAGGGGACTTCCAGGTCCTGGCCGAACGCGGACGGCGGGCGCTGCGAGTGCACCTGGGGAGCAATCTAAAAGCCGGGCTGGCGACGTTGCAAGCGGCGGTCGATAAAGCACTGTAGATTCTGAACGCGGGCATCGGCCTGTGGTGGGTCGCCGACGCTACGGCAATTGCAAGGGAGCAAGGCATGCAATTAGGTATGGTGGGTCTGGGCCGCATGGGCGCGAATATGACGCGGCGGCTGATGCGCGGCGGACATTCCCTCGTAGTCTCTGATCTCAGCCCGGACGCAATCAAGCAACTGGGAACGGAAGGAGCGACGGGATCGTCGTCGCTCGAAGATCTCGTCGCCAAGTTGGCGCCTCCGCGTGCGGTGTGGATCATGGTTCCGGCGGGCGCAGCCACCGAAGCAACCGTGCAAACACTGGCTCAGCATCTGCAGTCCGGTGACATCATCATCGACGGAGGCAACTCTTTTTTCAAAGACGACGTGCGCCGGTCGACGGAACTGAAAGGCAAGGGAATCCACTACATCGACGTCGGGACCAGCGGCGGTGTCTGGGGACTGGAGCGCGGCTACTGCATGATGATCGGCGGTCCGAAAGAGGCTGTCCAGAGGCTGGATCCGATTTTCAAGACACTCGCACCGGGCAAGGGCGATATCCCGAAAACCCCTGGCAGGGAGAAGCTGGGCGGAACTGCCGAGGACGGTTACATTCACTGTGGGCCGTCGGGTTCCGGGCATTTCGTGAAGATGGTGCACAACGGCATTGAGTACGGCATCATGCAGGCGTATGCCGAAGGCTTCGACATCTTCAAGAATGCCACCAGTAAAGAACTGCCGGAAGAGATTCGATACGATTTGAACCTGCCCGACATCGCGGAGGTCTGGCGCCGAGGCAGCGTCGTGAGTTCCTGGCTGCTTGATCTTACCGCGATGGCTTTAACCGAGAATCCCACACTTTCGGAATATGAAGGCTTTGTACAGGATTCGGGGGAAGGCCGATGGACGATTGAAGCCGCCATTCAGGAAGCTGTCCCCGCCGACGTTTTGACCGCGGCACTGTATGTACGCTTCCGCTCCCGGCAACAGCACACTTTCGCCGAGAAGATGCTTTCTGCCATGCGTCAGAAATTTGGCGGACACGTTGAAACCGGCGGCGATAAGACCAAGAAGACTGCGTGAGATGATCGTGCGAGAAACTTCCGAGGATTTGACTCATGGCTGAACTAGCGGAACAACCCAAAGCGGCGCCGCCGCGCATCGGTAAACAGGGCGATCCCTGCGTCATGGTCATCTTTGGCGCTGCCGGAGATCTGACGGGACGTATGCTGATTCCGGCACTCTACAACCTTGCCCGCGCTGGGCTGCTCTCCCGTGAATTTGCTGTCCTGGGAGTGGCACGAACGCAATTGTCAGACGACGACTTCCGCAAGCGCGTCTATGACGACGTGAAAGATTATTGTGGTGAGTGCGTCGACAACGATCTTTGGGAGTGGTTTTCGAAGCGCTTCTATTACCTGGCCGGCGACTTCAAAGACGACCATTTGTATTCGCAGTTGAAAGAAACCCTGACGAAATTGGATCAGGAGCATTCGACGCATCAGAATTTCTTCTACTACATGGCTGTCGCGCCCACATTTTTCGGGCCGATCGTACAGAAGCTGTCCGCCGCTGGGCTAATGGATCAGAGCAACAATCACTGGCGGCGGGTGGTGGTCGAAAAACCGTTCGGCCACGACCTGGAATCGGCGAAAGCACTCAACCAGGATCTTCTGAAAGTCGCCGACGAGAAGCAGATTTATCGCATCGATCATTACCTGGGCAAAGAGACCGTGCAGAACATCATGGCGTTCCGATTCGCTAACGGAATCTTTGAGCCGGTGTGGAACCGCCGCTACATTGACCACGTCCAGATTTCGGTGGCGGAGACAGTTGGAGTGGAGGGACGCGGCAGCTATTTCGATACGGCCGGCACTCTCCGCGACATGGTGCCCAACCACATCATGCAACTCATCAGCTTGACGGCGATGGAACCTCCCATCTCCTTCGATGCGAATGCAGTGCGCGACGAGCAGGCGAAGATCCTGCATGCAATCCAGCCGATGAGTGACGAAGAAGTGCTGAGCCGCACGATCCGCGGCCAGTACGGCGAGGGTACCGAGGACGGAAAGCGGGTGGGGCCATACCGCTCCGAACCAGACGTCCCTCCCGACTCGCGGACCGAGACGTTCGTCGCGATGAAGCTTCTGATCGATAACTGGCGCTGGGCAGATGTTCCTTTTTACCTGCGTACGGGGAAGCGGATGCCAGTGCGCAATACCCATATCGTGATACAGTTTCGGCGGGCTCCTTTCGTGCTATTCCGCGACACTCCCGTCGAGCACCTCATGCCGAATCAGCTGGTTTTGCACATTCAGCCAGAGGAAGGCATCTCACTGCAGTTCGCGGCCAAGGTTCCGGGCCCCGTGATGCGCCTGGGAACGGTGGACATGAACTTCGAATATCAGGAATATTTTGGCAAGCAGCCCAGCACGGGTTATGAGCGCTTGCTACACGATTGCATGATCGGCGATCAAACGCTGTTTCAAAGGGCGGATATGGTGGAGGCCGGCTGGTCCGTGGTTAACCCGATGCTCGATCTTTGGAAAGCTCTGCCACCCCGCAATTTTCCCAACTACGCTTCCGGAACTTGGGGACCGAAGGAGGCCGACGAATTAATGGAACGAGACGGCCGCCGATGGAGGAACTTCGAGAAATGATTCTGGCCGGCGATATTGGTGGGACCAATGCCAGGCTGGCTTATTTTCAACCCCAGAATGGACACTTGCGACTGGTTACCGAACGAGTCTTCCCCAGCCGTGAGCACAGTGAGCTTGGCGAGATCGTCACTCAGTTTTTAGACGAATCCAAAGAGCGTCCGGAAGCGGCCTGCTTCGGAATCGCCGGTCCCGTACGCAACGGCCGAGTGGAAACGTCCAATCTTCCCTGGGTTATCGAGCAATCCCGACTGGCAACGCAGATCCGCCTTCCCTCAACCCTGCTCATCAATGACCTCGAAGCCAGCGCATGGGGCATCGGCGCACTCACGGAGGCAGACCTGGTTCCACTGAACAAAGTGAACGGGCCCGCAGTCGGCAACCAGGCAGTCATCGCGCCCGGCACGGGTTTGGGTGAAGCTGGCCTGTTTTGGGACGGCACCCGCCATCACGTCTTCGCCTGCGAGGGCGGCCACACCGACTTCGCTCCCCAGAACGACCTGCAGATTGAACTACTCCGCTTCTTGAAATCCCGCTTCGGACATGTCAGCTACGAGCGCATTCTTTCCGGTCCAGGGCTGGTAAACGTCTATGAATTCCTGCGCGATACCGGCTGTGGCATCGAGTCTGCCGGTCTCGCTTCAGCGATTCAAAAAGGCGATCCTGCCGCGGCGATCTCTCGAGCAGCTCTGGGTGGCGCCGACGGGCTGGCGGAAAAAGCGTTGGACGTTTGGATTTCGGTCTACGGAGCGGAAGCCTCCAATCTGGCTCTGAAAGCCATGGCTACCGGAGGCCTCTTCCTGGCCGGTGGCATCTCTCCGAAAATTCTGGCCAAGCTGACTGGGCCATTGTTCATGCAAGCATTCCTGGACAAGGGCCGGATGCGACCTTTGGTCGAATCGATGCCAGTCTCCGTCGTGACCAATGACAAGGCAGGCCTGCTCGGCGCCGCGCGGTGCGCTTCGGTCCGCGGTAAGAGCTAAACGGTATCCAGTGAACACCTCGCCAGAGATTCGAGTGCTGACCAGCCCGCAGGAGCTATTTGCAGCGGCGGCGGAGGAAGTTGTGCGCAGCGCTGAGGAGGCCGTCGCCCAGCGAGGCCGCTTTACTATCGCACTGTCCGGCGGATCGACTCCCAAGAATCTCTACAATCTTCTTGCGACCAACGCCCGCAATGCGCTGCCCTGGGACCGTATGTTCTTCTTCTTTGGAGATGAACGCCACGTCCCCCCAACCGATCCGGATAGCAATTACCGGATGGCCGACGAAGCCATGCTGTCCAAAGTTCCCGTACCCTCCACAAACGTGTTCCGGTTTAGCGCGGAGAACCCCGATGCGGACGCGGTTGCTCAGTCCTATGAGCAGACTCTGCGAAAATTCTTTCAGCTGGAAGCGGGCGGCCTTCCGCGCTTCGACCTGATTCTTCTTGGAATGGGCCCCGACGGGCACACAGCGTCCCTTTTCCCGGGCACCGCCGGGTTACAAGAGAAATCCCGTCTGGTAATTGCGAACTGGGTTGAGAAACTCAAAACGCATCGGCTCTCGTTCACGCTTCCGGTTCTGAATGCGGCGCGCCGTGTGGCTTTTCTGGTTAGCGGAACGGATAAAGCTCAAATGGTTCAAACTGTGCTGGAAAAGGATGCTCCCGGCGACCAGTATCCCGCAAAGTTGGTGCAGCCGACTGACGGGAAGGTGATCTGGTTTTTGGATCGCGCCGCGGCCAGCGGGTTATCCCAGCAGAAATGAAAACCGCAGAGGAAGCGCAGGTTGCTTGAGAACACCCGGATGCTGGCCGCTAGAAGTCAACCCGCAAGTAAGACAGAAGATTAGTTCCCCTGCGTACTCAGCGTCCTCTGCGGTTTTGGTTTCCTATCCCCGCCAGTCCCCGATTTCCTTCAATCCCTTACCGCGGGCGTGTTCGAAAAGACGCACCCGATGGCGCGAGTGTTCGAATTCGTGGATGTCGGCCCACACCTCGGCCTGCCACCCTTTCTCGTGCGCGGCCGATTCGCCGCACGTAGCGCAACGGGTGTGTAAAGTAACGGCGGTTTCTTCGATCCCAATCGGCGCCGAGCCTGGCAGCTCCACGAAGATGCAACGCACTTCCTCAATCTCTTCGTTCGCGCCAAGCAAGTGTTCATAGCGCAGCAAGTATCCGAAGCCTAGCTTCTTGGCTTCGATTTCTGCTTCCGTTCGAGTGTGAAATGGACCGTACTCAGCTCGCAGTTGTTCGGTGGAGTCGCATGCCATCCAGAAGGTTTCTTTGTAGGCCATTGCTGGTTTCGCCCCGGGGTCGCGAAGCCGGCTCGGTGGCTGCTTTTGAGCCCGCTCTCACTAGTTCCTAACCTCTAGTGCAATTACAATGCCGCCACGTTACGGACGCAAGGCGTTGCAAGTAATGGAGTTAGGAAACGGAGCAGCTAATTTGGGATCGACCTCATGAAAGGTTTTGCAGCAGTTTAGAAGCGCCCAGCATTCAAATTGCGAGGTTGGGGCGCCCGCCTAGATTGCCAGCGAAGCGTTTCCGCAGTGGCTCGAATCCTAATCTGCCCCCACGGCTTGGCCAAGAGCGATTGAAATCTCCTCAGCATTCGGCCAGTTCTTCCCGCCGTGATTGGCCACGTACATCGCCAACTCCAGGCGAGTCCACACCCCTAGCTTGTCGAAGGTGCTCCGCAGATGGTTCTTGATGACTTGCTCAGTAGTGCCGATAATCCGACTGATTTCACGATTCGTCAGACCTTCCCAGACTAGAATCGCAATCTGTATTTCCTTCGGGGTAAGACGCTCGCAGGGAGTCATGATGGCATTTCTCCCTTGGTGAACATGGCGATTGCCAACTTCACACGCTTGCGGCCCTCGCGGATTCCGGCCCGCAAGAACAAAGTGCGCAGGTGCTGCTTTACGGTGCGGGGGCTGATATTGAGTTGGCCCGCAATTTCTTTGTTGCTGCAGCCTTGTACCAGAAGGTTCAAGACCTGTTGATCGCGGGGCGTAACTTTGACGTGGTCCAGGTTCATCACAGTGGTTTTCCTCCTGCTTGGGCGATCACACTCGCCTAATCAGGTAGCACGGCTTTCGCCAATTATTCGCATACCGAAGCTCCTCGGGGCTAAGTACTTTAGAGTGTGGTATTTTTTACGGCAAAACGCTACCTTCATGTGGCCTTCAGGAAGTCCGTGCTAGCCTATCAAGTTCCAAATTGGTCCAACCGGTTTCACCCCATGACTAGGCTTCCTGCAAAATTCTCCAGTCGGCCGCCCCTGCCCAGAGGGGGTCGTCACAATCAAGGGAGAGACGCTGTCGTAGTTTGGCCCTATAGGCGATCCGATTGGTGTGCAAGGCTTTACCTCGTTAACCTGTTGCGAGATCTTTCGTGCGAGCATGCCACTAGCCTCCCTCAGGTACAACTTCGCACCCGTGAAGTCGCGAACCTCCCATATCGGGCGGCGCGCAAACCTCGGTTTTTCATTTTGGCTCCGCGGAAGAGCACTCCCGCGAGTTTTGCACAGAGGCGACAGGGATGATCCATGAAAGTCCTAACCGAGGTGCTGCGCTGCAGAGTCTGATACTTGCCTTATTCCTCTTCGCGACCGGGTCCGCATTTGCTCAAGGAGGCCCCCCCTACTACACCAATGATCCGGGCACACCGGGTCCTCTCAATTGGGAAATCAATCTTGGCTACATGCCGTTCTTCTACAGCAATCAGTCGGCCTCGCACACTCCCGATGTCGATATCAATTTCGGAGTGGGCGAGCGCATCCAGTTGACCTACGAAAACGCCTGGCTGCGCGTCCAGAATCCTGGTGCAAAAACTCAGTTTGGGATGGGACAATCCAATCCTGGAGTGAAATGGCGCTTCTACGACGCCGGGGGCGATGGCCTCGCCATCTCCGTGTTCCCTCAACTCTTCCTCAACAACCCCAACGACGCCGTGCGCCGTGGCATCACCCCGGCGAGCCAGTCCTTCCTGCTGCCTTTCGAATTCTCCAAGAAATTCGGCCCCATCGATGTGGATTATGAAATCGGTTATCAGGCTGTCCATAAGGGTCCTGACGGCTGGCTGAACGGCCTCGTCCTCGGCCACGAGTTCACCAAGAAATTCGAAGTGGACATGGAGTTCTATTCTCAGTGCAGCTTTCACCCTTCCGATTGTCAGCCCACCCTCGATTTCGGGGCACGCTACAAACTCCACAGCCCGGTGATCCTTCTATTCATGGCTGGACGCAGCCTTGAATCCGCCCGCAGCAATCAAGCGTATTTCCTCGGTTATTTCGGCATGCAATTCCTTCTGCCGCCGAAGTCTTACAACCGTGAATAACTCCAACTCGTTGCCATCTGTAGCGCGCTTTTGGGAGACCGGACGCGCATCACGACTGGAAGAACGATTACCAAACGGTGGTTACCATGGGGCCTCAAAAGATCCAGGGGCGTTTAACTTCGCTCGCCAGCACGCGATATCCAGCGGTAAAATGAGAATCAGCGAATACTTGGCCAGCACTTCCAGCGGCCGCCTTAAAATTGCTTGATCCTCCCCAAAAGGTAAGTCCCCGATTGAACCAAGGTTTAGCATTCTGGACGATGCGAGACTTGCAATAGAATAAGTGCATTCCGACTGGTCGCGGGTGCGGACAGGACGGCTGCCACGGGTGGAAAACGGCATCATGTCGGAAGAACAGAGCAAACCGGTCCTCGACGAACAGACGCTCGCCAAGATACTGGAAGCCGCCTATGTGCTGCAGGAGCACAATCGCGAGTTGCGCGAACTCGAGCACAGCCTCGAGTTGAAGCGAGATCAGATTGAAGCGGAAGACTCGCCAGCATCTCTTCCCACTCACAAGATTGAGCGTGCGCCTGCGTCTGAAAGCGGCGACGAAGGTGGATATGCTCCCACCCTTTTGCAGATTGTGGAAACCCAGCACCAGATTCAACAGCGTCATCTGAATCTCGAAAGTGCGATGTCGTTGATCGCTGATCGGGTGATCGACATTCTGGGAGCGGCCGGCGGCGCGATTGGGATAGTCAGCGGAAATACGGTTCGCTACCGTGCTGCGGCCGGATTCCGAGCATTATCCGCGGGAACCGAGGTCCCGCTGAACCGGGCTCTTTGCGTTTCGACCATTCGCACTGGAAATGTCCTGTGCTGTCCGGAAATCAATGCGCAATTCCTTCTTGATGCCGACGAATGCCGGCGCCGGGGCATCAAGTCGCTCGTCGTTGTACCGGTATTTCACGACGGCGGAATTTCCGGAGCGCTTGAGGTCTATTACTCCGACCCCCATGCCTTCTCAGAAGACGATGTTCATACCTGCCAACTCATGGCAGGACTCGTGACCGAGGCACTCGCGCGAGAAGAAGAAGCGGTAAACCAGAAGCCTTCGGTAGACGAACGGGCAGCCATCGTTGAGGTTCTCGAAAAACTAAAACCCAACCTGATGGCCCTGGCTGAAAAACCGGTCGCGAGGGACGCGCCTTTGCCACGAGCAACCTCCGCATCGACGGTTCCCTGCCGCAAATGCGGACACAAATTTGTGGGTGAGGAGCAGTTTTGCGGGCAGTGCGGGCTACCACGTGCCAGCGATTACGAGCCTCCTAGCATGCAAAGCAAGGTGGCCTCCCTTTGGCATATGCAGGAAGCCAGAAAAAAGGGTACGCAGGCAGATGTTGGCGCTCCCGGAATCTCCCTCACGCAGGAATCTACAGGCCGCGATCACTTCGAAAAGCCGCGGATCGCTTCGGGGGAGGAATTCGTCCCCGATCTGCTGGCGGAGACGGAGATGCCCGTCTTCAAAACCGAACATGTAGAGGAACTTCCGACAGCGATCACCATGAGGGCCGAGGGCAGCGCAAAACACGATCTCGAATTGTCGACACAGACGATTGCCCACGAAGTTGTCCCAGAATCAGAAACGGTGTCGGCTTCGGCGTCAGCCCCGGCGCCGCCGGCCGATTGGAGTTCTGCAGCTTCGGTTCGCAAATTTCTGGAGCAGATGGCGACCAAGAAGCGACCTGGCAGCCTCCTCCAGTTTTGGAACACGAGACGGGGAGATATCTACCTGGGGATTGCGATCATTCTCGTGCTCTGCGTAATTCGATGGGCGATCTGGTCCAACCATTCGGTAGCGACTCCAGCGCCGCCGCCGGCTCAAACCGCGGCCAGCCGCCCAAAGCCATCGCCCACTGCTGATCTTTCGCTGTTTGAACGGATGTTGATCAATCTTGGCCTGGCCGACGCTCCCGAAGTTCCGGTGGACAAAGGAAATCCGGCCGTTCAGGTGTGGGTTGATCTGCATACCGCTCTGTACTATTGCCCGGGCGCCGAACTCTACGGTAAAACCCCAAGGGGCAAGTTCACCACTCAGCGGGAGGCGCAGCTCGACCAGTTTGAGCCTGCCTATCGCAAAGCCTGCAATTGAAGCCGTTTCCCTCCTCCAAGCAGGGTTTCCTCATTTAAAATTGACAACCTATGGGCGGCGGAGTGCAATCATAGTTACAGACCAGTGATTCCGGCGTCGCGTATTCGTCCTATCGGAGATCCACATTTGCCGCGTCCTAGCGACCAACTCAAGAGTGCCGACAGCTTGCCACGGCCTGAGTTGAATCCATTGCTGAATTCGCTTTTGGCTGAAAACATGGGCCGCTGGGCTGAAGTGTATTTCACCAGTCCGCCGGAAAAACGCGAGGAAGCGGTGCTCGAACTTCTGCATGAGTTGGAAGCGGGGAGTTCCCCGCGTGAAGGGCCTGCCGATTCTTCGGCTCCATTGCCACCGAATTCGGCAGAAGGTTTGGCAATGCCGTCGTTTTCCGCAGAGAGATTTATCGCCGACGATCCGGCCCAACCGGCTTCTTGCGGGGCTTGCGGTCATGAGAATCCTGCATCGCACCAGTTTTGCGGGATGTGTGGAGAGAAGTTGATTTCAGTAAACTCCCGGGCAGAAACCCGAAGCGACGGTTTTCAGGAAGATCGTGATATCCCGACACAGACGAAGGAGGAGACACCGAACCCCGAAGTCGGAAGGTCCTCCGCTTTCATCTTTGACGAACCAATAAGACATGAATTTGATGAGCCGATAAGAAACGAAAATGAGCTGTCGCTATTTCAAAGCGCGCGCGAAGGCGAATCTGGCGGCGAAGAAGACTGGGCGTTCGAACCACCTCCATCCCGGCCCTACCGGGTCTATATCGGAATCGTATTGGCGGCGGTGATTTTAGTGCTTGGCTACATGGCGTGGCGTAGCGCGCAAGCCACATCGCAGAGTTCCCACGAACCATCCTTGGCTCCTCCCATGAAGGAGGCGAAGACGCAACCAGTGACTAATGCGGCGAAGATCCAACCGGCTGCGTCTCCAAGTGCGGCGAAAACGGACCAGCCTGCGTCCCCTGCTCCCGCAAGAACCGAGCTTCCAACTCCCGCCCGAAACCCCGCCGAAACTGCCGGGAATAGCTCGAAGGCGGAAGCGGTAAAGAAACCAACTGCCGCCGAGGAGCGCAATTCGAACTTGGTCGAGCAGCCGAACCAGCCAACGCCGTCTTCGACTGGAAATGGCGGAGAAGAACTCGCCATAGCGCAGCGTTATCTGAGTGGCGCAAATGGAGGCCGCAACAGCACCGAAGCAGCACAGTGGCTATGGAAATCGATTTCCAAACATAACGCGGAGGCAACACTGCTTCTCGCGGATCTGTATCTGAGGGGTGACGGCGTCTCTAAGAACTGCGATCAGGCAAGGGTGCTGCTCGACATGGCAGCGCGGAAGAGCGTAGCCGGCGCCGGAGAGCGGCTGCGGAATCTTCAAGCCTTCGGTTGTCAGTAATGCGCTGGCACTCCCCAGCTTTCGGCTTCGCGCAAGAACACATGTCTCAGAGCGTTTTGTTTTTCAGCTGGGACTACTCGACCGCACAGAACAACTCTACTGCATGAGAAGCGCCGCCGGGCTTCTGCGGGATTCATACCAAAGCGCTAACTCGACGCGATTCCACAAGCCGAGCTTGTCGTAAATCACGCGCAGGTAGTTCTTCACAACGTGCTCGGTCGTTCCGATGGCCTCCGCCACTTCACGGTTCTTCAGGCCTTCGGCAACGAGTTGGATGACTCGGTGTTCACGTTCACTGGGGACACGGTTCCCATAGCGTCCACTTGCAGACATGCTTGCCTCCGGTACAACAGGGTAGCGAGTTTGACCCGCTTGATACCGCCGGTAATTCCGAAACGGAGAAACAACCGGTTGAAATGAGCCTTTACGGTTCGCCGCGCCATATTCAATTGGCTGGCAATTTCAGCATTGTCGCAACCTTGCAGTAGCAACTCGACGATCTGCTGTTCGCGCGGACCGAGCCGAACAGTCTGCTCCTTCATCGGTTCCCCCTCAGTCTGTAATAATTGCCTCGCCCGAGATGCACGTGGCTGATCCTTTCCAATTGTCATAGCATCCACATTGCCATTTTGAGACCGGAACCATTGTTTCCCTCGGAACCGTCTTTTCCACAGGCACTTGCGGACGATTCGTTCCAATCCGGGAATCCACACAACGATCCGCAAAACGGTGGAGGGTAGTGTTTTCCCCTATTTCTGCAGGCTAGATAGCGCGAAAGCACGCGTGGACAGTGACCCGACTCAATCGGGATCGAAATCGGCAGGAGCTCCATTCGATTTTCCCCGGACTGGGGACGCTACTAGCGCTAGTCGAATGGGAAAAACCGTCTAACCCTGTAGAGGAACTCGGAAGACAGTGCGTTCAGGTAAACACCTTAGACGAAAGTTCCAGACATACAGAAAATGCTGGCACAAATTACACGATACTCCGGGAAGTTGGGAAGAGGGACACTGTGAAAAATCTAGCTACAGCGCATATTTCTTCATGAGATGGCGGAAGGATCGGTAGGAGATTCCAAGCAAATCGGCAGCCTTAGTCTGGACGCCGGCACTCTGATTGAGTGCGCTTTGCAGCAGGGAACGCTCGATCCCTGCGACGTAGGTTTCCATTCCAATGCCTCCGGGTAAAGTCACGTCCCCGCTCAAATCCGGCAACGACGCGCCTGCAGCTGAGGCTGCGGCAGCACGAGCTTTAGGGCGCTCCGCCGGAAGCTCCACATGCAGTTCCTCGGTCATCTCGAGCGCGACAGCACGCTCGACGGTGTTTTCTAATTGACGGACGTTTCCGGGCCACTCGTACCCGCAGAGGGAATCGAGTGAAGGAGCATTCACTCGCAGGATGCTGCGACCCGCGGCAGTGGCATACTTCTTGAGAAAGTGGTTAGCTAGCAAAGGAATGTCCTCCCGACGCTCCCGTAAAGGCGGAACGCGGATCGGAATGACATTAAGCCTGTAGTAAAGGTCTTCGCGAAACAGGTTTTCAGCCACCGACTTGTCGAGATCGCGGTTGGTGGCTGCAATGACGCGTACATCGATCGAGATTTCGCTCGTACTGCCGACCGGACGCACCGTGCGCTCCTGCAGGACACGCAACAGCTTCACCTGCATGGCGAGCGTCATCTCGCTGATCTCGTCGAGAAAGATCGTGCCGCCGTCGGCAACTTCGAAGAGGCCCCGCTTGTTCTGATTGGCTCCAGTAAACGCGCCCTTGAGGTACCCGAACAGTTCACTCTCCAGCAGAGTTTCAGGGAAAGCTCCGCAATTGACCGAGACGAACGCATCGGTGGCGCGTGGCGAGCACACATGCACCGCACGCGCAACCAGCTCCTTTCCGGTCCCGCTTTCGCCGTGAATCAGGACGGTACTTGCAGTGGAAGCTACGGTCCGGACGGTCTGCTTCAACTTCTCCATCGCCGGGCTGGAACCGATGATATTGTCCAGCGAGTTGCGCGTCGCCGCATCGCGGCGCAGCGCGAAGTTCTGCTTGCTCAGATTGAGTTTCTCAACCGCGCGATTGAGGGCCAGCTTGATTTCGTCGACCAGGCCCGGACTCTTGCGAATGTAGTCCGTAGCGCCTCCGGCTTTGACCGCTTCGACTGCGGCTTCGTAATCGTCCACCGCGGTGATCAGGATGACAGCGGAATCGGGCGAAACCCGGTGCGCGTGGCGCAGAACCTCAATCCCGTCGATAGTCGGCATCTTGATGTCGGTAATGATGACGTCGTAAAGCGCTCCGTCGATCTTGTTCTTCGCCAATTGCCCCGCTTGCACCGTCTCGACCCGGTGCCCCTCGCGACGAAGCGAGATATCGAGCATTTCGCAAATGGAGCGCTCGTCGTCGCAAACCAGAATATTAGCCACGCAGCCCCCCTCCGGTTGCGACGGCGGCGTGAGGCTGCGCAACCGCAAACCGGGATTTGTCCGCCGTGCTCTCGTTCCCGGCAACTATCCGCTCCGCATCTAAACGGCGCAGTCGCAGAACGAATGTGGTTCCCTGGCCGGGCCTGGAGCGCGCCCAAACCTTGCCTTCATGCGCCTGCACGATCTGGTAGACAATGGCCAGTCCGAGACCAGTGCCGCCTTCAAAGTTCGACTGGAAAGGTTCGAATACCTTCTCCGTCTGCTGCGGCGTCATTCCGGCACCGGTGTCAGTAAATGCGACCTGCCAATCGTCGGCCAGGGACTCAATCGCAACCGTCAATTTCCCCCCGGTCTTCATCGCGCGCACAGCGTTCTCACAAAAATTCCAGAACACCTGCTTGAGTTTGTCGCCGTCGGCAACGGCCCATGCCTCAGGAGCCGCAAAGTGGCGCTCGATGCTGATACCGGTCTTTTCAGCCGTCATGCGGTGGTCCATCAACGTGAGCGTGTCTTCGACCAGTTCGATCAAGTCGACTTTGTCGAAAGAGTATTTCTTGGTCCGCGAATAAGCCAGAAAGTCCGTAATGATGCTGTTGAGCCTCTGCGACTCGCGGGTCACAATGTCGAGCAGCCGGCGGTGATCTTCATTCATCTCGGGTACGCCCGACAGCATGCTGACCGAGCCGGCAATTGATGTCAGCGGATTGCGGATTTCGTGGGCGATGGCCGCAGCCAGCCGGCCCACCGCCGCCAAACGGTCCTGCATCCGAACCTCGCGCTCGAGTCGCCGGATTTCGGTAAGATCGTCCAAAACGTAAACGTATCCCAGATCTCCACGGTCTGGCACGGTGAGTGCTGCGATCCGCACCCGCACCGTCTTGCGGAATTTCGCGTGTGCGCCCTCGAAGCGCACTTCGCCGTGATTCGGTTGCGACTCTACGGTAGGAAGGGGGTCCAGGAACAACTGATCGACCGGCGCCCCCAACAATTCGCCCGGGTCGCGTTCTAGTAACCGTTGCGCCGCTGCATTGATCAGCGTGATCCGGCCGTCGAGGCCGGTAGTAATGAGGCCGCTGCTGATTGAATGAATGATGTTTTCATGCAGCGCCTGCAGGCTTTCGAGGGCGCCGCTCGTATCCTTCAACTGCACGCCTACCTGCCGCAGCTTGGTGGTCAGTAACCCCGCCAGATAGGCAACTGCCAAAAAGGCAAATAGATTGACGAAGATGATCGCCTGCAGTGCCTTCAGTCCGGGGTGCGTCGTACAGTACGAAGGAATGACGCCGTAATAGTTCAGCTCCAGCACCGTTCCATAAAGAATAAATGCCAGAGCGGCGACCAGCTGCCCCCAGACTCGCGGCAGCAATACGCTGGCTACGATGATGATCAGCGGATAAAGAAAATTGAGTGAACTGTCCCAGCCACCCGTTTCATGGACAACCAGACTGACCAGAACCAGGTCCGTCAGAACCTGCAACGAAGCCTGCAGGCGGTGCTCCTGCCAGAACGAAAGCAGCAACACATAGAAAAGCGAGAGGCTGTACCAGAACAGGATCGTACTGATGAACAACCGCATGGGCAGCGGCGCCGGACTGAACTGAGCGACCGCCAGCTCAATGGCCAACAGCAAGGTCAGGATGAAGATACGGACCCGGACCAACCATCCCAGCCAATTGCGCTCATCAAACGTGGTTTGCATTGAGGGCCCCAGGTTCCAAAGTGTCCAAGGTGTTCAAGGTTTCAGGGAGTTCTGTAAGTACCCCGAAACCTTGAAACCCGTTCACTTTGAAACCGGCGTTTATCCCGCCAGTTTGGCAATCATGGCGAACAACGGCATGTACAGCGAAATGACGATGCCGCCGATCATGACGCCCAGGGTGCCGATGATGACGGGCTCCAACATGGCCAGCATGTCCTTGGTCGCCGCATCCACTTCCTCTTCGTAGAAGTCGGCAATCTTCTGCAGCATGGAATCCATGGCGCCGGTGGCTTCGCCGACGCCGATCATCTGCGTCACCATGTTCGGGAATACGCCGCACTCGCGCAGCGGATCGACGATCGTCCGGCCTTCTTCGATGGCCTTGCGTACTTTCATCAAAGCTTCTTCCAGCACAGCGTTGCCGGAGGTTTTCGCCGTGATCGTTAAGCCTTCAAGAATCGGCACACCCGACGTGATCAGCGTTCCCAGAGTCCGCGTGAAGCGGCCCACCGCGATCTTCCGCAGCAAGGAGCCGATGACGGGAATATAGAGCAGCATCTTATCGAAGTAGAAGCGGCCGCGCGGATGCTTGCGGATCTGCTTTACGCCGAAGAACAGAGCAAAGCCGCCCGCGAAGAACACCCACCAGAAACTCTGCACGAATGAGCTCATCCCGATTACGATTCGCGTCGGGAGAGGCAGGCTGACTCCCAGTCCAGCAAACAGATTGGCGAAGATCGGCACCACCCACTTGAGCAGGGCGCCGACAATCAGCATGGCCATGCTGACGACCGCGATGGGATAAATCAGTGCCGATTTCACGGCCGCTTTCAGGCGGACGGCCTTTTCCACATAGGTCGCCAGGCGTTGCAGAATGATGTCGAGAATACCGCCGGTTTCACCGGCCTCGATCATGTTGGTCGTCAGGTCGTCGAAAACTGCGGGGTACTGGCGCATCGCATTCGCCAGCGTCGCACCGCCTTCCACCGTAGTCCGAACGCCAGTCAGCGTCTTCTGAAAGGCCGGATTTTCCTGGTTGGCCGCGAGGATTTCCAGGCACTGGACCAGCGGAAGTCCGGCATCGATCATGACCGAAAACTGGCGGAAGAAGATCGCGATATCTTTGGTCGCAACCTTACCCGACCCGAAGGTAGGCATGGAGAATTCCTTGCCCTTTTCGCGAATGGAGCCGGGAGTAATGCGCTCGCGTCGTAACGCCTGCGCCAGCGCCTGCTTGTTTGGAGCCATCCGCTCGCCGGAAATCTTTTGTCCTGATGCGTCCTTGCCGGAAAATGTAAAGACTGGCATGGTTTAGCTTCTCCTCACTGACGTAGCTGCTTCGAGTAGTTTCAATTCCTGCAAAATATTCCTGCCTTGCCCGCTCTAGTGCTTTGACGGGGCCGCTGCTTTGGCCATCGTCGTCCCGCCCCGGTTTGACAGGCTGGCTCCGCGATTAATCATTTCCTGCAGTTCGTCCACGTTGCTGGAACGCGCCATGGCGACTTCCAGCGAGATCTGTTTCTGGAAGTAGGCGGTCGCCAGCGACTGGTTGAACGTCTGCATGCCAAACTTTTCCTGGCCCGATTGCATGGAGGAATAAATCTGGTGGATTTTGTCCTCGCGAATCAGGTTGCGCACGGCCGGATTCGGCACCAGAATTTCCATGATCATGGCGCGGCCCTTGCCATCGATCTTCGGCAGCAGGCTCTGACACATGATGCCTTCGAGCACCAGGGACAACTGGGCGCGAATCTGCGGTTGCTGGTGGGCCGGAAACACGTCGATGATACGGTTGATCGTCGATGTCGCCGAGTTGGTGTGCAGCGTGCCAAACGTCAAGTGGCCGGTTTCAGCGATACGCAGCGCCGACTCGATCGTCTCCAGATCGCGCATTTCGCCGATCAGAACGACGTCTGGATCTTCACGAAGCGCGGCGCGCAAGGCGTCGGTAAAGCTCTTGGTATCGGCGTGCAATTCGCGCTGGTTCACCAGACAGTTCTTGTTCATGTGCACGAATTCGATCGGATCCTCGATCGTAAGAATGTGATCGTGACGCTCGGTGTTGATCTTGTCGATCATGGCGGCCAACGTGGTCGACTTGCCCGAACCGGTTGGTCCGGTCACCAGCACCAGCCCGCGAGGCTTGTCGCACATTTTGCTCACTACCGGAGCCAGCCCCAGCTGGTTAAATGATTTGATCTCGAACGGAATCAGACGAAAGACAGCCGCGGTGGCGCCTCGCTGGTTGAACACGTTGGCGCGGAAGCGGGCCAATCCCTTCAAGCCGAAGGAAAAGTCGAGTTCCAGGCTTTCTTCAAAGCGGTGCTTCTGCGAGTCCGTCATCACGCTGTAGGCCAGCTGCTTGGTCTCGGCGGGAGTCATCTGTGGCAGATCCAGAGGCACCAGATGGCCGTGAACACGAATCTGCGGCGGCGAGTTGGTGGTAATGTGCAGATCGCTGCCGTTCATCTCCAGCATTCTTTTGAGCAGATCACTTAACGACAAACCCATATGAAGAATCCTTCCCTTCCCTCAACAACAGCACTTCGGAATCAGTGAATGGTTTCGCGTGCCACTTCTTCGAGCGTCGTCATGCCCGCCATAACCTTGATCAGGCCGCTGCGCCGTAGTGTGATCATGCCGCGCTCGATGGCCTTCTTTTTCAATTCCACGGCAGAGGCGCCGACCAGAACCAACTCCCGGATCTCGTCGTCGACCTCCATGACCTCGTATAAACCGCAACGCCCCTTGTATCCGGTGTTGTTACAAACGCCGCATCCCTTACCCTTTTGAATCTTGACGGTCTTCGATTCTTCCGGCGTGAAGCCCGCGTCGATCAAGGTCTGAGGCGGCACTTCAATCGGCTCGATGCAGTCCTTGCAAATGCGCCGCACCAGTCGCTGAGCACAGATCAAATGGACCGATGTCGCCACCAGGAATGGTTCAATACCCATGTTCATCAGTCGAGTAATCGTCTCCGGAGCACCGTTGGTGTGCAGCGTGGAAAGCACAAGGTGGCCCGTGAGAGCAGCTTTGATGGCAATTTCGGCGGTTTCAAAGTCGCGGATTTCGCCGACGAGAATGATGTTCGGATCCTGTCGCAGAAACGATCGCAGGGCAGCGGCAAAGTTCAATCCGATCTGCTCTTTCATCTGCACCTGGTTTACGCCACCCAACTGGAACTCGACTGGATCTTCCGCCGTCATGATGTTGGTGTCCGGCTGGTTTAAACGTGAAATCGCCGAGTACAAAGTATTGGTTTTGCCCGAACCCGTCGGGCCCGTTACCAGCACCATGCCGTAGGGTTTCAAAATCGCTTTTTCGAATTTCACCAGCGACTCGGGCTCGAAGCCGAGCTTGGTCATATCGAGCCGCAGGTTTTCCTTATCCAGCAACCGGAGCACGATTTTTTCACCCCAGAGTGTGGGGAGCGTGCTGACGCGGAAGTCGAGCTGCTTCTTGCGGCCTCCGATATTCATCTTCAGCATGATGCGGCCGTCTTGCGGCAGCCGCTTCTCGCTGATGTCAAGCTTCGACATGATCTTCAGACGGGAAGTGATCGCGTCCTTCAGCTTCATCGGCGGAGACATGATGGCCTGAAGAACTCCGTCAATGCGGAACCGGACCCGAAATTCCTTCTCGTAGGGCTCGATGTGGATATCGCTGGCGCCCCGCTTCACTGCGTCGCCCAACACCACGTTGACCAACTTAACAACCGGGGCCTCATCAGCAGCCTTCTCCAGTTCCGAAAGCCCTAACTCCTGTTCTCTCTGCTCCGCCAGTTCGACGTCGTCGTCACCCATCTCCGACATCGACTGCATCACGGTTTCAAGATCTTCTTCCTTGCTGGTCGAGCCGTAAGCCTTCTCAATGCCCGCAACGATCGAGCTCTCCGATGCCACTACCGGCTCGATATTGAAGCCGGTCATGAACTTGATATCGTCCATGGCGAAGACGTTCGTCGGATCGACCATGGCAATGGTGAGCGATGCGCCCACACGGCTCAGCGGAAGAATCTGATATCGCTTCGCGGTCTCGAAGGGAATCAGCTTGACGACCGCAGGGTCAATTTCGAAATAGGAGAGATTGATGGCGGGGACGCCATATTGCCGGGAAAGAAAATTCGTGACGTCTTCGTCCGAGAGGAAGCCGAGCTTCACCAGGGCAGACCCCAGGCGACAGCTCTGCTCCTTCTGAACCTTATTCGCTTGTTCCAACTGCTCTGGGGTAATGATCTTCTCTTTGACGAGAAGGTCACCCAGCCGTTGAGACATAAGCAGATCTCCTGACCACGTGGATGGAACGACGCCCTACACTTGTGCAAGGCATGGCGCGAAACGGCTGCCCATCATTTGGGAGAGAGTGCAGTTCGTTCGCGTTGACATAAATTGTCAACGCAAGTGGATTACTGCACCACTTACTTTGGTACTTGACCTGACGAAGGCCGCCGTCCAAATCTTCCATTACCCCTTGAAATGCTGCTTTTTCCGCACTTTCGGGTGAATCTCGCCTGCTCAAGTACATGCACTTCAGTAAGTCTGACCTTGGTTAAACCCGGGCTTTCGCCTCCGAGTGCGGCATCGATTTACACTGAGCAGAGGATCCACGCGTGTTGCCAGACTCTCAAAGAACCGAAATCCAGCGATATTACGATGTGCTTTATCGAGTATGGGGGGCGCAGCATTGGTGGCCCGCAGCGACGCAGTTTGAAGTAATCGTCGGCGCGTATTTGACCCAAAATACAGCCTGGATCAATGTGGAACGCGCACTCGCCAATCTGCGTGATGCGCAGCTTTTGACTGTCGATGCAATACGGAAAGTGCGGCGTTCCAGACTCGAGCGAATGATTCGACCTTCCGGCTATTTTCGGCAGAAGGCTCAGCGACTGAAGACGTTCGTTGCGTTTCTCGACAAGCGCTACGATGGATCGCTCTACGGATTCTTTTCTCAACCCACCAGCATGCTCCGGGAGCAATTGCTGAGCCTCAACGGAGTAGGCCCGGAAACGGCAGACTCGATTTTGCTTTATGCAGGAAATCATCCCGTTTTTGTGGTGGATGCCTACACGCGCCGCATCCTGGAACGCCACGAGATCTCACCAAGAAAAACGGGTTACGAAGACATTCGGAAACTATTCGAGGAATCGCTGGCATCGGTCGCTCATAACGAGGAACGCAAGCGGGTCGATGGTACGAAGCATCTTGAGTCAGGTTTCCCACGTTCGGCTCACCGACCGTCCGCGATGAGCACGGCGCCCCGCACGGCGCTCGCGCAGGTCTACAACGAAATGCACGGGCTGATCGTCGGCGTGGGTAAGCATTTCTGCAAAGCGTCGAAACCTGCGTGCGAAGCCTGCCCGCTTCGATCGTTCCTGCCGTCAGATCAACCGCGCTGGGCGCCATAACGCTCTTCGCGCGGTATGCTGGCTCCGTTTTCCTGCGTGAATCTTCGCTTCGTTTGTGGTTGGGGACTCTTGTAAGCCAGCGTCCTGCCGATACTTTCGACTGCTTTACCAGGCTTCGCGCCCGACCTACAATGGCCCATCCCCCAAGGAGAAGTGTCATGAAAGTCCTGGGCATCGAAGGCATGTCACCCGATCAGTTGAAGTTTGAGATTCAACGGGGAGCAAAGCTGGTCTGCTACCAATACTGCATTTCAGTACTCGTGATGAGCTTCCGCCGGTCGTCGGATGTCTACTACATTCCAGCGGGAGAAAGTGCCGTATCAAAGGCATTGCCCTGGATACTGCTCACGCTCGTTGCCGGCTGGTGGGGCATTCCCTGGGGACCGATTTTCACCGTGCAATCATTGGTTACCAATTTCAAGGGCGGCAAAGATCTCACGGCGCACTTCAGGGCAAATTTGTCACGCCCGGCCGCGGCTCCAGTGATTGGCGTTTCCCAAGCTTGACCATGCGATGAGTATCCAACACTCTGTTCGCTGCGCTTTAGAATGGCTTGTCTGGGCAGTTGTAGTTGTCTCAACGCCCGCGTCACTGCGGGACGCGGCCACTTCCTCGGGCATCCTGGTTGGGGCCGCGGTCCGGCCGTCGCTGCTTTCAGAGTCCGCCTACTCCGCGACTCTGGCTCGCGAATTCAACCTGTTGGAACCGGAGGATGCCTTGAAATGGCTTGCCCTACGGCCCACTCAGGGGACCTACGATTTTAGCGATGCAGATCGGCTCGTCCGATTCGCTCAAGCCCACGGAATGAAGGTTCGCGGCCATTGTCTGGTCTGGGACCACAATAATCCCGACTGGCTCACGCACGGCCGCTTCACTCCGACGCAGTTATCCCGTCTCCTGCAGGAGCACATCACTACGGTAGTGCGGCATTATTCGGGCCAGGTTTTTGCCTGGGACGTCGTTAACGAAGCGCTGGACGAGAACGGCAGGCTCCGCGATTCTCCATGGTACAACCAACCGGGCATCGGACTCTCTGCGCAAGGCCCAGCCTACATCGAGCAAGCTTTTCGTTGGGCACACGATGCCGATCCGAACGCGCTGCTTTTCTACAACGAGGCAGAGGGTGAGGAAGAAAACCGCAAGTCTGATGCGATTTACGCCATGGTCAAAGATTTTAAGCGGCGGGGTGTTCCCATCGACGGTGTGGGACTTCAGATGCATATTTCGCAGCTTGACTTCGACACCGCCTCCGTCGCCGCAAACATCGCGCGGCTCACGGCATTGGGCCTCCAGGTTCACATCACCGAACTCGATGTTTCCCTGCCGCTGGATTCCGGTGGCCAAGTCCGACACGATGACTTGTTTCGTCAGGCGGACCTTTATCGTGGCATCGCCGGGGCTTGCCTCACCAACCCGGGTTGTACGGCGATACAGACCTGGGGATTCACCGACAAGTATTCGTGGATTGGCTCTCACTCCCACGGCACACGCGGTTCGGCCCTGCTTTTCGACCGCACTTATAAAACAAAACCCGCGTACGACGCAATGCTGGAGGAACTCTCCCGCAAACGTTTCTCTGTGCAGTAAAGCTGCGCGGCGTCGGTCATTCCGAGGGTCGAACCTGGGTCGGTCGCGGGAATGCAGCTTCCTCGCTTGTCCCCGCATCTATAATGACTTGCGACATAGCTGGCCGCTCGTAACGGCGTCGCCTTGAAGAACCAGTGGAACAACCCATCCCAACCCGAGTTGTAAAGACCTCTTATCGTAAGCAGGTCATCATTCTGCTGTCGATCTCGGTCTTTCTATTACTTGCGATTCTGGTTTCGGAAACTGCCTTTGACTTGAATTTCCTGCACCCCGGCAATAATCAGGACATCGTGGTCTTCGCGGCGCTCTCGGCCCTTATTTTTTTGCTGTTTGTCGCGCTCACATTCGTCCTGATGCGCAATCTTCTAAAGCTGTTCGCGGAGCGGCGCTTAGGAGTACTCGGCTCCAAGTTCCGCACTCGCATGGTCGCTGGCGCGCTTCTTCTCTCATTTGTGCCGGTCATGGTCATGTACTGGTTTTCCTACGGGTTGATGAATCGCTCGATCGATAAATGGTTCTCGACCCCGGTGGAGGAGGTTCGGGCCGACATCCACGCGATGGCCACCCTGCTGGCCGGCTATGCCATGCAGAATGCGCACGCCGAAGCTTCCGCTATCGCAGCATCGCCCGAGATGGAGCGCGCCTTCTCGGGACACGGCTTCTCCAGCGTCGTCAGCGAGTTTCAGCGTCACGAGACCACCTTGCAGGGTGGATTTGCGCTCGCTGTGCGCGACGATAACGCGGAAGCCAGCTTCAATGCTCCCGCACCCTGGCCCCTCCTGAAAAGCGCTCTACCCTTGGCCGACGCCGCCGCGGGACGCCGGGCGCAGTTCACTTGGCAAAAAGTGGACTACACATTGGGGAGCGCGCCGGTAGACGGCGGTGGACTGATTCTGGTGGCGATCCCCTTGCCGCGCGAATTTTCCCAGACGGTTCGTCAGGTCGAGGCCAGCCAGCAGCGGTACTACGACCTTGCTCGCGAGCGTCGCGTGGTGCGGCGCACTTATATGGGCCTGCTGCTCTTGCTGACCATGATTGTTCTATTCGTCACCACGTGGCTGGCTTTGTTCCTCTCGAAAATTGTGACGCGCCCTCTGTCCGCTCTGGCTGAAGCAACGCAGGAGATCTCGCGCGGTCGTCTCGACTACCGTGTCGATGTCAGCTCGGCCGACGAAATCGGAGACCTCGTCCGCTCCTTCAACCGCATGGCGGAAGACCTCGAAGGCAGCCGACGGCAGATCGAAGCTTCCAGTCGCGATTTGAGCGCCGCCAATGCGGAACTCGACCAGCGCCGCCGGCAAATGGAGACCATCCTCGAAAACATTCCGACCGGGGTGCTCTCGCTCGATGCCGACCGACACGTGACTCACGTGAATCAGGCGGTGCTTCGCATGTTCCATCCAGAAACCGGGCACGAGGGCGCGGCGCAGATTCTTCTAGGGGCATCCCTCACCGAGATCTTTCCGGCCGAGGTTCTCGAAGACTTCGAACCCCTCCTCCGCCGGGGCGACCGCATGGGGATGACCACCAGCCAGATGGAAATGCAGTTGCCGCGAGGCACTCTCCACGTCGCGGTTACCGTAGCCACGCTACGACACCAAGGCGAGCGCTCGGGATACGTCGTTGTCTTCGAGGATCTCTCCGACCTACTCAAGGCACAGAAGCAGGCCGCCTGGCGTGAGGTGGCGCGCCGGGTGGCACATGAAATCAAGAACCCGCTCACACCGATCGCTCTCTCGGCGGAGCGCATTCAGCGCCATTTGGACCGCGCCACTCCTACTGACCCTGCTTCGTTAGGAATCGTGCGCTCTTGCGCCGAAACCATTGCCGGAGCCGTGGAAACCGTACGCCGCCTGGTTGACGAGTTCTCCACGCTGGCTCGGTTCCCCGTCGCCAAGCCCCAGCCTTCCGACCTTAACGAAATCGTCGAGAGCGCCCTTTCGATGTTTAACGGCAGACTCGATGGAATCGGCCTTCTTAAATCGCTGGCCACCGATCTGCCCAAAGTGATGGCCGACAGCGAATCCATTAAGCGCGCCGTGGCCAACCTCGTCGACAATGCTGCCGAGGCGTCGCAGAGTTCCGTGGTGCGCGAGATTCAGGTTTCTACTGCGCTGGTGGCGAGCCGGGACGCCGTCGAGATCATCGTCGCCGACACCGGCCATGGCGTCACCCGCGAACTCAAAGAAAAACTCTTTCTGCCCTATTTCTCCACCAAGAAGCGCGGGACTGGCCTTGGCCTTGCGATCGTGAGCCGCATCGTGGAAGATCATCGTGGCTCGATTCGCGTAGAAGAGAATCGTCCTGTGGGCACGCGTTTCATTGTCGAACTTCCAGTGATCGCAGAACCTGCGGCAATGACCGGAACTCCCCAACATGAACACGCATAACATTCTGGTGGTTGACGACGAAGCTGGAATCCGCGATTCGCTGGCGGGTATCCTCGCCGACGAAGGGTATTCCGCTTCCTCGGTGGAAAGTGGAGAGGCGTGTCTCGACTTGTTGCGCAAAACAGCCTTTGACCTTGTTTTGCTTGATATCTGGCTACCCGGCTTCGACGGCCTCGAAACCCTCGCGAAGATTCGTGAGTTCGATAATCCGCCGGAAGTCATCATGATCTCCGGCCACGGAACCATCGAGACTGCCGTTCGCGCCACCAAGCTGGGGGCGTATGACTTCCTGGAAAAGCCGCTCCGCATAGAAAAAACGCTGATTCTGGTCAAGAACGCCATCGAATCCAAAAAGCTGCAGCGGGAAAATGTCGATCTGAAGAAGCAGATCCAGACAAAGAGCGTCATCGTCGGCGACAGCATTCCCATGAAGGCTCTGCGCCAGCAGATTGGGCTGATGGCGCCGACCAACGGCCGCGTCCTGATCTATGGCGAATCCGGCACGGGAAAGGAGCTGGTCGCGCACTCCATCCACGCGCAAAGCCTGCGCAAAGACGAGAGCTTGATCGAAGTGAACTGCGCCGCCATTCCGGAGGACTTGATCGAAAGCGAGCTTTTCGGACACCGCAAAGGCTCGTTTCCGGGCGCGGCTACCGACAAAGAAGGCAAGTTCCAGCGCGCCCACGGCGGCACGCTATTTCTCGACGAAGTCGGGGACATGAGCCTGAAGACGCAATCGAAGGTCCTACGCACTCTCGAAGAGCAGCGTTTCACCCCAGTCGGAAGCAACGACACGATTACCGTCGATGTACGCGTAATCGCCTCGACCAACAAAGACCTCGAAGAAGAAATCTCGCGTGGTAACTTCCGCGAGGACCTGTTTTACCGGCTCAATGTGATCCCATTCTTCGTGCCGCCGCTGCGCGAGCGCAAAGAAGACATTCCCCTGTTTACCAGGCATTTTTTGAAGGAGCTCGCGGCCACCTATGGACGCCGTCCGCGCGAGATTACCGATGACGCCATCGAAATCCTGATGCGTTATTCGTGGCCCGGCAACGTCCGCGAACTGCGCAATGTCATTGAGCGCATTGTCATCATGAACCCGACGACGACGCGCTTCGACAGCAAGCACCTGCCGCCGCTGGTCTACCGCGACGGGAGCCGCCGCGTTCCCAAGAGTGAGTTCTCCACGCTGCATCAGGCCCGGGACGCCTACGAGCGCGA
This sequence comes from uncultured Acidobacteriota bacterium, assembly GCA_963765015.1. Lineage (GTDB taxonomy): Bacteria > Acidobacteriota > Terriglobia > Terriglobales > Acidobacteriaceae > Sulfotelmatobacter. The sequence goes on along the minus strand of CAVXVD010000048.1, from coordinate 70,354 downwards.
TTACATCCTCAAGAAGCTCGACGAAAACCACGGCAACGTGACCCGCACCGCGGAAGTGCTCGGCTTGGAACGAAGCCATCTTTACCGGAAAATGAAGACGTTGGGAATTGCGGCCAAGGAGTAGAACTAACTCCGGGCAGCGCTAAGGCTAGCGCTTCACCATGTGAATCTCAGTTCCGTTCTTGTGGAACTTCACTTCATCCATTAGTTGGTTGATCAGGAAGATTCCGCGGCCATGGTTGGAATAGAGATTATCGCCGATGGTGCAGCTGGGAATTACGGCCGGATCAAATCCCGGGCCGGGATCGCGAACGATAATGAGAATGCCGCGCTCCTCGTCACAAGCTACCAGGCATTCCACAACCTTGCTGGGATCTTCCTTGGCTCCATGAACGACGGCGTTCGCCAACGCCTCTTGCAGAGACAGTTCGATGGCGTCTTCCTTGCCGTTTGCGCACTTCATCTCGCGGACGGCCTGCATCACCTGCTGCACCACCGGGTCCACGGACGACCGGTCGGCGGCAAGGGTCACTCGCACGCGCAGGTTCAACTTGGCTGGATCAAAGTCGTACTCCGGGAGTTGTTCCTCGGAAGAAGCCCCAGGTTCCATGGTTCGCTCGGTTCGTCTTTCTCCGCCCCAGATGTGCAATCTCTTAATTCTATCGGCGACGCGCCGAAATCGGCAATTGCCGCCCGGACTGCAGCGTCCGTAACCATATCACAGACTCAGTCCTTGGGACGATTGCTTCCGTCGGCGATTTCGGCCGGCGCAAGCTCTTCTTCCAGCTTGTTTTCAATCGTCTTGTGGTCGAACATCCGATGTTCCAATTGCCGCCGCCAGTCGAGTTCTTCTACAAATTGACGGGAGTCGCGCCAGCCAGGCTCTGCCTTCACGTGAAGCTCGAGATAAACCTTGGTGCCCACCATCCGCTCGATTTGAATTCTCGCGGACGTCCCGATCTTCTTAAGCAGCTGTCCGCCTTTTCCAATCAGAATTCCTTTCTGCCCGTCGCGCTCGCAATAAATCGTCGCCGCGATCCGCGTCAGGCGCTTCCCTTCCTCAAAGCCATCCACGATCACCGTCGTCGCGTACGGAATCTCATCGCTCGTATTGAGCAGCACCTGCTCGCGAATAATCTCCGCGGCCATGAACCGCGCAGGCTGATCGGTCACCTGATCTTCAGGAAAATACGCCGGCCCCGCCGGGAGAGAGGCAACTACAAGGTCCAGAAGTGTGTCGAGACCCTTTCGCTTCAGCGCTGAAATGGGGACGACCTCGGCAAAGTCATAGAGCTTGCGATATCCCTCGATCAGCGGCAGCAGCTTCGATTTCTCGCGAATCAGGTCGATCTTATTCAAGATCAGAAAAGCTTTCGTGCCGGTGCGCCGCAGCAGGTCAAGGGCAAACTCGTCGCGGGGATCCAGTCTGCGGGCGACATCCATGATGATCAGCACCAGGTCGCATCCCTCCAGCGCCTCGCGGACTTCGACCATCATCTTGCGACCGAGGGAACTGTCCGGCTTATGAACTCCCGGAGTATCGATGAGCACGATCTGTCCGCCACCCTTACCCTTCTTCTTCGGCACGTGGACGACACCCTGAATCCGATTGCGTGTGGTCTGCGGCTTGGGCGAAATGATCGCCAGCTTTTCGCCGACAAGCGCGTTGAGCAACGTGGATTTGCCCGCATTGGGGCGTCCGAGAATGCAAACGAAACCTGAACGGAATGCCATAAGAGAAAGGTTCTAGCGTCTCGCTGCTGCCTGGAGCGGCTGCGATCCTGCTTCCATCATCTTAGGGTATTTCCATGACGTATGCCGACGAACCTCAACCTGGCGGAGATGATGCGCTGAACGGCGGGATTAGGATCTGATTCGCATCATCGGTGCGGCTCAATTTCGCAGACTTGACACCCTTTTCCAGCTCATATTCTTATCAGCTACGAGGGTGGAACGGTCGCTCATTGCAGGCCGGATTGAGTGGCCTTCACGAGTGTGGCCCCGGTCTTCGTCGCGTAGTAAATGCTCGAGGCTTCGGTGAGGCCGCTGTCGTTGTCCGGGATGATGCCACTTGTACCTCCGGTGGCCGCCAGCGCGGTGCTGTTGGCGTTGACCGTTGGAAAGCCGCCTGTGATGTCGAGGCTCATGACGCATCCGGAGGCTCCACCTTGGGTGCTGGCGACGCAGTTGTTCGTAACTCCCACGAAAAGGAAATCTTTCGCCAGTGCAGCGTTGTAAAAATCGGAAACCGGCGACGCGTCCGCTGCGCCAGTTGCTAGAGCCGCCGAAGTGGTTGCGCTGCTGTTCATTACGCCGCTGCCGTCGAATCCAACGCTATAAAGAGTTGGTAAGGTCCCTGTGCCTGTTCCGGCAACATACATTACGGGGGTCCCAGACCCGCTGTACCAGGCATTATTGAAGTCTGGAAGGTAGGGTCCTGTATAAGTGTTCGTCGCCGTCCCCACCGGCACGGAAACGGTGCTCGCTAAACTAGTGGGAGCTTGCACTACGACGGCATTGGTGCCGTTGGAGTTGAAAGAAGCGTAGATCATCTGGCGGGCGCTGTCGACGACGACCGGGTTCTCAGACGTGGTGCCGCTTGCCACGACAGGACCATAAACCACTGACGGCGACACACCCGTGTCGATTAGATAATCGATCCGGCCGGCGCTATCGGTGAAAAAGACTTTGTTCGATACGCTGTCGTAAACCGGAGTTGACGGAACAGCGGTGATCGGAACACTCCAAACCAGCGTGGGGACGGCACTTCCGTTGAAAACGTTGCTGATCTTGTAGAGGTAGCCGGATCCGCTCCCGGCGGAACTATAGGTAGTCGCATACGCCACATCGTTGGCATCGTCCCGGGTGTACACGACAAACGGGGAGTTTGTAGAACTTTGGGTGGTAGTACCGCCGTCCGGCGAAAGGAGCACAGTAGCATCGACGGCGTTGTTTCCTCCGGCGCTACCCGGTGCTACAGGGGATGTCGCACTCGTGCCGTTAGTCCCTGTCGTGCCGATCGTCAGGACGTGGAAAACGGAGCTGCCGACGAGATTTTCAACATACGCAAGTTGCTGCCCCGTCTGAGAAATGACAACCGAGGCCGGCACTTGCCCCGGGCCTGACGCGTAAGCGAACTTCACCGTTGGTCCGTTGGTTGGGCAGTAACCCGTCGAGCCGGAATTGCTGTAGAGATTGTTCAGTCCAATGACATTGGCTTGGGTGCCGACCCCGCTCGTTGGAATGCCGATTGCCACGAAGTCGTTGGTACAGCTTGGAGCTTCGGTCACGTCAAACACAAATTTGGCGGGGAATGCCTGACTGCCACCAGGATCGGGACTGGGATTGACGTCAGGGGTGACCACCCCCGGCGATGTAATGCTGCTGGTGTAGTTCCCTGCACTGTAGACATAGAAAGAATAATTGTCTGTGCTATTCCCCCATAGGTTGACCTCGACACCGCTGCCTCGGAAAAGAAGGCCTTCCAGGTCCACTACGGGATTCTGCGAGGGCAGGAAAATATCGTCAACCTCGAACGCCCCCGACGGGCTCGCCTCCGTGGCTGGGCCAACAGGATACAGCGGGTAGGTTCCAATGCCATTTCCACCAGTTACGGTGAGGGTACCGGCGGTGGCCAGGAAGTCACCACCGCCAAGATCCGATAGAGTGAGAGAACCAAATCCAGTCTGCCCGGCTATAGTGAATGAGTAGGTCGAATCGAACAGGGGCTCGAAATAGGCAATCCCGAGTGGGACGGTCCAGTCTCTGTGCTCATGTTTCCTGAGATGCCGAGGATGGTATGCCGGCCACCAAGCTTCCTGATGGCGAATGTACCAATTCTGCAGCCAGCGCGGGTCCTCTTGGAATCGGGCTCTCTCGAGAATAGCGTCTGATTGTGGATAGAGCAGATGGTGATGGGTCCAATCTGAAACGATTCCCCGCGGAGTGTGCGGCGAGGCCGTCTGCCCGGCCATCGTAGCGCATGAAATCGACAACCCGCAGGCAACTACTGCAGCGAAAAACACCTTGCAAAGGACGTGCGTCTTAAAGCTCACGCTCTTCCTCGCTCAATGAAATTATTCGAGCTCTTGCCGATTTAGTGTTCCGATTTTAGCACCGGGTTTGTCAATTCTCTGTTTGCAAGACGGGGACGCGCAGATCGCCAAGCGGATTTTTCGATCGACCCGATTCTGCGCTCCGCTAATCTCGAAAAGGGGGTAACTGAACTCGAGAGTCACGCTATGATGACTTGCTAACGGTACGGCACTGACCTTCCGTACTCGTCTTACCGCAACTCAGTGCCGTGGTCACAAATACTTTTTCCAGGCGGAACTCGGGCTTAACGTAGGGCTTTTTCAGGGATGCTTCTCTCTTGGTCATAGACGCCTCAGGTATTGCATGGTGGAGATTACAAAACACTCCATGCCGAGAAGCGGTCAGCATCGGAAAAACATCCATCAACCCACACCGCGAGCTCTTTGAAGGTACGCGAGTACACGCGCACAGTGCCCACCGCTCGCGAATCTTACTTCGGATCGAACAGGCAAGTCAATGAGTCCAGCCAGGGTTCGAGTGGCACACACTTCGGGTACGTCCTCGCCCGATTCGATAACAATCCTTGGATAATTTCTGCCTTGTACCTGAACAACATCGCCTTCCCGAGCAAGGATTTCGTACAAAACGGATTGAGGAAGAATCGGATAACGAGGCGGGAAATCAATCCGGCCAGCTAGCTGCGGCAGCAAGGATTGGGAATCCGCGTAGCCAGGCGCGAGGCCTCGCTCCTGCGCCTTCGTCCCATCATGATGACGGCGCTGGTGGCATGCCTTGGTTTGCTTCCCGCGCTCTCCACCGGCATCGGCTCCGACAGCCAGAGACCCCTCGCCATCGCAGTTCGGGTCAAGCCGCTTTACAATAGCCCAAGTCGCCCGGAAGTGGAGGCTGAACCAATTCCCTTACACTTCGTGGACCTACGAAACGAGTCATGATCCGACAAAATGGAGTGCTCCTGTGCCTCGTGCCGCTGCTGATGCTCCCGGCTCGGAACGTGGCCGCGCAAACTGAGACTAAGCCGTTCGTGCACAACGGATATAGCCGTCCCTACCTTCTTCATCGGCCGGCTCACGTCGCAGCGCATCCGGCAGTCGTGTTTATGCTAGCAGGGATAGGCAGCACCGCAGAATTCGCATCGGAAAACTTCAAGTGGATCGAAGAGTCGGATCGATACGGCTTTCTGGTTGTGTTTCCGGAACCGGTTCCGACGCAAACGGATCAGCCGATGGACCGTCACAACAACATCACCTTCTGGGAAATGAAGGGATCGCGTACTCACCGATTAGCAAACGGCGCCTTGCCCGTTGACGACGATGGGTACTTGATGGCGGTTCTCAACGAAGTGGTGCAGCAGGAACATGCAGACAAAGCACGCGTCTTTTTCGCAGGCTTTTCCAGTGGATCAGGAGCAGTGCAGCTGCTGGCATCGCGCCATTCCCAGCAAATCCGCGGGGTCGTTGCAGTCGCCACCCCGTTGATGGACCCTCCGCTGAATCTCGCTCATCCGGTCCCGATCCTCTATATCCACGGCGACAATGACCAACAATTCTCCGGCTTCGAGGTCAACAGTCCCACTTTTGCCACCACTCCTCATGGCAATTGGGTCACATGGGGCTACCTCAACGGTTGCCAAATTCAGACCGCCGCGAAAAAGGACTGGGGTGTAGAGTTTTCTTGGCAGCGCTGCAACCGAAATGTGCCTGTGGTCGCGGACTTCGTTGCCAACTTCGGCCACGAATGGGCGGGGAGTGCGGACTCGAAAGGCACCAGCACGCTCGATTTCACCGAGCTGGCTTGGCAGTTCTTTTCCACGATCCACTCGAAATAAAGCTCAGGCTCTGTTGAAAAATTTAGTTGCTCTCGTAGTCGCGCACTGTAACATCCTTCTTTCCCGCTCGAAACAGTCGAAACACTTGCAAAAAAGGAGAATACGGAAATGCGAACAGTACGATTGGTGATGCTAGCTGTCAGCGCGGCGCTCATGGTGGCTGCCACGTCGCCACGCTGTGAGGCACAGGAACATAAGATAATCAACCTCGCACCCACGCGAGGCCTTCCCTTTAATGACGGCGTGATTGCCGGAAACACACTTTACATTGCAGGCCAGGAAGGCACGAATGAAGCTGGCAAACTGGCCGCCGGAGGCATTGGTCCCGAGACCAAGGGGGCTTTCGACAACATCCAGAAAGTCCTGAAGGCAGCCGGCTTCGAACTGAAGGACATCGTTTCCGTCACGGTCTATCTTGCGGACATTCACGATTTTGCTGAGATGAACAACGTCTACAAGGGCGTCCTGCCGGATCCAAAGCCCGCGCGCGCTACGATTCAGGCAGCGGCTTTGGTGAACGATGCCCGAGTCGAGATCTCTGCGATTGCGGTCAAGCAAAAATAGGGTCACGAGGCGCGAATCATGCAAAGACGATCATTGAGCGGCATAGAGCTGTGGAAGCTGGCTTCGATCTTTATCCTAAGCTCGGTAGGGCTGTCCGGAGCCGCCACTGCCCAATCTGTGACGGATAGGGCGCAGCCATCCATCGTTCATGTCGACGCGACGCCCGGCCATGCCATCAACTCATTTGATCCGGACAGTGCCTTAGGTAGCTCGATCGATGTCTTGTCTCACGACGCTATCGACAGGGTCTTCACGCCGCATATTATTCAGGAATCCTTGTCGGCAGGGTGGGGACCGATCTCGTATCGCAACAACAGCGAACTGCGGATGGCAGCCTGGCACTGGACTGAAAATGGAACATGGAGCGATCCTGTCCATAAGAGCGGATACTTTACCGGCAGTACGGAACTCAAGGAACCGGTTCGCTACATCCTTTCTTATGCACTGCCGCACCGCGGCTTCTCGACCAGCGGCGACCGCCCGATCGTGGGGCCAAATCTCACTTACTGGAAAAGCAATCCGTATCTAACCAGCAAATTCACGGGGGAAAATGACTCGTTACATCCGCAATGGGTCATCGTTGACCTGAAGGCGGAAAAGCCCGTAAACGCGATTCGCATTGCGTGGGAGAATCCCTACGCTACAACTTATCAGGTGGAATACTGGGTGGGAAAAGAGGCTCTCGATTTCGATGGAGGGCCGAGGGGCGAATGGAAGGTCTTCCCTCATGGCCTGATGAAGGCCACTAAGGGCGGCACGGCTTTTCTGAAACTCGCCGATACGCCAATCTCGACACAATATGTTCGCGTTTTGATGACCGAGTCTTCGAACACCTGCGATGAGCACGGTTCCGACGACGTCCGGAACTGCGTCGGATACGCGATTCGAGAGATTCGTGTCGGAGGCATCGACAGCAGCGGCGCCTTCGTCGAGTCCCAGAAGCTGATCAGCGAACGGCCGAATTCGTATGCTTCATCCTCGATCGATCCCTGGCACTCGGCTACAGACGTCGCCCTGAACTCCACCGGGAGTTATCAGCACACCGGTTTTGACCTTTTCTTTACAAGCGGCCTGACCAACAACTTACCCGCGATGATTCCAGTAACCATCCTATACGGCACGCCGGACGACGCGGCCGCACAAATTGCGTACATTGAAAAGCGTGGCTATCCGATTTCGTACATCGAACTGGGCGAAGAACCAGACGGGAAACACGCCATGCCGGAAGACTACGGTGCGCTCTATCTGCAGTGGGCTGCCGCCATTCACAAAGTGGATCCCAAACTGAAGCTGGGAGGACCGGTCTTCGAAGGAGTGAATGAAGACATCCGAGTGTGGCCCGATGCTCGAGGCCGTACGTCATGGATGGGCCGATTCATCGACTACTTGAAGGCGCACGGCAGGCTGGCGGATCTCGCCTTCGTTTCGTTCGAGCACTATCCGTTCGAACCTTGCGATATCACGTGGAAAAGTCTCTACCACGAGCCGGTTCTGGTGAAGCACATCCTGCAGGTCTGGCGGGACGATGGTGTTCCCAAGGACGTGCCTCTCATGATCACTGAAGATCACCTTGCCGCCGGCCTCACCGGACCGATGACGACGATCTTTGCAGCGTTGTGGCTTGCCGATAACGTGGGCTCATTCTTCGAGGGCGGAGGTGCGCTCTTCACTCACTCTCCGATACAGCCCCAGGGAATCCAGAAGACATGCCTTGGTTGGTCATCGTGGTCGAACTTTGTTTCAGACGAGGAGACTCTCGAGATTCTGGGATACACTTCGCCCTACTTTGCCGCGCACATGATTAATCTGGAGTGGGTGCAGCACAGGGCTGGGGTGCACACGATGTTTCCCGCCTCGACCAATCTCAAGGACTCCGACGGCAACCTGCTGGTAACGTCTTACGCCTTGCGCCGTCCCGATGGGAACTGGTCATTAATGTTGGTGAATCGCGACGAGAGCAACTCGCACGCTGTGCGCGTTCTGTTCGAGGATGAGAAGAACAAACGCGAAGCGTCTTTTTCGGGACCGGTCACACTTGTCACCTTCGGCAGTGAACAGTATGTCTGGATCGACGATGGACCCAACAGTCATGCGGATCCGGACAATCCTCCAGTAGCTATTCAGCTAAAAGGAGACGCGGGAACCGTTTTCACTCTGCCAAAAGCTTCCATTACCGTTTTGCGCGGCAAGGTGAGCGGCTTGAAGGACTAAGTCTATTGTGCATCTCGACTAAGCAGTGCTATTCCTCCATCGGTCCATAGTGAAAGCGCGGAGGCAATTTAGCCCCTGTTTTTTCAGCCATGCCCAATGTCAGAGCCTGTGGAACTATCACTGACGTGATGCCCTCCCACGGTTCCGGCACGGCTCCGATTTTCAGCGGCATCAGCCGGTCAGAGGGCGAATAATCTTCGGCGGTAACCAGAATCACTTTGCCGCCGCGCGCATTGCAGTCACGGGCCAGCTTTATGCCGAGTTCGGCGGTTAGTCCCAATGCGGAGATGATCGCGACATGCGATTCGTTGACATCGAGCAAGGGGCCGTGGCGAAACCCTCCACCGGAGTGACCGGCGGCGCGATGGCCGGTCATCTCGCGAATGCACAATGCGCCCATCATGGCGCCACCGTACGCTGCTCCGCGACCAATCACTTCTATGTTTGCCGCACCTCGACAGAACTGCTCCAACTCACTTCGCAGGGCGAACAAGCGGTTGAGGTCGGTCGCATACACCTCAAGCACGCGCTCCGCGTCATCTTGCCACGGGCGTCCCACCATGTTGGAGGTAACCGCGATGCAAGCGGCGGTCGCGTTCGTATAGGTCTTGGTCGCGTTTCCGTATTCCGGTCCCGCGAGAATCGGCAACCTTATCTGTGCGGATGACCAGCATGTGCTCCTTTCGTTGTTACACACGAGGGCGACCGGCTTGCCCCAGTCTTTTCTACACATCTGCACGAGCTCTGCGCTCTCGCCGGAGGTTGTGATAACAATCGTGGCTGCGACCTGATCTTGCACTGGCAGCGAGTAGTGCAACCACTCCCCCGCGTCTACGAAGAATGAGGAGCGTCCGCAGGATCGCAGCCAAGTTGAACCTGTCACCGACGAACAATAGGAAGCACCCATCCCAACAAACAAGATCGGCCCCGGTGAAGGCACAGTCCCTCGCAGTGCCCCCATCGCTTCGAGGACGAGCTTGTCCTCCCTATATGCTCGAATGAGTTGAGCCAGCCTCTCCGGTTGCTCAAGGCATTCCTTTTCGTAAATCGCCAGCATGCTCTGGCTTTGCACTTCGGCTGTAGGCTTAATTCCACCGATCCAACGCGGCTCTGGGTTCGTCTTGGCTTCCATTCTGTCTTCGTCCTCCTCGTCAGGCACGAGAGGCCCCGTTCACAAGTTTGTAATTAATACTTATAAAGGCTACGATATCATGTCGCCGAGGTGAACGAGTGCCCGAACCGCTCTCCCTTCCACAACCGCATGTGAAATTCGGCTTTATCGTTCGAATTTCCTCGATCGCCGCACTTGGTGGCGTTCTCTATGGGTACGACATGGGCATCATAGCGGCCGCCGCGATCTTCGTGAAGCGCTCCTTCGCCCTGTCGACAGTGATGGAGGAACTGGTGGTCAGCATCGTTCTGATCGGAGCGATGATCGGAGCCCTGGCGGGAGGATCCATCGCGGATCAGATTGGCCGCCGGGCGACCCTGGTGTGGGCCGGGATTGTTTTCATTGTGGGATCGATTCTCGCACCGTTTTCGCCGAACGTTGCAACTCTGATTATCGCGCGCGGAATCATTGGCATCGGAATCGGGTTCACATCGGTGACCGCACCGGTTTATGTTTCGGAACTCGCTCCTCCGCAGTCTCGCGGCATGCTGATCGGGCTGTACCAGTTTGCGCTTACGGTCGGAATTGCCCTCGCCGATCTTGTTGGCTACTGGCTTGCGACGCAACAGGCCTGGAGGCTGATGTTCGGCATCGCGGCCGTGCCCACTCTTTTCTTCCTGGCCGTAATATTGACCGTTCCTGAAAGTCCGCGCTGGCTCTTTGCCCACAACCGCCCGGCGGATGCGGAGGCGGTTCTACACAGCTATACCGACGCTCTTGGCGCTCAACGATTTCTGGACGATATTCGAGAAGGGTTGAAGACGCCGATGGAGCAGCGCTGGAGCGCACTTTGGAGTCCGGCAGTGCGCGGATCTCTTTTCATCGCGATCGGACTCACAGTGCTGCAACAAGCGACAGGAATCAATACCATCATTTATTACGGTCCGCAGATCTTCGAATTGGCCGGAATCGCAACTCATTCCAGCGCCATCTTCGCGACGCTCCTCGTTGCCGTGGTGAATGTTCTCGCCACTGTCGTGGGGATTCTGCTCGTCGACCGGGTTGGGCGCAAGCCACTACTCTACGTTGGAGTAGCAGGCATGACCATCGCGCTGTTCGCGCTCGCCTTCGCTTTCAGTCACGGAACGACGCTGGGTTCGTCTTTGGGCGTGATCGCGATCGCCTGCCTGATGGGCTACATCGCGTGCTTCGCTTTCAGTCTGGGAGCGATCGCATGGATCCTTGTATCGGAAGTTTTTCCCCTCCGGGTTCGCGGTCGAGGGGTTGCGGTCGCAACATTGTTTTCAGGCATCGCGAATTTCATTATTTCGCTCACATTTTTGTCTCTTATTGATGCGGTTGGAAATTCCGCCACATTTGCGATTTACGGAGCGCTTAGCGTATTGACGCTCATTTTCGTTCGTTATGCTGTCCCGGAAACATGCGGGCGAGATCTCGAGAGCATCAGCGCAAGACAAATTGACTAGCGACTGCGTGATTTAGCCAGGTCGAGTGCAAGACGAATCGTCCCCATCAGCTGGGCATCCTGTCCCAAGGTACTAAGCGCGAGTTTCGGCTGTCCTGGTTCCTTGTACTGACGCAGGATGCGCCGGGTAGATTCGAGCAGCGGGATGCTCACTCCCACTCCCCCCCCGAGAACGAAGAGTGAGCTATTCAGAACGAGAGAAATGTTGTAGACCGCATAGGCCAGCATTCGCGCGGATCGATCTAGAATGCTTTTCGCGCGTGGATCTCGCGCCCGTGCTCGATCGAAGATTTCGGTCGCAGACATATCCGGCTCCGAGTGACTGCGAGTCCTGCAAGAATTCAGCCATTGCAACTTGACGCCTTCGCCTCCGATTACACTCTCTAGTGATCCTGGCTGGCCGCGTGTCGCGGCCTCTTCCGGCGCACCTGGGACCAGCATATAGCCAACCTCACCTGCAGCAGACTCTCTTCCCCGAACTAACTGCCCGTTAACGAAGATCCCGGCGGCGATCCCGGTTCCAATGGCGAGAAAGACAAAGTTATCCACGCCCTGCGCAGCCCCGCACCACTTTTCTCCGATCGCTGCCACTCTTACGTCATTCTCCACCGCAGCCGGGACTCGCAACGCCGACTCGAGCAAACTGCGCAGCGGAACGTTCGTCCAGCCCCTGAGATAGGACGTCGCGAATACCACCCCGGCATCAGCATCTGTAACGCCGGGCGCGCCGGCCGCAACCGCCAGCAGAGAGGCGCGCGGCACCGAAGCGCGATGAAGCAGACAACTCACGCCTTCGCGAATCTGCCCGACTACCGCTCGCGCCGAAGAGGTCTTCTTAGTCGACGCGGACCATCTGTCGAGTATGGCTCCGCGCATATCCGCCAAAGCGACCCGCACGTTGCTGCCTCCGATATCTGCGCCGACGACGTATCCTTCACGACTACCTCGCGCGACTTTTCGTTGTTGAGGGCGCGCATTCGCTCCCTTCGTGGAATCTGGCTGTTTTCCGCGGGAAAAGCGGATCGGCTTCCGGGATGAAACATTCTCGGGCATGGGACTTTCTGAAAGTGCAGTAACGACACTAAGTTATCTTTACTTACGAAGTTTCGTCAACGTGCTGTTGAGAGCAGAAACATTCTTCGCCTATTCACACGGCGGCTTTCGAGGCAGGTATGAGGGCGGGGATCGCGGAATCTAATGCAGTATGGACAGCTCCCCATAGAACCGCAAACGGTCCAAGCGCGCTCAGGTTGACGCGAACGACCGCGACTTCACTGCCCGACAGCAAGGCTGTTACCTCTTGCAGAAGACGAGGGTGATTCCCGACCTCCCCTCCCAGCAAGATCACGCTCGGGTTCAGGATTAAAGCTATGTCGAGAACAACATCCGCCAAGATGGCGGCTCGCTGCTGAAGGATTCGTTTCGCATGCGCATTTCCTGCGGCCGCAAGATCGAAGACTTCGGCTGCGCGCTTCACCTGCGGATTTGCCCGGGTTCGCTTGGTGACAGCGCGCCAACTCTTCAGGATGCCGGGAGCCCCCAATACTTTCTCCAGTCTCCCGTAAGCATAAATGGTGGGGCTCTCGCGAGAGACATTGGGGACTCGGAGATATCCAATTTCTCCGGCTGAAAATTGCGATCCTCGATAAATTTTCCCACCGATGAAGATACCCGCGCCCACACCCTGCCCTATGGTGATGAAGACGAAGTTCTCTTCTCCCATCGCTGATCCGCGAGAGTATTCCCCGTGTGCGGCCAGATTGGTATCGTTCTCGACGACGACCGGGCACTTCAACCTGGCGCTGAGCATGGCCGCCAACGATACGTCGCGCCAGTCTTGGAGAACAGTAAGGGCGATCACGACCCCTTCCGTGACATTAACGATGGCTGGAACGCCGACCACCAGGCCCAGCAATTGCTCTTCGCTTTGCGAGTGCGTATGGAGCAGATCTCGAACTTCGTTCCAGATCAGGGTGCAGATTGCGGAAGGCGTCGAGGCTGCACGGGAAATAGCAGCCTCCGCCATTCCGAGTTCACGACCATCCAGGTCCGCCAAGAGAAAGCGAACGAAATCCGCGCCGATTTCCGCACCCAACACGCATCCACGCTCGGACCGGAAACGAAGCAAGTCGGGAGGCCTGCCGCCAGTAGAATCTCCCTCGCCGATCGGCGCTACCAGACCCGCCGTAGCCAAGTGAGCGACTACATTGGTGACCGTCGGCGCGCTCAAGCCGGACGCACGAACCAGGTCAGCCTTGGAGCAGGGCCCAATCTGGCGCAGGAGATTCAACACAATCAGGGCATTCGTCTGGCGAAGCAGCGGGGGTCTGCCCAGCAGAATGCGCTCTTTCATCACCATGGAGTTGCCGCTGGCCAAAGTTTGTAATGAATCCTAACTATATCCGAGTATAATGCGTTTGGAAACGGAACCAGAATGTCTTTTTCTCGGATGGCACTTTCACGCTACCTCCGTCACCGCTGCTTTGGGATAGCGGTGCTACTACTCATACCTTTGAGCGCGAGCCTCGGTCAATCACCGTCACCGCAGTTCCGGGTGATTGCACTGGCGGAAGCCGGTGGAATTCATCGCCCCTTTGTGGATGCAGCCAAGGTATGGCTGGGACGCCTGGCCGCGGACAGGCACTTCACCGTCGACTACATCGAGAATACCGACAAGATCAACGATGAATTTCTGTCACACTACCAACTATTCATCCAATTGAACTATCCGCCTTACGGTTGGACGCCGACCGCTGTTGCCGCGTTTGAAAAATATATCGAGCAAGGTCGCGGCGGCTGGATCGGATTTCACCACGCGACTTTGCTCGGCGAATTTGATGGAACCAAGATGTGGCCATGGTTTTCCCAATTCATGGGGGGCATCCGCTTCGCCGATTACATTCCAAAGTTCGCTACTGCGACGGTCATCGTGGAAGATGCGGCGCATCCCGCAATGAAAGGTGTGGCTAACCCGTTCGTGGTGGAACAGGAAGAATGGTACAAATGGGACAAATCACCGCGCTCGAACGTGCATGTGTTGGCCCGCGTCGATGAGTCGACGTACTCACCCGACACTCCGATCAAGATGGGCGGCGACCATCCCGTTATCTGGGCCAATGAGCATTATAAGGCTCGAAATCTATACATTTTCATGGGACATCACCCCGAACTATTTCAGAATCCTGCCTTCACCAAGATCTTCACGAACTCCATTTTTTGGGCAGCGGGCCAATGAAAAAGCGCTGCCTCTGGCTAACGCTGCTGTTCGCCGCAGTATTCTCGGCCGCGTCAAGCGAGCACCAGCAAACGCGATTTCGAGTCCTCGCCTTTTATGCAGCGCATGCAGAGCTCGACCACGTCCAGTTTGCCGAGGGTGCCATTAAGTTCTTTTCCGGAATCGCGGCAAAGGACGGCTTTGTTTTCGACTGGACCACGAACTGGGCGGACCTGAACCCGTCGAACTTGAAACATTACGATGTCGTGGTCTGGCTTAATGAGTCGCCGAGCAAGCCGGAGCAAAGACGTGCCTTCCAGGAATATATGGAAGCCGGAGGCGGATGGCTGGGCTTTCACGCCGCAGGATACAACGACAAGGATACAGATTGGCCATGGTATGTCGATTTCCTGGGCGGAGCCGTTTTTTATACGAACAGCTGGCCGCCCTTGCCGGCCCGACTGGTCGTCGATGATCGCACGAATCCGGCCACCATTAATCTCCCAGATGCCTTTGTATCGCCCTCCAATGAATGGTACGTCTGGAAGCCGACTCCGCGATTGAACAAAAATGTGCGCGTTCTGGTGACGTTCGATCCTGCCAATTATCCCTTGGGCCTGA
Source organism: uncultured Acidobacteriota bacterium (assembly GCA_963765015.1). Taxonomy (GTDB): domain Bacteria; phylum Acidobacteriota; class Terriglobia; order Terriglobales; family Acidobacteriaceae; genus Sulfotelmatobacter. Next base: position 55,266 of record CAVXVD010000048.1, on the reverse strand, counting down.
AAGATGTCCTGACGAGCGGCGACTTGCCGGTCGTCTGGACAAACACGAAGTACAAGATGATTTACATGAACATGGGTCATGGCGATAAGATCTTCACCACTCCCACGCAGAACAAGCTCATAGAAGATGCACTCATCTCGCTGGGCATGAGGCGTGCCGCGCCGGGGCAACCGGATGCGACGGGCATTCGAATCAGTCCCAGGGCGATTGTGACCAATCCCGTCACTCACAAGGTCTACGGTGTGAATAGCGGTAGCGGCACGGTGACGGTGATCGACGAGATTGCGCATTCCACCTCCCCCGTGAAAGTAGGAGACGAACCCGACGCGATCGCAATCAACCCGGCTTCGAACAAAGTTTATGTTAGCAATGGAGGAAGCAGCACCGTATCCGTGATCGATGGGACGACTAACGCGGTCGCCGCAACTATTCCCGTTGGGGGTCTGCCCTATGTCGTCGCGGTCAATCCAGTGACGAATAAGATTTACGTCTCGAAAACCTTCGACAACACAACTACCGTGATTGATGGCAAGACCAACCAGACAGAAGTTCTAAAGACCGGAGTGCAGGCCGACGCAATCGCCGTCGACCCTGTCGCGAATAAGATCTATTTGACCAGCTACGAAAGCAAAGAGATCACGGTCATCGATGGTGCGAATGACGGCATCTCAACCATCGCTGGTGATTTCCATACTTGGGGAATCGCGGTGAATCCGGAGGCCGACAAAGTCTATCTCGTAAGCACTGGCAGTTCGAAGATGACGGTGATCGACGGCAAGACGCATGTTGCTTCGTCGCTGGAGATGGGAGCGATCCCTTGCGCCGTCGCGGTAGATTCGGGTGCAAACCGCATCTACTCCGTTAACTATGGAAACGACAGCGTTACGGTAGTCGATGGGAGCACCAACTCGGTGATCGCAAACGTTAAGGTTGGGGAACGTCCTCAGGCCTTAGCCATCAACTCAGAGACTCACCGGATCTACGTGGCGAATACGCACAGTAACGATGTTACGGTGATCGATGGAGGAAGCAACTCTGTGGTGGCGACGGTGAAAACCGGGCGCGGCCCGTACGCAATCGCAGTCGATGCCACTACCAACAAGGCTTACGTGGCAAACCTAGCCGGAGAAAGTCTAACTGCGATCGACGGGAATTCGCTGGCAGGATCTCCCACCACCGTTCCTGTCGAGCGAAAATAGATTCAAAGGACGAGCAAATGATGTGGAGAATTTTCGTTCTGCTTACGTTTTCGGCGGCGGTTTGGGCGCAAGAAGCACACCCCGTTCTCGCATTAGGATCGGCCGCTCCTAATTTCGAGCTTCCTGGCGTCGACGGGAAGGTTCACAGTCTCGCCGATTACGCTTCCAGTCCAGTCTTAGTCATCGTCTTCGCGTGCAATCACTGCCCCATTTCGCAGATGTATGAGACCCGTATCGCTCAGCTAGCCGCGGACTACCACGACCGGGGCGTTGCCGTAGTGGCGATTCAACCAAATGATCCAAAGGCCATAAGGATCGATGAACTGGATTCCTCCGACGTTAGCGATAGCCTGGAGGAGATGAAGATTCGCGCGGAGTACAAGCACCTGACGTATCCGTATCTTTACGATGGAGAAACTCAATCGGCGACACGCGCGTATGGCCCGCAGGCGACGCCCCACGTCTTCGTCTTTGATCAAGATCGCCGCCTCCGCTATGAAGGCCGCATGGACGACAGCTACCGTGCGGAAATGTTAAAGACGCACGAGGCCCGCGATGCCATTGATGCACTGCTCGGGCATCGAGAGGTGGCGGTCAAGCACACCGGTGTTTTTGGTTGCTCGACGAAGTGGAAAGAGAAACAAGCTTCCCGCCTGGAAGCTTTGGGGAAAATCGAGGCGCAGCCGGTGACGTTGGAAATGGCTTCGGCCGCGGAGCTGGCCAGATTGCGAACCAACCCGACCAAGAAAACACTGTTAGTAAGCTTTTGGGCAACGTGGTGTGGCTCCTGTGTGCACGAGTTTCCTGCAATTGAAGACACATTTCGGATGTACGGCGTTCGCGACCTCGAATTGGTAACGGTCGCCGCGAATATGCCGGACGAGAAAAACAGCGTACAGCGCATCCTCGACAAGATGCACGCTACCAGCCGCAACCTGCTGTTTGATTCCACCGATACAGCCGCGCTGCAAGCGGCTTTCGACCCGACATGGGAGTCGGCCGTGCCCTACACCGTGGTGATCGCCCCCGACGGGAAGATGCTGTATCGGAAACAAGGCTCGGTCGACATTCTGGAGTTGAGGAGGGCGATTCTTGCCAGCCTGCCCTCGGATTATGAGGGCTTTAACAAATACTGGTCGCAGCAGTGACCGTCCCTGCCGATTCGAATTTGCGTTGTCTGCATGGCTCGAAGCTGACGTCCTTGCCCTGACCCTCTTGTTCTTTGGAGACTTATGAACAAACGCATTTCCTCGCGCATCGTCCTACTTGCATCTGTTCTTCTGATAACTGCCACGGCATGGGCCGGTGACACCATCCCAAGGGCTGCATGGCGACGGCCTCTAGGACTCCCGCTATCGAATCCCGGAGTTACGCGCGTCAAGGGCGACATCGACGATGGTTTTTGGCAAGGCGCACCGGTTGGAGGCTTCGGCTCTGGAACCTTTTCACGAACCTATCGGGGAGATTTTGCGCGGTGGCACATCAAGGGCGGCGTTCACAAATATGTACCGGTCAATGCCAACCAGTTTGCCATGTTTCAGCAAGTAGAGGGCGACGCGAACGGTACCGCTCGTGTCTTGATGACTGATCATCCAAAGAATGGAAGCCTGGCAAGCTGGCAGTGGGACTACCCGGTCGGCGCGGGTGAGTACGCGGCACTCTATCCGAAGTCGTGGTACGACTACACGTGGGAGAAGTTCCCTGCTCACGTTGTGCTGGAACAGTTTTCTCCAGTCCTGCCCGATAATTATCGTGAATCAAGCTACCCCGTCGCGGTCTATCGATGGCACGCGGAGAACCCTACGCAACACAAAGTGACGGTCTCTGTTCTGTTGTCTTGGACGAATATGGTCGGGTGGTTTCGCACTTTCACGCGAGATTTCCAGGGAGCGCCAAATCAGGGCAACCACAACCAGTTCCTGAGCGAGACCGTACAAGCTGGAACGATGAAAGGAGTCGTGTTCGGTCGCAATCGGGCAAATGCCGCTCCCAACGAAATGGACGGTGAGTTCACCATCGCTGCGCTGGAGTCTCCAGGCGTTGAAGTCAGTTATCAAGCGACGTTTCCTGCGGAGGGCGACGGGAAGGTTATCTGGGACCATTTCGCGAAAGATGGAAGCCTGGCAAACAACGATACCTCATGGGTAAGCGATGGCGAGAAGCTGGCAGGCGCGATTGCCGTACGCTTTACTCTTTTGCCCGGAGAAAAAAAGATTATTCCCATGGTCCTCGCGTGGGACTTCCCAGTCGTGGAATTCGGTCAGGGACGGAAATGGAATCGTCGTTACACCGACTTCTACGGCACCGGTGGAACGAATGCGTGGGCGATCGCACGCGACGGCTTGCGCAATGCTACGGCCTGGAGTGATGCGATCGATGCCTGGCAAGCTCCATATGTGAATGATGAGAGCAAGCCGCTGTGGTATCGAGGTATGCTGTTCAACGAACTCTACACGCTGACCGATGGAGGATCGTTTTGGGGGCGCCCTGTCGGCACCGATAGCAAGGCTCCCGCATCCTTTGCTCTGCTGGAATGCTTCGACTACGCCTATTATGGAACGCTCGATGTTCGTTTTTACGCATCGCTGCCGCTACTGAAATTCTGGCCGGAAATCGACAAGCAAGTGCTTCGTGAGTTTGCGGATACGGTTCCGCGCGAATGGCCGGAAAAAGGGCAATGGGTCTGGAAATCGCAACAGGCCGGAGAGCCGATCCTGCACAAACGAAAAAAGAAAGGCGCCGTGCCGCATGATCTCGGCGTGCCCGAGGGAGATCCGTTCATCGCGGTAAACGAACCCGGCTGGCAGGATACGAATGACTGGAAAGACTTGAATTCGAAGTTCATCCTGATGGTATACCGCGACTACGTGCTTACGGGCCGCAAGGACACGGCTTTTCTGCGAGAAACCTGGCCCGCGGTTCAAGAGGCCGTCACCTATCTGCGGCAATTCGATCACGGCGGAGGAATTCCTGAGAACGGAGGCTATCCCGATCAGACGTATGATTCCTGGGTCGTGCGCGGAGTCAGCGCCTACTGCGGCGGCCTGTGGCTGGCGGCGCTACGCGCCTCTGAGGAAATCGGACGCACCCTTGGAGAGAACGATGCGGCGGCGCAATACCATGAACTGTTCGTGAAGGCGCAAAAGACGTACGTGAGCAAGTTGTGGAACGGCGAATATTTCCGCTATGACACGGAGAGTGACTCTCATGGCGCCATCCAGGCAGACCAACTGGCTGGACAGTGGTATGCAAATATGACTGGCCTCGGCGATTTGGTCCCGCGCGAAATGCAGTTGTCCGCGGCGAAAAAGATATTCGCGTTCAACGTCATGAAGTTTGGCGGCGGCGAAATGGGCGCAGCCAACGGCATGAATGCGGATGGCTCCATCATGCGCGATAACGAACAGGGTCAGGAAGTCTGGGTTGGAACAAGCTACGGATTTGCCGCCCTCTTGCTGAGCGAGGGCATGCGCGACGAGAGCTATCGGACTGCCTGGGGTTTGTTTCACGTAATCTACGAAAGCAAAGGATATTGGTTCCGAACTCCCGAAGCTTGGGACGTAGATGGGAATTTCCGCGCCTCCATGTACATGCGTCCAGCGGCGATCTGGGCGATGGAGATGATGCCGGCAGACCACTGAATGCCTGCGATTCCTACCCTCATGTGAAATGAAGGAGGAATCCGCTGGCAGTTTCGTTCCTGTTCGTTGACTTTTCCCGGGGCGCGCCCTAACATTTCGCCGGTCGGCAGACTCCTCAACGTTGTTGCCGATCAGCAACGTCCCCGTACCCAGGAAGCTTCGTTTTATCGGCCCTACCACGACTACTTCGCTTAATGCGGAGGGAATTATGCCCATCCGGACGGTCTTAAATCGCCTGTGCGTCGGATTGTTAATTGCCTGCGCGACGACTTCTCTGCCAATGAAGGCGCAGTCGGGTACAGCCGCCTCGAAGGCGACCGCGTCGACGAAAACGCCGGTTAGTACTGCGTCGGGATACGATCGGCCCCCGAAAGACATCCTCGATGTCATGCTCGCTCCGGCTCCTCCACAACCCCGAGTAAGCCCGACTCTGGACAACATTCTGCTTGTGTCGTGGCAGGAGTACCCCTCGATTTCCCGTGTGGCGACCCCGTTTTTGCGCCTTGCCGGAGTGCGGGTCGAGCCGAAGAATCACAGCAAGCACGACACTCCAGGCGGCTACGGCATCACGCCTTGTGCGCTCGGCTTCGATCTGGTGCATGTCGCTGACGGCGCACAGATTCACGTGGCGCTTCCGGCGGGCGCTTGTCCGGGCAAACCTCAGTGGGCCGCCGATGGAAAACGGTTTGCCTTCGTGAATATCGCTCCGGAATCCGTGGAACTGTGGATTGGCGATGCACCGTCTGGCGCAGTTCATCGAGTGCCAGGAGTGCGCCTCAATCCGATGTTCGACGATGAGCTGCAGTGGATGCCCGACCAGAAAACCCTACTGGTCAAATTGGTGCCGAAGGGAATCGGGGCACCGCCTGCCGAACCAATCCTGCCGACTGGCCCCAGCATCCAAGAGACGGAAGGTGAAAGAGGACAGAGCAGCACGTATGAAAATCGCGATACGCTCAACAATCAGCACGATGAAGATCTCTTCGATTACTATGCTGCCTCGCAATTGGCGCTGGTAAATTCGGCCACCGGGGCGATCACCTCGATCGGAAAGCCGGCAAACTACAAGTCGCTCGAACCGGCGCCGGATGGAAAACACATTCTGCTCAGCGTGATCCACAAGCCTTACTCATACGTCACAACCTACGATCGCTTCCCCCACGAGATTGAGGTATGGGAGGTATCACACCCCGTTCACGTTGCGGTAAAGAGCATCGCGTCACTTCCCTTAGCGGATCGCGTTCCCATCCATGGCGTGCCGCTGGGCCCTCGCGATTTTTCCTGGCGAGCCACCGATGCGTCAACGCTAGTTTGGGCAGAAGCATTGGATGGCGGCGACTGGAATGTGAATGTTCCCGCTCGTGACAAGGTCATGCTTCTCAAAGCGCCGTTCGACTCGTCCGCTATTGAAATCGCACGCACTGAACAGCGCTATGCCGGTTTCGAATGGGGCGAACAACCGAATTTCGCCCTGCTGACCGAATACGATAACAACCGGCACTGGAGGAAGACATTCATCATCAACGTGGATGACTCACGAACAAAGCCTCGTTTGCTGTGGGACATATCGACCGACGAGCACTACAAACACCCCGGCACTACAGTGAAGCGCCAACTAGCGAACGGCGAATGGGTATTACGCCAGGATGGGGATTCAATCTACCTTTCAGGTGTGGGCTCTTCGCCGGAAGGAGATCGGCCATTCCTCGACCGGCTCAATCTTACGACGCTGAAATCGGAACGTCTGTTCCGCAGCGAAAAGACCTGCCTGGAGCGATTTCTTTCATTTACCGGAACGGATACTCGTACATTTCTCACGTGGCATCAGTCGCCGACTGAGCCGCCGAACGCGTTTACGCGGACACTCGGGAAGTCGGTCGAAGCGTCCGACGGCGAAGCGATTCTTACTTCCAGCAGCGTCGCACTCAGCCACATTCCCGACCCGACGCCAGCGGTTCGCGCAATCAAGAAGCGCTTGGTCAAATACAAACGCGCCGATGGCCTAGACTTGTCCTTCACGCTCTACACGCCGCCGGGGTATCAAGAAGGCACGCGCGTGCCAACCATCCTTTATGCCTATCCTCTCGACTACGCGGACCCTTCTACCGCCGGCGAAGTCACCGGATCGGAAGCTACGTTCACGCAGCTTTATGAATACAAGCTCTTGCTTCTCGGAGGGTACGCCCTCATCGACGATGCGTCGTTCCCCATCATCGGTGATCCGAAGAAAGCGTACGACACCTATCTGGAGCAACTGGTTGCAGACGCGAAGGCGGCCGTCGATGAGGCCGTGCGCCTTGGGGTTGTCGACCCCCAGCGAATCGGAGTTACCGGGCACAGTCACGGCGCTTTAATGACCGTAAACCTGTTGGCTCATTCCGACTTGTTCCGGGCCGGTGTCGCGACCAGCGGCTCCTATAACAAAACGCTGACACCGTTTGGGTTCCAGAGTGAGCGGCGATCGGTTTGGGAGGCGCCAGATGTTTACATGAAAGTCTCGCCTTTCTTTGCCGCGGACAAAATCAAGACCCCGCTTCTGCTCATCCACGGGGCGGAAGATGCGAATCCAGGAACCATCCCACTGCAGTCCAGCAAACTCTACGAAGCGATTCGAGGGAACGGCGGTACTACTCGCCTGGTGATTCTGCCGCACGAGCCCCACTGGTATACGGCCATGGAATCGAATGAGCAGCTCATTTACGAGATGCTTCGATGGTTTGATAAATATGTGAAGAACGCACCGCCGCAGTAAACGCAGTCCGGCTCAAAAGCCATCGGCATTACGCCTCAGGACGGAGCTTACGCGAAACGGTCTCCGGCGATAATAGGGTTGCCCTATCCCACTTTTGGCAGGAGAATGTTCGCTTCGCCATTTTTCCGATTTTCACCCGATTAGGAACGAGGTCGCTGATGCTCACGCGTTCGATCCCCACTCCCGCGCTTTCCACATTGCTCGCTGTTCTCCTTCTAACACCTTTTGGAACACAGGCTCAGACCAGTCTCCAATATCAAACACCGCCCAAGGCAATTGTTGACCTGGTGGATACGCGGCCAACGCCGAGCGTGGAAGTCTCTCCAAAAGACAAGGCCGGCCATCGATGGCTGCTGATCGAAGATATTTCAGGCTTGCCCACGGTTGCCGATCTGGCTCAACCTGAGTTACGCCTCGCAGGGCTAAGGATCAATCCCCGAACAAATGGCCCCAGTCGTGGGCGCTACGGCACTGCTCTGAAGGTACAGGCCCTGCCAGAAGGGAAGGAACAGATCGTCTCGGGCGTACCGATCCACGCAAAAATCCGTTTCGCTGGCTGGTCGCCTGATGCGCGCCACATTTTTTTTGTAAATGCCAGCGAGGGGACGACGGACGCCAGCCTAAGCCTGTGGATTGTGGACGCAGACGCAGCAACGGCGAAACCCCTTCCGGGAATCGCTCTCAACGGTATTTTCGGCCAGCCTTGTGAGTGGCTGAGCGACAGCCAAAGCCTGATCTGCAAAACCGTAGCCAAAGGAAGAGGCGCAGCGCCCAAGCGCAGCGAAGTGCCGACCGGTCCCGTCATTCAAGAAAACATCGGCCGCGTCACGCCGGGCCCCACTTATCAGGATTTGCTGAAGAGTCCCGAAGACGAGAGGATTTTCGACTATTACGCAACGGCGCAGGTGGAAATGATTCGCCTCGACGGCACAAGCAAAGCCCTTGGCAAACCGGGAGTTATCGAGAGCGCTTCGCCTTCGCCTGACGGGCGATACGTGTTGATCGACGAGCGACATCACCCATACTCCTACCTCCTGCCTTTTTATTTCTTTCCTGAGCGCATGACCACCATCAACGTGGCAACGGGCGCGAGCAAGCAGATCTCAGACAAACCGCTGCAAGACACAATTCCCAACATTCACGACGCAGTGGCCGCGGGCCCGCGAGAATTTGACTGGCGCAGTGACGCTCCGGCAACGCTTTTTTGGGCTGAAGCGGGCGATGGGGGCGATCCGCGGAAAGATGTTCCGGTCCGCGACAAGCTTTTCCTGCTGGACGCTCCCTTCGATGGAGCGCGTCGCAAGTTAGCAGAGCTTCCGGTCCGTTTCAGTAGCCTGAAGTGGGGAAATGGCCGGCTCGCATGGGTGGAGGAAGAGCGCTGGAAAGATCGCAAGCGACTCATCCAGGCAATCTCACCCGATACGCCAGGCCCCTTGGTCACACTGTTCGAAGGCTCATTTGAGGACCGCTATCACGATCCCGGACGTCCGTTCGAAACGACGAATGCTGCCGGCAAGCGCGTGTTGCAGACGACCACCGACTCGAGCGCCATCTATCTACGCGGCGAAGGCGCGTCGCCCGATGGCGATCGGCCCTTCGTCTCGGTCATGAGCGCTTCCAATGGCGAAACCAAGAAACTCTGGCAATCAACCGAAAAGTTTTACGAGTATGCCACCGCCCTGCTGGACGCAGATGGCCCGACCATACTGCTGCGCAGGGAGTCGCCGGAGTTGCATCCAAATTACTACATCAAGACTTTCACAAACGACGAACTTAAACAGGTGACTTTCTTCCCCAGTCCGTATGGAGAGGCTAAGCTGCCGAAGAAACAGGTCCTGAAATACAAGCGCTCCGATGGAGTTGACCTGAGCGCGAATCTCTACCTCCCGCCCGGATATAAGCCCGAAGACGGCCCGCTACCGACGTTAATGGAAGCCTATCCCACGGAGTACAAGACAAGATCTGCGGCGGGACAGATCAGTGGCTCGCCTTACCAGTTTCCGTTCTTGTACTGGGGTTCACCCATTCCATTTGTGACTCAGGGTTATGCCGTGCTGGAGAATGCCACGATTCCAATCATCGGCGAAGGCCAAGCGGAACCGAACGATACCTACGTGGAGCAACTGGTGGCGAGCGCGCAGGCCGCCATCGACGAAGGCGCACGCCTCGGAGTCGTCGATCGCCGCCGGGTCGCCGTGATGGGCCACTCTTATGGCGCGTTCATGACGGCGAACCTTCTCGCCCACAGCGATCTGTTCAAGGCGGGCATCGCGCGCAGTGGCGCCTATAATCGAACGCTCACGCCCTTCGGTTTTCAGAATGAGGAGCGGACATACTGGCAGGCTCCTGAGATCTATTACAAGATGTCGCCGTTTTCCTACGCCGACAAAATCAAGACGCCCATTCTGCTGATCCACGGCGAGGCCGACAACAACACCGGCACCTTCCCCCTGCAGAGCGAGCGACTTTTCAGCGCCATCAAAGGACAAGGCGGCACGGTCCGTTTTGTACTCCTGCCGCTCGAATCGCATGGGTATGCCGGCCGCGAATCGGTGCTTCACATGTTCTGGGAGATGAACAACTGGATGAATACTTACGTCAAGAATCCTCCGGAAGCAAAGGCCTCGGCGCAGTAGGGCGCATCTATTTCGAATCGTGCGCGGAGACCGCTTTGCTATCTGCGATACGATCCACGCGACGTGTAAAGTGGCGTTGTTGACAGGGGCGACTCGAGACCTTAGCATCCCTTTCTCAGGCGCTTTGCCGGAACTACGGCGGCCTACGAAACGAGCAGAATAATGAGTCTCCGAGATTTCTTATCCAAGCAATTTATTGACGTCATCGAGTGGGTGGAACCAGAGGATGGAATCCTTGCCTACCGCTATCCCATGCAAGACCGCGAGATCCAGAACGGCGGCAAGCTGACGGTGCGCGATTCTCAGTTGGCTGTATTTGTGAATGAAGGCAGGGTAGCGGATGTTTTCCCGGCCGGGTTATACACGCTCAACACAAATACCTTGCCCATTCTGACTTACCTCCAAAATTGGGACAAGGCGTTCAAATCTCCATTCAAATCTGATGTGTATTTCTTTTCCACTCGGCTTCAGACCAACCAGCGCTGGGGGACTGAGAACCCTATTACCATTCGCGACAAAGAGTTCGGCGCCGTTCGTCTGCGCGCTTTTGGTATTTATACTTATCACCTCATCGATCCTAAGGTGTTCTATTCGAAAGTGAGCGGAACGCGCGAGACTTACCGCGTCGAAGATCTCGAAGGACAGCTGCGCAACACCATTGTCGGCCGGATTACCAACACGTTCGCCAGCAGCAGTGTGCCGTTTCTCGACATGGCCGCAAATCAGGTTGCGCTCTCCGACAAGATTGCGGCCCAACTTAAGCCCGGTTTCGCTGAATTCGGAATTGCACTCGACAGCTTCGTCGTCGAAAACCTATCCTTGCCGGACGAACTGCAGAAAGTCCTTGATCAGCGGATCAGCATGAATATGGTTGGAGACATGGGCCGATACACCCAGTACCAAGTGGCTCAGTCGATTCCGATTGCCGCGGGCAACGAGGGCGCCGGGGTTGCAGGAATCGGCGCTGGGCTCGGCGCCGGTGTCGCCATGGGACAAGCAATGATGGATGCGCTCAAGAAAGGCGGCCCTGCTTCTGGCGAGAGCAGCACTCCTAGCGCTGCTCCCGCTGCTGCAGCCCCGGCCGTTGTCGGGGCCGAAACGAAGTTTTGCCTCAATTGCGGCAAACCAATTCCCAAGGTAGCCAAGTTCTGTCCTGAGTGCGGAAACGCACAGCAGTAGCGTCATCGACGAAAATGAACGGAATCGAATGGGTGGTTGACGCGCATGGATGTTCCGCCGAGGCGCTGAGCAATCCTGCGCTTCTCTGCGAACTCTTCGACCGAATTGTCTCCGGACTGCAGCTCCGACCTGTTGCCCCGACGCAGTGGCACCAGTTTCCAAATACGGGAGGTCTCACCGGACTCTGCCTTCTGGCGGAGTCTCATCTCGCGTGCCACACCTTCCCTGAGTTCGGCTCGCTTTGTCTGAATCTTTTCTGTTGCGTACCGCGCCAGCCGTGGAATTTTGAGGCGACGCTGGCGGCCATGTTCGGCGCAACGTCGGTCACCGTCCGGACGATGACCAGGTCTTACAGCGCCGACCACGAACTCAATCTCGGGCTCAGTACCGTTGCGGAGACTCTTTCGGCGGAGAGTCCCCGCCGATGACCCAGCCTACGACGAACTGTCCGAACTGTGGCGCCAAAATTGTATTCCGCTGGTCCAGCAGCGTTCAGACCGTCTGTGAATACTGCAAGTCGATTCTCGTCCGCACTGACGTTGACTTAAAGAAAGTCGGACAAGTCGCGGATCTGCCTCCGAACAGCTCTCCCATTCAGATCGGAACCGAGGGCGTGTACAACCACCAAACGTTCGTAGCCGTCGGCCGGATTATTTATGAATACGATCAGGGGACATGGAATGAATGGCACATCATCCTGAACAATGGCAGCGCATGGCTTTCGGACGCGCAGGATGAGTACGTCGTGACCTTTGCGGCGCCCGGCCGGAAACTACCCCCTGACGCCAAAATCGGACAGAGCTATGTGTGGGACAACGACACCTATGTCGTCAGCACAATCACGAAAGCGCATTACCGCGGAGTCGAAGGCGAGCTTCCCTTTCAATACTGGGACAAACAAGATGTCGTCTTCATTGACTTGATGACGACAAATGGCAAATTTGGCACGCTCGATTACAGTGACGACGCGCCAGCCCTTTACCTCGGTGAAACCGTCGAATTCGACGCCTTAAAGCTCAAGAATCTACGCCGCTTCGAAGGATGGTCATGAGCACAAGCGGACCAAATCCCGCAGCGGCTCCACAGGTAAAGGCGCTCAATTGTCCGGGATGCGGCGCGGCGATCACCCTTCGTTCCTTCACGCAGGCGGTCACGGTAGTTTGCGATCACTGCCATTCGATCCTCGATGCGCAAGACCCGCGGCTGGCCATTCTGCAGACGTTCAAAGCGGCGACGAGCGAAGACCCTCCTTTGATTCCCTTAGGAACGAGAGGGACGATCCGCGGCACAGTTTACGAAGCCATTGGCTTTCAGCGTCGCACCATTGAGGTGGAGGGAGTCCACTACAGCTGGCATGAGTACGTTTTGTTCAATCCATACAAAGGCTTTCGCTATTTAACCGAATACAACGGTCACTGGAATGACACCAGCATTCTGCGCTCGCTGCCTACCTTGATTGAGTATGCTACTCCCCCAATGGTCAGTTACCTCGGAGAGACCTACAAGCACTTTCAGAGCGCGCAGGCCGCCACGAGTTTCGTGCTGGGAGAGTTTCCCTGGCAGGTGCGCGTCGGAGAAGCGGCGGACGTATCGGACTACATCAGGCCTCCGCGTGTGCTCTCCAGTGAACGGACCGGAAAAGAAATCACGTGGTCGATGGGCGAATATATTTCCGGGCGAGATGTCTGGAAAGCTTTCAATCTCAAAGGGGATGCTCCTCAGAGCATGGGGGTTTACGAGAACCAGCCTTCTCCCTTGAGCGCGGAAACGACAACGGTCTGGTGGGTCTTTGCGGCGTTTGCCGGAGTTCTGCTGGCAATGATGGTCGGATTTTCCGCGTTCTCGCGCAACGAACAGGTGTTTGAGGGGAACTACACATTCGACACGAATGCCCGCGGCGAAGCCTCATTCGTGACCGAACCTTTTGAGTTGAAGGGCCGGACCTCGAACCTTGAAGTCTCGACGCATACCCGCCTCGATAATCAGTGGATCTATTTGAACTATGCCCTGATTAATCAGGACACCGGGCAAGCGTACGATTTCGGGCGCGAGGTGAGTTACTACCACGGCTACGACGAAGATGGTTCGTGGTCTGAAGGGAATCACGATGACACGGTCGCCGTGCCCAGCGTGCCTGCCGGAACGTACTACCTTAGGATCGAGCCGGAGTCGGACTTCGGTAAGGGAAAGATCGATTACCAAGTCTCCGTTAAGCGCGACGTCCCACAGATGAGTTTTTTTGGCTTCGCGCTGCTGGCGCTACTGGTGCCAGCGGCATTGATCACATGGAGATCGATGAATTTCGAACATCTCCGTTGGGCGGAAAGCGACCACGCGCCTGCGGACAGCTCCGACGACTCTGACGGCCCTTCGACTTTACTAACCAACTTGCTCGGGAAGAGTGACGACGAATGAGCAAAATGTACCTAGCGTACTGCCTGATGGTTCTGGGACTCCTTGGCACGGCCGAGTACCGCGGCTGGAGCCTCGCCTCGGTCAATGAAGTCAAGAATGTACCTCGATCCGTTCGCGACAATCCTGGCTCGTACCGTTCCGTTTACAGCAGCTACCACCACTACACAGGAGGCAAGTAATGGGCATCCAGATGAGTAATGTCGTAAATGCCATCGTGTACGCAGGAATTGGCATTGTGATCTTCTTTGGCGCGTTCCTCATCCTCGATAAGGTGACGCCCTACAACCTGTGGAAGGAAATCGTTCAGGAACACAACCTGGCGCTCGCGATCCTGCTCGGCGCAATGTCGCTGGGCATTTGCGTCATCATCGCGTCCGCGGTTCATTAAGCCGTGGGGATTCTGCTTTTCATCACGGTGCTGTTGATCGCCGCGTGTGGGCTCATCTATGAGCTCATCGCCGGAACGCTGGCCAGTTACCTGTTGGGCGACAGCGTTCTTCAGTTCTCCACCATCATTGGCTGTTATTTGTTCGCGATGGGAATTGGCAGCGCCCTTTCCCGGTATATCGATCGTGGTCTCGCCTACCGCTTCGTCTGGATCGAGCTGCTTCTTGGTGTAATCGGCGGATGCTCCTCCGCCCTCCTGTTCTTAGCATTTGCGTATACGCAGGGCTTCCAGCTTTTGATGTATTCGCTGGTAGTCGTGATTGGAATTTTGGTCGGCCTTGAAATCCCGCTTCTGATGCGGATTGTGCGGGGGCGCTATCACTTCCGTGATGTCGTCGCGCATGTCCTGACCTTCGATTATCTGGGAGCGCTGGGAGCTTCGCTGCTATTTCCCGTCCTTCTGGTTCCCTACCTTGGTCTGGTACGTTCGGCGTTGTTGTTCGGCATGATCAATGTTGCGGTGGCCTTGTGGGGAACTTTCCTTTTTGCCGGCCAAATTGCCTCAGTGCGCGCCTTGCGTATCCTGTGTGTGGTCGTACTGTGCGGATTGGGAATCGGGCTAGGCCAGGCGAAACGCATCACCGCCGCGGCGGAAGACAATATCTATGCCGACGAGATCATCTTTTCTCGCGACACGCACTATCAGCACATTGTCTTAACGCGATTCAAGGACGACATCCGGCTGTTTTTGAGCAGTCATCTTCAGTTCAGTTCGCGCGACGAGTACCGCTACCACGAAGCGCTCATCCATCCTGGCTTATCGGCCATTCCCGCGCCTCGGCGCGTGCTGGTTCTGGGCGGCGGCGACGGTCTGGCGGTGCGCGAAATTCTTAAGTATCCCCAGATCGAGAGCATCACCCTCGTCGACCTCGACCCGGAAATGACGCGTCTATTCACGACCAATCCGATGCTGACGGCGCTCAATCAGAAATCGTTCTTGTCGCCAAAAGTGCACGTCACCAACGCGGACGCATTTCCGTGGGTCGATTCCAACACCGACAGCTTCGATTTCATCGTCGTCGATTTCCCCGATCCCACCAACTATTCCCTGGGAAAACTTTACACCACGGCCTTCTATAAGGCCGCGGCTCGTCACCTGAGCGCGCAAGGCCTGATGGTAGTGCAAAGCACCTCGCCGATGTTTGCTCGCGACTCGTACTGGTGCATCGCGGAAACACTCAAGCAGGCTGGCCTGCATACTTATCCCTATCACGTTTACGTGCCTTCGTTCGGTGAATGGGGGTTCGTCATCGCGGGGACTCGCGAATATCAACTCCCGACCTCCTTGCCTCCAGGACTTCGATTCATCAGTGTCGCCGGCCTGCCCGCGTTGTTCCAGTTTCCGCCTGACATGTCACCTATGCCGATGCCACCCAACCGTTTGAACGACCAGGTATTGGTGCGAGCCTACGATCAGGACTGGAAGGACATCAGTCATTGAGATCTTCTCGTCGCCAGTTCCTCCAATCTGCCAGTGCGGCGCTGATTGGCCTTTCCATTAAAGGAGACCGACCGATTGCCGGCTCGTTCGTGAACGACTCATTCCAGTTGGGACATCAACTGCGCGATCGAGCCAACTTTCCCGAAGCAAAGCGGCTGGTGAAGCGCGCAGTGGTAATCGTCGGCGGAGGCATTGCCGGCCTCAGCGCCGCTTGGCGGCTTCATAAGAGGGGCTTCGCAGACTTCGTTCTTCTCGAGATGAACGATCAATCCGGCGGAAACTCGCGCTGGGGCGAAAACGAGATCACCGCTTATCCCTGGGCGGCACACTACGTGCCTGTGCCCGGCCCTAAGGCAGTGTATGTTCGGGAGCTATTCGAAGACTTGGGCATACTCAAGAATGGCCAGTGGGAAGAGCGTTATCTATGCTTCACCCCGCAGGAGCGACTGTTTCTCTTCGGAAGGTGGCAAGATGGCATCGAGCCGGCAATCGGGCTCACGGAAGCGGACCGTGACGGATTCCGCAAACTGGAAGATCACATCCATGCCTTCCGCGCTACCAGCAAGTTTACCGTTCCGATGGAAATTGGACTCTCGGCCAGCACGACCGAACTCGATCAAATCTCTTTCGCGGATTGGCTTCGCGCGCAAAAAATCGATTCTCGCATTCTGAATTGGTATTTGAATTACTGCTGTCGCGACGACTACGGCGCCACTACCGCGAATACCTCGGCGTGGGCTGGAATCCAGTACTTTGCCTCCCGCGAGCCAGAAGACAAAGGACCGCTCACCTGGCCCGAGGGCAATGGCTGGATCGTGCGCCGCCTGCTCGAGCGCATTGGATCTTTCATTCAGACCGGGCGAATGGTGCACAAGATCGCGCAGCACGGTAACCGCATCGGCGTGTTTGCCGGCGATACGGAGTATCAGACGGACTTTGTAATCTTTGCCGCACCCACTTTTCTGGCACCCTACCTGATCGAAGGCATGCGGCCACTACAGGATTTCGAATACTCCCCGTGGCTGACTGCGAATCTCACGCTCGAACGCTTGCCCGACTCCTACGGCAGCGATCCTACGTGGGACAGCGTCTTCATGGAATCCCCCACGCTCGGCTACGTTGACGCCACGCACCAGACTTTGCGCTCTCATATTGACCGCACCGTCTGGACCTTCTATTGGGCTCTGGCCGAAGGTTCTGCGTCTGACAATCGCCAGTTACTGATCAACAAAGATTGGAATTACTGGAAAGAAGCAATCCTCCGCGATCTTGAGCGTGTGCATCGTGACATTCGCCAGTGTGTGTCGCGCATCGACATCATGAGGATGGGCCACGCCATGGCCCGGCCTAAAGTTGGAGCCATCTTTTCCCAAGAGCGCCGCAATCTCGTGAAATCGTCGGGTCGCATTCTGTTCGCGAATTCCGACCTCAGCGGCTTCTCGATCTTCGAAGAGGCCCAATTCCGGGGCGTCACCGCTGCCGATCGCGTTATATCGAAGGTGGCCGGCTCGCGCTAGAACGTTATACCTTTCTTCGAGATGCCACTACCAAAGTTTCATAAAATCCACAGTTACCCATTTGTGCAGGAATGACTCGGGGGAATAGGCTATCGACAAGGAGTAATGCATGAGCACCGTCGAAACCAGCATCCCAGCCGAAGTCGCAGAACTTAGCCCTTACGCTCCCACCCGATCCACCGTTTCGGAAAAACCACTCAGTGGCGACGAGCTTCGAAAGACCGAAGCGTACTGGCGCGCCTGCAATTACCTCAGCCTTGGGATGATTTACTTGTGGGAGAACGCGTTGCTCACCGAACCTCTGAAGCCGGAGCACATTAAGAACCGACTGCTGGGTCACTGGGGATCGAGCCCTGGCTTGTCATTCGTCTACGTGCACTTGAACCGGCTGATCAAGAAATACGACCTCGACATGATTTTTCTAGCCGGACCGGGCCACGGCGCACCTGGCGTGCTGGGCCCCACGTATCTCGAAGGTACATATTCGGAGATTTATCCCGAGAAGAGTCTGGACCCGGAAGGCCTGCGGGAATTCTTCAAGGAATTCTCGTTCCCTGGCGGAATCGGGAGCCATTGCACGCCTGAAACTCCAGGCTCGATTCACGAGGGTGGAGAACTGGGTTACGTTCTCTCGCATGCGTGTGGTGCCGCTTTCGATAGCCCAGAATTGATTGTGGCTGCCGTTGTGGGGGATGGCGAATCCGAAACTGGGCCGCTTGCCACCTCGTGGCACATCAACAAGTTCTTGAATCCCGCGCGCGACGGTGCCGTGTTGCCGATTCTGCATTTGAACGGCTACAAGATCGATAACCCCACATTGCTGGCCCGAATCTCTCACAATGAAATCGAGAACCTGTTCCGCGGTTATGGCTGGACTCCCTACTTCGTGGAAGGCTCCGACATCGACAGCATGCATCAGGCGATGGCCGGAACCGTAGAGCACTGCGTCAACGAAATCCGCGAAATTCAGCGGGCCGCCCGAAAAAACGGCGTATCCAGCCGGCCGCGCTGGCCCATGATCGTGCTGCGTTCCCCGAAGGGCTGGACCGCCCCCCGCGAACTCGAAGGCCATTACCTGGAAGGTTTCTGGCGTGCCCACCAAGTGCCGTTACCAGCCGCTAAAAAAGATCCAGAGCAGCTTCAGGCTCTTGAGAAGTGGATGCACTCGCAAAAGCCCGAGTCATTCTTCGACGGCGAAGGTAAGCTTGCCCCCTTATTCCGAGAGTTGGCGCCAGTGGGCGACCGCCGCATGAGTGCGAACCCTCGCGCCAACGGAGGCCGTATCAAGAAGGCTCTGCGCCTGCCCGATTTCCGCAATTACGCGTACAAGCTAGAGAAACCCGCTCAAACGCTGTCGGAAAATACTCGCCCTCTCGGCGCCTTCCTGGCAGACGTCATGAAGTGGAATATGCACAACTTCCGTGTATTCGGGCCCGATGAGACTTCCTCGAACAAGCTTGATGCCATCTATGCCGTCAGCAAGAAGTTCTGGATCGAAGAGCGCTTCCCCGAAGATAACGATGGCGGCAATCTCTCCGTCGACGGCCGCGTCATGGAAATGCTCAGCGAACACACGATGGAGGGAATGCTCGAGGGCTACCTGCTCACCGGTCGCCACGGGTTCTTATCGACCTACGAATCGTTCGTGCACGTCATCGATTCGATGTTCAACCAGCACGCCAAGTGGCTTGAGATCTGCAACCATCTTTCCTGGCGGCAGTCTATCGCGTCTTTGAATCTTCTAATCACTTCCACAGTGTGGCGTCAGGATCACAACGGTTTCACCCACCAGGATCCTGGCTTCCTCGATGTAGTCGTCAACAAGAGTGCCAACGTCACCCGCATTTACCTACCTCCGGATGTGAATTGCCTGCTCTCGGTCTCGGACCACTGCTTGCGCAGTCAAAACTACGTGAATGTGATCGTTTGCGACAAGCAAAAGCATCTGCAGTTTCTGACCATGGACGCGGCCATCACGCACTGCACCAAAGGCATCGGCATTTGGGATTGGGCGAGCAATGATGAAGCCGGCGAGCCGGATGTCGTGATGGCCTCCGCCGGAGACATTCCTACCCAGGAAGCTTTGGCAGCGACCGACCTCCTACGCAAGGAATTTCCGGACCTCAAAATCCGTTTCATCAACGTCGTCGACCTTTTCAAACTGCAGCCCAGCACTGAGCATCCCCATGGTCTTTCCGACCGTGATTTCGATTCCTTGTTCACGGTGAACAAACCGGTCATTTTCAACTTCCACGGCTATCCTCAGCTGATTCACCGGCTCGCGTATCGCCGCACGAATCACGACAACATTCATGTCCGTGGATATAAGGAAAAAGGCAGCATCAACACGCCGCTGGAATTAGCAATCGACAACAACATTGATCGTTTCAGCCTGGCAATGGACGTCGTTGATCGTGTGCCAAGGCTGCAAAAGATCGGGGGCCATGCCAAGGAGAGATTCTTAAATCGTCAGATTGCGTGTCGGGCTTACGCGCATCAGTATGGCATCGACGAACCCGAAGCAACCAACTGGATTTGGCCTTATTGATACCGTCGACCCTCTGGTAAGCGCTACGACGGATGCGGCACGCCTTGAATGACGCGTACCGTATCCCGGGCAATCAGTAGCTCCTCATCCGTAGGAATCGCATACGCGAGCAGCTTCGAGTCTTCCGTGGAGATCTTGCCCTCGCGACCGACCGTCTGCTCGTTCGCTGCCGCATCCAGGCGAAGGCCGGCCCAATCCATTCCCGCGCAGATGCGCGCCCGGACCTCTGGCGAGTTCTCTCCAATGCCGCCGGTAAATACCACCGCGTCGGCGCCGCCCATTGCGGCGAGGTATGCACCGATATACTTTCGCGCGCGATAACAGAAAATTTCCACGGCCAGCCGCACTCTGCGGTCATCATGCTCTTTCAACTCCGCCTGCAACTCGCGCATGTCGTTTGTCAGTCCGGAAATCCCGAGCAATCCAGATTGCGTATTTAACAGCGTGTCAACCTCCGACGATGACATTCCCTCTTTCCGCGCGATCACGCTGACGATTGCGGGATCGAGGTCGCCCGATCGCGTCCCCATCACCAACCCTTCAAGCGGCGTCATGCCCATGGAGGTATCGACTGAGGATCCCGCCTTGATGGCCGCCGCCGAGCAGCCATTCCCGAGATGCAGCGTAATGATGTTCGTTTGCTCGCGCGTCAGTTCCCGGAGCGCTCGGTAGCGGAACGCCACGTACCGGTGCGATGTGCCGTGAAACCCGTAGCGCCGGATGCGGTGCCGGCGGTAGAGATGATACGGGATAGCATAAAGATATGCCTGCTCGGGAAGCGAATGATGGAACGAGGTGTCGAATACCGCAACCTGCGGGGTATCCTTCCCGAACAGCTCCCGTGCTCCCAAAATACCCTTTACATTATTAGGGTTGTGCAGGGGCGCCAGATCGATGCAATCTTCAATTCCTTTGAGCACGCGGTCGTCAATCAACGTCGATTCCTTAAACAGCTCGCCACCATGCACAACCCGATGCCCGATCGCGTGCACGTCCGCCGTGCTTTTGATTTCCGTAACGCCAGACCGATCAGACGCAATGTAGCGAACCAGATAATCCAGCGCCGAACCCATATCCCGCAGCGGTGAGGTCAGAGTCTGAGCTGGATCTCTGCGATGCTGAATCCGGATGATCGCTTCCCCCCCGATACCCTCAACCTCGCCGCGACACACGCGATCGTCCTGGTGTTGCTTGATCTTCTCTAGATCGGTCGCGATCACCTGAAACTTCAAGCTGGAGCTTCCCGAGTTAAGAACCAGAACATTCATCGCAGAGCCTTTCGCGCAACGGGTTCACTCCCAAGATAAGCTCTGTCGCCCACAGACGGCAACGCGGAGCCGCGCGCTCCGGCCAAAGAACGGGGTAAAGTGGGCAGAATTGAAGCGACCTGCGGATTTGGTCGGCTTTAGGCTTCGACGATTCCCTGATAAATCGCCATCCCGACGACTGAATCGACGCCGATGGCATGCAACGCGTCAATCTCTTCTCGGGACCGGATCCCTCCAGCCGCGATCATCTGCCGCTTCGTAGACGCTCGCAGAGGACGGATTACATCTTGAGGGAACCCCTGCAACAATCCTTCTGTTTCCACATGCGTATAAAGGAACGCATCGCACGAAGAATCGAGCGCCCGAATCATATCCAGCGGGCGAACTTCCGTCATCTTTCGCCATCCATGAGTCGTGACTCGCCCGCCGATCGCGTCAAGAGCAAAAACGAGCCGCTCCGGCCCGACGGCCTGGGCCAAGCTTTTGGCGAACTCTCGGTCGAGTTTGCGGTCCAGGAATAGCGCGGAGCCTACGATCACGCGTCGCGCTCCAGCGTCTAGCATTCCCTTCGCTGATTCCACGGATCGCACGCCTCCTCCAACCTGGCATGGCAGGCGGCGTGTAATCTGCTTCACGATCGCGGCATTACTTCCGTTTCCGGTCGCAGCGTCAAGATCAATCAACTGCACCAGGGGATATTTCGAAAACCGAGCTAACCATTCCTCAAAGTTGTCGAACTCCAACGCCTTCTTTCGGCCTTGAACAAGTTGCACAATCTTACCGTCCATCAGATCAATCGACGGGATCAGCATGGCCACCTCACCGGAATCCCCTGCGCGTGTAGTTCCTGCTTAAGGTCCACCAACCGGCTGAAACCGTAATGAAAGATCGACGCGGCCAAGGCGGCATCAGCATGTCCCTCGCGGAATACCTCGGCAAAGTGTGCTGCTCCGCCCGCACCCCCGGAGGCGATCACTGGAATCCGCACCGCATCGGCCACCGCTTTCGTCAGCTCACAGTCAAACCCGATTCCAGTGCCATCGCGGTCCATCGAGGTCAACAGGATTTCTCCCGCGCCGCAATCTTCCGCTTCCCGCGCCCATTCCAGCGCATCTCTGCCGCTCGGAGTCCTACCCCCATGGGTAAACGCCTGCCAGCCCGTGCCATCCTGACTGCGTTTGGCGTCAATCGCCACCACAACCGCCTGGGACCCGAACCGCAGAGCAATCTGTGTGATCAAGTTGGGATCGGCGAGTGCTGCGGAATTGATGCTGATCTTATCCGCTCCGGCCGCAAAAACCGCGGCCGCATCGTCCTTCGTGCGGATTCCCCCGCCCACGGTAAACGGAATAAACAGCTGCCTTGCTGTCTTTCGAACGGTATCTAACAGGGTAGCCCGCCGCTCGTGTGCCGCGGAGATGTCGAGCAGCACGATCTCGTCGGCTCCTGATGCACTGTGTGCCTTCGCCAATTCTGCCGGATCGCCCGCATCCCGCAAATCCACAAACTGCACACCCTTCACCACGCGGCCACCCTCCACGTCGAGACAGGCGATAATTCGTTTGGTCAACATGTCAAAGCGCGCAGAAATTGGCGAGCAACTTCAGGCCAGTATCCCCAGATTTTTCCGGATGAAATTGAACGCCAAAGAGATGGTCACGCTCTACCGCGGCTGAAAACTTCCCGCCATACTCGCAACACGCCACGGTAGCTTCGCTCACCGGGGCTCGGAAAGAATGAGTGAAATAAACAAAGGACGAGGAAGGTACTCCGCGAAACAGACGCGACGACTTATTCACCTCAAGCGAGTTCCAGCCTACGTGGGGAGATTTCACAGCGGCGGGAAAGCGTTCGCATTCCCCTTTGAATATTCCCAGACCCTTCGTGTTCCAGGCTTCCTGACTTTTCTCAAACATCCATTGCATACCGACACAAATACCAAGGAAAGGCACCTCTTGTTCGATCGCGTGAGCAATTGCGTCGCGCAACCCAGTGCTGCTCAGCGCATCCGTCATTACAAAGTGCCCAACTCCCGGCAGCACTACCTTTTCGGCTCTTGCAACCTGCGCGGGATCTGCCGTGATCTCGCACTCCTGGCCGATCCAGTCGAAGGCCTTCTTGACCGATACCAGATTGCCCGCCCCGTAATCGACAATCGCAATCATCACAGCATTCCCTTGGTACTCGGCAAGAGACGCACCATTTGCGGGTCGCGCCAACACGCTGCACGCAGCGCGCGCGCAAACGCTTTGAACAACGCTTCAATCTTGTGATGGTTCGAACGCCCATAAAGCACCCGAGCGTGCACATTCGCGCGCGCTCCCCGAGCAAAGCCTTCGAAGAAATCTTCCACCAATTCTGCTTGCAGGTCACCGACCAACCGCGTGCGGACCTTCGTGTCCACTACCGCGGCCGTTCGACCGCAGAAATCCACAGCGGCCATCCCCATGGTTTCATCCATCGGCATAAGAAAATACCCTGCGCGAAGAATGCCACGCTTCGTCCCCAGCGCCTTGTCGAACGCCTGTCCAAGCACGATTCCCACGTCTTCTACAGTGTGATGTTGATCAACATCCAAGTCTCCGTTCGCTTCGAGCTTCAGATCAAACCCTCCGTGATGGGCGAACAGTTCCAGCATGTGATCGAAGAAGCGGATGCCTGTCGATACCTGATATTGCCCACGCCCTTCAATCGTGAGTGCAATCTTGATCTGCGTTTCTTTGCTTATGCGCTTGATTTTGCCTTTTCTCATAGCCGCTGCGCCCCCTGGGCACTCCCGAGTTGCTCAAATACCTCTTGCAATGCGGCGAGCAGCCGATCCGTCTGCTCTCGCGTGCCCAGCGTAATGCGTACACAACCTTCACACCCGTGGTCAGACGAGCGATCTCGCACCAGGATGTCGCGCCGCCGCATCTGCTCGACGAAGGCCGCGGAGTGGGAAGGGGCAGCCCCGACGCGCACCAGCACGAAATTCGCCTGGCTCGGCCAGAACTGAATTCCACTCAATTCGAGAGCTTTTTCGAGCCGTGCACGCCCGCGTTGTACTTCTTCCACATATTGCCGGACGTACTCTTGATCGCCCAGTGCGTGCGGCAAGCAGGCGAGCGCAACGGCATTCACGTTGTATGGCGAACTCACTCGCCGCACCGCGCGCATCTGTTCCGTATCGCCCGCAAGCATTCCGAGGCGCAACCCCGCCATCCCGTACACTTTCGAAAAAGTCCGCGCTACGAATACGTTTTGCAGTTGGCGCGAGGCACCTAACATCGTTTTGCCGTAAAACTCGAAGTAAGCCTCATCAACCAGCACAGCCGCATTCGGCGCACAGCGGGCAACGTCCACCAGTTCCTCCTGCGTTGCCACCGTTCCCGTGGGATTATTCGGATTCGCAATGGCAATCAACCGCGTCCGTGCCGTAATGCGCTTCTTCACATGATCTGCAGGAAAACTAAAATTCGTACCTGCGGGAATGCTGGTGACCTGTGCACCCGCGGCCATCGCATAAATCCGGTACATCGAATAAGTGGGCACAACGATAATCGTTTCATCTCCAGGCTCAAGATATGTTTGACACAGGAGATGAATCGCCTCATCAACGCCGTTGGTCAGCAGCACTTCTTCCGTCGCGACTCCCAGAAACTCTGCAACTTTGCTCTCCACCGGTCCGCGTTCGGGATATCTCGCCAGTTGTTCCGCATCGATCCGGCGAAAGCACTCCAACACGCGCGGAGAGCAGCCGACCGTGTTTTCGTTGAAGTCAAGCCGTACCCCCTGCCGCCCCTCCAGCGGCGGATGATAGGAAGGCAACGTCCGCACCGCAGCCCTCGGGCTAAGCATGGTTACACCTCACGCGGACTGAGTTACCGTGGGCTGGCAGACCCTCCGCCGCGGCGAGACATTCAATCGCGGGAGCGATCCTTCGCAATCCGGCGGCGGTCAGTTTCTGAACCGTGATGACCTTCACGAAATCCAACACACTCAACCCAGCCCGGAATCGAGCTTGCCCTGAAGTCGGCAGTACGTGGTTTGGTCCCGAGGCATAATCCCCGGCTGCCTGCGCCGAATAAGTCCCCAACAAACACCGAGCCGGCATTCCGAACGAATGGAAGATCTTCCGCTGAAACCGTGAGATGCTCCGGAGCCAGCCGATTCGCCCATCCTTGCGCCTGTGTGCGTGACGTGGCGACGAGGATCGCACCGTGGTCTTTAAACGATTGTTCGGCGATTCGATTCCCTTTTGCCAGCTTCGTCACGCTCTCCCGCACCGCTTGCGCCAACTTTCGGGACGTCGTAATGAATACAGACATCGCTTCAACATCGTGCTCCGCTTGGGATACCAGGTCTGCCGCAATGAAGTCGGCATTACCCGAGTCCCGCATAATCACAGCCTCCGTGGGTCCGGCTAGAAAATCGATCGCGCAATCAAACGACACTAGTTTCTTAGCCACGGTTACAAAAGCATTCCCAGGTCCAACAATTTTATCCACTCGCGGGAGGCTCTCGGTGCCGTACGCTAGCGCTGCAATCGCTTGGGCTCCCCCAACGCGATAGAACTCCTTAACGCCAAGCATCGCCGCAGCACCGAGTACCGCCGCGGAAGGTTTGGGCGAAACCACGCGGATACTCTTCACTCCCGCGACCTGCGCCGGAATCACTGTCATCAATACGGTGGACATGAGCGGATACCGGCCTCCCGGAACATAGCATCCGACCGACCCGAGCGGCTCGACCAATTGCCCGAGCGAGATTCCTTTTTGACTTCGCGTCCACGTACGCGGCTTCTGCCACTCACAAAAAAGGCGTATATTGTCTGCTGCCAGGCGTAGGGACTTGCGCAACGCCGGAGAAAGCGACCGCTGTGCCTCCCGCAGTTCCTCGGCGGACACTCGTAGCGGTTTTCTCGCAGCCAATCCGTCCCACTTCTCCGCATAGCGCCGCAGTGCCTGGTCTCGTTCTCGACGAACGTCTTTCACGATGCGGCGCACCCGGGGCTCCAAACTAATGAACTGCGCTCCGCGTGCCTCCAGGCTTTCGACAATCGCTGCCGCCTCGCGGCCCGATGCGACCTGCATCACAGCACCACCTTGTTCAGTGGATATTCCACAATGCCCTCGGCGTGCGCCTCTTTCAGCCTCGGAATTACTTCCCACGCTGCCCCCTCGTCGATAATGGTATTGACCGCCAGCCAGTCGTCGTCGCTCAGATGAGAAACAGTCGGCTTCTGCAACGCAGGCAAAACGGACAGCACCCCGGCAAGATTCTCCTTGCGCACGTTCAGCATCAGTCCTACTCGGTCTTGCGCTTCCATCGCTCCCTGGAGCATCAAGGCGAGATTGTCGATCTTGCGCCGCTTCTCGCGATCGGCATACGAGCCTTTGTTGGCGATCAGTTGCGTGTTCGATTCCAGCACCGTCTCCAGAATGCGCAACCGGTTCGCCTTCAGCGAGCTGCCAGTCTCCGTGACTTCGACAATAGCATCGGCCAGCATGGGCGGCTTAACCTCCGTCGCGCCCCAGGAAAATTCCACTTTTAGGTCTACGCTCTTTTTCTGAAAATAATCGCGCGTCACCTTCACCAACTCTGTGGCGACAATTTTCTTGGAAAGATCTTCCGCGCGCTGGACCGAAGAATCCTCGGGAACCGCCAGCACCCACCGCACCTTGCCACGGCTTCGCTTGGCATAGACAAGATCACTGACGGTAGCCACCTCCAGCCCGCTCTCGATGACCCAATCCAGTCCAGTCAAGCCTGCATCGATCGCACCGTGTTCGACATAACGCGCCATCTCCTGAGCCCGGATCAACATACAGTCGATCTCCGGATCGGCCGTGGTCGCGAAATAGGATCGCCCATTGGTATAGGCGGGAAGCCCGGCGCGCGCAAACAACTGCAGTGTCGCCTCCTGCAGACTGCCTTTCGGAATTCCGATGCGCAACTTCATTGCCCCCCCTCGCTGGTGGTGAGCGGCGATTCCACCCCATGCTCCTTAACCGATTCTGTGAAGCAAGAACGAGTACCTCGATGGCAAACGACACCCTGTCCCTCCACTTCCACCCGCACGAGCAACGTGTCCTGATCGCAGTCGGTCGAAGCCGAGATCACACGCAGCCGGTTCCCAGAAGTTTCCCCTTTCATCCAAAGCTGATTTCGGGTGCGGCTGTAGAAGGTCACGTACCCTTTCTCGATCGTCAGATCCAGAGCTTCGCGATTCATGAACCCCACCATCAAGACTTCACCCGTTGATGCGTCCTGAACAACGGCCGGGATCAAGCCGCTCATCTTCTCAAAATTGATATCTGCGCTCATACTCCAGTTCCTTTCTGGAAAAACAAAAAGCCCGCTGAGCTTGATCGCTTCAGCGGGCCTAAACCTGAAAAGTGCCGTTTCTATTAAGTCTGCAATCTCAGGTAAGCATCCCCGCCGACGCGCGATGCGCGTGATGATGATGGCGGTGATGAACGTGAGATGACATCGCAACCAGCTTACGATCCATAGGGCCTCTGGTCAACTGTTTTCAAAAAGCCGTAACAGCAATTTTTTCGATGGTACTCATCCAACTTTCGCATGGGAGTCCGGCGGATCGCGCCGAAGAAGTCCCTGCACTGATGAACTCGACGCTGACGGGCGCGAGTGCGTCCCCTGCACATTCATTGCCGGCCTCGAACTAAGTCTCGCGCACGGACCTCGTCCCAACTGGCAACAGATCTGCACTGGGGCGTAGCATGTATCACTGGTCATTGAGGGCAGCGCAATGCATTCCCGCCGCTCTCAAGGAGAGTTCATGAAGAACCTTGCTTTCCCTCTAACGCATTTGTTGCGAGGGGGAATCTTCGCAATGTGCTTGCTGGGTACGGCGACTCTCACCCTTTCGCAGGTTCCCGTCACGATTGATCCGCCTTTCTATGGTCCTTTCAACGCCACCTTCCTGCCGGATGGCGATGGGCTCCAAAAGCCACTTCTGAAAGACGATTCCGTCCTTCGAGCGGACTCGCCGTGGTCGCTGTATGCATGGGTAAAGCCCGCCGAAATGAAGAAGAGACTGACTCTGATTGCCGGCATCGGAGACCCCGAGGACGAATTCGCGCGCTACGTCGCTTTCGACGACGGGCACGTCACTTTGTGGCTTGGCAAAGACAACAGCCTCGCTTCAACTGCTTCGATAGTTCCCGACCAGTGGCATTTCCTGGCAGCGACCTTCAATGGCGAAGAGTTCAAGTTGTATAGCGACGGGTTCCTGGACGCCAGCGGCAAACTCGACTCAGGAAGCGTTAGCCCGTTTTTGCAAATGGCACCACCGTCGGAGCCTTTAACGAATGGGCAGCATTTTGGCGGCAGCATCGCATCTTTCACAGTGCTCCGGAAAGCGCTGACATCGGAAGAGATCAAGCAACTCTCGCAATCGCCGGAAGATTTCGCGGCGGTCGAATTTGAAGATGGATCAAAGACCTGGCCCGTTCAGACTCGCGGGCAAGCTGGCTATCGCGCTCCCCAAGATCCGGCCACCATGCCGCATAGCAAGGCACCTATTCCGCGTCCGACCGGGAAGGCGCCCCACGCCCAGGAAATTGTTCATGCCAGCGGCGAAGCCCAATGGACGCTGGCGGGTGGCTGGACGATGATCCCCGCTCCCAAAGCAAAGGACGGCGGGCGCGAGATCTCGCAGCCTGGCTATAACGTACGCGATTGGATGTCGGCCACCGTCCCGGGAACGGTCCTGACCACCCTGATCGATCGCGGGGTGTACCCAGATCCCGACTACGGGCTGAATAACCTTGCGATTCCGGAAAGCCTGAACAAGCAGGACTACTGGTACCGCGTTGAGTTTCACCTTCCGAGACAGGCCCGCGACCGGCACCTGACGCTCACTTTCGAGGGAATTAACTACGCGGCAGTCGTGTGGCTCAATGGTCAGACGATCGGCACAATCAAAGGCGCATTCATCCGCGGGGCATTTGACGTCAGCAGAATTCTCAAGCCCGAGGGCGCCAACGTTCTCGCCGTCCGTATTTCGCCGCCCCCTCACCCGGGCATTCCCCAAGAACAATCCATCAAAGGCGGACCAGGAGAAAATGGGGGGATCATGTGCCTCGATGGTCCGACCTTCGTCGCCACCGAGGGCTGGGACTGGATTCCGGCCATTCGTGATCGCGACACCGGGATATGGCAACCCGTCACGCTGACCGCCACCAGCACCGTGACGATCGGAGATGCGCAGGTCGTGACAACTCTGCCGCTGCCTGACACGGGCCGCGCCGAGGTCGAAATAACCGCACCGCTGGAAAACGCTTCGACCGCTCCGGTGGCTGGAACCTTGAAAGCTTCCTTCGGCGATGTTGTCGTGACGAAGCAAGTCACAGTCTCTCCCGGCAAGAGTTCGGTCACTCTTGCACCTTCTGAATTCTCTCAGCTGACCGTGCAGCACCCACGACTGTGGTGGCCGAATGGCTACGGTAAACCGGATCTCTACACGCTGCACCTTTCTTTCCTGCAAGGAGACGCACAGTCCGACGCTAGAGTCGTGCGCTTCGGGATTCGGGAAATCACTTACGAACTCAGCCTGCTCGACAGCGCGGGCCATCTGCGCCGGCTCGAGTATTCACCAACCACGGCACGGATCAAGGCCGAGCAGGTGGTCGACGTCCGTCATCAGGCGATGCGCGAGATCCCTGCGGCCGATCCCTTTCCGGCAGCGTTTCCACCTGATTGGAAAGAGGGATGGAAATCCTGGGTCGCATCGCTGATGCCGGGAGGAGAACTTTCGCCTTCGTTGAAGATGCTCGATGACAAGAAGGCATCTCCTTACTTGGTCATCAAAGTCAATGGCGTACGCATCGCCGCTCGCGGAGGCAACTGGGGAATGGATGATTCTCGAAAGCGCGTCTCCCGTGAGCGACTCGAGCCGTACTTCCGGCTTCACCGCGATGCCAACCTGAACATCATCCGCAATTGGGTCGGCCAGAACACTGAGCAGGTCTTTTACGATCTCGCCGACGAATACGGACTGATGGTCTGGAATGATTTTTGGGAATCGACGCAAGACTACAACATTGAGGCGGAAAATCCGGCTCTGTTTCTTGACAATGCTCGCGACACGATCCTGCGCTTCCGCAATCATCCGTCGATCGTTGTGTGGTGCGGACGCAACGAAGGTGTACCTCAGCCCATCATTAACGAAGGTCTCATCGATCTGATCCGTACGCTCGATGGAACCCGCTACTACTTTCCCAGTTCCAATCAGGTCAATCTGCAGAACAGCGGGCCTTACAAGTACATGAATCCGGCGCTCTACTATACGACTTTGAACCACGGCTTCTCGGTGGAAACCGGAACGCCTTCGTTCTCAACCTTGGAGTCTTTCCAAGCGTGGATTCCGAAAGAAGATCAGTGGCCGGTCAGCGACGCGTGGGCATACCACGACTGGCATCAGAGTGGAAACGGCGACATGTCCCCCTTCATGGCGCAGATGCAAACCGAGTTCGGCGCTCCTACCAGCCTCGAGGATTTCGAGCGCAAGGCACAGATGCTCGACTATGTCGATCACCGCGCCATTTTCGAAGGAATGAATGCGCACCTCTGGGCCCCAAACAGCGGGCGCCTCCTTTGGATGACGCAGCCCGCGTGGCCCAGCAATACGTGGCAGATTCTGACCTCCGATTACGACACGCAGTCTTCTTTCTACGGCGTCAAGAAAGCATGTGAGCCCCTGCACGTTCAACTGGATCTTTCGAACTATGATGTGGCGCTGGTGAACACGACCAACGATTCGCATGCTGCGTTACTAGTAACGGCCGATGTCTACTCCCTCGATAATAGATTGCTACTTCATCACGAAGAAAAACGCGATGCACCGGCCGACGTCGCGACTGGGGGATTCAGACTGGAACTAGCACCGTTGCTTGCTTCGGAAGGCGTCGTGCTCGTCAACCTGCAGTTGCGGAATGCATCGGGTGAAACCTTGTCGCGCAACTTCTACTGGCTGGGCGCGCAGGATTCTTCCTATCGCCGCTTGAATCGTCTGGCTGTTGCTTCGCTCTCGGCGACGGCCAAATCGACTCACGTTGCCGACAATATTCGTATCCAAGTCGAATTGCGCAATACCGGAACTGTCGCCTCGCTGACGGACAAGTTGACGCTCGTCAACGCAGCCGACGGCTCGCGGATTCTGCCCGCCTATTACACCGACAACTACGTTTCTCTTTTGCCGGGCGAGACGCGGGAGGTTGAAATCGAATATCCCGCAAAAGCGGCGACTGGATCGGCGCAGGTGATGCTGCGCGGCTGGAACCTGGTGAAACAAACTGTGCCTGTGCCCTGAGCGGACGCGCGCAAAGCGAGAATTTTAGCGACAGAAATACTTACCCGAAGCGACTGCTGTCGCGGATCTTTCGCGCGGCTTCTTCGAGGAAGTCGTCGACGTGCTGGTGTGCTTGGGGCTCCAGTCCGGTCTTGGTCTTGATGCGGTCAGCAATTTTGATTGCAGTGTTGAGACGCACTTCCGGTTCCAGCTCAAAGCGACGGCTCAAGTACGTCTCAATCAGGACGAGCTCGTCGGCAGTTGCCTGCCCGATTCCCCCCGAAGTGGAGCTTGGTGTGCTCGCGGTATTCCACATCGGCCGCACTTCCTCCGTTGGCTTTTCGTGGACCACCACCGTCCCGGCCACAAAGTCTCCAAGCCTGCGGCTTTGGCGGTTGCACATCATGCAGACCAGACCGACTCCGTAAATTCCGGGCAAGACGTCGACGGATCTCATCAGATTCCGCCCGATTGCTTCGAAAGCATTGATGGGGCGTCCACTTTCTTTGATCACGCGAATACCGGCATAGCGCTTACCGGGCGTTTGCCCCTTCCACCACGTTTCGAAGATGGCGAAATATCCCCAGTAGATGCCAAAGCCAATAAAAATGGCCGCGGCCGGCCCCACCAGCTTTGGTAGGAACATGAACACGGAAGATCCCAAGGGCAACGTGAGGAGCAAAATGAGGCCGGTTATGAAATACAATGCACCCTGGATTAAAGTATCAATGACAATGGCGAGGAAGCGGCTGCCGATTCCCGCTAAGGGTAACTCCAGGGCGATCTGCTCTGGGGTATCGATCTTCAGTTGATCGTACGAGTCGACCATGATTTCTACTCGCTGGCTGGAGAAGCGCAAGCCGCACTGGACCAAGCTCGAAGCCCTGCTCAACCAGAGCAGCCGGGACGGGCTCAAGTCGCTGTCACGTTCCGATTTGCAGGAACTCAGCCTGCTTTACCGGCAGACTGCGGCCGATCTGGCCGCCATCCGCGAAGACCGCGGCTCCGTTCATTTTGCGCGCTACATCAACCAGTTGCTCGTGCGCGCCCACAATACCATCTATTCGGGCCATCGGGCGAGTCCCATGGCGGTGGTTTCGTTTTTCTGGAAAACCTACCCGGCAGCGTTCCGGCGGAATTTGCGGCACTGTCTGCTGGCAACTGCCATTTTCGCCGTCGCCGGAGTGGTCGGTGCTGTGCTCACCTACCAGAATCCTGACTTCAAAGTGAAGTTGTTGGGCCCGGAAATGGTCGAGACCATCGACCGCCACCAGATGTGGACCCAGTCGATCGTCGGCATCAAGCCGCTGGCCTCGAGCGCGATCATGACCAACAACATGACGGTGGGGTTTACCACGTTCGCACTCGGTATTACCGGCGGATTGGGGACGATTTATATGATGGCATTCAATGGCCTGCTGATCGGAGTGATCGGCACCGCATGCTGGCTTTCGGGGATGAGCTTGCAGTTGTGGAGCTTCGTCGCGCCACACGGCGTGCTCGAGTTGCCGGCCATCTTTATTGCCGGCGGAGCGGGATTCCGGATTGCGCAGGGGCTTTTATTTCCGGGAGTCTTGCCGCGCCGCGATTCCCTCGCGCGGGCGGGAGTCGAAGCAGTGCAACTGCTTCTGGGAACCGTCCCAATTCTGATCATTGCCGGATTGATTGAAGCCTTCGTCTCGCCAACGGGACTCGCCATTCCACTTAAGTTCTCGATGGCCGCCGCTCTGTTTGTGCTGCTGAATCTTTATCTTTTCGGATTGAGCCGGGACGCAGCGAAATAATCCCTCGCTATCTAAGCAGAGCAGCCGCTTAGAGCTGGTTGCGTTCTTTGATCTGCAAGTATGCGTTGACCAGCACGGGAGAAACCGCTCCGGAGCTGACTTCCATAGCGAGAGCGCCGCGCTCGCGCAGGCGGGCCAGTAAGAGTTCGCGGCGATGGACCATCTCCTGGGCGGCGGCCACTTGATACATCTCCGACTGGCTTTGCGGCGTCTTCGACGCCAACTCTCTCAAATCCGGCTGGCCGATTACGACGAACAAGACCAGATGTCGCGGCATCATCATGGAAGCCGCCTCGATGACTTCCGGAGTCATTGCGGTTTCTGCCAGATCGGTGAGCCAGACGATCAGGCTGCGGCGCTTTTGATCGGTCAGAAGGCGTCCGGCCATTTGCAGGTGGTCCGCTTCGGAACCTTCTTCGTGCACCATCGCCAGCTGTTCGATCAATCGGCGCAGGTGAGCGCTACCTTTCGCTGCGGGAAGCTGCTGCCGGATTCCGCGTCCGTAGGCGATCAGGCCGACACGATCGCCGGAGTAGAGCGCGACCTGAGCCAGGCTGAGGGCGGCGTTCACGGCTTTATCAAGTTTACTGAAAGCACCCACACGAGCCCGCATCAGCCGGCCGGAATCCACCACAATCCAGACGGTCTGACTGCGTTCGATCTGATAAACGCGAGTAACGAGTTTGGCGCGCCGGGCCGCGGCCGTCCAACAGATGTCGCGGTACTCGTCCCCCTGCTGATACTCGCGCAGGCTCTCGAACTCGCGTCCAATGCCGCGAACGCGAGCGCGGCGCTTTTCCAGAGCAATCTGGCGGCTGCGCAGCAAATAAATGGAGTGGCGCTTGGCTTCTTCCAGGTTCGGATAGATCCGCACGGTCTGTCCCAACGGAGCGCGCGCCCATCTCTCGGCAATGCGCAGCACACTCTGATAGCGGATGTAGCAATCGGCAAGCCGGGCGTCACCCCTTTGCATGGGCCGAATCCGATAGCTGGCGTTTCCCTCAGATTTCGGCCGGGCCCTAATTTTCACTAAAGGCGGTTCATCACTCAGCTGGATAGGCACTGAGTCGACCAACGTGCCGTAGATACTCGTCCGGGAAACATTGGCCAGCGTCAGATCGACATCGGCAGCGATGGACAATGCCGCGGGAGATCTCCAGGAGCGCCGGACCCGGAGCTGCGCCGGCTTGGGGAGTTGCGCCAGATCAGCGAGCCACGCAAGGAGTACGAGCGCATCCCAGGCAAGCATCGCATATACGAAACGAAGATCGACGAATGCGGGCGCGAGCCATCCCAATCCGACGAAGAGCAACATGAAGAATCGATCGCCGAAGGCTACGCCCAGGCGCGAGTAAGATCGCGCCTGCGCTTCCATTTCCGGTGGAATCAGCTTGCCCAGATCGCTCACTTCACGGCCTCTCTCACTTCGGAACTTCGACAGCTCGCAGCACTTCGTCCAGGATCTGATCGGGCGTGATACCTTCGAGGTCCGCTTCGGGCCGGAGCATGATGCGGTGACGAAGGACCGGGTGCGCCGCGGCCTTGACATCGTCGGGGATCACGTAGTCTCGGCCATCCATCGCGGCGAAGGCCTTGGAAACGGCCATCAGGCTGACAGCTGCCCGCGGACTTGCGCCGAGCGAGAGCGAAGGCCAGTCTCGGGTCCGGCGCACGATCTGCACGATGTAGCCGAACAGCGCTTCTTGCACCGTAATGCCTTTTATCTCCTGCTGCGCCTGCTCGATGAGTCCGGGAGCGATTGGAATTAGGTTCATCTTGTCGAGTTCGCGCGATTCGAATCCGTTTTGTACGTTCGCCAGCAGGTGAACTTCATCCTTCATGGTGGGGTAGGTCACGCGCAACTTGAGCAGAAAACGGTCCAACTGAGCTTCCGGCAGCGGATAAGTGCCTTCGAACTCGATCGGATTCTGTGTGGCAAAGACCGTAAATAGTGGCGAGAGTGGATAACCGGTGCCATCGATTGTAACCTGATGCTCTTCCATGCACTCGAGCAGCGCGGCCTGCGTGCGTGGAGGCATGCGGTTGACTTCATCCACCAGCAGAAGGTCCGTGAAGACAGGACCCTTGTGCAACTGGAATGCACTGGTCGCCATGTTCAAGACATTCGTTCCGACGATGTCGGCTGGCATGAGGTCAGACGTGCACTGGACGCGCTGAAACGCGAGGCGCAGCAAGTGCGAGAGAGCTTTGACGGTGAGCGTCTTGGCGATGCCCGGGACGCCCTCCAGCAAAACGTGGCCGCGACAGAGCAATCCGATTATGCACCGATCCCGCAGTTCGTCCTGCCCGACGACTACTTTGCTCATTTCGTCGCGGATGTGTTGCACCAACTCCGGAACAGCTTTCATTCACCCTTCTCCTTGCGGCCGGATTGAAACAACTTCAGCCGGGAAGCAAACTGATCGAGTTCCTGCACGAGATGTAACGCCTCAGGCGCATGCAGATAGGGATCGGCCCGAGCCGATTCGCAGCGCCGCAATATCGCGGCAAAATGCTCGTCGCCGAGGGCATAACGGTCTCGGACTGCGTTTTGCAGATCATCGATGGATGCGTTGTTGGCGACTCCCAGCCGGCGCGTCAGCCAATAACGGAAGCGCAGGTAACAGATGTCGACTGCCACCGACGCCGTGCCCGCGCGTTCATATAGGCCGCCCAAGGTTTGCACGAATTCAATCGGCGAGAGCCGGACGTCGGCGACCGGCTTGCAGATCGGGCCGCTTCTTCGCGAAAAGGTGGCGAGAACAGCCAGGCTCAAGAGCACCAACTGCAGCACGATCCACTTCACCGGCGAGTGGGCGATCGAAGAAGCCAACGTCTCGCGGTAGCCGTGAATGTATTCGTCCCACAGAATTGCACCGTTGGGGGCGCCGAAGCAGGCTAGAAAAAACTCCAGATTGCCGTGCTCCTTGAGACCGGCATTGGTCAGCGGAGTCGCCGAAGCCCACCACAAAACTTCTCCGCGGCCGTAAGGATACTGCACGACGAGCGTGTGATCGTCCTGTTCGTAAAGGGAATAAGCAGCGGAATAGGAAGTCCAGCGAGCCTCGGGTGCTAGCACAATCTCGGGCGCGGCACGCGTAATCGCGGAAGGTGAGACCGCAGTCGCCTTCTTCCACGACATCGCGCCCAGAAGATCGGGGACGGAGTTGTTCTCGGGGAGGAATGTGCCGGCAAACATTCCGGTAGCGATGATGCGGCCACCTTCGGAAAGGAATATCTTCAAGCGCTCGCGTTCTTCGCGCGTCGGAGCTTCGGCGGGCTCTGCCAGTACCAGAGTCTGGCCATCGGCTTTCGGAAGTTGGTCGAGGGGCTTTTCCCAGCGCTGCACATGATATCCAGCTTGAGATAACAGCAGGTAAGCCGCTTTTGCGCCGCCGGAAGCAGTCGAATAGCTGCTGGGAATATTCGCTTTCAAGCCGGCCTCGCCGCCGAAGAAAAAGGCGCCAGCGACCAGCAGCACGAACACGGCGGCAGCGCCAAGCATCAGCTTGCGGTCGCGGGGATCGACGATCACTGGCATCCGAGCTTCTCCAGTTGCGCAAGCGCCTCGGAAAAAGCTCCCTCGCTGGCATCCCGCCTGGCGTACCAGGCGAGTTCGAAGATGCGAGTCAGCACTGCTAGCGTTTCTCGTTTCTCGTCAGACCCGGAAAGCAAACGGAGATATTCGCGCGGAGTGCGAGCGCGATCGGGCTTCCAGGAGCCCTGTTGTTCTAGGAAAGAAATCCCGGCCCAATAGGCAAGGTGAATGGCATCGCGCCATTCGCCTTTGACGGCGGCGGCTCGCGCTTCGGCAAGCCAGAGCGTCCAGGCTTTGGCTGAGACCGCAAGGCCCGCAGGTACAACCTCGACCATTTCCTGGCCACGCCAGAAGGTGCGGTAACCAGCATATAAAAGCACGAGGAGGGCTAGGCCCATCAAAACATATACGAAGACCCTGCCGACAGTCGGAATCGCGGTCGATCGAAAGAAGTGCTGGAGAATGCGAATCAGGAATTCCATCAACCGTTGCTCGAAGCGATCGAGTGCGCTCGGACCAGCCACATCTCGAAACTCGCGCCGGGCCAGGATCGAAGTCAGCAGAGCCCGACTGGCGGAGACATCGGCGGGAAGCTTTTCATATCCATCAATTTGTGCGCGCAGGCTTTCGAGGCGTGTGCGAATCGCTGCAGCATTTTCAACACTTTTTTCGCTGTCGTAGCGGCGAATATCACTCCGCAGACCTTCCGTCGAGATGTCGAACTCATGTCCACCAGCGCGCACTTGCCAGTGATACGGAACTGCATGAAGCGGCTCGGATATGGGTTTGCCGGAGCTGTCAAGCTGACTGGTCGCGGCCAACAGACGATCAAGTTCGGCCCGATACTCCGAAGGAGTGAGGACGCTTATACCGGTCGAGTCCCCCCACGAAAGGACGGATGCGATTAGGAGACAGGCCAGGATGAAGGTCCGCCTCGTCGTCATGCGCCGACTTGCGCGGGAGAACTTGCACCCGCAGACGCATCCAAGGTTGTCATCATCAATTGCAGGTCAAAGGCTTCTTTGCGTACCCGCTCATCATAATAGACCAGAGAAAATGCGATGGTTGCGAGTGGACCCACCAGGCATTGTGAAATAAAACTTGCGACCTGAGATACGACCTGCCACTGGGCTGAGCTGCGCAGCAATGCTCCCTGGGAGCTGGCGCCAGCCGCGATGAGAATGGGCCACTGTACAAGCCAGCTCACTCCGACACTCAGCACAATAAAAATAAGCCATATCACGAAGATTCGACCGCGGTTTCCCTTTGTCAGATCCATGCTGCGCGACATGGAGTCGAGAATTCCTCGGTTCTCGAGAACTTTGGCCGGAACCGCGACAGACCACATCAGGAAGAGCAGGATGCCGGGAATGATTAGCGCCAGGCAAGCCGCGAAGACAGCGACAGACACCAGCAGCGACAACAGGACAACTCCGATGAGTTGCCCCTTCACCTTGGAAAAAGACTCGAGGACGCTGGCGGACCTGCCGAGATGAACTTCGGAAACTGCAACTACGGTGGCCGCTTGTGAGACGGCGGAGAAGATCATACTCAGGAGCACCGCACCCCAGACCCACCCCATGGACGCCATAATATCGGCGAGTTGGCGTCCGGGTGGGCGAACCGAGATTCCGATAAATTGAAATGCTAGAACGGCCAGATGGGGAAGGGCAAAGATTCCGACGAACAATCCAAAATGGCTCCGATAAAGAGAAAAAGTACGGTCCAGCAATTCTCCGGTACTTAAGGGTCTGAGCACGGTAGTCATGACGCCTCCCGGGACTTCGAACTTTGCCCGGCATGGTAGCACACTCAATGCCGGGAATCTCGGGAAACGCCAACGCGACCCGGAGTTCCAATGCGATTACGAACCGGGAGAACCTGGAGTAATCTGGGCCGCTTTGCCCTCGTGATAAACAATAACCAGCGGCTTACCGCCGTTCGGATAGCGCACTGTCTTCTCGTAGGAAGAATCACCCGCATCCGGCACACCCATGCCAATAGCAAAATCCGCTTGCATCTCGTTCATGCCGGGCTTGACCTGGTGGTGCTCCACTGCCTGCCATACGTCCGGGGACCAGTGTTTATACAAATCACGCGGATCCTCGATGAAAAACATCTCGTCGGAATAGATCTTGTACTCATCTTCTCCTTGAAATCCGATAGGAACCGCGTAGGTCTTCCCTTCTTTCTTGAAGACCGCAAGAGCTTGCCGGTGCTGTCCCGCGCCTGCGGGCGTTGCCGTGATCACGTCGTTGATTGACAGTTTCTCAATAGGGCCCAGCAATCCCGCCTCGTGCGCAAAATCGACGCGTTTCGTCGCCGCGTCATAGCCGTAATAGGTATAGCGATATCCCTCTTTGACCCAGACCGGCTGTCGGGTAAGCTGCCTCGCGCTCTTCAGATCGTAGGGATAGAGCTTCTTGGGATTAACGTAGTAGTCGGGGTTGGAATAGCCGACGAGTTGCGCCTGCTTCTGGCGCTCTGCGGCGATCCGGTCCTGATGGCGTTGGTAAAAGATATAACCGGCGCGGGCGCTGGCCACGATCAGGCCAGCGGCCAACGCCAACTGAATCCTCCGTCTGACTTCTGGACTCATCATGGGCAAACTGTACCAACTTTTCCATCCGCGGTGCGGCTCGCTATTCGGGGTGCAACTCTAAGGTAAACTGGACTCAAAGGAGTTCGCGATGCCCGCAGTCACGGAAGAAGATGTCTTGAGCGCGCTTAAGAGTTGCTACGATCCGGAAATCCCGGTCAACATTGTGGATCTGGGCTTGATCTACAAGGTGAACTTTGCCGCTGTCGAGGACGACAAACAGGACATCAGCATCGATATGACGCTGACCGCGCAAGGCTGTCCCGAGCACGTCAATATCAGCATGCAGGTCAAGTCGCGCCTGGAGCAACTGCCAGGGATTCGCAACTGCGCGGTGAACGTCGTCTGGACGCCACCATGGACCCCAGAGCGCCTGAGTCCTGATGCCAGAAAACAGCTGGGCATCGAATAGCCGTTCAACTGGCGAACAGCCGACTAGCCTCCGATTTCTTCCCAGGCATCCACGGCGCTGCGACCAGCAGCTTCTGTGATTCGTTTGCCGGCGGCGCTAGCCATTTCCATCACCTGCATGCCGCGTTCGAAGTAGTCGGGTAACGACTGGCGAACTTTTTCAAATTTTTCAGGGTACTCTGACGCGAGCACCGCGAGGCCGACGCCCGTCGCCAGCACACCCGCCGGATATCGCTTCTTCATAAACAGAATTCCTGCCGCCGCAATCGAAGCCAGTACCGCCGCTTTCTTCCAGCTATCCATCTCCACCCCCAAAAATCTTTATTGATGCGATTGTAACGCGCAGGTTTGCCTCCTAGGTGCACGCTGCACGCCGGACCCAGTGCGCATCCTTTATACTTCCTCCTTCCCGGAGGATCCAATGTCTCATATGCAAGTCCGGCAGTTGGTTTCCGTCCTGATACTGTTTGCGGCCGCATCGGTTTCGGCCCAAACGAAACCCCGCGCCCGCGACCTTGGCGTCCCATTTGATGGCGCCCCCGGGCCCAACAACGCCATTACTGACGTGGAAGGAGTCGAGGTCGGGCACACGACCCTGATCTCCGGCGAAGGCAAACTTGAAATCGGCAAAGGACCGATACGGACTGGGGTTACAGCCATCCATCCGCGGGGCAAGACCTCCAACGATGCCGTATTCGCGGCATGGTTTACGCTCAATGGGAACGGCGAGATGACCGGGACCACGTGGGTCGACGATTCCGGATTCTTGAATGGCCCAGTCATGATCACCAATACGCACAGCGTTGGCGTCGTCCGCGACGCCGTGATCGCGTGGAAGGTCAAGCACGGTTCACCGGATATGGAAGGCTACTGGTGGTCATTGCCAGTCGTCGCTGAGACCTGGGACGGATATCTTAACGACATCAACGGATTCCACGTAAAACCGGAAGATGCCTTTCATGCACTCGAGGTGGCACACTCCGGACCGGTTGAGGAGGGCAACGTCGGCGGTGGCACCGGGATGATCTGCAATGAGTTTAAGGGCGGGATTGGGACTAGTTCGCGCGTGCTCGATGAAAAAGCTGGAGGATATACGGTAGGTGTGCTCGTACAGTGCAATTATGGATCGCGCGATCAGTTGCGCATCGCAGGG
Source organism: uncultured Acidobacteriota bacterium (assembly GCA_963765015.1). GTDB lineage: Bacteria > Acidobacteriota > Terriglobia > Terriglobales > Acidobacteriaceae > Sulfotelmatobacter. The sequence continues at coordinate 14,444 of CAVXVD010000048.1, read as the reverse complement.
GTTAACGTCGGGCGGGAAATTCCCGAGCACACGGTGTGGAAGGGTGACATCGGTTCCATTATCGTCGTGGTCGCCACTGACGCTCCGTTGATTCCCACGCAACTGAAACGCATTGCGAAGAAAGTTTCGCTGGGCCTTGGGCGAGACGGCAGTTACTCGGGCGATGGCTCGGGAGACATTTTCATCGCATTTTCGACCGCGAATCCAGGGGCGGTTGGGACCCAGGGTCTACATCAGCTGACCATGATGCCCAATGATTCGCTGGACCCTATTTTTCTAGCGACGGTGCAGGCTACCGAAGAAGCGGTCGTCAATGCCATGGTTGCCGCGGAGACCATGACTGGCATCAACGATCACACGGTAATCGCCCTGCCGCATGACCGCCTGCGCGAGGCGTTGAAGAAATACAACCGGCTGGCCAAGTAAAACGGGGGGTTGGAGCGCTTTCCGCAATCTATTGAGGAGAAGTTCCGTTTCCACTTCGACGATACTCCTGCAAATGAATATTGAATCGCTTCAACATCGACTGTAAGGTCGTTCGCTTTATTCCCAGCCGGCTCGCGGCACCATCCGTTCCCGAAAGTACCCCATTCGTCTCCCGCAGTATGCGGATGATGTGATCACGCTCCATTTCAGTGAGATTGTCTTCGGCAAGTTCCTCGTGCACCATGAGTTCCGCCGGCGGCGCGACCAACACTCGTCCCTTCGTCAGAATCACCATGCGCTCGATCATGTTTTCCAGTTCACGGATGTTTCCCGGCCATGACCATTTCCGAAGAATCTGCATCGTCTCGTCGGGGATTGCGTCGATCGCCTTGCCCATACGAGTGGCATGCTTGCGCATGAAGTGATGGATCAGCATGGGAATGTCGCCGCGACGCTCGCGCAAAGGCGGCAGATCGATGGGGAAAACATTCAACCGATAGAACAGGTCTTCGCGGAATTTCCTATCTGCAACTTCCTGCCGCAGATCCCGGTTGGTCGCGGAGATAATGCGGACATCAACCCGGAGTGTGGTGATTCCGCCCAAACGCTCGAACTCGCGGTCTTGCAGCACGCGCAGCAGCTTGGGCTGCAACTCGAGAGGCAATTCTCCGATTTCGTCGAGGAAGAGTGTACCCTTATCAGCGAGTTCGATGCGACCGACCTTCTGACTGACGGCGCCCGTAAAAGCGCCTCTTTCATGACCAAACAACTCGCTCTCGAGCAAACCCGAGGGAACCGCGGCACAATTGAGTTTAATAAAGGTTTTGTCGCTCCGCGTGCTCAACGAGTGGACTGATCGCGCCACCAATTCCTTGCCCGTGCCGGTTTCCCCGAGGAGCAGGACGCTGCAGTTGGTCGGAGCTACGATCTTGGCTTTTGTCAGAACTTCTCGGAGAGCCGGACTCTGCCCGATAACTTCTTCGAATCCTAAGTCGGACTGAATTTCGCCCTCGAGGTAGGATTTCTCCTGCGCCAATCGGTCCCGGGCAACTTGCAGATGATCGGTCATCTCCCGGAGGCGCGCGATGTCCATACAGGCCCCGGTAAGCCCGGCAACGTTTCCGCTTGCGTCGAATAGAGGTTCGACGGTCATATCGAAAATGTAACTCTTGCCGTTGTGTGGAACTGCGATCTCTTCGCGCAGAGCGGCTCCTGTTTTCAGGACCCGGCTTTTTAGCTGGGTCAGAACCGCCGCCCTCTTCGCCCCCAGAATTTCTTCGTCCGTCTTTCCGAGCACTTCATGCTGCCAATAAAGCTGAGGGTTGTAAATCCAGGTGTAGCGCAAGTCTCGATCATGATTGAAAACCGTGATTGGAGAGTCCTTGAGTGCTACTCGGAATCGTTCCTCGCTCTGGCGCAAGGCTTCTTCGGCGCGATTTCGTTCGGTCATGTCGCGCGCGATTCCCTGCAGTCTCCCATCCGGGAGTTGCTTGCCGCAAACCTCTCCAAGGAACACCGACCCGTCCTTGCGGCGAAACTTCCAGTCGCTCCGTACAACAGCGCCTCCCGCAAACAGTCCAATCTCTGGTGCAATCCGCGAAATTTCGCCCGGTTCGACAATGTCGGAGATCGAGAGTTGCAAAATCTCATCCCTCGTGTAACCCAGCATTTCGGCTCCGGCCGAATTCACGTCAAGGTATCGGCCCTGTGCATCGGCAAAGAAGATCCCGTCGGAGGCATGCTCGACCAGAATGCGGAAATGCTCTTCGCTCTTCCGCAAAGCCGCCTCCGCAACGGTGCGGGCCTGCTCCGCATTGACTTGTTCGGTGACATCGCGCTGAAATCCCCAAGTACAAGCCAGTTTCCCGTTTTTCACAATGCCAATCATGCTGTTGCGGAAGACCTTCGGATTCCCGTGGACGTCCACGGCGTGTGATTCACGGTCCAGCAACCGGAATCCCGATTGGACATACTGCCTCATCAAATCGATATTGTGTGGATCTCCGGAGGCCAACATTTCCGCGCGACGCTTCCCGACTAACTCGGAGCCCGCCACAAACCCGTACATTCTCGCCATGGCATCATTGCACTCCGCCAGATAAGAGTCGTGAATGATGTGACGCACCACCTCGTCGTCGGGAAGGTCGATGGGGATCGGTTCGTCCAGTTCCTCGCGGAAGATGCCTTCCGAGCTCTGCGCGACAAACTGGCGATAATCTTCCTCACGACGCTGCAGGGCCGCTTCGGTGCGCTTGGTCTCCGTGACATCTTTTATGATCCCGGCAATCCGGTTAACCCCACGCGATGTTCTTTCGATCGGGAAATAGGAAACAAACAGGTCCCGCGGTCCAAGTTTCGGACACTCACAACGGATTTCAAAGCGAACGATGTTTCCGCGAAAGCATTCGTCCAATTTCCCTTGCACGGTCTCGAATACTTCCCTAGTCATGATGTCGGAAACACGGACGCCGATCACCTGCTCCTTTTTCACACCCCAATAGGTCAGAAATGTACGGTTTGCAATGAGGTGGCGCCGGTTCCGGTCTAGTACCACGATCATTTCCTCGACGCCCTCGACTGCCTTTTCAAACTCCTGAAGCCTTTGTGCACGCCAGCGGAACATGTCGCCTACGCCGCTCATTACCACTCCCATCAGCACAAATGACAGCAGGGTTTCGATATCGCGCGAATTCCTAGCGACGAGCGAGTGTGTCGGTTCCAGGAAGTAGAAATCAGTGATCGCAGCGAAAAGAAAAGTGGCCAGCAGGGCCGGACCGAAACCGCACAACAAGGCCGCTAGGATGATAAAGGGGTAGAAGATAAGAAAGGGTTGCGCAAATCCTAAAGCGACTTCTAAAACATAGCAGAGCAGGACCGCTCCGGTTATGAGGCCAAGCGCCGTCGCGTAATCTCTCGCCGCCGTCTTCACCAAAGTCGCGGACAATTCTCCTCGATCGGCAAATTCCATCGCCAACCTCTCACTTCATGGGATTTCCCAGGATCACAACTGTGCGCGTTTTATTCGGAACGGTCTCAGCGACGCGCAACAGCCTGCGGCAACGCTCCTTCCGCAAAGAAGAGCTCCCGCCGTTCAATGGTAAGCGCGCCTGGAGGAGGCCGCGAACCATTGTTGGAATGATCAATGCTGAGCGTTTTATGAGTCTGTGACTGAGATCACATTTCCATAGATCTTTCCCAAAATGGAACGCGCTCGTTGGATTCACCGTTTTAGCGGTTCAGCCTCAGCGCCAGACCCAGTACCTGGTCTACGTGCTTTTTCCAGGAGAATTGCCGCGAACGTTCCATCCCAGCAGCAGCCATGCGATGCGAAGTCTCGCGAGATGACGCCACTTGCACGATTGCGGCAGCTAATTCCTCGGGAGAGAACGTAGGAAAATAGACGGCGGCATCATCGCAGATCTCGCGATGTACGGCGAGATCGGAAGCAACCACGGGAACGCCGCTGGCCATGGCTTCCACCAGGGGATGGGCGAAGGTCTCCGTATAGGCTGGCGTAATGTAAATATTTGCCTTGCTGTAGAGCTGATGAAGATTCGGGTACGGAATCGCTCCTAATTCCACAATCATGTCCGACACGCCGAGGCTTTTAACCAGAGCTGCGGCTGATTCCGGATGGTATCCACCGGGTGCTTTACTCGCGCTAAGGTGGCACGTCAGAAGGAGTTTTACCGATCGGCCGGGGACACGACTTCGTAAAATTGGCAACGCTCGGATCAGCGTCTCGAAATTCCGATAGTAGTTGTAGTGACTAACGAACAGCAGTCTTAGCGATTGGTCAGAGCCGCCAAGCTTTTTTTCGACTTCGGGACTGAGTGGGCTCGCATCGCGGATAAAGGCCTTTTGATCGAAGCCATGATGGATTGCGATGACAGGAGATCCAGTCCAATGAGTTAGCTCTGCTGCGAAAGCCTGACTTGGTGCCACCGTAACTTCGGCCCAGCGAATCGATCTCTTAGCGAAGAAAGCCCTCAGTCTTGTGTCCATCCAGGCGCGATATTCGTGGCGGGAGCGTAAATCGCGGTAGAAATCTGGAGAAGTGTAAATCGAATTGCGGGAGAGAAGGATTTGGGGCGCCGGCGACTTCCGCAAGGCGAAGTTGCCGGTGGAGAGGAGAACGTCCGCGCGACTGCCCCGGACCAGCTTAGGCAGCTGGGATTGCTCATACCAGAAACGGCGCGCCAACGGAAGGTCCAACTCCGCGAAGGCGATGTTTGGGACAGAACGAAATTCCTCGCGCAGGCCAGAGCTCAACAGCACCGTCACCCGCAAGTCCGTTCGGGCGGCTAACTCGGGAAGAACGTTGCGGATGTAAGTGAGGCCTCCGCCCGCGCTGGCGGCGAGCGAGTTGACGAACAGGTGCATCATCGGCTCGATACAGCCGTACCGAGATCTTGGGGAATAGCCTGAGCACGCCAGAAATGAATCGCACGGGGATTGGCTGCCGGAAGTGCGCGGACTTGGTCAACGAGAACGAACGCCATCGCCCAGAAGAACACGCACAAATAATAGCCAGGAGCAAAAAGCCAGTCTTCAAACACAGCGTGGATGATCCCGGCGAAGATCACCATGGCGAGCGGAACAGCGGCATGGGACGGGTTACCTGTTCGGGACATCCATATGACGGTCCGAATGACGTTCTGCAACAGGACGAACAGGAGAAGGAAAAAAGGCAGAACTCCCGCCATCCCCACCCAGGTCGTGATAGCAAGATAGCTGCTGCCGTGTTCGGAGGTCACGGAGGTCGAACTCGAAAATTTCCCCATATCTTCGGTCGCGTCCTTTCCATTGTCTGAGGTTCCGAAGCCGGTTCCGAACCAGAAGTGATCCTGAATCGTACTGATCGCGTCCTGCCAAGGCGATTGCCGGGAAGAAAAGAGCCCGTGGCTGGGGTCTCGCCCCTTGAAGACGATATTGGAAGTGAATGACGAGGCCATCCGGGAAAATGCCTCGGGTCGCAGGATGGCACTTGCCGTAATGAGGATGACGATAATGCCAATGCCGCTTAACAGCAAACGATACCGTCGCAGTGCCACGCAAAGTAATCCGCATGAGACAAATCCTGCAAGAATGCCGGCGCGTCCATGGCTGGAAAAAGCCAGATACATCGCTATTGCATACAGGATCAGCCGGCGCCGGTACGTGGGTGGGGATTGGTTTATGAGGATGCCCCAAAGCAAGATGGGGCACGCGACGACCCCCATCACCGCTCCCAGCGAATTGGGGTTGCCCATTGCTTCGATGCCCAGAAAGTAAAATCCCCCAATGAGTGCCACAAAGATTTCGCAGCCCAGCAACAATCCGGAGAAGAAACGGTTCTCGCGATCAACTACCGCGAGTCTGGCGCCGGTACCGGCGTAGATGAAAAGCAGCAAAAGACTCAGAACCTTAAGAAATGACAGGCTGGTATAACGGGAAACGGCCGCGGAAACGATCGCTGAGAGCACAGCGAAAAGGGCTAGGGTGTGAAAAAGGCCGAAGTGACAGCGGCGCTCCTTCAGCATGATCAACGCTCCGACCGCTGCACCGACGCCCAGCACTCCCCAACGTGCTGCCGTCCAGACCGAGCCGACCGGCAGGTCCACTCCTGCCAGCAAGAAAGTCACGATGATAATCGGGAAGAACACTCTGCGGTACAGCCAGACGGCTACAGCCAGAAACTCCACCATCAGTACATTTACGATGTTCGCCTCGTTGACGAAGTAACCTGGGCGACGGTAGGCGAAATATGCCAAGGCGAGCGCACCGGCGAAGGCAGCGGCGACGAAGACAATTCTTGGAATACGCTCAGTCAAGGCTCTCTCCCGCTGCCGAAATCATCCGTGCGATTCCCCGTGACCACTCCAACGGTGAGTAACTGACAATCCGTTTCCAACTGTTGGCGCCCATGGTCGCGCAAAGAACCGGTTGATTGGCGAGACTGCCCATGGCAGATGCCAGAGACTCGACGTCCCTCGGAGGGACGGTTCGTCCATTCCAACCCTCAGTCACTAGATCTTCCGCGCAACCGGCCGCCCGGCTGAGAATCACGGGTCTGCCACAGGCCATAGCTTCGTTCACAACTAATCCCCAGGTATCAGTATATGTGGGAAGAACCAGCATTTCGGCAAGTGCGTAGTAAACCGCTAACTCCTCGCGTTGGGCAAAGCCCGTGAAGCGCACTGTCCCAGAAGGAAACGAGGCCGATTGCTCTTCCAACTCATTGCGCCGCGAGCCGTCACCGACAAAAACCAGACCGACCCGATCTCTTATAGATGGGTCTAGTTTGGCATAAGCGGACAGCAATTCAAACACTCCTTTTTCACGCACGAGGCGACCAGCAAAGAGGAAGTAGCGGTCCGGCAGCCGCAACTGGCGGCGGCGCTCCGCAGCGTCCTGGTGCGCGGCGGCGGCGGCAGCGGCGAAAAAATCATTATCGACGGCATTCACCGCGGTGAAGATGACTTCCTGTTTAATTTGATGAGCCCGCAGATATTCCAGCGCGGCGCGCCCGGGGACGGCGAACCCGGTGCACTGCCGCAAGAATTCATTCTTGAGGAACTCCACCGGTGCGCGGCCGGAACGCTGGTCATGCAAGTTGCTTTCCGACCAAAGAAAAAATGGAACGCCATGAAATCTCGCCCACAAGAGCGCTTGCCACGAGGCAACATAGTTATAGCCGCCGCACAGAATAGCATCTGGATGGAATGCGGCGAGAGCGCCCGCCATGCCGGCGTTGAGCAATAGGTTGTACTCTGCAATCTGCTTTCTCCACGACGGAAGTACCTGGTAGGAAAAGCGGATCTCGTCCTTATAAATTTTCCATAGCCGCAGGCCGGGGTCGGTCTCTGCGAGAAAGATCACGTGGAGACTCACATCGGGGCGCTGCGCGAGCGCATTGAACAGTGGAATCCGATAGGGGGAAATAATCTCAGTGATAATCACCAGGCGGCGCCTCACGCGGCAGACTCCCGATAGATACGGGCGAGGTTTTGCACCTGCTGTGCGAGCGTCAGGCGGTCGAGAATCGTATCGCGCGCCGATGTTCCCAGCTTGCGCCGCTGCCCTTCGTCGCGCAGCAGCATGGCGATCGCCAACGCCAATTCTCGATCGTTGTCTGGTCCCACCAGAAATCCGTTCGAACCATGCTGGATGATCTCGGCAATTCCCTGCCCTCGGCACCCGATCACCGGCTTCCCCACGGACATGGCTTCCAGGTAGACACACCCCAGGCCTTCATAACGACTCGGGAGGGCGAAGAGAGTGCATCGTCGCATGGCTGCGGCCACTTCGTGCCGGGTCCGACGACCGAGAAAATGCACTCGATCGTGGATGCCTAGCTGTCGAGCCCGAACCCCGAGGTTTCCACGCTCACTTCCGTCTCCGATGAGTTCCACCGTCAACGCGGGGAACTCCGAAGCGATGGAGGCAATGGCGCGCAGGAGCACGTCGTGACCTTTGATCGGAATCAGATTGCCGACGCTCAGGACGCTGGGCGCTGGCGAATTGTTTTCGCCCGGCGAAAACAACTCGGGATCGACTCCGTTATATACGACGGAGGTACGGCAATTCGGGCCTGTGCCCTCGAGGACCTGCTCGCGAACGTGTTCACTGATGCAGATCACTCGGCGGGAAGAGCGGTATACGCGCTGAGAAATGTGGCGGCACCATTCTCCCGCGCGTCCGCTGACCTGCTTGGCAGAAAATGCGTCGAGGCCGTGGACGGAAACCACATACGGCAAGCCCAGTTCGGTGGCAAGCAGCATGGCCGCATGCCCGCAGGGTAGCGGCGCATGGGCATGGATCAGATCGATGGGATGGGAGCGGTGCAGTTCCCGAACAGCAGAGACGATTCTTGCGAAGACGAAGGCACCTGCGGTCGGGAGCCCAAGTCCTCCGGGCAAAGAAAAATAGCGAAGCCACCGAGCCCGTGCATCATTCCGGCGCGCCCGAACTTTCTTCCGATAAAACGGCTGGACCGAGAACACGGTATTGAAGACTCCGGTCTGCGACAGCGCATCGAGCGGTTCGGCAACGAAGCAACCGGCCGAATCATCTTGCTCGCTGGGATAAAACGGCGTGAGTGTGAGAATGTGCAGCAAACTGCCGCGGTCGTGCGATGCGCTGGACCGTTCTTGAGTGAGGATGGGCGGCAGTGTGGGATTCTCAGCCACGACGAAAAACTCCGCGAGTTCCGAAGGTTGAATGTTTGCGTCGCTTCTCCACGACTTGCTCAAAGGCTTCCTGCCATTGTCGGGCGATGATATCCCAGTCGAATTTCTCGGAGTGTGTGGCGGCAGCCTTCCCCATCTTCAGACGGAGTTCCGGCTGGTGAACTAACTCGCCCAGCTTCACCGAAAGCTCACTGTCGGCGTCGACAAGAAACCCAGTCGCCCCGTCCACGATGTAGTCGGGACGATAGGTTCGCATGGCAACTACAGGAAGCCCGCTCGCCGCCGCCTGCACCAGAACTTGTGGATGTCCTTCGACATTGCTCGGGAAGAAGAAGATGTCAGCACGACGCATTTCCTCTCCGACCTCGGGTTGGGAGAGATGCCCGAGAAACTCTACATTCCGGCAACCGAGCTGCACCGCAAGACTTTTGCAGAGTTCCTCCTCCTCTCCGCTCCCCGCGACGCGAAACCGCGCCTCGGGAAATTGCGCGGCCTGCTGAACCACCAAGGGCACGCGTTTCTTGGGTCGCAGCGATCCGGCGCAGAGAACAGTAACCTCGTGTCTGGCAGCTCGCGGAGTTCGGGGAGGGAAATAGTAGCGGCGGTCTACTCCGTCATAGATTGTGCCGGAAGAGATGATTCCCATCTTTTCCCGTAGGAGTTGCGCGAGGTAATCATTGTTCGCAAAAACCGAGTCGGCCTGTCGAATGTGGTCGATTCGCGCTTGCATGTATGGTCCGGCATCCAAGCCGCCCGAGACGACGTAGCTGATGAGCGCAGTCTTCAACCACAGATGTCGGCGCAAGCGCAAGAATACTGCGTCCAGCGGGCCCTCGCGGGGGAAGAAGTAGAGGTCAGGGACGTCTGACAGGATATTTAGAACTCCACGCATCGTGTTTCCGTGGCGATGCCAGCGTAGAAATCTGGTATTAGGCCGCGACCGAATGCGCGGATCAATGGCGCCTTCGTGCAGCATGGTCACCGCGATCCGAGTCGGATCGAGCCGCGCGACGATCTCTTTCACCGAAAGATTCTGCGCGTTGGTATCGGCTTCGTCGGCAAACGACGGCGTGAAGATCGTAATCATTTCGCGTGTAACGACGGCCAATCGCAGATCAGGAAGCCGCTGGCGAAGCCTTATCTGCTGTGTTTTTCCATTCTAGCTGAAGGTCGCGGAGACGCGCCTGCAGGCGCGGGCGCGAGTCGCGCTCGGCCAAGGAGCGGCCAACATGCTCGCGGGCGATTTCGAGTAAGCGGCGTCGCACCGGTTTCTCCTCTGTCAGCCTCAGCGGTGCTTGCTCAACGGGATCGGCCTCGAGATCGAAGAGCTGTTCTGCCGGAGGATCGAAATGGAGTACCAGTTTGAACCGCGCCTCCCGCACCGACAGCACGCGCGGTCCCATACGGTTCTGCGGACGGAATGGATTGGTGCAAGTCTCCACGCACTCCGAGATTGCCATATCCTCGAATTTTCCATCCCGGTTCAGTTGCTCCCAATGGCTGCGGCCCTGAAACTCCGCTGGAATCGACGATTGCACGGCGTCCAATAAAGTTGGAACCAGATGAAGCAGGCTGAATGGAGAGTTTGTGAGGTTCCTCTTCGCCGTTCCGGGTACGCGCAACAGAAGAGGAACGTGAATCAACTCTTCCATAAGTTGCGCCGGCGGATGATAACGGCCACCATGATCCAGGAATTCTTCTCCATGGTCGGCGGTGAGAGCAAAGATGCAGCTGTCCCAACGGCTGGAGTCACGCAGCGCTTTGACTAGCCGTGCCATTTGCAAGTCCATCCAGCGAATACCGGCGTCGTAGAGATCGAGAACCTCACCGCGATACCGACTCAGGCGCCGCGGCCCAAGATCGAAACGGTTCCAGCCTGAATTGAGATAACGCGCGCGAAACGGTGTGACGGGGCCAGAGCCCATCAGAGTGAGCGCGCTCTCCTTCGGATAGTAAGGAGCGTGCGGGTCCATCAGATGCAGCCAAAGGAAGAAGGGCTTATCCCCGATCGACTGCAGCCAGGTGCAGGCGTCGTCCACAATCTCGTCAGCCGCGGGAAAGCGGCGGAGGGCGTCCAACGAATTCGGTACCGTGGTTGCCCGCTGGCAATACTCAAAGTAAAGCTGATCGTAAATGATTCCGAGCGGGCCCATCGCCGGACGAATTTTCTGCAGTTTGCGGTTGATTCGGCTCCCCCATCCGCTCGAGGTCGTCACGCTGACGGGCTCATTGAAGAGCGCCGCTGGTTCCTCGCTTAGAAAATCGCGAAACGTATCAAATCCCCGCTGATATCCGAAGCGCGCAGAAATGTAAGGATTGGCAGCACCGAAGGAAGCCGTCGAATAGCCTTCTTGCCGCAAAACCGAAGCCAACGTCGGTTCGTCCGGGCCAAGACCTAGTATGTCGCGCCCGAGCGAAAGGGGGTACCGCGATGCAAGGATTGCCGGAAACGAGTAATAAGTCGGAGCACCTGCGACGATCGCCGCGGGAAACACCAGGCTCTCGCACGCCAACGAATCGAGAAACGGAGTCGTGGGCCCCGGATAGCCCATGAAGCCCACATGGTCAGCTCGCAGGCAGTCCACTGTCACCAGGACGATCGATTTCCGCTGCTCCATTTATTGTTCCTGCCTACGCGCTGCGGACGCTTTGCTGAAAGTCTTTTGCGTAACCTTGACTTGCACATTGCGAGGTTGCGCGTTGTAACGCCCCTTCGTCACCAGATCGTAGAGGTCCTCATCGTGAAGATATAGCAGATTGGCGTGCTTCATTTCGAGAGCGGCAAGAAATTCGTCGAGCGCCTGCAGCGTCAGGCTCCGGAAGTCGCGGACCGTGGAATGGAAGTTGACGGAATGTACCGACACAATGGCAGGGATGCCATGAGCGAAACAATCGCTCGCCTGCTGCAAGCAGGTCGCAACGGAGAAATTCGGATCCGTAGCGGGCTCGAATTCAATGGTACGCGAGAGGTGCAGAATCTCGTAGCGGTCGAAGTGGGGCGGCAACGACCGTCCCGGCCCGTTCTGCGCTACGCGGATTCCATGCTGCGCCCAGGCGCGATGTGTGTCGTCATTGGCGCGGTATCCCGGAGCACACGCCGAACGCGCCAGAGTCGAAAACAGCTTCGCGAAGGCCCCAACGCTTTGGCCAATCAATTCTCTTTGAGTTTCGGCCGACAGGAATCGTTGATCCTCGGGTTGTTCCGGGTCCCAGTACTCATATCCGATCCAAGGCATGCGCCAATGGATGTAAGGTGTCCCTGCTTGCCACAGCGTTTGAAGAAGTTCACGGCGGTCGCTGGCATGCTTCCAACTGCGTTCGACTGCCGAACGACAGAAATGGGTTGAGCCATGTAAAGCCGCCTTGAAAGCGCCGTCGCTAATACCCCTTTGATAGCCTTCCAGCAACTTGGGGCGGTTCCAATCTTGCGGGAGACCCGACGCTAGTGGCAAGAGATGGATCCGGCTCCAGGAATCGGTCGCCATTTGGCCGAAATCAAGATTCGAAACCATGAAATTCATCCCGATCGTCGAGGACTGCCCGATCGAATCGCGATGCCGCTTGAGCAGGTTACGGAGTGCCAAAAGATCTTCGGCAGTTTCCAGTGAATAAAGATCGTACGGGCGCTCGCCCAGAGCAAGGCCCGCGGATCGTAATTGCTCCAGTCCTTCGCGGTCGCGCAGGCCAACTCGTCCCCAATCGTCGCTCTGCAGAATGACGATCGGATGGTCCCAGTGGAAGCCCTTGACTGGCAGAAAGTCCCGAACCCGCTGCCACGCTCGTTGCGGATAATTCTTCACGCGGGGAACTCGCCGGAGCCAGATTTCATGGTTAGTTGGATGCGAGCCCCCGCCGTAAACGGACGATAAGCTCCGACGTGCGCTGGCGGCTTGCGCTGACCACATATCGGTTCAATGGCGGGAAGTTCACCACGTTGTTGCAGAAGCCCCGCTTGAAGAACGCGGGACCGCTGGTTGTTCCCTCGCTATAACCTCCAAAGTCATATTCGCGGCAACCGTTCTGCTGGGCCCATTGCAGGCCGTGCCATTGCAGCAGATGTCCCGCGCTGAACTTTTCCTCTTTCGCGGTCGCTCCCAACAAGTACCAACAGCAATGTCCCGAGCGAACCAACACAATCCCGCCTAACAACTTCGATTCCTTGTGCGCGAGAAGCAGACCGCCGCGGGCGGCGTCGGTTCCGAGCCAGCGAAGAACCCCGCGGAGGTGATCCAAATCCTCGGCGGGAAATTTCTTGTCGTTCGCCATCTCGGTGTACAGCTGGAGCCATCCTTCTCGTTCCTCGTCGTTCCTCGCCATTCTGATCTCAAGATCAAGGCGCTCGGAACGGCGTATCTCGTAGCGCGTAGCTTTGCGAAAGCTGGCTAAAATGTCATCAAGCGTGCGCTCTAAATCCAAACGCAAAGACTTTCTGATCGGGCCGACGGTTTTCCAGCCGTTGCGCGCCAACATCTTTCCCGCATCCTCGGAAAAATCCCCGCGCCACTCCGGAATGATGTCGATACGGGCGAAACCTCTGCGCTTTGCGACTTCGATCAAGCGCTGCAACCCGACCTCCATAATTTCAAGGTCATCACAGACGGGGCCGCGATTGACGTTAAGGGCGCGAATCGGGCGCAGCGCCCGGCCAGCGGGATAAAAAGCCCCACACTGCGCGAACCACCGCAGGATTCCATCTCGACGATAAAGAGCGAGAAACGCTCCTTCGCCGGCCCATTCGGCAAACTGAAAAGGATGCGAATTTTGTTGGCTGTCCATGAACTTGGCGACTTCGGAAGCCAAACCTGTCGAATGTCGATTAGTCTTGAGAAATTCGAATGAGCCCGCGAATTGTAATTCTTTCTTTGCAGACGTTGCTTGCCCGGATGGTCCTTCATCGGCCAACGCGGAACCTCGGCGCGCGCTCATAGGTAACCTAAATCGCGTAACCGTTGTTCGAGGACGTTCTGCTCCTGCTGGTCGGCTTGCTCAGCGTCATCCCGTAACAGATCGCTGAGGATGAATTCTAGCAATTGCTCCAGCGTGTCAAAGCGGCCGCCAAACTTCTTTTCGGCTCGCTCACACAAGTCAGCGGGCAGATTTACAGTGCGTAACTCGGTCAAGATTCCATCCCCTTCATGCCTGATACCGATCTCCTGAGTCGGGACCAGAGAGCATTCGCGACCAAGCGGTCATCCTCATCCAGGCCCAACGCTGCAACGACTCCAGCAAACACCAGGTAGCTGCCAACGAGGCTGGTTCCAATCGCCAGCCAGTCGTGACGAAATATGCTGGATCGACTCTTGGCCAAAATCGTCACCAGCAAAGCCGCGACAGTTGGGACAAGCAGGCGCAAGTAACTTCGGCTGAAGGGTGACAGATGCAGAGCTCTGCGGACCTCCAATAGATTCCATGCGTTGGTTCCGGCGTTCGTGATCGCGGCGGCTACCGCCGCGCCCACGATTCCCCACATCGGAACCAGCGCCGCACTGACCACAGTCATGACGGTAGCCATAATCGTCTGCACGCGCAGAAGGCGATGTTGGTTGCCAGACATCAAGAGGAGGAGACCGACTGATCCAACTCCACAGTTTATCAATTGGCCGACCGTCCCAATGATGAGAATCGGCCAGCCCGCCTCGAAATCATGTCCGAAAATGCGCAAAATCGGCTTCGCATAGACCATCACCGTAATAGCCAGCGGCAGAGTCATTCCGAGAATCCACTTGGTGAGCGCCTTGTACAGACGCTGGAGCATGACAGTTTCATTCCGCGTGTGCAGGTCGGCAATCATGGGAGAAAACACCTGGTTGACCGAAACCAGGATGAGGCTCACGTAGGCTACAACTG
>CAVXVD010000047.1:0-6981 GCA_963765015.1 uncultured Acidobacteriota bacterium | reverse complement strand
CCAGCGGCCGCTTCGGGATTCGAGCGGATTGGTTGGGCGATGCGAGTGGGACCCTGAGACGAAGCGGGCAGAACTTTGGCGGCCCGAGTTTCAGCGCTTCCGCATTCTCTCGACGGCAGGAAACCATCTGCGCGTGGCGGACCGGGATGGAGTGGAGCATCCCATTACCGGCGAACAGCGCCAGAAGCTCATCGAGGCCCTGGAGTTTGCGAAGGAGGTCAACCTCACACGGGCCAAGAAAATTATCGGCGTGCCCCTAAACTGGATATTCTCGCTGGAAAAGGGCGGCGAAACGAAGTTTAAGGGCAATGGCGTCGCTTGCCATATGAGCCAGTGTTTAGGCGAAGCGTGGGATCTGGCGGACGCGGCCGGGCGCAAGGAAATCCTGGAAGGGATCGATGGCTGCGAAACGGACGAATCGCTCGCGCAGTTCCTGAAGGGTCGTTGCCTGATGACGGACGGGGGAAGCGAGAAGGGCAGCCGAGGGCATTTCGCTTCCGGCCGGGTACGCGTCCCTCTCGCTCGAATCTCTCAGGCGGGTCTTACCCTTTATGGAGCAAGGGCTCTCAGTCCAGGAGGCACGGCAGGCGGCGGGGTTTGCACTGTCCCGCGAGACGCCGACGGTAGACTGTCTTCCCGCGCTCAAGGACACGGACATCGAGGTTCGCAACCCGGCCGTAGCGCGGGCGCTTACGGAAACGCGAAAGGTGGTCAACGCCGCCATCCGCGAATGGGGTAAGCCCGACGAGATCCATATCGAGATGGCTCGCGAGCTGAGGAAGACCCAGGAGCAAAGACGCAAGGACGTGAAGACGATGCGTGACCGCGGGCAGGAGAGGGACGCGGCTCGGTCCACCATCGAGGGCGAGGCTGGCCTAACCAGAATCGGCCGGAAGGAGATCGATCTCGTCCTGCTTTATCGGGAATGCGGCGGCGTGTAGCTGCCCTCAC
This sequence comes from uncultured Acidobacteriota bacterium, assembly GCA_963765015.1. GTDB lineage: Bacteria > Acidobacteriota > Terriglobia > Terriglobales > Acidobacteriaceae > Sulfotelmatobacter. The sequence continues at coordinate 6,030 of CAVXVD010000047.1, read as the reverse complement.
AGCGGGCAGCCGCTGGGCGGTCTGGCCTCGATTCTGAACGGCACTGCGGCGGTTCAGGTGGAGCACATTGTGCCCCGGAGCATCTGCCTGGACGATTCGTTCGCTAACCTGACGCTGGCGACGGTGGAAGCGAACCGGGAGAAGGGGAACCGGACGCCCTACGAGGCCTTCGGCGCGGACCAGGAGCGATTCGCCGATATCATTGGGCGCGTGAAGGGCTTCAACGGCGCATTTGCCCGTATCAGCTATTCCGATTATGTGATTGTGCGTCTGCTCTACGAAGCTACGCGCGACGCCGGATTCTGGAACATGCATTGGACGATCACCAACATGCCGCCCAATTCCGATCAGGTTTGGAAGCAATGGAAGACGGTGCACGAGGTCTCGCCGCTCAAGCCCACCGCTTCCGCGGAATGTGACGAACTCTCCGCGCTCTATGCCTTCCTCGTAGAGCGTGCGGGGACGCGGAGCGTGGGACTCTTCTGGCCTTATTCGAATCACACCGTGGCTGTTTGGGTTCTTCATCCGGCGAATGGTGCGGAAGTCCGTGTAGTCGTGCCCACTTCGCAGGTCTTCCTCGGTGTAAACGATTCGTTCGGCACCCGGAAATTTAATCCTTGGCATCAAAAGACGATTTTCGAATACACGCGTCGCGACGTGCCCGACAGTTTCGAACTACCAAAGCCGCTGTTTGACTGTTTTGTCCGGCAAATAGAACGGTACGCGGGCGCGTCGGATTCCACCCTGCAGGAGATCCGTTACCTTCGCGAAGGTGTGTTCCTGAAAACTTGGACGGCCGAAGCCGCTGCGCAAGATGCGCTGGAGCGTAAGAGAGGCCTCGGAACTGGACCAACTGAGGATCGAGTCGCGTTCGAAAATTTCGCTGCCGATATGCGCGAGACGTCTTCGCACTGACACCGGCGGAGGTCCGCTCTACCTGGCTCCCGGCATCTTCAATCCCAGCGCCTTCACGGTGTTTTCATCCAACACAGCTTTGCCGTCTCTCTTCGTCGCCACGCCGAAGTTGCCGGAATAATCCCACATCGCCCAGCCGATGTTGTGGCGCTCGAGTGACGTGCGGACGTCGGTGATCCAAGCTGCGCGGTCCCGCGGTTCGGAGAAATCACGGAACACGCCGAATTCGTTACACACCAACGGGACTCCGTTGCGCTGTGCCCAATCCGCGGCCTGATTGATTTCGGCCTCGACGCGCGAGGCGTCCCAGTGATCTTGTCCATAGCGAATGACATCGAGCCGATGCACGGCGTCAGGCACCGTGGCCGCTACCTTGGCCGCGTTTTCTGGAGAAGACGGATAGTGCAGCCCCTTGAGCCAGTGCCAGTAATATGCGCCCCAGGTTGCGCCTTGATGGGTGAAAATGTGCGGCTCGTAGAAATGGAAGACGTAAATCACATTGGGATCTCGAACTGGCTCGAGCAGGATCATGTCGTCGTCGTCATCCCACTTCGCGCCAGCTGCAAGAATCGTATTGGCGGGAGCGGCTTGCCGGATCGCCGCCACCAGCTTCGCTTCAATTCCATACCAGCGATACGGGTCGCGCATCTCCGGCTCGTTCATGATTTCGAAGAACACCCGCTCCGCGTCCCACGATGCGTAGTGCTGCGCCACCGTGCGCCAGTAGGCGGCGAAACGCTCTACAAAATCATCTTCCTTCAGCCGCGCTTTGAAGTCGGAGTCAGGGTGCATGTCGATTTCAACTGCCAGACCGGCGTCGAGAATCATCTTGACGGCAGTGTCGAGGTATCCAAAATATTCCTCGTAGCCTTTATGCCGGCCAGCCCAATCCATCATGGGCTGAGGATTCACGCTCAGCCGCACGTGATCGAAGCCGGCAGACTTGATCAGTGCAATATCCTCGGCCGTAGTCCACGTTTCAAAATGCTCCTTCGTATATCCCTTGGGATCGTAGACCTGCGCGAACCATGCGCTGAGGTTGATGCCGTGGCGGAGGTGGGCGAGACGCGAGGCCGGCACAGAAGAGGTCGATGGAGTTTGGGCCAGCGACGAGGAAACGAGAAACAGGATAGCGATCCACCTGCGCATGAAGCTGTGCTCCTTATAAAAAAACGCCGCCCGCAAGAACGTCATGTGGGGACAGCAGCCCTCGGCTGTCCGTCGGGCTAAGCCCGAGCCGAACGGACTTTCGCTAAGGCAAGCCCTAGCTGAGAATCGGCAGAGCCCGTATCCGTTTCTTCGTTGCCGCGTAGATCGCATTGCACAGCGCCGGCGCCACGGGCGGCACCGAGGGCTCGCCAATTCCGCTAGGCGCTTCCTGGCTGGGCACGGCATAGACCTCAACCGCCGGGGTTTCGTCCATGCGGAGCGGAGCGTAGTCGTCGAAGTTACCCTGCACCACCCGGCCCTTCTCGATGGTGATCTTCGCGCGGAGCGCATTGGCCAGCCCGTAGACAATTCCACCTTGGATCTGCTGCTCGAGAATCGCCGGGTTGACGACCTGTCCGCAATCGACCACGGCCACAACTCGGTGCACGCGCGGCTGATCGTTCTCCATCGTAATTTCGACTACCTCCGCCATGTACGAAGCGAAGCAGCCGAAGCACGCGATCCCGCGGTAGTGTCCCGAGGGCAGCGGCTTTTCCCATCCAGCCTTTTGCGCGGCCAGCTGCAAGACGCCACGCATCCGCGCGGTATGCCATGTCGTCGTGAAATAGGGCAGATCCTGATCTTTCGCGAGCAGGTGAAGACGGAACTGCAGCGGATCTTTTCCCGCTGCGACCGCGAGTTCATCGATGAAGCTTTCCAGCGCAAACGCCGCCTGCAACGCGTAGACCGAGCGCATCCAGCCGAGTGGAACCGGAGTTTCCGCCAGCACATATTCCACGGTGTAGTTGGGTAGTCCGTAGACCGGGCCTGCTTCATCCGGCAGATCTGGGTCAACGCCGTTGGGAACCGGTTGGCCTTTTTGTCCGCTGATCGACGGCGCAATGATGCGATGAGTCAGCGCGATAGGGAAGCCTGAGCCATCGACCACCGCGCTCAGTTGATGCAGGCTCGCCGGGCGGTACGTCGAAAACCGCATATCATCTTCGCGCGTCCAGATCACTTTCACCGGAGCATTGATCGCCTTCGAGACCAGCGCGGCTTCCACCGCATAATCGTGCTCCAGGCGCCGGCCGAACCCTCCGCCCATCAACGTGACGTTGACCTTCACCTGGTCCGGATCGAGCCCGACGGCGGGCGCGACCGAGTCGCGGCAATCCTGCGGAACCTGCGTCGGAGCCCACAGTTCGCACTTCGTTCCCTGATAGTGCGCCGTGCAGTTGCCCGGCTCCATCGGCGCGTGGGCCATGAAGGGCAGAGTGTACTCGGCGGAGATACGGCGTCCCGCAGCTTTTGCCGCTTCGCCCGCCGCATACAGATTCGCGCCTTTCTTCGACGCGGCCTGATTCAGCGACGCAGTGATTGCGGCGTTATTCAGATTCTTGTTCGGCCCGTCGTCCCAGGTGACGTTCAGAACGCGCCGGCCTTCCATCGCGCCCCACACGCTGTCGGCCACCACGGCAACCGCCGAGTCCCCGATCTTGCCCACGTAAGTCACGCCAGAAATTTTCTTCGATTCCTTGTCATCGAAGCCCGTCATTTTTCCGCCGATCGTGGGGCACCGCGACAGCACCGCGTATTTCATCCCAGGCAGACGGAAATCGATTCCAAAAACGGCTTCGCCTTTGACTTTGGCGGGCGAATCGACCCGTGCCAGTCGCTGGCCGACGATCTTGTAATCCTTGCTTTGTTTCAGCGGCACATCAGTCGGAATTGGCAGAGTGGAAGCTTTGGCGACGAGCTCCCCATACCTCAGGCTGCGGTTCGTCGCGGCATGCTTGATGTGGCTACTCTCAGCCGTGCAGGTCGATCGTGGAACTCCCCACGTCACCGCTGCGGCGGAGATCAGCATCTCGCGCGCGGCCGCGCCGGCCTTGCGCATCGGGTCCCACGTGGTGCGGATGCTGGCGCTCCCTCCCGTGGTTTGATCGCCGAATAGCGTGCTTGCTCCCGCCTGCTCGATCTCGATCTGCTTCCAGTCCGCTTCCAATTCTTCGGCAAGAATCATCGGCAAAGCCGTGCGGACGCCCTGCCCCATCTCCGAGCGCGCCACCACGATGGTGATTTTGTTATCAGGCGCAATGCGCAAGTAGGCATTGGGTGAGAAAGAGTCCTTTTCGGAATGGCCACCGTGCGGCAGATAGAAGCCGACCACGAGTCCGGCGCCGGCCGCAACTCCAGCCGCCACGAATTCACGACGAGAAAGTGGGCTCATCGCGCACCCCCGTTTCCTCTGCTGTTTCCAGCCGCGCGGTGAATCGCTTTGCGAATCCGTTCATACGTCCCGCAGCGGCAGAGGTTGCCGTTCATCGCCTTGGTGATGTCATCGTCGCTGGGATTCGGCGTCGTCGCGAGCAGCGCTGCGGCTGACATGATCTGTCCGGTCTGACAATAGCCGCACTGCGGAACCTCTTCGGCAATCCAGGCCTGCTGCAGCACATGCAGCCCGTTCGCCCCGAGACCTTCAATCGTGGTCACGCTCTTGCCCGCGACTTGCGAGACTGGAGTGGAGCAGGATCGGATCGGACTGCCATCGATGTGGACTGTGCAGGCGCCGCACAATCCCGCGCCACAGCCAAATTTCGTTCCGGTGAGTTCCAGGGTATCGCGGAGAACCCAGAGTAGTGGTGTTTCAGGAGAGACGCTGACTTTTCGTTCTCTGCCGTTAACGCGGAGTGTAAGGTCGGCCATGGGCATCCAGTTGTGAAGTCTCGGAAACTGCACAACATGGTATCAGGGTGAGTACTTCAGCGATCAGTAATCATGATCGCTGGTCACTGAGCACCGACCTATTTCAGCTGAGTCAGCTTCTGAGCGGCAAGCTGTCCAGCTTCGTTGCCAGGATTGTCTTTCTTGATCTGCTCGTACAGGCGCTTCGCATCCAGCGGCTGGTTGGAGTTCTGATAAAGCTCGGCCAACTGCAACTGAGCCGTCACTTTGCTTACCGAGATGGTGGGTTTGTTGATCAGCTCTTGATAGAGCCCAACGGCGTCTTTGACCCGATTGGTCTGCCCGTAGAGCGAAGCCAGAGCGTCCTTCGCAACGGAGGACACTTCGCGATTTCCAGCCGATACCACCAGCTTAAAATTGCGCTCGGCCGCCGTGTTGTCCGACAAGTTCACCGCGTTGACTGCCAGAAAGTAGTGGGCCATATCGGCGGTGCGAGTGTGCGGATATTTATCGACGATGGCCTGGAGCTGCTTCTGTGCCGCTTCGGAGCGCTCTTTGACCGAAGTGAACGTCGGGAAGTCGGGCTGCGCCGGTGTCCCCTCGGGCCGTAACTGCGTGTCCATGGTACGAACCGCCTGCGAAAGTTCCAGGCTCGCCTTTTCATCCTGCGCGTTCAGGTAGTACCAGCCACCGACTACGGCGGCGATGACGATGATTGCGGCGATCGCGGAGATGATGATGGTCGAGCGGTGCTCAACCGTCCAATCGGCGGTCTTTTCGGCGGCGCCGATGGTGACGCGGCTAAAAGCATCCTGTTTCAGTTGATGGCGGGTTTCTGCGCGCACGGACTTCCCTTCTGATGATGACGGTGGGCTGGTTGAACTAGTAAGACAAACTAGCAGTTTAACAGGGCTAAACGCGAGGCGTCAAAAAGCCGACCGCTTGGTAGCGTGCAGTTTGAATCGCCTTTGAACGGGCAAGGCTTCAGCGGTTGCGGAAAAAGGCACAAACGAATGTGTCACCGTGGAAGAGCGGCCCTTCAGGGCCGCGCCAGTCGCGTCGAATTCTTGAAGGGCTTTAGCCCCGGTGCGCCCTCTGGAAAGTCTGGTAAGCCTTTTTTCCGCAACCTCTTCAGCCGTACCGCAAGCCGGAGCGCACGCATCAAGGCGCAAACGCCATTGCAGCACTCTAACGCGGCGGGTATAGTGGTCCACTTAAATTTATGGCTCTGACAGTTACCAATATCAGTGCTCCGGTTGGAATTCGCAACGGGCAGAC
>CAVXVD010000046.1:0-55391 GCA_963765015.1 uncultured Acidobacteriota bacterium | reverse complement strand
CGAACACGATGCCAGGACTCGACGCGCTCGTCACCGAAGAGGGTGAGATAGCGCACAATCTCTCCGCAGGCCATCGACGCGCCGACCAACGTGACCTCGCTCAGACCCAGGAGGTCAAGAAGGGCAGCCAGGTCACCCGCCAGGGTGTCGTAGTCGTAGCCGTGGCCGGGATCATCCGAACGACCGTGGCCGCGACGGTCGTAGGCGACGCATCGGATGCCGTGGTCGGCCAAGGCGATCGTCTGGTGTTGCCACATCTTCGAGCTCGAGACCCAAGGCGCTAAGGAAGACGGCGGGTCGGCCGCTGCCCCAGTCCTGGTAGTAGAGACTCACCCCGTCTGTGGTTGTGAAATTTGGCATTCTTATCTCCTCCTGTTTCCGTTTCCGTGGGAATTCCGAACGTCCATCGGACACTCCCGCCGTTTGTTCGCACCTCCCGTTTTGCGCTTGGGCGACGAAGTGTTCCATGTCGTCGGCGTCCGTCATCAGACGGGCACCTTGTCGAGAAAACCCCGGACGAGCGCCAGCCGACCTTCGGAATCGCGCTCAGCGACGTCGAATCCGACCACTACCGAATCGCCACCTGCGGGAGCGAGCTCCCAGCTCGAATCGGGCCTGATCGTGATGAGTGTCTACCGGTCCAGCGAGGCTGAACTTCAGGTCAGGAAACTGACCCTGCACGACTGCGATCGTGGCGTCGATGGCGTCGCGCCCTTCGGCCATGGACAATGGGTCGACATAGCGGCCGTCTGGAGCCCAGACCTCGTCGACCAGCTTTCTGCGCTTCGTCGGGTCCGTCTCGTTCCAGGTTGCGATGTACCTTTCGGCCAGCTGTTCGAAGTCACTCATGATGTTCTCCTCTGCTTGTGGTGCCGACTGCCTGACTTACGTCGACCTTCAAGTGATCTTGACGGTGGTGCGGTGGCGAACGCGTACTCATGAAGCCCCCCCCCTTCCAGATGGGCAATGTCAGGCGGAAGACCGTCCCCCCGGGGAGAAGCGCGGGAGTGCCCGCCGCCCCGGGGAGGCGGGCACTCCCGCCGGTCTCGCGGCGTCTTCTCGCAACTCACCTCGCCGGCGTGGGCGGTGACGGCTTCCGCGACGATGGCCAGTCCCAGGCCAGTGCCGGCGCCGCGACGACTCGGCCTGGGACATGCGGAAGAATCTATCGAAGACGTGCGGCAGGATAACGCCGGCGGAATGCCGATGCCGGTATCGGCGACGGACAGGCGAATCTTGTTGTCGTCCGTCCGCTCCGCCGACAGGGTGACGCGGCCGCCGGAGTCGGTGTAGTTGAGGGCGTTGTCGAGCAGGTTACTCAGGACCAGCACCATCCGCACCCGATCGACGGCCACAGGCGGCAGATGATCGCACGGCTCGACCACCAACTCGATGCCGCTTACCCTCGGCCCGCGAGGCCACGGCGTCGGCCGCGTCGCCGAACAGTTCACCGGGCGCCGCCGGCGCCTCTTGCAGCGGTTCACGGCCCTGTTCCAGACGCCGCCGCGCCAGCAGATGTTCGATCAGTTCCAGCAGCCGTTCCGCGTTGTCGCGGGCGTCCGTCAGCAGTTCGGTCTGTTTCGGCTCCAGCGGGCCGACCTTCTCCTCCAGGAGCAAATGGATCGCCAGTCGGATACTGGCCAGCGGCGTCTTCAGTTCGTGGCTGACCGTGAGCACCAGGTCGGTCTTCAATTGGTCCAGCAAGCGAAAGCGCATCACGTCATGAAGGACCACGGCGGCGCCAAGGATGCCGCCGTACGGATCGCGGATAGGGCTTATTTCCGGGCGGGTCAGGCCGTCGGGCATTGCAGAGCAAAAGTCCACGACCTTTTGATCGAACGAGGTGGTCAAATAGGACTTTTGTCCGGCCAAGGCCTCGGCCAGGGGCTGGCTCAGTTGTTCGGGCGGCTGCCAGGGCGGAGCCGTGGCGGACTCGAGGCACAGGCAGGACGCCCAGCAGCCGGCGAGCGGCCGGATTGGCCAGATCGACCCGACCCTCCGGATAGATCACCAGAACCGGATCGGGAAAGGAGTCAATGGTGGCCTGGCTGGTCTGCTGCGAACGCAGCAGTCGCTCGGTGTTCGACTGGCGGTAGTCGCGCAGACGCTGGGTCATGGTGTTGAAGGTGCGCGCCATCTGAACGATCTTTGGAAGTTCGACATTTCCCTCCAGCAATGGGAGTGGGTCAGCGGAAGCAGCACCACAACTGCCACTGGAAATTGGGGCACGCTCGGCGTACCCGCCGCCACGAACGTTCCCAGCGGCCGGCAGAATGCCGTGAGTTGGAATGACTCCAGCGGAAATTTCTGGATGTTCGGGGGAAACGGCACCGATTCGCAGGGCAATTTCGGCCTTCAGAATGACCTGTGGGAGTACACCGTATCCACCAAACAATGGACATGGGTAGCCGGCAGCAACGTCATGGAATGCACCCTGGTCTTTGAGAAGAATGTGTGCGTGCAGCCGGCCAACAACAGCGGCATCGTGGGTCAATTTTCCGCGAGCAATACCCCGGTGGACGCTCTGGCGAGGTCACCTGGACCGACAGTCAAGGCAAATTTTGGCTGTTCGGTGGCAGCAGTTATGACAACAATAGTGTTGGCGGCAACTTCAACGACTTTTGGGAGATCGATCCAAGCACGGCCCAATGGGCGTATATGGGCGGTGTCACCGCGATTGATTGCGTCAACTATCCGCCGCAGGGCTTCTGCATTGGTTCCGAGTCGCCACAGCCCGTTTACGGAACCCTCGGCGTCGCCGCGGCGGGGAACAACCCGGGCGGCAGGGACCAGTCAGTCGGCTGGATCGACAGCAATGGCGATCTGTGGATCTTTGGCGGCATCAACGCGATCTACACGGTTCCACTGAATTCTTTCGCGGCGAACTTCGATGACGTCTGGAAATTCAGCTTCTCCAGCCAGGAATGGACCTGGATGGCCGGTAATAATTCCGTGGCCACCAGTACCTCGAACTTTCCCGGAGTCTATGGCACGCTCGGCAAGTCTGCGGCCGCCAACGTTCCCGGAAGCCGTCTCAGCCAGACGAGTTGGACCGATAGCAGCGGCAACTTCTGGCTCTTCGGTGGACTCGGCTACGACTCCACTTCGACCAACGGCTATTTAAACGATCTCTGGGAATTCAATCCCAGCAACTCGCAGTGGAGGTGGATGGGCGGCAGCACCACCCTCGGCGCCGTCTGCGCCTACGATTACTGCGGCCAGCCTGGAATCTACGGCACACTGGGAACACCGGCGGAAGGCAACGTTCCGGGCGGCCGCGCCGAGGCTGCTGGCTGGACCGACCTCAGCGGTAATTTCTGGCTCTTTGGCGGCGGCATCGAACCCGTTGAAATCTTCTCGAACGACTTGTGGGAATACTACCCCTCCGCGGGCACCTTGCCCGCGGCCATTGCGCCGGCCTTTTATCCGCCGCCCGGAACTTACACTTCGGCCCAGAGCGTCGCTATCTCCAACGGAATGGCGAACGCTTCCATCCATTACACGACCGACGGAAGCATTCCGACTTCGGGCTCCACCCTCTACACCGCACCGGTCGGGGTTTCCGCCAACGAGACGATCCAGGCCATTGCCATCGCCACCGGCTATCCCAACAGCGGAATTGCGACCGCGTCCTATGTGATTACGCCTCCGGCAGCGACGCCGATCTTCAACGAACTCGGTGGCACGTTCACCAGCGCACAGACGGTGACGCTCTCCGATACAACTCCCAACGCCACCATCTACTACACCACCGATGGCAGCACTCCCACGACCGCTTCCACCCCGTATACGGGCGCAATCACCGTCTCACTGACGGAAACGATTCAGGCGATCGCCTCGGCCACTGGCTATGTCCCCAGCGCCGTCGCATCGGCCACATATACGATTACGCCGGACTTCTCCGTGGCCATCAGCCCGTCCACGGTCACTGTCGTGCACGGGAATGGCGGAAGCACCACGGTATCGGTGACGCCGCTGTACGGATTCTCCTCCGCCGTTTCGTTTGCCTGTTCTGGCTTGCCGGCGGGAGCGGCATGCAGCTTTTCTCCTGCGACCGTCACACCATCGGGAGGTGCGGCCTCCACGACGCTCATGATTTCAACCGCGTCGTCGCGCGCATCTCTGCTCTACCAGATTCCGGGCCTGGCACTGATGCTCACATTTTGCGTCTTTAGCTGGAGCTCCAAAGGCAGGAAGAACAAAAAACGGCGGAGCCCGATCGCCGCCTGCATCTTAGGCCTGATTGTGTTGGCAGGATGCGGGGGGAGTTCGAACAGTTTCACCCCGATCACATCGACGGTCACCGTGACAGCATCCGCGGGATCGTCGCAACACACGTCGACCCTGACGCTAATCATCAACTGAAACATTGGAGAGAATTGAGAAATTGAACCGCCGGCCCGCGCGCCGACTGGATCCGTGGAAGACGGCCCTTCAGGGCGGCGTGAGTCGCGTTCAATTCTTGGGGCTTTAGCCCCCGACTCATTCCGCACCCGCCTCACAGACCGCCGTGCAGTTTCCCAAAGGTGCGGGCCAGCATGAGCGACATGATCAGAATCCCGGCCCCCACCACGAGAACATCTCGCGTCTTGCGCAGATCAAAATTTCCGACGCGACACACCAACAGATAGCCTACGGCCAGATTGAACAGTCCCCATACGACATTGACCGTCGAGGAAGACAAGCCAACGCCGGGTGGCGAAGCGAAAGGACTCTGGAAAGCATGGCCGGAGACTCCGTTTCCCAGATGCGGCAGCGCATTCGCCAGGAACGCGCCTCCGAAAAAATACGATACATAGTGATACCAGCGCATGAGGCTCCTTAGGCGGCCTTGCCCTTCACCTGCACGCCCGCCCACTTCTCCAGCAGCGTCAACGTCGCCGCATAGTCGAGATCCTTGTGCCCGTCTTCGGTCGCCATTTCGTAAATCTCTTCCACGGTCTCGAGGGCGGGAAGTTTCACGCGCGCTTCCTTCGCGGCTTCGAGCGTCAGCCGAATATCTTTATGCATCAGCCGCAACGGGAAATTCGGCGTGAAGTCGCGATTCAGAATAAACGGACCTTTGTAGTCGACCACTCCGGAGCGCACCATGGTCGCCTCGATCAGAGAGAGCAACTGCTGCGTATCCACGCCCAGCTTCGTTGCCAGCGTGAGTGCTTCGGCGAATCCTTCGAAAATGAGCGCGATTTGCAGATTCATCGCGAGTTTGGTCGCCTGCCCCTTGCCCGTTTCGCCCATGCGGAAAATCTTCTTTCCCATCGCGGCGAACAAAGGCTTCAGCCGCTCGACCTGTTCTTCGGCTCCTCCCACAATGAATACCAGCGTCCCGTCGCGGGCTCCAATTTTCGACCCCGTCATCGGAGCGTCTACCCACGCGACTCCCTTCGTGCCAACCCGCTCCGCAAATTTCGTCGTGGCCGACGGAGAGATCGTGCTCGAGTCCGCGATGATCATTCCGCTGGTCAGCACCGACTCCGCGCCTTCTTTGCCGAAAATGACTTCTTCCACCGCATCGGTATCCGACACGCAAAGCCACACCACTTCCGCGCCTTGCGCCGCCGCAGCCGGTGTGGGTGCGATCCCCGCGCCCTCCACCATTTTGCCCGGAGTGCGATTCCATACGGTGACTTCATGTCCCGCCTTCACCAGATTTGAGGCCATCGCCTGCCCCATGATTCCCAATCCCAGAAACGCAACTCGCATGCGCACTCTCTCCTTTGTCCTGAAAGCAATGCAACTAAGGGACTTTTCGGATTAGATATGACCCGCCCAAGCGCGGTCAAGCAAACGCAGCAAACTGCGGTAGATCCGTGGGCCCTAGGTTGCTCCTCCTCTCCTGGAGTCATCCCGAGCGGAGCCGCTTTTCAGGGAAAGGAGGGATCTCCCCCGCAATGCTTGCCGGAAGGGCGATCAAGCCGACTGGAAGTCAGCAAATTCTAATGAGCCCGGAGTGCTCCATCGACACGTTACCGCCGTACTATGCGGGAAAGTAAAAAGCGGCGCACGACTCCCGTAACTCATCTAACATTTACAGATACATAGAAAATTCGGTCGCATCGATTTTGCTACTTTGGCGCTGCGGCGAATTCGGACTAGTATTCAGGAAAGCTAGTACTCAGGGAAAAAGCAAAGCGATTCCCCTCCGCTTCAGCACTACTGCAGGATGATCAAGCAAACGCTCCGCAACCCGGCCCTTCGCAAGCGCGCTACGCAGTTCGGGCGTCTGGTGCGCCATTCGGCAGCGACTCCCCGCAGCGGCGAGACGCACAAGCCGCGCCTGGTCACTAACGGAGAACTCGGAGTCACCTTCATCGGTCATGCCAGTTTTTTTGTGCAAATCGGCGGCAAGAACGTCGTCATCGATCCGAACTTTGCGCGCTGGCTGTTCGTGCTGAAACGCTTGCGCCGTCCCGGCCTTCGCATTGCCGATCTTCCGCCCATCGACATGGTCCTGGTTTCGCATGCGCATTTCGATCACTTGCATCGCCCCTCGCTGCGCGCCATTGTGCAGAACAACCTGCGCACGCACGGTATCGCGCCCTCCATCATCATTCCGACCCACGTTTCCGATTTAGTCTCCGACCTCGGTTTTTCGGAGATCATCGAACTGGATTGGTGGAAGAGTTCGCGCCTCGGCAATCTCTCGGTCACGCACGTGCCCTCGCGCCATTGGGGCGCCCGCATTTTGAAAGACTCGCACCGCGGCTATGGAGGCTTTGTTCTCAAGGCCGGAAAGCACTCGGTCTACCATGCCGGAGATACCGCGTACTTTGCCGGCTTCACCGAGATCGGCCGACGCCTCGCTCCCGAACTCGCTCTGCTTCCGATCGGCGCCTACAACCCGGCTCAGTACCGCAACGTTCACACCAATCCCGCCGACGCCATGAAGGCATTCCTCGATCTTAAATCCCGCTGGATGGTTCCCATGCACTACGGCACCTTCCGCCTCTCGCACGAACCGGTGGAGGAGCCCCTGCAGCTGCTCGATCAGGAAGCCAACGCCGCAGGACTCCAGGACCGCGTGCTCGTGATGGAAGAAGGCATTACCAGATTTTTCTAGAAGACAGCGATGCTCATGTGGGGACGGCCGCCTCGCCCGTCCCATGTGGGCGAAGCCTCGCGGCCCCGACCACACACTCGACCAGCGCCCTTTCAATAAGCCAGCACAATCCTCAGATCCCGCAGATTATTCCCCGTCGGCCCCGTCTCGATCGCATCCCCAATTGCACTTAGCAACGGATACGCATCGAACTTCTCCATCGCTGCTGGTACGTCGAGCCCGCGCTCCCGAGCGCGCTCCACCGTAGTCCCGTCGACCACAGCACCCGCCGCCGAACTGTTCCCGTCTACTCCGTCGGTGCCCGCGCTGAGCACCGTAATGTTCTCGCCCGAAATCTTCTCCGCACACGCCAGCGCGAATTGCTGGTTCCTTCCGCCCACGCCGCCGTTCGTAACCTTCACCGTGACTTCCCCACCGGAGATCAGGCACACCGGCGCAAACTGCTTGCGCAACTCGCGCGCCTTCTCGACCAGGTATTCGGCCGCGCGTTCGTAGTCCCAGTCGTCGCAGGAATTATCAACGTGCACAATAAATCCAGCGCGCTCAGCGGCTGCACTCGCTCCCTCAATTGCCGTCTGGTTCGACAGAATCGGCCACCAGCGCGCACGAAGGAATGCCGGATCGTCGGACTTGGGCGTTTCTTCCAGCGCGTGCCGCTCGAACAGTTCGCGGGTGGACTGCGGAAACTGCCCGAGCATTCCGTACTGCCCGGCGATGCGGTAACAATCCTCAACGCTCGTGGAATCGGGCATGGTCGGTCCGGAAGCCAGCGCGTCGGGCGTGGCATCGGGCACATCGGATACCAGGATCGACACCTGTTGCGCCAGCCCCGCCGCCCGGGCCAGCCGTCCGCCCTTCACCGCTGATAAATGTTTTCGCACCGCATTGATCTCCGCGATCGGCGCCCCCGAGTGCACCAGCGTTCGATAGGTCGCGATCAGATCTTCGAGCGAGATCTCGTCGTCAATGGGTTTTTCGACGATCGACGACCCTCCGCCGCTCAGCAGGAAAATCACCAGTGCCGACGCCGGTTGCATTTCGAGCGCCCGCAGCATCGCGCTCGCCGCGTGAATCGATTCCGCATTGGGCGTGGGATGTCCACCCTGAAAATACCGGAAGCCGTGCACTTGCGCCGCCGCGCGCACTGAACTCGCCACAATTCCTTCAACGGAATTTCCAACCTGCGCCGCCAGCGCCTCGACCATGGTGTGTCCCGCCTTGCCCAGCGAAATCACGAACACGCGCGAGTACGAATGCAAATCGTACAAATCTTCTGCGACCCGCAGAATCCCGCGCTCGCAATGGACGTGCCGCGCAAAGCCCTTGGCGATCGACGCCTCCGACAAAGCCTGCAGAAAGATCGCGCGCGCGGCCTGGCGCCTCTCCCGGAATTGGTCTTCACTGGCGGCCTGCGACATGCTGGGATTATATGGTTGGGGCAATAACGACAAGATTATAAAGACAGCATCACTGTGACAGGAATTGCAATAGCTAGCCGCTTGCGCTCGACAGGTGAGGATTTACGATGGCATCATGGGCGCATGGAGATCCCCATAGTGATTTCCCGCTTTAATTTTCTGTGGGTTAAATCGCTCGGCCCGTGGCTTTCAGTCTGGGCAATTCGATACAAGGCGGAGTGCGATTACAAACTCAGCCCAACGGCACGATGCGTGCGTTGGTTGGTCGTGGCCGTCGGATATTTCTTAGCCGCCTCCCTGCCCGGACCCGGCTTCGTACGCCTCGTTCCAGGGTTTACCGGTCTCGCGTTCCTGTGCTGGCCTAATCTCGCATACCATCTCACCAACTACTTCGTTCGTTGGCCCCAGGCGGAAGGCCAAGTGACTCATTTTGCTCTTTCTGATCCATATCCAATCCTCAGCTACTCATTCGAGCTCGACGGCAATATTTACGGTGGCAGGACTGCGATCAAGTCCCTAGCACACTCAAACCGTTACCCCGAAGGACAGGCCATCGCCGTCCGATACGACCCGTTCAATCCGAATGAGTCCAAAGCGGCTCTGTGACTGGGGGAATCGCCCGAATGACTTATCGACTCAAGCGCTCGCCATTACCACGCGACATCCTGATGATGCTTGAAGAAGCCGGCGCTGAGACCGTTGGTACTGTCATCGCAACGGCAAAGCCATCAGACCTCGATGCTTTCGCAGCCGACGTGGAACGCACGGTAAGGCTCGCTTTGGTACGGAAAGAAGCAAACGAACTTATCTTGACCGAGCAGGGCCGAGCTTCTTTGCGCAAGTAATCCCGCATACGCGGACTCCCGAGCAGTTCACAGGCCACCGCCGCTGACCGTTTCCTTCCCCCACGCCTCAATCGCCTCGCGCAATTCCCGCAGCCGACCTTCAAAGAAATGATCGGCTCCTTCGATGATCACCAGCTTCTTCGGCTCCGGCACCGATGCAACCAGCGCCTCCAGCCGCGCCTGCGGACCGAACTGGTCGCGCGCCCCGCTCACGAATAACTTAGGCTTCGCGCAGTCTCCCAGAAAATCGAAGCTGTAGACGCGCGGTTCTTCCGTATCCGCCGCCACCGGAGCGACCGGCGTTCCCACGCCAATCACCGCGCGCACTCTTGCATCCGCACAGGCCGCTCGCAGCCCGACAGCAGCGCCAAAGGAAAATCCGGCAAACACCAATGGCAGATGGAACTCAGCGTCGAGCCAGTCGAGCGCCGCGCGCACGTCTTCGACTTCCCCTTCGCCGTGATCGTGCTCTCCCTGGCTCAACCCGGTTCCACGAAAATTGAAGCGCAACACCGGAAATCCGAAGCTGTTCAGCGCCTTCATGGTGTGGAACACAACCTTGTTGTGCAGCGTCCCGCCAAACAGCGGATGCGGATGACACACCACCGCCGCATGCGTCGCGTTCTCCGCGCCGCCGTTGAGCAGCGCCTCCAGCCGCCCCGCAGGCCCGTCGAGAAAGAGCGACCGGATAGTCGAGTTCGAGTCAGTCACTTTTCCAGAGTATCAAAGCGTAGGTCCGAAGTCTGAGGCCTGAGGTCCGAGGTCCGCACTCCGCACTCGATTTCCCCTCTGCTATCCTCTTCGCCATGGATGCTGTCACGCTCACCCGCCAACTCGTCGATATCGAGTCCATCACCGGGAACGAATCTGCGGTCGGAAATTATCTGTATGGCGAACTCTGCCGCCTCGGCTATCAGGCGCGGAAGATGCCAGTCGAGGCCGACCGCTTCAACGTCTATGCCACCCCGCCCGATCATCCCCACCCGGCCGTCACCTTCTCCACTCACATGGACACCGTTCCTCCCTTCATTCCGTCGTCCGAAGACGCCGGACGCATCTACGGCCGTGGCTCCTGCGATGCCAAGGGAATCATCGCCGCGCAGGTTGCCGCCGCCGAGCGCTTGCGCCAGCAGAACATCTTTGTCGGACTTTTATTTGTCGTGGGAGAAGAGCGCGACAGTCTTGGCGCCAAGGTCGCCAACGAATATGTCGCCAGCGGACACACCTCCGGATGCCGCTTTCTGGTCAATGGCGAGCCCACCGAGAATCATCTCGCGCTCGCCTCGAAAGGAACCTTACGCGCCGAAGTCACGGCGCACGGACGCATGGCGCACTCCGCCTATCCCGAGTTGGGCGACTCGGCCATCGACAAGCTCATCCCCGCCTTGACGCGGCTGCGCGCGATGGCTCTGCCTTCCAATCCCGAAGTCGGCCCCTGCACGCTGAATATTGGCCTGATCGAAGGCGGCCGCGCCCCCAACGTTATCCCCGACTACGCCCATGCCGACCTGCTCTACCGCCTCGTTGGCCCCTCCGACAATTTGCGCCGCGAAATCCTTGCCGCCGCGGGCGATCAAGTCCAGGTGACCTTTCCCCTCGAGCTTCCCTTCCTCAAATTCCGCACCATCGCCGGCCTTCCCACCATGATCGCCGCCTTCACCACCGACATCCCCAAGCTCACCCATTGGGGCGAGCCTCTGCTCATCGGTCCCGGCTCGATTCATGTCGCCCACACTGACGGCGAGTACCTCGAAAAGAAGCAACTCGCCGACGCCATCGACCTGTATTGTCGGATCACCCAACAGCTTCTCGACTAAACGCCGCTGCTGCCCCGGTGTTTTACGTTCTCCGAACAGATACGCCACTCCCTACTCCCACCCAGAAAACCGGCGTATACTTCCGCTCCGTCCCTGAAAGATTTTGCCCAGGAAAGATTGGCCAACGAAAGGTTGGCCGGCCAGACTCGCGAAGGCAGGAGGGGCGCATGACACTCGAGGACAAGATCGCTGTCGCGCTCGAACAGGGGAAGCAGAAAGCGAAAGCCATTCTCGACCAGCGCGTCATTGCCCGCGCGCGCCGTGCCGCCGCTCTCGAGAACAATCAAAACAAAATGGCGGTGCGCATTCAGACCGCTGCTCTCGGCGTTCCCGGCTCGCTGGCTGAGTTCCAGACTGCTGGATTTCTTGCGGCTGTCGGCGATTCCTGGTTCGACTATCCTCTGCACGACGTTCTCAAGCTGCTCGAAGACCATCACGGTTACAACGTGGAATCGACCGCGCATAAAGGCGATCCCATCGAAAAAATGGCCTATACCGGAGGCCAACTGGAAGACTTCGCGCGCAAGCTTGAAAAGATCAAGGCACGCGGAGCCGCGCCCAAAGCGGTGCTGGTCTCCGGTGGCGGCGACGACGTCGCGGGCAATGAATTCGGCATGCTGCTGAACAATGCCTTCTCGCCCATCGCGGGCTGGGACGAAGAAGTGCTCGACGGTCTCCTGAACCAGAGAATCCTGACCGCCTATGTACAGATGCTGACCAGCATCACCGGACTGTGCCAGGGAACCTTCGGAAAAACGGTGCCGATTCTGGTCCACGGCTATGACTATCCCGTTCCCGACGGCCGCGGCTTTGTCGGAGGCTGGCCGTTCCCCGGTCCTTGGATGGATCCCGGCTTCCGCGAAAAGAATTTTCAGGATCTCCCGACGCGCATCGCGATGATGAAGGGTTTAATCGATCGCTTTAATCAGGTTGTGAAATCGCTGCCCGCGCAACCGTCGCTGGCTCACGTGCACTACATCGATCTGCGCGGAACGCTTTCCAATCAGCTGGCCGACTATCGGGACTGGTGGGCCAACGAACTCCATCCCACCGAAAAAGGATTCGCAGCGGTCGCCGATCGCTTCGCGGCGGAACTGGAAGCGTTGCCGCAATGACACTCTCGAAAAATTTATCATCCTGAGCGAAAGCAACGCGCTCGCCCCAACCGAGGCCTTTACGCGGTCGAAGAACCTTTGTCTTCCTGCAGCCTCACCATCGCATCCGGGAGCTTAAGAAGCCGCAAACCGCCGCGGGATCCTCCATCTCCGCAGGCATGGAACCCGCTCGCCAATTCTCCCCGTGTAGACTAAAAAAAGCATGACCACCACGGACCTCAACGCCCTCGCCCGCGCTTCTTCCGCTTACCTGCGCTCCGCCATGCATCAGCCCATCCGCTGGCACGAGTGGGGACCGGAGGCCTTTGCCGCGGCCGCGCGCGAGAACAAGCCGATGCTGCTCGATATTGGCGCCGTGTGGTGTCACTGGTGCCACGTGATGGATCGCGAATCCTATGACGATCCCCAGATTGCCGCCATTGTGAACGAGCATTTCATTGCCATGAAAGTCGATCGCGACGAGCGTCCCGACATCGACAGCCGCTATCAGGCGGCGGTGCAGGCGGTCAGCGGACAGGGTGGATGGCCGCTCACCGCGTTTCTTACTCCCGATGGCAAGCCGTTCTACGGCGGCACTTATTTTCCCCCGAGCGATGGCTACGGCCGCCCCAGCTTTCGCCGCGTCCTGCTGAGCATTGCCAACGCGTACAAAGAAAAGAATGGCGATGTCGTGGAACAGGCCAAGATGGTCGAGAGTGCGATTGCGCAGTCGGAGTCCTTCGCCGGGCGGGACGCTCGCGTTTCCCTCAGCGTAATCACCGCGATTCAGGAATCGGCCATCAAGATGTTCGATCCCGAACATGGCGGCTTCGGACAGGCGCCGAAGTTCCCTCATCCTTCCGCGCTCGATCTACTAATCGAAC
This sequence comes from uncultured Acidobacteriota bacterium, assembly GCA_963765015.1. Taxonomy (GTDB): domain Bacteria; phylum Acidobacteriota; class Terriglobia; order Terriglobales; family Acidobacteriaceae; genus Sulfotelmatobacter. The sequence goes on along the minus strand of CAVXVD010000046.1, from coordinate 42,273 downwards.
GCCACGCGCGGGCAGAAGCAAGCAAGACGGGCAAGACTCATGTAGGGACGGCCGCCCCCGGCCGTCCGGCGGAGCAAAGCTCCGCAGCGCTTGTGGAGATGCGCAACCTCATCCTCACCACGCTCGACCACATGGCTCTTGGGGGCGTCTATGACCAGCTTGCCGGAGGATTTCATCGCTACTCCGTCGACGAACGCTGGGTGGTGCCTCACTTCGAGAAGATGTGTTACGACAATTCCGAACTGCTCAAGAATTATGTCCACGCTTATCAGGCGACCGGCGAAGCGTTTTTCGCCGACGTCGCCCGCGACATCATCCGCTGGATGGACGAGTGGCTCAGCGATCGCGAGCGCGGCGGCTTTTATGCCTCGCAGGATGCCGACATCAATATGGACGATGACGGCGACTACTTCACCTGGACGCTCGACGAGACCCGCGCCGTCCTGACCTCAGAAGAAGCCCAGGTCGCCGCCCTGCATTACGACATCAACGAAGTCGGAGAGATGCATCACAATCCGGCGAAGAATGTTCTCCACGTCCGCGCCTCGGTGGAGGAAATCGCGAAACGCATGAGCCTGCCCCTCGAGCGCGTGCAAGAGTTGCTGGCTTCCGCGAAGAAGAAGATGTATGCCGCGCGGCTCGAGCGCCCCACGCCCTATGTAGACAAGACCGTCTATGTCAGTTGGAACGGCTTGTGCGTTTCGGCGTACCTCGAGGCAGCCAAGGTGCTGCGTCTGGACGAAGCCCGGCACTTCGCGTTGCGCTCGCTCGACCGGGTGTTGGCCCATGCATGGAAAACAGAAAAGGAAAAAAACAAAACCGGGGGTGCCCCACTTCTCGCCGATGTTGCGAGAAGTGGGAACTCCGAAATCGCCAGCGAGAGCGGCGCCGCTCCCAGACTTCTGCACGTCGTCACCTATTCCGATCCGAAGGCCGAGCACCGGGAAGTTGCGGGCATGCTCGAAGATTATGCCTTCACCGCGCTGGCATGCCTCGACGCCTACGAAGCCACCGCCGATATCAGCTACTTCAAGTTCGCTCACGCCATTGCCGACGCCATGATTGCCCGCTTCTACGACCCAACTTCCGGAGGCTTCTTCGACGCTGAACCCGCCGCCGATGGCCAAAGCCTCGGCGTGCTCGCCACCCGGCGCAAGCCGCTGCAGGACTCTCCCACCCCAGCCGGCAATCCCATGGCAGCCATCGCCCTGGCGCGCCTGCATCATTACACCGGCGATGCCGCTTATCACGACAAAGCCGAAAATACGCTGGAAACCTTCGCCGGCATTGCCGAACAGTTTGGAATCTTCGCCGCTACCTACGGAACCGCGGTCGTCCATCTGCTCGACACTCTGGTGCAGGTCGTGGTGATCGCCGGCGAGGAATCGGGCAACATCGCCGACGAACTGTATGCCGCAGCCGTTGCTCCGTTCGCCTTCGCCAAGTCGACGCTGCGCCTGGCCGTGAATCAGGCCGTTGCCGAGAACCTTCCACCTGCCTTGGCCGCCACCATTCCGAATCTTCCCCAACTGCAATCCGGGAAATCGTTTGCCGTCTTGTGTTCGGGATCTTCCTGCCAGCCGCCCATCTTCAGCGCGGCCGAGTTGCGCAGCGCGCTCGAAAAAGCGCTCCACACCCCTCGCTGAACATTTGCATCAAAAACTATGGCGGTCTGAGACAGCAGAAGACGAACAGCAAGGCAAAAAATAGGGGCTGGCGGGTTTATATGAGTCCCGACAGCCCGAAGATGACAAGCCCTGTTTTCGGCCTAGGTAACAGTTACGGCATGGTTACTTTGGTGACCTTGCGGTTACCACCCTGCCCAGCGTCTACTGCGGTGGCAAGGTTGTTTGGCAGTTTTTTTGTCCGGGTGGGCACAGCATCAGCGGGCCGCCGTCCGCGGCGGGAACCTGTTGGACGGCAGCTGCAATGAATGTGCCCACTAGTCCTACCATCAGGATCGCAATCCTGAATGAGCGTTTCATGGGGGATCGTCTCCTATATCCGCGTGGGTTTTACCTTTGGGACAACTTCCACGCGGAGCCGCATTATAGGACACGTGTCAAATTTCATGTGCAAGAATTTTCATCCTCGCACGTAACTCCCTGAGTCTCTCTGCGCAACAGCTCTCCATCAAAATCTCTATTGATGTTCATATACTTGCAGTTCCAATCAAAATGCGAAGTATCGCTTGAGATTAATGACTAGGCCCTGGGGAGGACCATTTCCCTGCATAGTGTTTACAATTTCCGAACAGAGGCCTGCCGAAAGGTAGGAAGCGGAGACGGCGCAACGTCTTGCCCGAGCCGCGTCGAATGATGGCAGTAGAGAGTACGGGACGACCGGTCTAGGGCTTCGATCCCCGAAGCATCTCGGCGAAGCGGCCGCCGACAGCTGCGGCGCGGGCCGAAACAGCGCTATCTGGAACCGGTGCGGGCTCATGCGGCGTGCGCGACAGCGCCCGATCGACCATCCCCTCAAACATAGGAATGAGCGAATCGGCCGGGACCGGATGATGAATATCGGAAAGGCTCTGCTCCCAGCGCTGCGGCTGCAGCAGCGAGAGCGACGCATCTCGAGCCGGGCGCTTCACCCACACGTAGCCCATCCATAACGCAAGGCTGCTGTTGTACGCCGTCATGTTGGCCACGCTCATCCAGGGACCGGTAAGGTGCTGGCCGACCCAGGAGCAGATCAGGATCAGCTCGATACAGGAGAAAGAGCCAAAACCAAGCGCGATGCCGAAGCTCAGCTGCTTCCGGCTGACCCCAACGTAGTGCGCGAAGAAGAGCAGGAACAGCACCATCCCCACCTGCACAATGCGCACGCAGCGCTGCGCCGTGACAATGGCCTGCATCAGCGGTGGCAGCTCGTTGGAGGTGTTCGACACCGAGACCACGCCCGCCACCAGCAACATCACCAGCCCCGCCCATTTGAACAGCACGCTGCCCAGATCGCGCAGCGTGTGAAACGAGCGGAAGACATCGATGAAAATCTCGTGAATGACCAGGAACCCACACGCTACGCTGATCGCCGTGAAACCCCAATACAGGTAGAAGCAAAGGAAATAGCTGCGCCAGCAGTAGGCGGGAAAGACCACCGCAAAGGCCAGGAGCTGGGCCAGGATGTAGCCGAAGAAGAACTTGAATTGCCGGATCAGGCCACGGCGCACCATGAACGTAGCAATCCCCGCCTCCAGGACGGGGTGCAGGATCCAGAGCGCGTAATAGAGGATCTTGATCTTATGGCTCATCGCTCACGGCTCACGGTTGGTTGACTGCTTCTTTCCTCGATGCGGCAAAACCCCGACGCCCGAGGCAAGAGACACCGCGGGCAGCCGCAACGCTTTCGCGCGCAACAACATCGGTGCGGTAATGCCTAAGGTAGCCTTTCCCAATCCAATGTTCAATGCACTGCAGTAATTGCCAGTAACGTTACCGTTCCGGGCAACTTTGGGGCAAGTTACCTTCGTGCTACCTGGGGGATTGGGGAGGTTGGTCGACTCCCCTCGTCACAAATTCCGCCGCGATCGCTATCTTCCGCCGGCGATTGGACGCCCTGCCCTAAGCGTCGGGCATGGAGTGGATATAGGCACGCATCATGCGCACCTCGTCGTCCTTTTCATTCAAATCGTGCAACAGGATGTCGCGCAGCGAGACCATGCCAACCAGGCTCCCGTCATGGCACACCGGCAAATGGCGGAAGCCGTGGCGCCGCATCAGCGTCATGCAGGTTTCCAGGTCTTCGCGGGTGCTGATGGTCAGAGGATCGTCGGTCATGACCTCAGCCAGGCAGGTGCAGCGGGGATCGCGCGCTTCGGCCACTACGCGCCGCATCAGATCCCGCTCCGAAAAAATCCCCACCAGCTTGCCGTTGTGCAAGACCGGCACCGCGCCGATATTGCGATCGACCATGGCTCGCACCGTTTCCAGAACGGTGTGTCCCAGTTCCGCCTGGTACGTGTCCTGATCTTTAATCAGGTCGCAGATAAGCATTTTGATACCTCCCGGGCAACAGAATTCCGAGCTGTCCAAAAGCATCGAACGGGGCGCGAGTATATGCCCAACAGAAGATGGAAAGATAGCGAAAAAGGTGAGTAAAGCAAGAAATTCTCGCAACCGATGCCAGCATCCGCACCGAATCGGGAAATCTCCGTGGGGCTAAGCCTGAGAATTCCTGTGCTGGTTTGCGGGGTCTGCCGCGAAGACGAAATACGAGGAGTGCCACAACGCGCCCGGCACACTTCCCCGCGTGCGCGCGGTGACCACGATGTTGTATTCGCCGGTGCCGCCCAGGTTCATCGCCAGCAGCGTGTCCTCATTTCCGCTAGCCGATTTGCGGCCGCGCGGTTCAATCACCGCCAGCCATCCCAGGAACTCGTGCAAATCGCGGGTCCGTGGGCGCCCCGGCACAAGAAACGATACTTGCGCCTCAGGCGTCGAAAAGTGCCAGGCGAGAGAGGCAGTCATGTCCACAGCTTTCTCGTATTCCCGCTCCGAGATCAGGCCCTCTTCCGGATTGTCGAAGGCAATGCAAAGTTTGCGCTCATCCTCGCGGGCAAATTCGCGCACCTTGAGCGAGCCCGACTTGGCCGTGGCCTTCCAGTCGACGTGCCGCGCGGAATCCTCCGGCAGGTACTCGCGGATGCGGTAGAGTTCGGCGCCCAGCCCGCGCACAAAACTTTCCCACTCGCCTCGCACCAGCGGCAAAACCTCCGTTACAGCCTCGCTGGGCTCGATGCGCGGATATACCAGCACCTCCTGCGGCAACGACACGTGCCGGGTTTTCGTCAGAAAGGCAAAGGGAAAGCGGGTCGCGAGTCCGAAACTGTCTTCCCGGTAGCGTCCGCGGCGATCGAATCTTAATTCCAGATCCGCGGTTCCTTGCGACTGCGGAGGCAGAAAGGGAAAATATGCCATGCCCTGAAAAATCCCGGGCGGCGGAGGAACTACAATCACGCGCCGCAAGCGGCGATCCGGCAAACGCAGCCATTGCTGCTCCGACGGACGGTTGAACGGAAACGCAAACGTCGTCACTTCCCACTGCCACTGCTTCGCCGCCTTTTTTCTCTTCTTGCGCGTCGACAACACGCGAATCGAAAATGACGGCAGAAAGCGGCGCGGGTTGGTCAGCACGATCCGTCCCATGACCGCGCGCCCGGCAAAGACATGCTCGGGCAGGCGGACGTCGAGTTCCAGGTAGCGCAACACCCACGCCGAAACGATTCCCGAGACCAGGATCGCGCCCAGCATGGCCGCCACCACAATGTAGAGCAGATTATTTCCGGTATTGAGCGCCGCGATACCGACCACCACCGTCACCAGAACGTAAATGATGCCCGCGCGCGTGACATCGTAATCGAACGACTCCCGCATGCGCTCGACCGCTACGCGCCTCGCCAGATAGGGCACCGTGATCAGCCCAACCAGCGCTGCCAGCACCAGCGAGGTCGAAGCCAGAATGAGCGTGGCCCACAAGTTTCCGGCATCACGCGACACGGTCGAAAACAGCGCCGCCCCGAAGGCCAGACCCAGCCCTACCAGCGACAACAGGAATTTCACCCACACTTCGGCGGTGGCCGATTGCAGCCATTGCGCCAAGCGTCCCGGCGCGGACGCCCGTGATTCCAACGGATTGGCGGTCGCAGAACCCACTTCTTCGCAGCCTAGCATTCCCCGGCAGAACGGACAATCAAGATTAGCTTGCGCAGAAAGCCTTCGTAACCCGGAGGTCCTGCGACTTTCGGTTGTCATCTTGAGCAAGAGATACCCGAACCCGAGCAAGGCACTCCGTCAACCGTGGTGCAGGTTCTCAAGCAAAGTTATGCGCGCCGTCTGCTATGCAAGAAACGAAGGAAGACGGAGCAAGGAGAATCATGGCCGGAGGAAGAACCGCGCGTCTGGCAACGCGCTTCTCCGACTTCAACGTATGGAGCGAGCGCAAGCGGGGAGAAGTTGCGTTACATGCATCGTAATCCGGCGAAGCGCGGGCTAGTGCCGGAGGCGCACCTGTGGAAGTGGAGCAGCTATCGCAGCTACGCGTTTGAGAAGAGGGTACGGTGAAGATCAATCGGTGGCCTGCAGCCGTCATGAAGATTCGGACCGTTGCTTAGCAAAGCTTTATCGGGGACTGGGCATCGGATGCCCACCCTTTGCAAAAAGCGCAAAGGATGGGCCACCCCTCGTTCCAGTTCCCCATCGCTGTCGCCTGTGCTACCCTTTCAGGCCTCGCAAGTCCCAGGCCCAATAAAACAACTGCGTTACCCAAACTTAGAAATCAGGAGATCTTCATGCCCATCGGTAAACGTGCGGCGGCAGAATTCTTTGGCACATTCTGGCTGGTCTTTGGCGGGTGCGGCGCGGCGGTGTTAGCCGCGGGCGTGCCCAACGTCGGCATCGGATATGCCGGAGTCGCCCTGGCTTTCGGGCTCACCGTGCTGACCATGGCCTTTGCCATTGGACACATCTCGGGATGCCACTTGAATCCAGCGATCAGCCTCGGCCTCGTCGTCGGCAAGCGCTTCCCTGCTTCCGACTTGCTGCCTTACGTGGTCGCGCAGGTAGCCGGCGCGATCGCCGCAGCCGGCGTACTCTACGTCATCGCCAGTGGTGTGGTTGGCTTCGATGTGCACGCCGGATTCGCCTCGAACGGATACGCCGAACATTCTCCCGGCGGCTACTCGCTGCTCGCTTGCCTGGTCGCCGAAGTCGTCTTGACGGCGTTCTTCTTGATCGTCATTATGGGCTCGACCGACAGCCGGGCACCGAAGGGATTTGCCCCGATTGCCATCGGTCTTTGCCTGACCCTGATTCATCTGGTCGGCATCCCGGTCACCAACCTGTCGGTGAACCCCGCGCGCAGCACGGGCCCCGCGATTTTCGCCGGCGGCTGGGCACTCCAGCAGCTGTGGCTGTTCTGGTTAGCCCCGCTGGTCGGCGGAGCCTTGGGCGGCGCCGTCTACAGCGTGCTGTTCGGCGAATAAACATAAGATCCCACGCATTTCACGGATCAACTCAGAAGCCGGGTGGCCCATCCTTTGCGTTTCTTGCAAAGGGTGGGCATTCGATGCTCTCTCCCTATTCACACTTCGGGCATGCTCTTACTGGAAAGGCCGAAAGCCCAGCTCAGGACGAAAGCTATCTCAAATTCCCAAAGTGTTGAGCATTGGGACTGACGAGCCAGTCCGTCTTTCAAATATCGTCCGCAACATTCGCCGTCATCCGAGGTTTAACCTCGGTGAGGGAAAAACATGCCCAAAGCTCGTGCGCTGCACCTCTCCCGGAATCGGGCGTTGGTTGCGGCAATCGCGATGGCGATCCCGGCCGCCTACGCCGCGCCGCAGGAAACTTCGTCCGCCGACTCCAAAGGTACCCCCTGCGCCGATCTCGGGGCATACATTTTCGTTGGCGGGACGGGTGGGTTTGACGGCCTCCAATACCGCGACAAGTTCACCGAACTCCTACAAACCGGCCACGTGGGACTTTACGAACACGCCAATGCCGTCGTTGCCGCCGAGGAGCCTCCGAGCGTCATTCACGACATCGAGAACGCGTTCGCCGGAACCGGCTCCGGACAGGCGGAACTCGGACAGGTCGGCGCCAATTACTTCACACTGCCGCCAAGCTACGGCTATTACCAGGCGGTGTACATACAAAATGGACTTCATCCCTCGGAAGCCAATGTCAACACGCCGTCTGACAACGCCCCTCCCGGACAATTACAGGCAGACTTGAAGCTCTGGCGCGAATATGTGGACGCGGCCGGAACTGCCGGCATTGAAACCGTCGCTCCGGTCGTGGGCCCGAATGATTCGAGCGAACCGAAACTCGGAGATCACGTGTTTGCCACCAACCCCTTCTACGCGCTCGAGCGCGGGGAGGCGCTTTACGGCAAAGCTATCGCCTTTGATGTTCCGCCTAACTTTTTTCTGACTGGCGGAAGCGGCCCCGGCTACCAGAAATTCATCGTGCAGGCCATCCAATGGGGCAATGAAAACCATCTCCGCACGACGATGTTGCTTTCTCCTTACCCTTGGCCCACCAACACCAAAGGCAACCCGGTGACCTTCCCGCAATTCACCAGCAATACTTTTAGTAGCGACACCAAGACGTTTGTCAGTTATTTAAGCGCGCATGACGCCATCCCTTCAGAATGGTCGGTCGACAATTATCGAGGACCCGTATCCCCACGACAATCCCGCGGTCGTGCCCGAAACCGTCGAAAACACGACAACCTCGGTTGGTCTTTGGCTGGCCAGGAATGCTCCGATTTATATAAAGGGGCGGGAGGTAATCTGCGGCACAACTCTGCCATCGGACGAAAGCGGACGGGATTAGGACGCGGCCAACAAGACGCCACGGATCAACCCGGATTTTCGCGGATCGATCCCAAGCAATTCTGGGTTTATCCGTGGAGATCCGCGCAGATCCGTGGCGAAAGATTTTAGTAAGCGGCCAATTCCTTCATCGCCAGGAACAGATCGTTCGGCTGCGGCAGAATGGCATCTTCCAGGATGGGCTGGTAAGCCACAAACACATCTTTCGCGGCCACGCGGCGGACGGGCGCGTCCAGCTTATCGAACAGCTGGTCGGCGATGCGGGCCGCAATCTCCGCTCCGTAGCCCCAGCTCAGAGTGTCTTCGTAGGCAACCAGGGCGCGGTTCGTTTTTGACACTGAAGCGGCGATCGTATCCCAGTCAAACGGATTCAGAGAGCGCAGATCGATCAGCTCCACCTTAACTCCCTGCTCGCGCTCCAGCTTCTGTGCCGCCTGCAGCGCGCGCGGAACGACCGCGCCGTAAGTGATCACAGTCAAGTCTGTTCCGGGATGCACGATCTTCGCCTTGCCAAACGGAATCATGTAATCCGGCCCGGGATACGCGGCGCGCCCGTACGACTCGCGATAGAGCCGCTTGTGCTCGAGGAACAACACCGGATCGTCGCAGCGAATCGCCGTCCGCAGCAGCCCGGCAGCGTCCTGCGAATTCGATGGGAACACCACTCGCAGGCCGGGAATGTGGGTGAACATGCTCTCGCCGCATTGCGAGTGATAGATGGCGCCGCCCGTGAGGTATCCGCCAATCGCCACGCGGATTACCACCGGACACGAAAAACCATTATTCGAGCGCCAGCGGATCACGCTGAGCTCGTCGCGAATCTGCATCATCGCCGGCCATATGTAATCGAAAAACTGAATCTCGACCACCGGCTTCAGGCCGCGCGTGGCCATGCCAGTCGCGCGCCCAACAATCGCCGCCTCCGCCAGCGGAGAGTTAAACACGCGATCGTTGCCGAACTCGCACTGCAGACCGAAGGTCAGTTTGAAGACTCCGCCCTTGCCCTTGACCAGCTTGTGTTTCAGATATTCTCCGCGGCTGCAGTCGGCCACGTCTTCGCCAAAGATCACGATGCGCTCGTCGCGCTGCATCTCATCGCGCAGCGTCGTCGTGATCAGGTCGGCCATCGTCTTCGCGGCCGGTTTCTTTCCGTCCGCCGGAGGCTCAGGCACCACGGGCTGGGTCTCGAACGTGGACGACGTCACATCCAGGTCCGGTGAGTAGATGAAGTTCATCACCGACTCGGGCGCCGGCGGCAGCGCTTCCAGCGCTTTATCCACCGCAGCTTGAAGCTCCGCATCCACTTCTTTTTCCAGCTGGTTGATTCCCTTATCGTCGAGAATGCCCTCGCGCAGCAGAAACATCTGCGTGCGCGACACCGGATCGCGCTGTGCATCGCGCTCGCGCTCGGCATCCGGACGATACAACCGCTCATCATCCGACAGCGAATGCGAGTACGGACGAATCACGTGGGCATGAATGAATGACGGCCCGTGTCCCTCGCGGCAATACTGAGTGGCACGCCGGAAGGCAGCATAGCTGGCGACGGGGTCGGTTCCGTCGACCTCTTCAAAATGAAAATTGGGGAATCCGGAAACCAGCCGCGAGATGCTGCCGCCCGCCGTCTGCACTTCGACCGGGACCGAGATCGCGTAGCCGTTATCCTGCACGCAGAAAATCACGGGCAACTTGCCCAGGGCGACGGCGTTCATCGCCTCCCAGAACTCGCCCTCGCTCGAAGTGCCATCGCCGAGCGAGACGTAGGTGACTTCGTCGCCCTGAAAGCTGACGTTCTTGAACTGGCGGTAATCAACAGAACCGAGTGGCCCGTCCTTCGCGTTTTTTGCGAGTGGGAGCGAAGGGATCTCCACGGCCTTGGGATGCCGCGCGAAATAGCGTCCGCCCTCGGCGCAGCCGACCGCCTGTAGGATCTGCGAGCCCGTGGGCGAGGACTGCGTGACAATGTGCAATCCAGGATAGCTCCAGTGCGACGGCATCTGCCGCCCGCCCGAACTTGGATCGTCGGCCGCCCCCACTCCCTGCAAAAACATGTTGTAAGGCTCAACCCCAAGCGCCAGACACAGCGCCCGATCGCGATAGTAGGGATAGAACCAGTCGTAGCCCGACTTCAGCGCAAGGCCGGCAGCCGCGCCAATCGCCTCATGGCCGGCGCCCGACATCTGAAAATAGATTTTCTGCTGGCGTTTGAGCAGGATCTCCCGGTCGTCGATGCGCCGGGAGGTGTACATGAAGCGGTAGGCCTGGATGAGCTGTTCGCGGCTAAGTCCCTCGTAGAGCTTGGCTTTCTTCGCGCCATTGGCCGCTACATTCAGCTTGGGGTCGGTCTTTGTCGTCGCCATCCGGTTATATGGTCCCTGGTGTTTAGATTCCCGCCAGCGCTGCCGCGATTCTACACAGGCGTCGAGCCTGTTGGATTGTAAATGCAAACGAGAGGTTGGAAAAGCACGTAAGTTTCATGGGCCGAGCCTGCGGTTGGACCATGCGACCACAAAGTTCGTTGGCGAACGTCAGGGCCCCAAACCATCGGCGCCCTGTTGGCGCCTCAAAACGAATTGTCATCCTGAGCGCCTTGTCCGCGGGCGAAGACGGCCGGCAACGCAGTCGAAGGATTCCTATCACTTCCTCGACGGCTGCCCGCGAATCGGCGCCGGACTTGTTGCCAGTAAACGCCATACGTCCGTCAGCGAAATAAGGGCAGGTATCCTTCGACGCCGACGCCGCTTCGCCTTCGCGAAGCGGCGACTCCGCTCAGGATGACAACGCGCGATTCTTACCCGCACCATCCGGAAAGTTCCGCAGGTATTGTCGAATCTCATCCCGGACCTGCCGGAAGAGCGCGAGGCGCTCGGCCTCCGGACTGTTTTCCGCGCACGCCGCCGGATCCACGAAACTGTGATGGATCGTGGTCGTCTGCTCCGGAAAGATCGGGCAGACTTCACGCGCGTGATCGCAAACCGTGAGCACGTAGTCGAAGTTCTGGCCGGCGAATTCATTGACATGCTTCGAGCGGTGCGAGCTGAGATCAATGCCCACTTCCCGCATCACCGCGATCGCCTCGGGACGAACTTTGCTCGGACTGACTCCCGCACTGAAGACTTCAAAGCGGTCGCCAGCATCGTGACGCAGCAATCCCTCGGCCATCTGGCTGCGCGCGGAGTTGCCGGTGCACAGAATCAGCGCTCGTTGCTTTCGGTCCATCGACTCTCTTAATGACGAGACGTTCTAGCCAGAGCATGTTGGACCACAACAGGCTTCTTTGGGCTGGCTTGGTTTCGCGGCGCGGATGAAGGCGCTCAGAAACTTCCCGTCCACCTGCGGTGCGAGCACGTCGACGTCGATTCCCTGCCCGGACAGAAACTCGCGGGCATCCTCGGCGCGGTAAATGCGTGTGGGCTCGAAGTCGATCTGCTCGAATCCCGCCGCGGCCAGTTTGCTGCGATAGTCATTCTCCTCGAGCGTTCCCGCGATGCATCCCACCCAGGCCAGCACGCTCTGGCGAATTTCGGGCAGGATTTCGCCGCGGGTCACAACATCGGACACGGCAAAACGTCCACCCGGCTTCAGCACGCGGAACGCTTCGCGCAGGACTTTATCCTTGTCGGCCGAGAGATTGATGACGCAGTTCGAGATGATGACGTCCACAGAATTGTCGGCAGCGGGATGTATTCAATCTCGCCTTTCAGGAAGTCGACATTCTCGATCCCCGACTTTCGTTGGTTCTCGCGAGCCAGCGCCAGCATCTCGTCGGTCATATCGAGGCCGTAGGCCTTGCCCGTTGGGCCGACTCGGCGCGCGGACAGCAGCACGTCAATGCCGCCGCCGGAGCCCAGATCGAGCACGGTCTCTCCCAGCTTCAGTTGCGCGAGCGCAGTCGGGTTGCCGCAGCCGAGCGAGGCCAGCAGAGCCTCTTCCGGAATCTGCCCAGCCTGCGCGGCGTCGTAAAGATTCGTGGTAATGGGATCGCAGCAACCGGTCGAGGCCGTCGCGCCGCAACAGGAACTGCCTCCCGAAGTCACCCGCAGGGCAGCTTCGCCGTATTTCTGTTTCACCACTTGCTTGATGTCTGCCGTTCGATCGCTGCCTGCATCGCAGTCGGACGCCCTTCGGAAGGGCACGGCTTTAGCCGTGCCGTTAGAGGCAGTCAAGAATGTGGGCTTTAGCCCCTGAGGAATTTCGTCGGCATCAGTCCGTGCACTCATGAAATGACTCCTATTTGCAGATTTGTATGATGTCCCGCGGCTTAACCGCCTGGTTGCGCGTGCAGCACTCGGCGTAAAGAAATTGCAGCAACTCCTGCAGCGCCGTCGTATTCGCCGTGTAGCGCAGGAACGTGCTCTCCCGCCGTACATCGACCAAGCCCTCGGTCTTCAGCTTGTCGAGATGATGGGAGAGCGTCGAGTTCGGAATTTCGAGTTCTTCCTGAATCTCGCCGACTACCAATCCCTCCGGATGCGCCGTCAGCAACAACTGCATGATGCGCAGGCGGGCATCGTTGCCCATGGCGGAAAACATGTCGGCATACCTGGCGACGCGCTCGCTGGACTTACTGGGAGTCGGAGCTTTAGTGGAGGCCGTTGCCATATTTCGATACTACTGGAAATATGGATTATGTCAACCCACCACCAATTTGGCATCCGGAGCGGAATTGGTCCGCTGGCCAAGCCGGCGGACCATGCAGTCGAAGGATCCCTGTTCCCTGGGCTTCTGTGAATTGGCGGCTCAGGGAATTCTCTTCAAACGGTCGGGCGCGTCTCTGGAACTCCCCTAGGCGCTCGCGTAGTACTCGCAAGGTAGGGATCCTTCGACTTCGCGACCGCTGCGCGTTCGCGAAGCAGTCACTCCGCTCAGGATGACAACTCACGGTGAGAACGACGGGAAATGACACAGGAAATCCCAGCCAATCATTTATCCTGAAACAGATGATTCGGACTTTCCGCTCGTTTGACCCGCATTCGATCAAGCTGGTGATCTTTGATCTGGATGGAACCCTGATCGACTCGCGCCTCGACCTGGTGCATTCGGTCAACGCCGCGCTGCGGCACATCGGACGCCCCGAACTGCCCGACCATGTCATCGCCAGCTATGTCGGCGACGGCGCGCCGGTCCTCATTCAGCGGGCGCTCGGCGGCGAGGCCGTGGACGAGGCCGTCATCCGCCAGGGCCTGGAATTTTTTCTCTCGTATTATCGCGAGCACAAACTCGACCACACCACCCTGTATACGGGAATCACCGAAGCGCTCGGGGCGATCCAGCAGGCGAATAACGGCTCCCCGCGAAAGTTGGCAGTGCTGACGAATAAGCCAGTGATTCCTTCGCGGGCGATCGTCGACGCGCTCGGACTCGGCCCGTATTTTTCCCAGGTGTACGGCGGCAACAGCTTTCCCACCAAGAAGCCCGATCCTGAGGGCGCGCGCAAATTGCTGGAAGAGAGCGGAGTCGCGCCCGACGAGGCCGTGATCGTCGGCGACTCGCATACCGATGTCGAGACCGGACACAACGCGGGACTGTGGACCGTCGGGGTCACCTACGGATTCGCGCCGCAGACTCTGTCGGACGCCTCGCCTGATGTGATCGCGGATCATCCCCGGGAACTCGCGGAGATTTTTGAACGCGGTCGTCAGTGATCAGTGATTGGTTGGTGGCCACTGATCACGGGCGGATTGAAGACAATCGGGATCCTTCGGCTGCATTGTCCGCCAACTTCGCCGGCGGACACCTTCGCTCAGGAGGACATGCGAATTTTCGAGGGGGAGCATATGTCAATAGGGGACAGAACTCTCGGTTGCACCACTCTTGGCGCAATCAGTCCGCAAGCAACAGAATCCAGGCCGCTTGCATACTTCATCTGCTGTGATAAATTACCCCTGTAAACCATTGATACTATTATAGATAAATATGATCGTTAAATCGGTTTAACGGCCCGCTACGTCGCTCGAGATTCGCCCTGATCCCCAGGTCGGTCCGATGCTCTTTCCTTCGCAGCCGCGCCCGAGAATCTCCGCATACACGATTTCCTGCGGTGATCGACTCGTCGCCGAGAGATTCTCCCGGATCCGCGAAAAAGCCGCCGCGTACGCTACACTGCTTTCGTTCTCCTACAACATTTTCCGAGGGCATTGAACGAATCGAATGAACCCCGAACTCGATGGTTTCACTCCGGCCGAGCTGCGCAAGCTACGCAGCATGAAGAATCCCTACGGGATTCAGAAATTTCTCGACGACATGCCTTATCACCTGGAAGACACGGCATGGTCTCCGCGCAAAGTGCTGGCGGAGGAATCATCGCATTGTCTGGAGGGGGCGATTTTTGCCGCGGCCGCGCTGCGGGCCAATGGCTATCCTCCGCTTCTGCTGGATTTTGAGGCCGAACATGACACGGACCATGTGATCGCCATCTTCCGCGAACAGGGTTGTTGGGGAGCGGTGGCCAAGTCGAATTACACCGGGTGCCGCTGGCGCGAGCCGATCTATCGCACGCTGCGCGAGCTGGCGTTGAGCTATTTCAATGCCTATTTCAATTTGCGCCGCGAGCGCACGCTGCGCCGATACTCGGTCCCGGTCAACCTGAAGCGCTTTGACCAGCAGCACTGGATGACGACCGACCAGCCGGTTTGGTTCGTGGTCTACCACCTGTTCGATATCAAGCATTATTCCCTGATGACCCGAGCGCAGGAAAAGCGGCTGCACCGCGTAGATGAGCGGCTGTTTCAGGCCGAGTGCCTGGGCAAGGCGTACAAAGTGCGGGATTAGCAGCAGTGTCTCAAGTTCCGGGACGCGCCTGCAATATAGAGGAGAGCCTCTTTCCGCTTGCATTCGCCGCGCCGCGGTCGCACTCTGATCTGCGGGAGAGATGCCGGGGAGATGAATCCGGCGTCTTGCAGTCTCGCAAATTCGTGGAAGTTCGACGCCATCCTCGCTATAAGTTCGAAGCGGATATCCGTGTCTACGCCCGGAATGCCGCCGTAGTACGCGGGCATACGGTGGACATCAGCGAGTCGGGCATCTCCGCCATGTTGCGCGTGGAGGTTCCGATCGGCGAAGTCGTCCGCCTGGGGTTCACGCTGCCTCTGGGCGAAGTCGAGATTCACGCCCTGGTTCGCCAGCGCAATGCCTTCCGCTACGGCTTCCAGTTTGTCGAAGCCAGTTCGGTGCAAGATCTGATTGGCCGCACCTGCCGGCAACTCGCGGTTACAGAGGCCACGCCAGGAGAAAACGCCACCGGCTGGAATCGAAAAGACAAAACATAATGCCCCTTTTCTCGTCTCTCCCCGCAGAAAACTTCCGGCTCTGTTCCAGGTTATAGTAGCCCATGAATTTCCGCTGGCACCTGCCCTCTCTTCTTCTGCTCGCCAGCCTATCCTTCGTCGCTCAAGACTTGGCCGCCCAAGATGCGACCGCCCCGCAATCGGCTCCCGCGGCGGCGGATCAGGCCGCTCCGGTTGTGCCGGCGCTCGATCTGAAACCTGGTCCTGAAGGAAAGCTGCCGCCGGAGCAGATGCAACAACTGTTTCGGACTGTGGCCGACAAGGATCTGGAAAACCAGAAGCTGGAGCGCAACTACACCTACATCGAACGCGAAGTGCAGAAGAATCTTGATGGCAAGGGACAAGTCAAGTCCACCGAGATCAAAACCTACGAGATTCTCGAAATCTACGGCGAGCAGGTGCAGCGGCTAATCGAGAAAGACGACAAGCCGCTCGACGCCAAAGAAGCCGCTAAAGAAGAAGAGAAGGTCCAGAAGATTATCGACAAGCGCAAGAACGAATCCGAGGAAGACCGGACGAAGAGAACGAAGAAAGAAGAAAAAGATCGCGAAGATGGGCGCAAGTTCGTCCGCGAGGTTGCCGACGCCTACGACTTCAAACTGGTTGGCACCGAACTGGTGGATGGCCGCTCGGCCTGGGCGATTGACGCGGAACCGCGACCCGGTTTCGAGCCGCACACCAAAGAAGCGAAGTTCCTTTCGAAGATTCACGGGCGGGTGTGGATCGATCAAGGCGATCTGCAGCTGGCGAAGATGGATGTTGAAACCCTCGACACTCTGTCGTTCGGACTGGTGCTGGCGCGCATTCACAAGGGAACGCGCTTCCTCCTGCAGCAAACGCGGGTGAACGAAGAGGTGTGGCTGCCCAAGCTGCTCGATTACAAATTCGATGCGCGGGTCGCCCTGCTCAAGGGATACAACATCGACGGCGAGCAGACCTTCCGGGATTACCGGAAGTTTCGGACCTCGTCGAAAATCGTCGAGGTGGGAGAGGTGAAGGACCGGAAGTAGACACTTTTCCACCACAGAGGGCACAGGGGTTCACAGGGGAATGCAACACCCTGTGTTCCTCTGTGCCCTCTGTGGTTAAAGTCGACTTCCCTCTTTCCACGCGGAAAACAAATCTGGCTTTATAATGCGGGGTCCCGAGCGTACGGGGTTCTCCGACCTCCGCGATCGCAATCCCGCGCGGCTTCCGACAGCAAGTCAATCCAAATTCTTCAGGTGAGGTCAAGGGATGCCGTCTCTTACTCGTCGTGATCTGATCCGTACCGGTCTTGCCGTCTCCGCGTCAACCTTAATTCCGGGTTCCGTCAGTCGCGCGCATGCCTTGCTGGCCGGCTATCCGGGAGCGCCATCGGCAGAGGCTATGTCTGCGGTGGCTCCGCGCGAGCATCTGCTGATGGATTTCGGATGGAAATTCTTTCAGGGACACGGCAGCGACCCGCTGCGCGATCTGGGCTTCGGCATGGGCCAGGGAGATTTCGCGAAAAGCGGTGAATTTGAATTCGCGACTGGGAAATTCGATGACTCGAAATGGCGTGTGCTCAATTTGCCGCACGACTGGGCCGTCGAGTTGCCGTTCGTGCACGATGAGGAACAGAATTCGCACGGCTACAAGCCGCTGGGCCGGCGCTATCCGGAAACCAGCGTGGGCTGGTACCGGCGAACCTTCGACATCCCGAAAGAAGATGAGGGGCGGCGTATCACATTGCAGTTCGACGGCGCCTTCCGCAGCGCGCTGGTGTTCCTCAACGGATATTTCATCGGACGCAACGATAACGGCTATGCGCCGTTCGCGTTCGACGTCACCGACTTCGCCAACTACGGCGGCAAGAATTTTCTGATGGTCCGGATGGACGCCAGCTTTGGCGACGGCTGGTTCTATGAAGGCGCGGGAATTTACCGGCACGTGTGGCTGACGAAAACGGATGCGCTGCATCTAGGGCGCTGGGACAGCACGGTTCGAACTTCGATGAAGGGCAACGCCGCGACACTGAGTCTGGGGACTATCGTCGTCAACGATGGTCGGCAGGCGGAGAATTGCAGGGTGCGCTGGCAGATTCTCGATCCGGCCGGCAAGGCCGTGGCAACAGCAGAGTCAGCGCCGCAGTCGGTGGCTGGCGACGGATCGGCAACCGTTACTGCGAGCGCCAATATCGCAAGTCCCGCGCTGTGGTCGCCGGAAACTCCGAACCTCTACACAGCAATCGTGACCGTCGAATCTGGCGGCAAGGCGCGCGATGCGGAGCGCATCACCTTCGGCATACGCGACCTCAAGTGGGATGCCGACAAGGGATTCTTCCTCAACGGGAAATCAGTGAAGATCAAAGGCACGTGCAACCATCACGATCATGCGGGCGTGGGCGCGGCGCTTCCCGACCGGCTGCAGTGGTATCGCGTCGGCGTATTGAAAGACATGGGCGGCAACGCCGTGCGCACCTCGCACAACATGCCGACGCCCGAGTGGGTGGAAGCCTGCAATCGGCTCGGCATGATGATGATGTGCGAGACGCGGCTGATGAGCGCGAATCCGGAGGGCATCGCTCAACTCGAGACGATGGTAAAGCGCTACCGCAATTCTCCCTCGATCATTCTGTGGTCGATGGGCAATGAAGAGTGGACGATGATGCCGCAACCGGTGGGGCCGCGCGTGCTCGACGACATGATCGCGCGAACCCATGAGCTTGATCCGACGCGCATGTGCACGGCAGCGGTGAATGACGACTTTGCGACTCACTTCCCCGAGCACCTCGACGTGATGGGCTTCAACTACAACCTAAAGGAGCATGACCCGTATCACGCGAAACATCCTAAACAGCCGAGTGTCGGTTCGGAGACGGCAAGCACGGTTTCGACGCGTGGAATTTATTCGACCGACAAACTTCGCAACTGGGTCAGCGCTTACGACTTGAATCACACCGACTGGTCGCAACTGGCGGAGGAGTGGTGGAAGTTCTACGCCGCGCGTGAGTGGCTCGCGGGCGGCTTCGCCTGGACCGGCTTCGATTATCGCGGCGAGCCGACGCCCTACGGTTGGCCGTCGATCAACTCGCAATTTGGCATTGTAGACATGTGCGGCTTCCCCAAGGACAATTTTTATTACTACAAGGCGTGGTGGGGATCGGAGCCGGTGCTGCACCTGTTCCCGCACTGGAATTGGGATCAGCGCGAAGGCGAGCCGATCTCGGTGTGGGTGCACTCGAATCTGGACTCGGTCGAACTTTTTCTCAACGGCAAGAGTCAGGGCTCGAAAAAAGTCGAGCCGCTCACGCATCTGGAGTGGTCGGTGAAGTATGAGCCGGGCGTGCTCGAAGCCCGCGGCACCAAAGACGGCAAAGTGGTGCTCACGGAGAAACGTGAGACGACAGGCGACCCGGTGGCGATCCGAGTCACGGCCGATCGAAACGAAATTAACGCCGATGGCGAGGACGTGGCCGTGCTGAAGGTTGAAGTGCTCGACAAAGAAGGACGCGCCATTCCGACGGCCGATAACAAGATCAGCTTCAAAGTGTCGGGGGAAGGGGCGCTGATCGGCGTCGGCAACGGCGATCCGAACTGCCAGGAATCAGACAAAGAGCCGGAGCGCAGCCTGTTCAACGGGCTGGCGCAGGTGATTCTGCAGTCCACGCGAACGCCGGGGACGATCACGGTGGAGGCGTATTGCAAGCCCAATCCGCTGCCGGCGGTGGAGGTGAAGATCACGACGAAGAAAGTGGAGTTGCGGCCAAGCGTGGGATGAGCCCTGCTTTGCTTTTTCATCCTGAACCGGCGCGAAGCCGCGGGGATTGCGCTGGAGCGGGCTTTCGGCGTAACGCGAGAGCGGCCGGGGGATTCTAGTCGGTGCCTTTCCAAAGTTGCCCTGGACGAACAGCGCTGCAGTAGTAGCAGGCACTATTTTCACCATCCTCGTTATACCAGTAGTGTTGAGCACCACGAGACTCACAATCTTGGCCCTTGGGGAAAACCCAGCCAAGCCAGACCGGGAATAGGCATCGAAGACGGGTGCGCCATCCGTAAGGATGCTGCCAGCTGAACCGAGACTCGAAAATCACGTTTACCTCTACCTGTCCTACGGACATTGCTCTGTTTGTGGTCAGTTTATAATAGAAAGATTCTCTGTCGGCGAAATTGGGCTCTGTGGAGCTGCCGGCCAACTTCGAGCCGAGCTGTGCTCGGCCAGACAGCCGAGGGTGGCTGTCTCCACCTGGACCGTGGTAGGACGTCGGTCTTGGTTTGGCTGAGGACTGAGGGCTAACGGCTAAGGACTGTCTCATGGATTTCAAACTTGTTTCCAGCTACAAACCGCAGGGGGACCAGGCGACCGCCATTCAGGCGCTGACCCGCGGGCTTTACGATCGCGAGCAGCACCAGGTTCTGCTCGGGGTCACCGGGTCGGGCAAGACGTTCACCATGGCGAAGGTGATTGAGGCGGTGAACCGTCCGACGCTGGTGATGGCGCATAACAAGACGCTGGCGGCGCAGCTTTATCACGAGTTCAAGAACTTCTTCCCGCACAATGCGGTCGAATATTTCGTTTCCTATTACGACTACTACCAGCCCGAAGCCTACGTCCCGGCGGCCGATCTTTATATCGAGAAAGAAGCGACCATCAACGATGAACTCGACAAGCTGCGGCTTTCGGCGACGCGATCGTTGTTTGAGCGGCGCGATGCGCTGATTGTTTCGTCGGTGAGCTGCATTTACGGATTGGGATCGCCGGAAGCGTATTACGGGATGATGCTCTTTCTCGAGAAGGGGCAGAAGATCAAGCGCGAAGACATCACGCGCAAGCTGGTGGATGTGCTTTACGAGCGCACCAATGGCGACTTCCGCCGCGGAACGTTTCGTGTGCGCGGCGACGTGATTGAGGTCTTCCCTACGTACGACGACATGGCCTACCGGATCGAGTTATGGGGCGATCAGATTGAATCGCTCTCGCAGGTGGATCCGCTGTTCGGCACGGTCAAGCAGAAGTACATGCGGCTGCCGATTTATCCCAAGACGCATTACGTCATGAAGGACGAGACGCGCGCGTCGGCGGTCGAGTCGATCAAGAAAGAACTGGCCTGGTGGGAATCGGAGTTAGAGGTACAGGGGCGACTGGTCGAGTCGCAGCGCATTCATCAGCGCACCATGTTCGATCTGGAAATGATCAAGGCCATGGGCTACTGCCATGGCATCGAGAATTATTCGCGGCACTTCACGGGGCGACTGCCGGGCGAACCTCCGCCAACTTTGCTGGATTATTTTCCGCGCGACTCGCTGATGTTCATCGACGAATCGCACCAGACGGTGCCGCAACTGCGCGGCATGTATGCCGGAGACCGCTCGCGCAAAGAAGTGCTGGTGGAGTACGGATTCCGCATGCCATCGGCGCTGGACAACCGTCCGCTGACCTTTGAGGAATTCGAGCATCGCACCAACCAGATCATTTACGTTTCGGCGACGCCCGGGCCATACGAGCTGACCAAGTCGGCGGGCGTGGTGGTCGAACAGATTATCCGGCCGACCGGGCTGATCGATCCGCCGGTGGAAGTGCGTCCCGTGAAAGGACAGATTGACGATCTGCTGCACGAGATTCGCGCGCGTGTGGAACTTGGACAGCGCGTGCTGGTCACGACCTTGACCAAACGCATGTCGGAAGACCTGGCGGAGTATTACGCCGAGGTGGGCGTGAAGTGCCGCTACATGCATTCGGAGATCGAGACGCTGGAGCGAGTGAAGATTCTGCGAGATCTGCGCAAGGGCGAGTTCGACGTATTGATCGGCATCAATCTGCTGCGCGAGGGACTCGATCTGCCCGAGGTGTCGCTGGTGGCGATTCTCGATGCGGACAAGGAAGGATTTCTGCGTTCGACCGGATCGCTGATTCAGACCATTGGGCGCTGCGCGCGGCATCTGGACGGACGGGCGATTCTGTATGCCGACCGGCAGACCGACTCGATGAAGAGAGCCATGGATGAGACCGACGCGGCGGCGCGCGATCCAGACCGCCTATAACGAGGAGCATGGCATTACGCCGGAGTCGATCAGTCGTCCGCTCGACATGACGCTGGCGGGGATCGTGGCCGCCGATTATGCCGACCTGACTGCGGGCGAGGCGGAGGGCATGCCAGAGTTCAAGTCGCAGGAAGAAGTGGATGCGTATATCGGGAAGCTCGAAAGCGATATGCGGGAAGCGGCGAAGAAGTTTGAGTTCGAGAAGGCCGCGAAGCTAAGGGATACGATCAAGGAATTAAGGACGAAGGAATTTTTGTTCGCTTAAACCTTTCCACCACAGAGGGCACAGAGGATCACAGGGGAAATCCTCTCTGTGGGACTCCGTGCCGTCTGTGGTTGAGATCTTCCTTCCGTTAGCCCGTCAATATAGTCATCTAATACACGGAACTGGGAAACTTGAGCGGCGTTATGCCGATAGTGAAAATTGAATGGTGAAGATATCTGAGATTCGAAGGACTTGCTTCGCGTGTCCGGCGCAATGGGAAGGCAAATCCAAATCTGGGTACGTGTATATTAGATTTCGCTGGGGACATTTGGACGTTAGGTTAGGACCAACGAAAGAGACGGCGGTAGCCGGGGACACAGTATTCGAATGGCAAGATGTTGACGAGTCCAATGGGCTTATGGAGTACGACGAACTCAAGAGGATCACTGCGGATGTGTTACTGCTGCCCGACAGTGAAATCAATGAGACACGGGACGGGTAGGAGACCAACTTGTTTGCCGGCAACGGTAGGTACTTCTTTCCCTCGCAAGAAAACCTGTCCGGCCTGCTCAACTTGACAACCGAAGACGGCCATTCACACCTGATTCTTTTTGCGTTTGAAACTCGCTACCGTCCGTAGGCGGCTGACGCGGCTAGCGGTTTGCGGTGGAAAGTATAGCCGTCGTAGGTTTCGCTGCGGAAGTTGAGGTTGGGGGCGCAGAGTTTCTCGGTCTGACTGAGGAACAGGTATCCGCCGGGTTCGAGATACAGATGGAGGCGCTCCATCAGGGCCACGCGCTGGGCTCGAGAAAGATGCGGCAGCACGTCCATGCAGAAGATGCAATCAAATCGGCCAATGTAGACCGGCTTGGTCAGGTTCATGGTATTGAAGGTGACCAGGCTGCGCAGGCGCGGCTTCACCAGCAGGTGGCCGTTGTTGGCGTTTCCGTTTCCCGAACCGTTCGATGTTCCGTTGCTGGTTCCGTTCCCTGCTCCATTTGGCGATGCGTCGGCGCTTCCGTTGGAGTTTCCGATCTTCGAGAAGCAGGCGCGAATGATCGCCGGAGGCAGCCCGGCAAGGGCCGATTGCGGATAGAGGCCGCGCTCGGCCACTTCGATCGCCCCAGGCAGCAGATCGCTTCCGATGATGTGGACGGACCAGTCTTTCGTGGTCGGTCCCGCGCAGGCGGATGCGGAATTCTCGGCGATGCCGCCGGTTTTGACCGAGCTCTTGTCTTTTTCTTTTCCGTTTCCGTTGCCATTGCTGGCGGCGCTGGGCGGTTCGCACAGAGCCATGGCAATGGAATAAGCCTCTTCCCCGGTTGAGCAGCCGGCGCTCCAGATGCGGAGCGTCGCGGGTCCGGATTCCGACTTGCGGGCATACAGTTGAGGAATTACCTGACGGGCGAGAGCATTCATCGCTCCGGGATGGCGGAAGAATCCGGTGTTTGCGTTGAGCGCGCCATCGAGAAAAGTGGCGAGCATCGCGGGATCGAGTTCGGGAGCACGAAGCCGTTCGAGCAATGCCGCGGGAGATTCCAGTTCCTGACTCTCGAGGTAGTCGGCCACACGCGCCGCCAAAGCGCTGTTGGGACAATCGAGCAGGATCCCGGTCTGGCGCTCGACCAGCAGACGCAGTTCCGAGAGTTCGTGCTCAAGAATAGTGACGCCTGCCATCAGTCTATGCATGAATCCTTCCCCCGAAGGGTGAGCGAGATTTTCCACGCCGAATCAAGTTCAGTCGGCGCGCGGTACGAGGGGAGGAGTGGTTCTTCATTGGTCGTTTTCGTCTTCTTCGTTTTCTTCGTTTTCTTCGTCTAACCGCCGGCGGCTGTCGCCGCATACGACTTACCAGAATCCTGTTCGGCCTGCTGCGCCACCACGTTCATCTCCTTTTCCAGAGAGGAGAAGCGCTGCAGGACTTCGTGAATGCGCAGCGCCATGTTGCGGATCGTCTCAATCTGCGCGCGCGTGTGCGCCGAGAAGCTGCCGGGCTCGAGCAGCAGCAGATCCGAATTGCCCAGCACCGAGGTCAGCGCATTGTTCAGGCTGTGCCGCATTTCAAGCATGTAGCGCCCGAGCGTTGCCTGGCGATCGAGCGTGGAGCAGGCGATATCGGCCATGCGGGCCCGAGCTTCGGCGCGCGAACGGTGCACCGCCTCGCTGGCGGCCATCACCAGCGTTTCCAGCCAATGCTCGCTGGGCCGCAGGATCGCGATGCGCGGCCAGCGTTCGCGGACCAACTGCGCCGTGGCCGCGTCCTGGCCCACACAAAAGACAGGCTGGCCGGTCGAGTGCAGCGGCTCGAGCACGACGGAAAGCAGATCGCGGCGCAACTGCCCGACGATGGCCACGTCAAAGACATCAACCGCAAAGCGCGGCCACAACTCCCCGCTGAGCAGGGTGAAGGTGGGAACGTTGCGCTCCATCTGCCAGCGGGCGGTGATGCGCCGCGAGAAATCGACTTCGTCGGAGATGATCAGTACGGTCGGCGTATCCACGGGCAAAAATTCCTCGGAGCTTCAGTTCGTTTTGGTCAGTTCTTTCTGCTCAGTTCTTTTTCGGCGTTCCCGCATCCCATTCGGGAGCCCCGGAAACTTCAAACTCGGGAGCTTCACTTTTTACAGCCGCGGGTTTCCGGGCGGCTGGCGGTGCGGCTGGCTTGGCCAGAGGTTTCGACACATTCGCCGAAGGACTGGCCGAGGCGGCGGCGGCTTTAACCGCGGGTGCCGCAGGCTTCGTGGCCACCGGAGCCGGCTTTCCTGCTGCCGCAGGTTTGGCTGCGGCGGCGGGCTTGGCGGCAACCGCGGGCTTCGCCGCGGCGGCCGGCTTGGCCTTTTCCGCTTCTGTGGCTTTTCCGCGGCCCAGAGCGTGGTCGACCGAGGCGCGCAAATCCACCAGCATGCGCAGCGGCGATCCAGAAGAGTATTCCGCCTGGAACATCACCTTCCACGACTGGCAGATCATGCGCAGGCGGACAATCGGCTCCTGCGCGGAAAACTGCGCCCGCCGGCAGTCGATGGTCTCGACTCCTTTTTCTTCGAGCTCGGTCAATCCGTCGAGAATGATGTTGAGATCTCCCAGCATGAGCCGGAAGAAAGTCCGCCGCATGAGATATCCAAAGCGGGTGAAGGCGACCAGAGCAACCGGCAGATAGAACAGCTCGCCGGCCAGACCTTTGGCTTTGCGTCCCTGTTCGAGAATGCCGCCGTGCAGCAACTCGTCGAGCGACTTGCAGCGGCGCGCCGACTCGAGCACGCGATCGAGAGCGTTCAGCCAAACCGGGGGCTTCAGCTCGACATGGCCGACGACGGGCTCGAGCGCGTGTGCCACGTAGGCAAGATCGACTTCGGTATCGTTGACGCCGGTGGGCGCGAGCTGGCTGAAATACTGCACCAGCAGAAAATCAATCTTGTCGCGAACAATGTCGGTGTGCGTGGACTTGGCCAGAAAATGCTGCAGCAGCTGGACCAGCCCATCCTGAGTGACCAGAGAATTCGTTTGCAGGAACTGGCGAAGCTGGTGGACCTGAACCAGGCCGTCCAGCTGCTCGAGCCACTGATTTGCCTGCTCGACGGCCTCTTTGCCGGGAGTCTCGATGCCGGCCTCAAGATCGGCGCAGGGCTTGATGTCGATGGCGAACTCGCGCGCGAGTTCGAAGTAGATGGGATAGAGCCGCCGGGCCAGATTCCATTGGGTGGCGAGATCTTGCACAGGTGTGGAAGGAGTCATGATTTCACGATCCAGTTGGGCACTTCGCCCAGAAAACGTGCCGCCACCAGCGTCTTGCCGGGGTGATACTGCACGGCGACGACGGTCACTTCGTTATCGAACGAGCCGTCGGCGTTGCGCAGCCTGAGAACATCGGCAAACTCCAGCGGCGTCTTGCAGGCGAACAGAACTTCGCGGGGAGTGCCAAATTCAATGACGGTGCTCTCGCTGAAGTTCGGGGCATGCGCGGCGTCCCCCGCCTGCAAAGTGCGGGCGAGCTGCACCGGGATGCGAACTGGCGTCGCCTCGGGGAAAAAACGGGCCAGCCCCGCCAAAGAGTTGGCACTGGGCGTGATGCGTCCCGGAGCTGTTGCCTGGTGCGCCAAGTAAATGAAGATCCTTTAATTCGAATTCGTCTGCAGCGTTTCTCGTCTTGCAGCGATGAATGCGGTCGGGCTCCCCCTCTTCCTGGTTTGAAAGAGCTTTGGGGAGCCGGCTTCCGCGGTTCAGTGAGAAGTGAAGCAACATGAGAACCATCCCCGCGAACGGAAGGTCATGCACTCATGGGAATGGGTTTTCAGCGGGTTAGGGGCGAATCATCATTTTTCAAGTGAGAGATACCGAGGAGCGTGTCTCAGTGTGAGATGCGAATCTCAAAGACGGCTTTCGGGAAGCCGCGTGTCGCGAGCGTAATTTGCGGGCTGGTGTGGTTTCTTTCGCCCCTGCGGGGCTTGGTTCCCCATTTATCGGGGCGATCCCACGGCTTGCGCCGTGGGCTGCATTCTTTCGCCGCTTCGCGGCTGGGTTCCCGACAAATCGTTCTTAGAGCGGGAGGTCTGAACCGGAACGAGCCCCTCTCGTTGTTCTTATTCTTACTGCAGCGTATGGCTTGCGGCGGCTGCGCCTACGCCGATGTTGTAGCGTTTCAGCTTGCGGTAGAGGGTGGCGCGGCTGATGCCGAGCATGCGTCCGGCGAGGGCTTTGTCGCCGTTGACCTGCTCGAAGACGCGCTGGATGGTGGCGCGTTCAATATCTTCGAGGTCGGTGGTGCTGAGAGGAATCCGCGCCGGCGCGGACGCAGGCTGGGCCCCGGCGAGATCGGGGTCGAGGATGGTCGGTCGCTCCGCCGTCGACGGCGTGAGCGGCAATCCAGACGCGGACGAACCCGTGGCAATCGCCGGAGGCAGGTCGCCAAGGTCGATCGCCTGTCCGTTGCCGAGGGCGACGGCGCGCTCCACGCAGTTTTCCAGCTCGCGCACATTGCCTGGCCACTCGTACTGCATCAGCGACTTCATGGCGGCGCTGGCCACGTGCATCTCCGATCCCGGAGCGTAGCGCTCGAGGAACCAATGCACGAGCATGGGGATATCGCTGCGGCGCTCGCGCAATGCCGGAACGTAGAGCGTCACGACGTTCAAACGGAAGTAGAGATCTTTGCGGAAGGTTCCATTTTTGTAGGCGGCTTCGAGATCGCGGTTGGTGGCGGCAATGACGCGCACATCGACCTTGATGCGCTGGTTGCTGCCGACCGGACGCACCTCTTTTTCCTGCAGCACGCGCAGCAGCTTGGCCTGCAGTTCGAGCGGCAATTCGCCGACTTCGTCGAGGAAGATGGTGCCGCCGTCGGCGGCCTGAAATAATCCCTGCTTCGATTTCAGGGCGCCGGTAAATGCTCCTTTTTCGTAGCCGAACAGTTCGCTTTCAATCAGCGTGGGCACGAGGGAGCCACAGTCGACGGCGACAAAGGGACGGGCGCCGAAGGCTCCGCGAAAGTGCATGGCGCGGGCCACGAGCTCTTTGCCGGTGCCGCTCTCGCCATAGATCAGGACCGGAGTGCGCGTGTCTTTGAGGCGGGCGACCATGCGCAAGACTTCCTGAATGCGGGTGGAGGAGCCGATGATGCCGTGCACGGCAGTTTCCGAATCCATGCGCTGGCGTAGGAATTCGTTTTCTTCGACGAGACGGACTTTTTCCGCCATCCGCCGCAAAAACAGGCGGAGTTCTTCGAGCGGCGAGAACGGCTTCGTGATGTAGTCGTAAGCGCCCAGCTTCATGGCCTGCACGGCGGTTTCAATGGAGCCGTGGCCGGTCATGAGGGCAACCTCGGTGCGCGGCAACAGCTTCTTGACCTTCTCCAGAAACTCGAGGCCCGACATGCGCGGCATGACCATGTCGCTGAGGATCATGTGGACGGATTGCTCTTCGAGCAGGGCCAGCGCGGACTCGCCGCTCTCCGCCTCGAGGCAGACATATCCGAGCGCCTCGCCGACGGTGGAGCAGAGCTTGCGGATACTCTGTTCGTCGTCAACGATCAGCAGGCGGACGCGCAGATCATCTTTACTTCCAGTGTTCACTCGGCCTTCCCAAAAGTCTTCGAGATGACGTCAATGAATTGCTGCACGCGGAAGGGTTTCTCCACGCAGGGGGCGCCGGTTTCGCGCAAGGTGGCAACGGTCTCTTCGTTGGCGATATCGCCGGTGATAAAGACGAGGCGGTTGGCGAGATCGGGGCGGTGGCGGGCGATCCAGGCATGCACTTGCCCGCCATCGACGCCTCCGGGAGTACGCATGTCGGAGACGATGCCTAAGAAGGTTCCATTCTCGAGCAGGCGGAGGGCATCGACGCCTGATTCGCAACACACCACGGGATATCCACTGCGCTCGAGCGCGGCCTGGACATAGGCCATGACCGCGGGCTCATCCTCGATCAGAAGGACAGGCAAAGCCTGAGGTTTTAGGGCTGGTAGGCTCATGGTTAGTTTACTCCTGCGGCCACACCAAGCGAAGCGGTGTGGGGCGCTGCTGGCAGGCGGACAATGAACGTGGCTCCTTGGCCGCCGATGTTGTTATGGCACAGAATTTCGCCGCCGTGCTCCTTCACGATTCCATAGCAGATGCTGAGTCCGAGGCCCGTACCTTTTCCCACTTCCTTGGTGGTAAAGAACGGGTCAAAAATCTTATCGGGATGGGAGATGCCGTTGCCGTTGTCGGAGAAGGAAACTTCGACGGCGCCTCCGGACTTGGTCGACATGATTTCGATGCGGGCAGGGCGGCCGACTTCATGAACCGCGTCGTAGGCATTGTTGAGAATGTTGAGAAAGACCTGCTGCAGCTGGTGCGCGTCGCCGACCACGTCAGGCAGTCCTTCGTCGAGATGCTCCACGACGTCGACCCCATGACTGTTGAAATCGTAGGACCGCAGCTGGATGGTGCGGCGCAGGATCAAGTTCAGCTGCAGCGGGTGGCGCTGCGGCGGCATCTGGCGGGCGAAGCTGAGCAGGTTCTGGACGATCTGCTTGGTGCGTTGTGCTTCCTGAAGAATGACCCGCAGATCTTTTCGTGCGGTCTCGGGCAGCTCCGGATTTTCCATCAGCAGGTCGGCGAAGCCGAGAATGGCGGTGAGCGGATTGTTGACCTCGTGCGCGACGCCGGAGACCAACTGGCCGACCGCAGCCATTTTTTCGGCGTGCACTAATTTGTCGCGCAGCACGGCGGAGTCGGTGATGTCGGTGAGCACCAGCACGATGCTGGTGACGGTTCCCTGCTCGTCGCGCATGGGACTGAGGTTGGCGGAAAATTTCCCGATGGCTCCGCTCCGGCGGGCGATCTCCAGCTCGAGGTTGTCGACCTGCTGGCCATCGAGAGTGTTCTGCAAAGCGTCGGACAGGGGCCGCACGAAGCCGGGTGCAGCGAGTTCGAGGAGCGGGCGGCCGAGCAATTCCCGCGCTTCGAAGCCGGCGTCAAACCAGCGCCGATTGGCGTAACTGATCAAGCCCGCCGTGTCGGCCACCAGGATCAGGCTCTGCGTATTGCCGAGAATCTTGGCGGAGAAGTCGCGCTCGCGGTGCAGTTCCGACTGGTAGGTTCGAATGCCGGTCACGTCGAGCATCAGGCCGCGAATCTGCAACAGGCGCCCGACATTGTCGTGCAAGCCGAAGGCATTAATGAGGACGTGAATGGGAGAGCCGTCTTTGCGACGCAGCGTCGCCTCGAAATTGCGGAGGTGGCCAAGGTCTTGCATCGCCTGCGAATGCCCCAGGCGCTGTTCGGCGGAGAAATAAAGCTGCGTGGGAATGTCGATCTGCAATAGTTCTTCGCGGCTGCCATAGCCCAGCATGCGCACCATGGCATCGTTGACTTCGATGAAGCGGCCTTCGGGCGTACTGAAGAACAGGCCTTCCTGAATATTGTCGAAGAGCTCGCGATAACGCCGCTCGGCTTCGCGGCGGTCGGAAATATCTTTCAGTACGTGAATGGTCTGCAGTCCTTCGCCCTGCGCTCCATGCACGCGGGAGGTGGAGACCAGATACGTGCGGTCGAAGACGGGATGGGCGAACTCGTCGTCGTTATCGGCCATGGAGCGGCAGAAGGGGCAAGAGTAGGACGCGGTGTCGCTGGTCAGCGCCATCAGAGCCCGCATGTTGACTCCAATCAGTTCCGCGGGCGGGACGCCGATCATGGTGGCCAGAGAGCGATTCACGCGCAGGACTTTGTCCGCCTGATCGTGCACGACGATGAAGTCGGTGATGGCGTCAAAGATTTCCATCCAATGGCGGTTCGCCTGGTCGATGCGGGTGAAGAGACGCGCATTCTCCAGAGCCATGGCAGCGTGGCCCGCCATGGTCTCCAGAAAGAGTCGATCTTCGGGACTTAACGGGGCAGAACGGCCGGAAAGACAAAGCAGTCCGGCCAGTTCGCCGTTGGAGCCGGGCAGCCGGACCAGTGTGCAATTGTTCCAGCCGAGATTGGCGGCGGCTTCGGATCCCAAGATATGGTCGGCGGCGCCGGAGGTAACTTTCTCCGCGTGATGTGCGACAAAGTCGGCCAGAGCGGCACTGAGGGCACAATCATTGCCGCGCTCGAACGGCGGCTCGGGATGAACTTTCCAAGGCTGAACCGGAGGCTGCGACATACCGGCAAGCTGCATCGCGGGGGCGGGGCTGCCTTCCCGAGGAGGAGTAGAGAGTTCTCCGGCAGCCAGCGCGGGAAGTTTGTCGGGTTGCTGCAACGCGACGACTTGCCATTGCCCTTCGTGCAGGACGGCAAGGAGCCCGGCACGCGAGGCGGTTAACTCCGCGGCGCGAGTGACGAAACGGCGCGCGAACTCGGGCAAATGCAGCGCTCCATCGATTTCGCGAGCGAGTTCAATCAGGGCTTCGGCGCGGCGGCGGTGCTGCTCCGACGAATCCAGATTGCTGGCTACTTCCAGCATGACCGCGGCCTGATTGGAGAGGGCGCGGGCGCGGCGAATATCTTCTTGCGAGATGCCGGAGCCGTCGAGCCGGTCGAGGACGCCGAACCCTCCGAGCACGCGCCCGGCGGTACCCAGCAGAGGAACGGCCAGAAACTGCTGCACCTTGAACTGGGTGATCGCGTCGATGTTAATTCCGGGAATGCGGCTGGCCTGATCGGTCGAGAAGACTTCCTTGGAGCGCAGGGCCCGGGTCAACACCCCTTCGGGGATCAGCGTTTCCACGCGGCGGGATTCGCCCCGTTCGACCCCATAGCGAACCCGGAACTGCCCGTCTTCCAGCAGGGCGATGAAGCAGCGGCCGAAGCCGAGGAAGTCCGAGGCGTGCCGGACGAAGGCTTGCAGAAAGTGGTCCAGATCGCTGCTGGAGCTGAGTTCGGAGGAGATCTCAAGCAACTGATGAAGTTCGTGGGCCTGGGCATGAGACGTGGAATGCAGCTCGGCATGGGCGACGGCGACGGCGCCGAAACCGGCGATGACCGCTACCAGCGATCGCTCCTCGGCCGTGAAAACGCCATCCTGCCGGGGATAGAGCAGGATTGCGCCCTGGGTTCGTGCGGTACGAAAGGGTGCGGCGATCAGCATGCCGGGAGAGACGAGGCTGCCGAGCGAGTGCACGTCGGCGCCGATCGACAGGGTGATGGGCTCTCCGGCAGTCACCGCTTTCTGCGCCAGGTCGGCGGCAAAGCGCAAGGTCTGACGATCGTGGCGGGCACGGGCGGAGGTCGCCAGCTGCGGAGTCTCGGCAGAAACCGCCTTCAATTCGAACGGTCCTTCGCGCCGCAGCAGGACGCATACCAACTTGGTGCGCAGCAGCAGGCGAAGGCGGTCGGCCAAGGCCTCGATTACGGCGGAGACGTCGGGAGTTCCATGCAGGGCTTGGGCCACGTCGGCCAGAATCTCGGCGCGGCGATGCTCTTCCCGGGAGGCCTCACCGAGACGCGCAGCTTCGAGTAGGCTGCCGAGTTGTCCGGCCAGGATGGTCGCCTTGGCGGCCTTATCCTCGTTAAAGAAATCGTCACGGGAGTCGTGCAGGAAGGTGACCGCGCCGATGACCTCGTTGAAGACGACCAAGGGAGCGGCCAGAAGCGAACGCGCCTCAAATTCCGTTGCCGCCGGGAACGTCGCTGATCTCACCTGATTGGCAAAAAGGGTGCGCCGCTGGCGGACCGCGTCGGCGGTGACGGCGCTCTGCTCGGGACGCAGATGCATGCCCACAAAACGGGCGGCAAGTTTCCCATCTGCCTGTTCCCCGACGAGCTCATCGGCGGTGAAACAGCGCCAGAAGTAAACCCCACTTACCTGGAAGAATTCCCGGGTGGCACAACAAAACAAATGGATGAGGGTATTGGAATCGCAGCGCTCTCCGGCTTTGGCGGCAATACGAAGCAGAAGCTTCTGGAAGTCCTCGTCGGACCCGGGCACTGCACTGCTTTCCTGGGGAACGAACGGACCACCTGAAACTCGACCACCTGATACAGCCCCGATAACAAAAGAGTAATGGTCTTGATTCACAAGTACCTGAATCTATTTGGGAAACTATCTGTCATCTCAATTTGAGTCAAGAGAAATGGGGGAGGGGTGCCTATATGTGAAATCCCGCCATTTCTCGTGAGAATTCGTCTCAGCCTGAGAAGTAACGAAGCTGATTCTAATCGCGATGAGACGAGTTTCATTCCCGCCCCGCGATTGAGACCGAAGGCATGCAGTTCAACTGCTTATGGATCAATGCGATAAGGGTCATTACTTTGGTTTTTTCAAGAAGTCTCGCTTGGCCAGGGCTTTGCACGGTTGGGCTTGCCAGCTTGTGTCATTCAGGAGGAATTGTGTCTCGAAGATTAACGATTGCGTTGTTAGCCGTCCTGACGCTGACGGCAATGGTAAGACCGGGGAAGGTGGGAGCGCAGTCGCAGCAGAGCGAGGAACTGGTACGCCGCGCCAAGAGCAGGGTTCAACCGGTATATCCGGAACTGGCGAAAAAGATGAATCTGGCGGGCACGGTCAAGATTGAAGTGACGGTCGCAACCAACGGGGTGGTTCGAGAAGCGCGGGTGGTGGGCGGACATCCGGTTCTGGCGAACGCGGCGCTGGACGCCGCCAAGAAGTGGCGCTTTGAACCAGCGGCGGGAGAGAGCACCGGGATCATCGAATTCAAGTTTGAGCCGCGGTAGTTGGCCTGGCCGCGGAGGAGACGGGCATGACAATCGGCAAGAAGCTGTACGTGAATTTCGGCATCATCCTGACCATGGTACTGGTGCTGTTCCTGGTGAACTGGTCGGCGGTGCAGCGCGAGCATGCGGCGAAGTCTGCCGCGGCGGCATCGCTGGAACTGGCCGACACCACCAACGCGGTCCGTTTCCAGATGATGCAAAACCGGCTCTATCTGAGCAACTACCTGCTCAGCGGGGATACCCGCGAAGTGGACCGGATGACCGAGGGCCTGCGCGCTCTGAATGAGAAGCTCGAACAGGGCAAGAGCCTGGCCGGCTCCGATCAGGTCAAGGGCGCGATGGCCAGGGTGCAGCAACTGGAGCAAGCCTGGGGCAAGGAATTCGCGCAGCCGCTGATCGAGAAGCGGAAAGACGTGGACTCGGGGAACGCCACCGTCGCGGAACTGCAGATTTATTACTTACAGAAGGACGCTTCGTCGTGGGTGAAGAATTCGACCGACGCGCTCGACATCGCTGACGGTGAGAACCGCAAGCTGGTGGAAGAGCGGCGCAAGTCGGATGAGAGTGCGGCGAATTGGACGATCGCGGTTTCGGCGTTGAGCACGCTGCTGGCCCTGTCGCTGGGCGTGGTCATCGCGTATCGCACGGCCAAAGCGATTACCCAGCCGCTGACCAGCCTGATGAATGTGGCGCGAGCGATCGGCAACACCGGCGACCTCGAGCACAACATCGATTTGAGCCGCGATGACGAAATCGGCGAATTGGCCCGCACCTTCCACAAGATGGTGACTTACCTCAAGGAGATGGCTGCAGTTTCCGAGGCGATCGCCGGCGGCGACCTGACCCTGGAAGTGAAGCCGCGGTCCACGCACGACACGCTGGGCAATGCCTTCGCCAAGATGGTGGAAGGACTGGCGGGGCTGGTGCGCAGCGTGCGCGACGCATCGTCTCAAGTTGCGAGCGCTTCCAATCAGGTGGCGGGAGCATCGGACGATTCGGCCAAGATCGGGTTGCAGGCGTCCTCGGCCATCGATGAAGTCACCAGCACGATGCACGAGATGAGCGTCAACGTGCAGAACATGGTGAAGAGCACGCAGGTGCAGGCTTCGAGCGTGAGCGAGACATCGGCATCCATCGATCAGATGGTGGCCTCGATCCAGCGCGTGGCCGACACCGCTAAGGTGCTGCTCGATATTTCGAACCGCTCGCGCGAGGAAGTGCACAACGGCATCGGGACCATGGAGAAGGCCACTGACGGCCTGAACCGCATCAACACCACCATCAACTCTTCGGGCGAGATTATCGGGGCCCTCGGGCAACGAGCGGACGATATCGGAAAGATCATCGAAGTCATCGACGATCTGGCCGAACAGACCAACCTGCTGGCGCTGAATGCGGCGATCGAAGCGGCCCGCGCCGGAGAACATGGCCTGGGATTTGCCGTGGTGGCCGACGAAGTCCGCAAGCTGGCGGAGAAGTCGGCGCAGTCCACCAAGGAAATTTCCGAGCTGATCCAGAGCATTCAGAAGGAAGCGCGCAAGGCGGTCGAGAACATGGACCGCTCCACCACCATCGTCAACGAAGGGCTGGAGCTGGGTGGAGAGCTGAACTCGGCGCTGCGCAAGATCTCGAACGTGGTCACCGAGGTTTACAAGTTCGCGCAGGAAATCGGCGCGGCAACCAACGAGCAGTCGCACGGTTCGTCGCAGATTGCGCGGGCCACCACGCGGCTGAACGAGATCACGCACGAAATCAATTCGGCGGTCGAGGAGCAGGCTTCCGGAGCGCAGGCCGTGGTGAAAGCCATGGAGCGGATGCGTGAACTGGTGCAGCAGTCGACCTCGAGTTCGACCGAGCTGGCGGCTTCTTCGGAACAGATGTCGAAGATGTCGCGCAGCCTGCTGGAATTCATCGACCGCTTCGCGCTGGCCGAGGCGGCGCGTTCGCAGGCGGGGGGAGAGTCTTCCGGCCGCAACGCACGGCGGGCGGCTGCGGGATCGCAGTACTAACGGCACGAGAGATCTGAGAACAATATGAGCCGTGAACTCCATATCGTGGGTTTTCAAGTGGGACGCGAGACCTATGGCGTGCCCATCAAGAGCCTGCACGAGATTGTGCGGGTGCCCGAAATCACCGCCGTGCCCGACGCCCCCGACTATCTGGAAGGCGTGATCAACCTGCGCGGCAAGATCGTCTCCGTCATGGACCTGCGCAAGCGCTTCGGAGAGAAGCAGGCCACGATGAAGAAGCACAACCGGATTCTGGTGGTCGAGCACGCGGGCCGGCTGGCCGGGCTGATCGTGGATTCGGCCTCGGAAGTTCTGAAGATTCCCGCCGACGCCGTGGAGGCTCCGCCTGCCGTATTTCAGGAAGGCGGGCTGAACTGCGTGACGGGGCTGGGAAAGGTCGCTGGACGGCTGGTGGTGTTGCTCGATATGAGCAAACTGCTGGCGCCGGGCAGCCTGCAGGCCAAGAGCGACAGCGCGGACAAGAAGGCTGCGCCGAAAGCCGAGGCGCGGGGAGCGGCGGCGAAGTAGTTAACGACAAGGTTTCAAGGTACCAAGGCTGCAAGGTTGCGAAGGTAAAGGTCGACTGAGTTGAGTCATTGAATACTTCCGAACTTTGAAACTTTGAAAGCTCAGAATTCAGTGCCCACGACAAACGAGAGACAAGCATGAGCACATCCGGAGCCGCACCAGCTCCCATATTGACGGACGCGGAACTGAAGCTGTTGCAGGCGCTGGTTTACCAGGAGTGCGGCATGCACTTCGACGAGCGCCGCACGCACTTCCTGCAGGACCGGCTGCTGCGCCGGCTGAAGGAATGCCGTGTGGACTCGTTCTACGCCTACTACCGGCTGCTGATCAGCCACCAGGGCAAGGACGAACTGGCCAAGCTGCTCGAAAACCTCACAGTCAACGAAACCAGCTTCTTCCGCCACAAGGCGCAGCTCGACCTTTTCCAGAAAACGGTTCTCGAGGAATTGTTCAAGTACAAGAGTGCGCGGCGGGAGTATTCGATCCGGATCTGGAGCGCGGGATGTTCGACCGGACAGGAAGCCTATACGCTGGCCATGCTGGTAACGGATGCGCTGGCCTATTACTACCTGCGGAATCCGCTGCCCATGGATTTGCCGCTGCCCAAGCCACTGGTGCCGCCACCGTGGCGGGTGGAAATTCTGGCCAGCGACATCAGCTATTCGGTGCTGCGGACCGGGCAGGAAGCGACGTACAGCGAGAACCAGATGTCGATGGTCGATTACGGCTACCGGCTGCGCTACTTCGACAAGGTAGCCGACCGCTATGCCATCAAGAAAGCGCTGAAGGAGATGGTGCACTTCGATTTTCATAACCTGAAAACCGAATACTTGCCGCAGCGCAACGATGTGATCTTCTGCCGCAACGTGATGATGTATTTCGACGAAGCGGAGCAGAAGCGGCTGATCGAAAAATTTTACCGCTGCTTGAATGCCGGCGGGTATCTGTTCGTGGGCCACGCGGAGAGCCTGCTGGGCCTGACCAAGAAATTCCAGATGGTGCACAAGGACAGCGGCACGGCGTACCAGCGGCTTGAGGTGCGAGAGTGAATCATCCCTCCGATGAGCGCGGCGCAGAACTGCGGGAGCTGTTTTTTGAGACCTCGCAGGAACTGCTGCAGGCGCTGAACGACGAAGCCCTGAAGCTGGAGAAGCATCCGGGCGACGAGGAGATCGTGCGCGTGATCCGGCGCACGGTGCATACCTTGAAGGGCGACTCGGCGGCGTGCGGGCTGCGCGAGTTGAGCGAACTGGCGCATCAGTTCGAGGATGCGCTGTCGCTCGAAGGCACGGCCACGCAAGCGGCCGTGGCCGAGATCGCCTTTGCCGCCGCCGATGTGTTTGCCGAGATGATTGCGGCTTACCGCAGCGGCAAGAAAGTTCCATCGACGCGGAGCCTCAGCAAGAAAATTGAGGAACTAACCGCGGCCCCGGCGGCCAAGAAGGCACGCCGCAAGAAATTCAAAGCGCCGTCGGCCAAGAGTGCGGCGGACTGGACCGAGTACGAGAAGCTGGCCATGGCCAAGGCGCAGGCCGATGGCCAGGATGTGCTGCACGTGGTGGTGAAGATCGATCCGCACTGCGCCATGCCGATTGCCGGCCGGCAGCTGGTGCAGAACGCCATCAGCGCCATGGGCCCGGTCATTGCGGTGCGTCCGGACGCCAAGTCGCCGGCCGCCTCGAAGCAGGTGGAATTCGTGCTGGCCAGCGTGCAGAGCGCGGAGCAGATCGTGGCCAAGTGCAAGATTCCCACCATTGTGGAAGAGGTCACGGTGGAGATGCTGGCCGCCGCCAGCGCGGTTGCGCCGAAGGCCGCGAGCGAAGCAAGCCCAGCCGCGACCGAGGTAAATCCGGCGGAGGCATTGGCCGTGGCGGAAGCCGCTACGGCGCAAGTTGCGCCCGCAAGCCCGGGGCCCGAAAGCGGGACCGCACCCGCTCCGCAGGAAAACCTGCTGCGCGTAGAGGCAGGAAGAATTGATAGCGTGCTGAATCTGGTAGGCGAGCTGATCATCGGCAAATCGATGCTGCAGCAGGCGCTCAACGAATTCTCCAAGCATCATCCCAAAGACCTGCTGCGCGGCAAGTTTGCCGACGCCATGGCGTTCCAGGCGCGCGTGCTGAACGACCTGCAGCGCTCGGTGATGAAGATCCGCATGGTGCCGGTGGATCAACTGTTCCGGCGCTTCCCGCGCATGGTGCGCGATGTGTCGCGGCAATGCGGCCGCGAGGTGGAACTGTCGGTCAGCGGGCAGGATACGGATCTAGACAAAGGAATTCTCGATGCGATTGCCGAACCTCTGACGCATCTGGTACGGAACGCGATCAGTCACGGAATCGAACCTGCCGAGGAGCGCCGCAAGCAGGGCAAGCCGGCGCACGGCGTAGTCCGGCTGAATGCGTATCACCATGGAAACCAGGTGATCGTGGAAGTGTCGGACGACGGGGGCGGCATCGACGCGCAGAAGATTCGCACCAAGGCCATCGAGCTGGGCTTGACCACTCCGGAGGAAGCAGCGCGCATGAGCGACGCCGAGGCCGTGGACTTCATCTTCCGACCGGGCTTCTCGACTGCCGAACAGGTCACGGAAGTTTCCGGACGCGGAGTCGGAATGGATGTGGTGCAAAGCGTACTGCACCGGCTGAAGGCTTCGGTCAGCGTGGAAACGCGGCCGGGCATGGGGACCACGTTCCGGCTGAAACTGCCGCTGACGCTGGCCATCATCAAGGCGCTGCTGTTTTGGGTGGAGCAGCGACTGTATGCGATTCCGTTGAATGCCGTGCTCGAGATTGCGCGGACGTTTGAAACCGAAGTGCACCAGGTCGACAACTACGAAGTTCTGCAACTGCGCAACCAGGTGCTGCCGCTGCTACGGCTGGGCCGTCCGGTGGGGGATGATCGGAAATCCAAGCTCTTTGTGCTCGTCATTACTGTGGGAGAGAGGAAGTACGGCTTGATTGTCGATGCCCTGGAAGGCGAAGAAGAGCTGGTCATCAAGGCGCTCGATGACCAGACGTTCCAAACCGATCTGGTGTCCGGCGCTTCGATTCTGGGTGACGGACGAGTGGTGCTGATTCTGAATCTGCCCGCCGTGGTGGAGCATGTGGCGCGTTCGCGGCCGGAGCAACTGGGACAATGCAATGCCGGACTGCTGTTGTCGCATACCGACCGCATGCGGCTGGCGCTGACCCCCGCCGTGGGAGGCCCGGCATGAAGAACGGCCTGATCCGCGTGCTGGTGGTAGACGATTCGGCGCTGATGCGCAAGCTGATTCCGCAGATGCTGGCGGGCGACGAATCCATTGACGTGGTCGGAACCGCGATGGATGGCTCGTTCGCGCTGAAGAAGATCGAGGAGCTGAAGCCCAGCGTGGTCACGCTCGACCTGGAGATGCCGGGGATGAATGGCATCGACACGCTGAAAGAAATCATGCGGCGGCAGCCGGTTCCGGTGATTGTGTTTAGTTCGCACAGCACCGAGGGCGCGACGGTCACCATGAAGGCGCTGGGACTGGGCGCATTCGACTTCGTGACCAAGCCCAAGGATGCGGCAGCGCACATGTCGGAAACGGCGCGGGAGCTGATCGCCAAGATCAAAGCAGCGGCGGAGTGCAAGCTGAAACCGCGGATGCTGCCGGGTGTTCCGCCGAAGCCGGAGAAGGTGCCGGCGCTGGCGGGAAGCCCGAACAAGATCGTGGCGATCGGGGTTTCGACCGGCGGCCCGCAGGCTCTGGAATACGTTCTGTCGCAATTACCGGGAGATTTTCCGGGAACGATCACGGTGGTGCAGCACATGCCCGACGGCTTTACCGACATGTTCGCGCGGCGGCTGGATGAAGTCTGTCCGCTGCGGGTGAAGGAAGCGCAATCGGGAGACGTGTTGCAGCCCGGACGGGTGCTGATCTGCCCCGGCAGCCGGCACATGAAAGTGAAGCGCCTGCCGTTGGGAGACATTGTGGTGCTCAGCGACGAAGCGCGGGTAAACGGCCACCGGCCGAGTGCCGACGTGCTGCTGCGCAGCGCGGCCGAGGAATTCAAGAGCAACGCGATTGGCTTGCTGATGACCGGCATGGGCGATGACGGAGCGGAAGGATTGGGAGCGATCCGGAAAGAAGGCGGCATGACCATCGCGCAGAGTGAGGAATCGTGCGTGGTGTTTGGCATGCCGAAGGCGGCGATCGAACGAGGATACGCCGTGCGGGTAGTGGGATTGGATGTGATGGGAGCGACGCTGCAGGCACTGTGCGGGCGCGAGCACACTTCCACCGGGCGCGCGGTGCGCGCCGGAAACTAGACTTCGGGTCCGGGAAGGCCGTGACCAGCGTGATCTGGCCGGGTACGAACCGGGCGTGATATGCAGTTGAAAGGGGAGGTCTGTATGGAGCAGTTTGCACCAGTAAAACGCAGCAAGGACGGGCAGCCGGTCCGCTATTTGATCGTGGACGACTCCGTATTTGCCCGTAAGAACCTGGCCCGCATGATCGAAACGTTCGGCGGGCAGGTGGCAGCCGAGGCCGGCGACGGCTTGACTGCCATCAGCGAGTTCGACCGCACGCATCCTGACATCGTGCTCATGGATATCACCATGCCGCAGATGGAAGGGATCGAGGCGGCTGAACGGATTGTGCAATCGCATCCGGAAGCACGCATCGTGATGGTTTCCTCGGTGGGATACCAGGAAAACATTGTGGCGGCGTTGCAGCGGGGCGCGCGGCATTTCGTGCAGAAGCCGGTGAAGCCGGAAGTGCTCTACGAAGTCATCAAGTACGTACTGGGCGAAGACGGCTCGGTGGCCAACGCCGCTGGAGCGGGAGCGTAAGTCCATGAAGATGGAATTGATCCAGCCTTTCATCAACGCGGCGGATGCCGTGTTGTCGCAAGGCCTGCAGGGGACAACCAAGGTGGGCAATCTCACCATGGAAGAGGAAGCCTATCGCCGCAAGGGCGTGGCGGGCATGATCGCGCTCACGGGCGATATCGAGGGCCGGATCATACTCGATCTCGAGCCGCAGACCGCGGTCAAAGTCGCCAGCCACTATGCGGGCGCCGACTTGCCGGAGTCCGACGCGCTGATCAAGGAAACCATCTTCGAACTGGCAAACCAGGTAGTGGGCAACGCCATCTCGGCGCTCAACGACCAGGGCTTTCATTTCCGCGTGCATCCTCCGTTGCTGCTTACCGAGCAGGAGGGCGACAAGACCAGTGAAGACACAGAAGCGTTGATGATCTGCTTCGAGACCTCCCTCGGCAGTGTCTTCATGAACGTTGCGTTGCGCTATAACCGGCGGCGCATGGCGGACCATGCGGCGGTGGGAGCGTAGGGCACCGTTTTCAGTCGTCAGTTTTCAGTCGTCAGTTTGACGCTCATTGAAGCGTGGCATCGTCTGCCACGGACTGCAGGACCAGTTGCGCCTCGCAACCCGCGAGGTGACCGAAGCCTAGAAGCCAAGCGCGACCTGGCGGTTGTTCCTTCAGGAACTTGTGGACTTCGGAAGATACGCCATCGATCCTTCCGGTGAACGTGGCGGTCACCTTCCCATCGGCGTCCCCGATTAGCGGAACCTCGAGTGGAGGATTCGCTCGGACCAGCGCCTCGAACAGGGCAAGCCTGGAGTCGCGAACCAAGGTCACCGGAATCGGCAGAATGCGCTTTCCTTTCGAGTCCTCCGAGCCCGGCATGTAGACAGTGGAAACGTATGTTCCCAAGGTCGGCGGCGCGGCACCTCCCGCATAGCGCAGCCAGATGGATCCATGACATCGACTGTCGTTCAGCGTGGAATTTTCGAAATTTCCCCAGTAGTAGCCTCGAATCCGCACCAGCTTGTTATTGAAAGCGGATGGATTCTTAAGGATGTCACACACCGTGGTATCGACTGGCTTACGACGGGCGGCAATCTGGGATCGCTTTTGATTCACGGGAAGAACGCAAACTGGTGCAGCCCCCGCCGTTGCCTCGAGGCTGACGGGCTTGATACATCCGACAACCCTTGTATGAAGATCGTCCATGACTTCCATGTGCCGGTTGAGAGGCACAGGGGGAAAACCTCGGCTGTCGTACAGGACCGAGAAGACGTTGCCGGCTGCGTCTCCGGCGAGACCGGTACCGACAATGAAGTTGCGAAGCCTTGGCTTTCCCTCGTAACCGTAGAAGAACGGCTTGTGCCGGCGAAATAGTTTGACGACGCAGTCGTCGACAGAGCCAGACTCGGCGGAGCTCGCCACGCAGTCGGTCGGTTGGCCGCCTCGCGCGGACGAGATTGCCTTCAATCGCTCGGTCAGGACACTGTGAGAAGTATCCGGCGCTGACGGCTCGGTATCGGAGGATTGCCCGAAGGATTGGCTGATGACTACGACACAGATAGCCAGAATTATTTGTCCGCGCATGATCAAAGAATCCACCATCATTTGGGATGCGCGATCCGCCGAAAGCGATGGATGGGGCGGGTCCCAGCTTTTCGATCGGTGAATGGAGGGAATAGGGATCCTTCGACTGCGTTGTCCGTCGGCTTCGCCGGCGAACAACTCCGCTCAGGATAACAGTTGATTGGGGCGTCCAACCTTACGACGACTCTACTTCGACCGCGGCTGAATCCTGGAGCAGGCCCATTTCCTGATAGATGGGGCGCATGACGGCGCGGACTTTGGGTAACTGCAGAGTGAACCAGAGGGATCCGGCTACGCAGCACGCGCCGGTCACCATGACGGTATGCGGAGCTCCGATGCGGTGAGCGAGCGCTCCGGCGAGCAGGCTGCCAAAGGGGGCTGAGCCGAAAAACGCCA
>CAVXVD010000045.1:0-13176 GCA_963765015.1 uncultured Acidobacteriota bacterium | reverse complement strand
CGAAGATCAGAAACAGATCTGGACGAGTCCGTTTCGAGTGCGGACGCAGGACGCCACCTGGCTGGTTCCTTTCGGAGGAATTGCCGCAGGTCTGTTCGTTACCGATCGCCAGTACAGCGCATCTGTCTCACAGAATGCGGCGACTCTCAGCCACTACAGGACGGTTTCGAACGTAGGGATTGCAAGCCTTGCAGGTGCAGGCGCCGGACTCTATCTCCTCAGCTTTCCTACGCACAACGAACATTGGCGCGAGACCGGCTTCCTGGCTGGCGAGGCCGCATTGAACAGTTTAGTGACCACCGAAGTTCTGAAATATTCGTTCGGACGTGAGCGTCCGTATCAAAGCAACGGCACCGGGGCTTTCTTCCAGGGTGGAACTTCGTTTCCATCGGAGCATGCCGCCGCCGCCTGGTCGATTGCCGGAGTCATTGCGCATGAATATCAAGGCACTTTGCCAAAACTGTTTGCATACGGAATGGCATCAGCTGTCAGTTTTTCGAGGGTGCACGCCCGTCAGCATTTTCCTTCGGACGTGCTCGTTGGCAGCGTTCTCGGATACCTGATAAGCCAGAGCGTTTACCGCGGGCATCACGATCCTGAAATTGGAGGAGGATCCTGGGCCTCGCCTACTGAATTCGTGAGCGAAACAACCAACGGCAAGGTCTCCTTCATGGGGTCGCCGTACGTTCCGCTGGAGAGCTGGATTTACCCGGCAATGGAACGGTTGGCGGCCTTGGGCTATGTAAAAACGGCAAGCTTAGGCATTCGTCCGTGGACCCGCCTGGAATGCGCGCGATTGCTAAACGAGGCGACCACGTTCGGTGACGATGGTGAAGTGCTGGCGGCGCAAGACCTTCTTCAATCACTCACCGAAGAGTTCGCGAATGAATCTGGTCTCGAGAGTGGGGATCGCAATGTCGGTGCGCAAGTGGAATCGATCTACCAGCGTTCTCTGGGGATTTCCGGTACCCCTCTCACCGACGGATATCACTTCGGACAGACCATTTTGAATGACTACGGCAGACCTTTTCAGCGCGGGTTTAATACAGTAGCGGGCTCCTCAAGCTGGGCCGCCATGGGACCGTTTGTGATCTACGCGCGAGGAGAATACCAATACGCACCCTCTGCACCCGCGCCGTCGCTGGCTACGCTCGACTTCATCAGCAACATCGATTACTTGCCAGCGAACGTCCCATCCAACCCATTCGCGACCATTACCCAGTTTCGATTGTTGGACGCGTACGTGGGAATGAACCTCGCCAACTGGCAGATTTCTTACGGGAGGCAGAGCCTCTGGTGGGGACCGAGTGAAGGCGGCACGCTCGCTTTTACCGACAACGCCGAGCCCATTAGCATGTTCCGGCTGAACCGGGTCTCTCCTTTCCGCCTGCCGTGGCTTCTTGGCGTTCTCGGTGACATCCGATTCGATACTTTCCTGGGGAGGCTTTCCGGACAGGAGTTCATCAACAACACCAATACCTGTTGTGGCGGCCAGTTGGCGCAAGGCCAGTACGGCCAGAATCTAAATCCTCAGCCATTCCTTAGCGGCAGCCGGATCAGCTTTCGGTTTACCGAAAACTTCGAGTTCAGCATGTCGAAGACGACAATCTACGGAGGACCGGGGAATCCGTTGACGCCCAGGACCTTTGTTCAAAGCACTCTCGGGTTACACGTCAACGGATCACCGCTGGGCGATGGCCGTTCAGTCGCGGACTTCTCTTATCGCATTCCGAAACTGCGTAACTGGCTCGCTTTATATGGCGAAGGGTTTAGCGAAGATGAGATTTCGCCACTAAATACACCTTGGAAGTCTGTATGGCAGGGCGGGCTATATCTCGCGAAGCTGCCCCGTGTTCATAAAGTCGACTTGCGGCTGGAAGGTGGCTTTACCAGCCCGGTGGACTTCTCCACCTGTAACGGCTGTTTTTACCACAATCTTCAATATGTGAATGGCTATACCAATGGCGGCCAACTGATGGGCAGTTGGATCGGACGGGCAGCGCAGGGGGAGTCGATCCAGAGCACATATTGGCTGAGTCCGACGAAGAGGATTGAAATAGAAGCCCGGCATCGGAAAGTGGATCGTCAGTTTCTGCCGCAGGGTGGAACGCAGA
This sequence comes from uncultured Acidobacteriota bacterium, assembly GCA_963765015.1. Lineage (GTDB taxonomy): Bacteria > Acidobacteriota > Terriglobia > Terriglobales > Acidobacteriaceae > Sulfotelmatobacter. Next base: position 11,062 of record CAVXVD010000045.1, on the reverse strand, counting down.
ATGACGTCTCGTTGATGACCGATTTCCTGTTGAAATCCGGATTCCGATTTTCGGGCAGGCTGCAATACGAAAGCTGGCAGATTCCTCTGTTAGCGACAGCCGCACAAAGCAACGTAACAGCGGAACTGCAGGTGGCCTATTGGCCTCACTTGCACCGGCGCTAGCTCGAGTGAAAGACGAACAACCACCAGATTTACAAAAGGACCTTGTGGCACACGCCGAAATCAGACTGAAGCCGGAGGTTACGCCCGAGCTTATCCTCAAAGAAAAGACACCATATCCGGGCTCGGAGCCCTCCGATCGGTTATTTCAGAGGCTGCGCACGCTTTGGGACCATCGCGCCTCTCTCGCCCGCTCCGTCTTTCTTGGCGGTCTGTTCGGCGTGTTGCTGGCATTCCTGGTGCCGACTCGGTACCAATCCATGACGCAGCTTATGCCGCCCGACAATCAATCGACTTCTGGTATGGCAATGCTGGCATCGCTGACCGCTAAAAGCAGTTCTTCTCTGGGTGCTATGGCCGGAGATTTGTTGGGCATGCAGGGCTCAGGAGATTTGTTTATCGGACTCTTGCGGAGCCGCACGCTCGAGGACCGTTTAGTGAGCAAATTCGACCTTCAACGAGTCTATGGGGTTCGGCTGGAGGAAGATGCCCGGAAACGGCTGGAAGAAAACACATGGATCAGCCAGGATCGCAAGAGCGGAATCATCAGTATCGCAGTCACCGATCGCGACCCGAACCGAGCGACCGCGATTGCGCAAGCCTACATTGAGGAACTCGATCGTCTCGTCGCGGATGTCTCCACTTCCGCGGCACGGAGGGAACGCATTTTCCTGGAACAGCGCTTACAAGTCGTAAAACTGGATCTGGACCAGGCATCTCGAGATTTCAGCCAGTTCTCCAGCCAGAACGGCGCGATCGATATCAAAGAGCAAGGACGTGCGATGCTCGATGCAGCCGCTACCCTGATGGGCCAACTGATTGCTGCCGAGGCTGAGGCACGGGGCTTGGCAGCGATCTATGTGCCCGGCAATGTGCGCATCAAAAGCGTCCAGGCCAGAATCCAGGAATTGCGCTCCGAACTGGAGAAGATGGGCGGCGCAAAAGGATTTTCGATTGAAGGAGAGGCCGTAGCCGGCCATTCCACCTATCCTTCCATCCGCGAGCTTCCCTTGTTGGGCGAGACCTACGCCGATCTATATCGGCGCGCCAAAGTTCAGGAAACGGTATATGAAACTCTCACCCAGCAATATGAACTGGCGAAGGTGCAGGAAGCCAAGGAAACGCCCAGCGTCAAGGTCCTCGATCTTGCGAAACGCCCGGAGCGCAAGTCTTTTCCTCCAAGGATGGAGATTGTCATCCTATGCGTCGTTCTGGCGCTCATGGGTTCGGTGATCTGGACTCTCGGTTCTACGCACTGGGCAGAAATCGACGATTTGCACCCGGGCAAAGTGCTGGCCATGGACGTTTATCGCTCTCTTCGAACTGCTGCAGAAACTATCCGCCGCGACAAGTGGGCCAGCGTGACCAAGCGACGTTTTTCGCGGCCATCACGAATCGAAAATCCTGGTCTGGCGAGCGACACGGACCAGTCCGCCAACGCGCCTGAATTTGAAATCAGTCGCAAGGCGGATGCTTCATGAACGAGCGCTACGTCTGACTCTTACCTCACTACACATTTCAGGGAGGATCAATGAAGATTCTTATTCTTGGCGGCGATGGCTATCTGGGTTGGCCGACTGCGATGTATCTGGCCAGTCGCGGGCACGACGTCGCAGTGTTCGATAACTTTGCCAAAAGACGTTGGGAACTCGAGCTCAACGTCGAGCCGCTGATGCCCATTCATACCTTGCAGGATCGAGTCGCTTTGTGGCGCGAGTTGACCGGCCGCAACCTGGAGTTATTCGTTGGCGATCTGCGGAACTATGGCGTGGTGGAAGCCTTGCTGTCAGCCTATCGTCCTGATGCAATCGTGCATTACGGCGAACAGCCCTCGGCCCCTTACTCGATGATCGATCACAACCGTGCAGTCTTTACTCAGATGAACAACATTACCGGCACCCTGAATCTTCTGTGGGCGATGAAGCGATTGTCGCTCGACTGCCAGCTGGTGAAGCTCGGTACCATGGGCGAATACGGCACGCCGAATATCGATATCGAAGAAGGATTCATTGAAATTACGCACAAAGGCCGGCGCGACGTTCTGCCATTTCCATGCCAGCCCGGCTCTTTCTATCATTTGTCGAAAGTTCACGACAGTCACAACATCCGTTTCGCCTGTCGTGCCTGGAAGTTGGCCGCTACCGACCTTCATCAAGGTGTGGTTTACGGAGTGGAGACAGAAGAAACCCAGATCGATGAACGCTTGGTCACCAGTTTTCATTATGACGATGTGTTTGGAACTGCGCTCAACCGTTTCTGCGTGCAGGCGGTCGCAGGGATTCCGCTGACGGTGTATGGCAAAGGCGGCCAGAGCCGCGGATTCCTGAACATTCGAGATACGCTGCGTTGCGTGGAGCTTGCCATCGTTCATCCCGCAAAGCCGGGGGAGTATCGCGTCTTCAATCAATTCACCGAAACGTTTACAGTCTTGCAACTCGCGGAAGTCGTGGCGCAGCAGGCTCTGCAACTCGGATTGAAGCCGGAGATCACCCATCTGGAAAATCCGCGGGTCGAACTCGAGGAGCACCACTACAATCCAACCCACACAAAATTGTTGGATCTCGGCCTGCAACCGCACCTGCTTTCTGACGAACTGGTCGGCACCATGATCTCGACCATCCTGCGTTACAAAAGTCGTATCAAGCACGACATCATCCAGCCGAAAGTCCGATGGAACGAAAAGCAACTGTCCGAAGAAAAGGTTCTCGCATGGGCGGGAGATTAGTTCGCAAAAGCCTTGCCTCATTCTTGAACTAATAGTCATGAGTCCCGAGATTTATTCCGAGTGGCTGCGACGACAAGGCCAGAGCGTGGTCCGAACCGAAAGCGCTTACTGGCACAGTGAAGGCTTGGGCATTTATCAGGCCTTTCCCTACCATCGTCTGATCGAGCCCGACAAGAACGAACTGTGGGAGCTCTTTTCCAGGCACGGGGCTCGGGGCTTGCGCTATTCCATGCCGCAGGAAAGCGCACGCGGATGTCCCAGTTACGCGATCGTATTTGAAGGAGGCGAATACAGTTTCGAGATGATGGGACACCGAACGCGCAAGAATATTCGCAAAGGGCTGAGGGAATGTTGCGTAGAGCCGATAACCTTTCCGGTTTTAGTGGATGAGGCCTGGGATCTTAGGCTTGACGCTTTCGATCGCCAGGGGAGGAATCGCTTTATCAGTCGCGACGCATGGCGGAAGCGCTATCTCCACGCGGTCGATCTGCCTGGGTTTCAAGCCTGGGGCGCCCGAGTGGGCGACCGGCTTGCGGGATACGTCGTTACCTTTCAGATGGAGGACTGCTTGTGCATACTGGATCATCAATCTCACCGGCAACACCTCGATCTGAACGTCAATAACGCGCTGACGTTTGTGGTCTCGCAGCACGGAGTCTCCTTGCCCGGAGTTCGCACGCTCTTTTATGGTCTGGAATCGCTCGATGCTCCGGAACGGGTTGCCGAGTTCAAATTCCGCATGGGATACATCGCGAAGCCGATTCGCCAAAGAGTCGTTTTTGATCCCAAGGTTGACCTGCTCGCCAATCGACTGAGCTACCGGATGACGGCCTTAATGTCAAAGTTATGTCCGGCAAATCGACGTTTAGCCAAGGCCACGGGAATGCTGCGCATTTACCTGGCGGAAAAGCATCCTGAAGAAGTTGCCCGAGTTTCTCCCGACGTTGTCCAAGCGGGATAGACGGACTGATAGTTCACATGCCTACACCCTCCATTGAGCAGCCAAAGCCAACGGGCATTCAGCCGGCTAGCCTGACGTCGTCCACACGGCTCGCTCGGAACGCGACGCTGAACTTCGCGACCAACGGATGGACCGCTATCGTACTCGTTGTTGCCATGCCCAAGCTCGTTCGCTACTTAGGTGACACGTCTTTTGGGCTATTTTCCCTTGCTTGGGTCCTGATTGGCTATCTGACATTCTTGGACGTTGGCGTGAACCGGGCCGCAACTAAATTTATCTCGGAACACCTTGCCCAAGAGGATCGCGAATCGGTGCGAAAGCTTCTGCGCACCGCGATCTTTGCCAATCTCGTTATGGGTTTGACAGGTGGTCTTGTAATTGCCTTGCTATCGCCCTACTTGATCCATTCGGTGTTTAAGATTTCGGGGAATCTGGAAGGACAGGCGCGTTGGTCGTTTTACGCCGTGAGTTTGGCCGTGCCAGTTTTGTTGGTACAGGGAATCTTCCGGGCTGCGTTGAGTTCGTTTCAACGCTTCGGTTGGATCAACGCCGTGGATGCTTTGGCAACGGTAGCGCAGTGGATGGCAGCAGGTTGCCTGGCGTGGAAAGGGTACGGCGTCGCAGTGGTTGTATTCTCCACCGTCCTGGCCCGTATCGTGGCCACGGCCGCGCTAGGGCTTCCTTTGTTTCGTCTGTTCCCTGATCTTAAGCTTTTTCGCTTCCAGGAGTTGCACGGCTTGCCCCAGCTACTACGATTTGGGAGTTGGGTCACAATCTCGCAGCTGGTCAGTCCGTTGCTCGTTTATCTCGACCGCGTTTTGATCGGTTCGTTTATCTCTCTGGCAGCGGTCACACTTTATACCGTTCCTTTTGAGGGGATGACCCGTTTGCGGATAATCCCTTCGGCTCTAGTCGGGACCCTGTACCCCGCATTTAGTGAGCGAGGAGACAAGACCGGCCGACGCGACCTGGAACGACTGTACGAGCGTTCTGTTCGCTACCTCCTGTTGCTGCTGCTGCCCGGCCTTCTCTACTTGGTAGTTCTTGGACCCGACCTGTTCGGAATCTGGATGGGACCAGTATTCGCGCGGCAAACCTCGGCAGTTGTCCAAATTCTGGCCTTGGGTGTGCTTGTCAATGCCTTGGCTCCAGTTCCTTACAGCCTCCTCCAGGCTCTGGGGCGGCCGGATCTAACGGGTAAGTTTCACCTGCTTGAACTTCCATTGTACGTCGCGATGTGCCTGCTGATGATTCCGAGGTGGGGAATCGCTGGCGCTGCTCTCGCTAGCACGGTGCGCTTTTCTTTCGACTCAGCCCTACTGTTTTGGGCGGTGCACGAGTACTGCGGATGCTCGCTTCGAAGCTTTTGGGTCGGCGCATTCCCGCGCATTTTGATGCTGGGAGTGCTCCTCGGACTTATGTTGCTTGGAGTCAGATTTGTCTTTCAGGGTTCGTGGACTCGACTTGGAGTGGGCGCCATCGCCGTTGGAATGTCGCTGTTCGCAGGTTGGGTCTTCGCCGTGGATGGAGTCGAGAAACCCCGGCTGACTGCGGCATTGGCGACGTTACTGGGACAGCCAGCACTCTAACCTCGATCAGAGATTTCAAAGAGATGTCGAATGGATGAAAAACTCCTTGTTAGTGTCATAACACCGACCTACAACCACGAACACTTCATCGGTGCGTGCATCGATAGCTTGAGGGCGCAAACCTATGACGGCTGGGAGCAAATCATTGTTGACGACGGCTCCCAGGACCGCACGGCGGAGGTTGTTTCTCGGTACTCCGATCCGCGTATCCGGTATCTTTTCCAACGGCACCGAGGAATCGAGCAGTTGCCGCGCTCCTATAACCATGCATTGGCGGCGGCTAGAGGCCAACTGATTGCCATCCTAGAAGGCGACGACATCTGGCCGCCGGATAAATTGTCGTGCCTAATTCAATGTTTCGGCGACGAGTCAGTAGTGCTCGCGTATGGCGCGGTGGGCGAACTTTCTTCGGATGGGACGTGGGAAGGATCTCTGACACGGGCCGTCCGGCGCCGCCGCAAACTTCCTAAGTCGTTGTTGTTGAATGCGCCGATAGGATCGGCAACAACTCATATGCTCGTTGACAACGATCTCGTACCGCCTTCGACTGCCATCATTCGGCGATCTGCACTGGAAAGGATCGGGGGGTTTCAATACGTCCCTGGACTTTGTGTTACAGACTTCCCGACATTCTTGCGACTGAGTCTGGAGGGTACGTTCTACTACACCCCGGATGTGATGGGATTTCGCAGGAGGCATGCGGGGTCAGCAACCCTGAACCATCGCGAAAGGATCGCGAAGGCGGCACACGCCCATGCCCTGGACTTTGCACAGCAGCACGGCTTGAAGTTGAGCGGCTCTGAAGAAAAGAGACTTGCGAAGAGTTGGAGAATGACCGAGTCTTCGCTCGAGTTTGCAGAAGGCAGACTCCAGTTGTTGCGGGGTGAGTGGAAGGAAGCACGAACGCATTTTGCGCAGGCTCTGGATCCGTTACAACCCCGATTCATGCTGGCCTCGGCCTTTGGATGGTCCCTCTCGTGGTTCCACCGTGACCTCGAGTGGGCGATTCGATTGGCCGGTCGTGCTGCTGTTAGAACCTAGTGCCGAGCGCGAACAATTCCGTTTTAATCCACTCCAATGATGTCACTGGCAAAAAGCGAATCGCAAAAGGGAGGAATCTTGGTCTGGATCCTGCTCTTCGCGCTGATTCCGCAGGGCCTCACCGTTTCGGTCGGTGGTCGCACGCCAAGCGTACTAATCGTAGATTTATGTGTTATTTCGATCATTCTCCTATTCACGTGGCGAAGGCTATTCGGTCGCTTTCGATTTAATACGCCCGATTTCTGGTTACGCCTGTTTGTCTATGCTTATTGTTTTGCCAACTTGGTTTCTACCCTCACTAGTCTTTTAGATGTAACGCGTAGCATCGTCGCAATCAAAGTTTTCATGTTTGGTTATTTGACATATTTGATCGTCACGTCCACCGTGAGGTCCGAACGCGGTCTCATGCGTTCTCTCTACGCGCTTACCGCCTGGTCCGGCATTGTGAGTGTCATGCTCGTCTACCAGTTTGTGACCACATGGCAAATCGAACTGGATAAGGCTGACGTCGGTGTCTCGATGGGCCAGAGCAATTATCTAGCAGCCATGTTGGTTCCCCTGCTTCCGGTGAGTGTCAGCTTGCTGGTAACTGAGCGAGGGATGTTGAAACGAATCGTCATCGGTGTTACGTGCACCGTGATTTTGCTTGGCCTGTTGATCACGATGTCCCGCGGCGCTTTAAGCAGTCTATTGATTGCCGCGGTTTGCGCTCTCCCCATGATGTTTAAGGCTGGCTTGGGGTGGAAACGCTTGTTGATCTCGATAGCAATAATTGCTGTGTTATCTCTTGCGATTCCAACTTCGCTGCTCACCACAAACTACGACTTGCTGGCTGTGCGTGTGCAAAATCCAGACTACACACGGCTCGATCTCTGGAGGGTAGGCTGGAGCGAATTCTTACGGAATCCAGTTCTGGGAGTTGGGCCCAATTGCATTTATTTTTATAACGAACGTTTTATGCACGTTCCCAATCGCCACACTCACAATTTTGTGCTGAACAATCTTGCTGAGGTGGGCCTAGCCGGATCGGTTCCATTCTTTCTCCTTATTGCAACCTTCGTTCGACGATCGTATCGGCTGTGCATTGATCCTCTGGCCGAACGCCGGTGGCGAATACTCGGTCTTGGAGCCTTTATCGGACTGCTGGCAACCTTGGCCCACGGGATGGTTGAGCCCACATTTCCAGGCCCTGAGTACTCCATCGTGTTTTGGACGTTCGTCGGCATAATATTTGCACTGCAACAAAGGGCGCACCTAGGGCAGTCATGGTCCGCAGTTGCACCAGTCCCGTTGCGGCCTGGTCCCATGGTCCAGGGTTGCAGTCTGCCGGCGTTACCCTGATCCTGGATTGAGGGTGTGGCGCTTTCCGCACACCGAGCATTGATGAACCTGTTGCTCGTTTCCGGGACACATGGATCGTTATGCCTGATGTTCTGATTATCACCGTCAACTACAAAGGCGCGGATGCGACTGAGCGCTTTCTTGCCAGCGCAGCCGGTCTCGAGGAACAGGCCAGGTCGCGCATCCTCGTGGTTGAGAACGGTTCCGAAGACGGATCGGCGGAGAGACTGCGTTCCCTGATCCCGCGATTCTCGAACGTCGAACTTCTGGAGTCCCCGAGCAATCGTGGATACTTTGGCGCGGCCAACTGGGCTCTCCAACAATTTCTGGCCAGAGGCCGGCACGCGGATTGGACGATCATCTGTAACAACGATCTGATCTTCGATGACAATCAGTTCCTGCAGAAGTTGTTTCAGCACGATCCGGAGCGCGGGCAGGTCCTCGCGCCTTCGATTGTCGCTCGGCAAACCGGCGTCGATTGCAATCCCTTCCTGCGGGAAAGGCCGACGCGGTCTCGCCTGTTGCGGTACCGGTTTTGGCAATCCCATTACTACCTCATGTGGATGAAGCAGTTCCTGTCTCCGTATGTCAGAGTCCTTCGCCACCATTTGTCCTTTGGGCGAGAGATTCCATCCTCGGAGAGCCTTCGGGTGTATGCCCCTCACGGCGCATTCTTGATTTTCAGCCGCGGGTATTTCGAGGCGGGCGGCTACATCGATGATGGCTTCTTTCTTTTATGCGGAAGAGTTGTCGGTGGCGGAAATCTGTCTCCGGCTTAACCTGCCTGTGATTCACGAACGCAAGCTCAAGATCCTGCATGACGGCCGTCACGTAACTGGACGATTCTGCAATCGGATTTCGTTTCGACAGGGCCGCGAAGGGCTCGACTATGCGCTCCGTACATATTTCTTTGCCCCGAACGCCGGAAAGTCGCGGCCGCTCCAAAGCTGAAGTACTCATCGAATTCGTTCAACACTAATCCATGACAATTCTTGCAACCAGCTTGCTGCTTCTGCTCTACACCTTGGGTGGGCTATCCGATGATTGTGTGGGCTTTTGCTCGCGTTGCAGGGCGCTCGTTTATTCAACGCGAACATCAGTCTCCTTCGATCTCCATCATCGTGGGTTGTTACAACGAGGAAGCGCGGATCGCTGCCAAGCTGAACGATTGTCTGGCCCTGCGATATCCGGGGGAGAAACTGGAGATCCTCGTCGCCTCCGACGGATCAAACGATCGAACCGAGCAGATTGTCGAGGAATTCACCGCGCGCGAACCGAGGATTCAGTTGCTGCGAAGTGCGGGGCGGGCAGGGAAGAGCGGCGTGCAGAATCTGGCTGCTGCCCGCGCCCGTGGGGACATCCTCCTGTTCACCGATGCCGAAACGGAAACTCGGCCTGACTTGCTGGAGCAGCTCGCGGAAGACTTCGCTGACACCAACGTTGGGCTGGTTGCGCCGGTGGTCCAGTTTGGGCGCTTCGACGATCCTGTGTCCAAAGGACAAGGCTCGTATTGGCGCTTCGAGCTATTCCTGCGGCAACTGGAATCAGACCTCGGAATTCTGGCGACCGCTAGCGGAGCGGCGTTGGCTGTCCGCCGCGAAAGTTTTTGCCCACTCCCACCGGAATATGGCGACGACTGCATCATCCCGCTGGACGTCTGCCTGCAAGGGTACAAAGTCCTCCAGGATCCGCGCTGCGTGGTCACGGACGAGATGCCGCATTCAATCAGCTCGGAGTTGCGCACGCGCGTTCGCATGACTGCCAGAAACTGGAGCGGCATTCTGTGCCGGCCGGGAGTACTCAATCCTTTTCGACTTCCGGGCATCGCCTGGGGGCTGATCTCGCATAAGTTCTTGCGCTGGATGACGCCATTCTTTCTTCTGTCCATCTTTCTCGCGAACGGGTGGCTGGTCTACAACCGCCGCATGGTGCCGCTTTTCATCCTGCAATGCTGCTTTTATCTGGCCGCGTTCGCCGGCTGGCGCCGCTCTCGCACTCCCCCCTGCGCGCGAGTCTTCGGGTATCCGTTCGCCTTCTGTCTTGCCAATCTCGGATTTCTTCTCGGTGTCTTGAAAAGTATGCGCGGCGAAAGAGTCGTCGCCTACAAGTAACCGCTTCACAGCGAAAGCGGAGGATTTACACACTGTGACAACAAAAGCAGTGGGACTACAAGTGCCCTTCTACCGGGCCGATTTGGGTGAGGCCGAAATCCAGGCGGTTTCTGATGTGATTCGCTCTGGGTGGCTCACAATGGGGGCTAAGACGTTCGAGTTTGAGCGACAATTTGCCCATTACGTCGGAGCCTCGCATGCCGTCGCGGTCTCATCGTGTACCGCGGCTCTTCACTTATCACTCGAAGCCGTCGGCCTGACCCGAGGCGATGAAGTCTTGGTTCCGACGACAACCTTTACGGCAAGCGCCGAAGTCGTCACCTACTCTGGGGCAACGCCGGTTTTTGTGGACATCGACCCTGCGACATTAAATATGGATCCGCGCGACGCAGAGCGAAGAATCACTCCGCGCACTAAAGCGATAATCCCGGTGCATCTGGCAGGTACGCCGTGTGATCTGGAAGAGATCCTCGACTTGGCCGATCAACATCAAGTGCGCGTTGTGGAAGACGCCGCCCACGCGCTCCCGTCCACCTACAAGGGAAAGCGAATTGGCGCCATCAGTGAGCTTACCGCCTTCAGCTTCTACGCTACCAAGACCCTCACTACCGGCGAAGGCGGGATGATCACCACGGAGAATGAGGGCTTGGTCAGAAGGCTGCAGGTGATGCGGCTCCACGGCATCGCTCGCGATGCGTGGAGACGCTACAGTTCTGAGGGTTCATGGTTCTACCATGTGTTGGACACGGGCTATAAATACAATCTCACCGACATACAGGCTGCTCTCGGAATCGTGCAATTGGCGAAGTGCGATGAGATGACCCAGGCCCGTAATCGAATCGCCGAGCGCTACACCGCTGCTTTCCAGGGTCTCGATTGCGTGGAGACGCCCGTGATTCCGGCGGATCGCACAACGTCATGGCACCTGTATGTATTGCGATTACACCTTGAACAGCTCCGGATTGACCGCAGTCAATTCATTCGCGAGTTGGCAGATCGCGGCGTGAGTACCAGTGTTCATTTTATTCCGCTACATCTGCAACCGGCATATCAGCGAAATTACGGTTATAAGACAGGGGATTTCCCGGCAGCCGAACGAGAATATCAGCGAAGCCTTTCGTTGCCCATCTTTT
>CAVXVD010000044.1:0-24960 GCA_963765015.1 uncultured Acidobacteriota bacterium | reverse complement strand
AGCCTTGGAAGGGGCAGTGCGCTACTTCCCCACGCTCCGAGCAGCCGCGTAAGTTTGTAAATCGGGGTTGTTCACTGTTACCACGGCGGGCAACCCCTAACCCACAAAGGAGGGATAATCTCCCATGAAGGCTAACCAGAAGCATATCATAACCCCGACCGTGGAGGAGCTTGAAGCGCTCTACGGTCTCCCCACCAACCTGCAACCGCCCTCCCCCGAGCCGATCCCGCAAGCCGGATCGGGGCAAGTGCCCGACCTGGACACCGGAAATATGGACGTAGAGCTTTGCCTGATCGGTGTCGATATCCTGTGCGAGCAAGCCGGAGCTGGAAACGAAGAGGCCTATGACTACCTCATGGAACTCACCAAACGGTTAGATGATGGCTTGGAGCGACTAAAGGCAGAGGAACGCGCCAAGAGAAACCAGCAATTGTCATGATATTCACGCATTTCGTAGCTTTCACAGTCTTCAAGATTATCAGTTTGCGTTCTTGTCGTATTGACAGATTGTAATTTTCACCGGGGCGGACTTCGATCCGCCCCTTCTATTTTCGTGATGCTTTTTCGCCCTCTCGCCCGCCACTCCGCAAAATCAGGTTACACGCTTTCTTGATATTTATCACTTCGATGTTACGCGGGTTTTCGGCCCCGCCCACCTTTTTCGAGGTTAGGTTACACGGGTAAGTTGTTTAGGGTGAGATGCTTAGACAAATGGCGTTCTGTTTTGATACCCAAGGTTACACGCTAGTTGCAACTCGCCAACGCTAAGTCTTGTGTTTTCAGTACAGGTGTTGCGAGAACCGTGTAACCTTGGCGCAAGCTGCGACACGATCCCTGAGCATTGGCCGCCCCGCTCAGAAAACTATCCCCTTGATTTTTCAGGGACATGCAACCCACACCAAGCTACACCAAGCTACACCAAGCGCCACGATCTATGAGCAGTTATAAATCACTTTTTGAAAACAAAGCGCGTAAACAAGAGTGAACAGACCAATAATCTGGTGCAGTCCGCATTAAATTGCGCGCACCGCCTCCACAATATGTCTTGCCGAAATGCCGAAGGCGTCAACGAGTTCATCCGGCTTGCCGGAGTGCGGCATCTCCCGCACCGCGAGGAGCTGCGACTTGGCAGGGGCGACGCCGGCCTGCGCGAGGGCGGAGAGGACCGCCTCGCCTATTCCCCCTTCCGCCCAGTGATCTTCCACGGTGATGAGCCGGCCGCCTGTGGCGGCAATCTCCTTGGCGAGCTCTTTTCCGTCGATGGGTTTGACGCAATAAAGGTCGATCACCCGCACGGCTGTGCCTTCTGCCTTCAACTGATCGGCGGCCTTTAGCGCCTCGTGTAAGGTGACTCCCGCGCCGATCACCGTCACTTTATCTTGCGGGCTCTGCCGGAGCACCTTGAATCCGGGGATCGGGAACTTCTCGTCCTTCGAGTAGAGGATCGGAAATTTCGGCCGGGTCGTTCGCAGATAGTTGATGCCTGCACGCCCCGCCATGGCTTCCGTAAGCCTCTCCGCGGAGATGGCATCGCTTGGGTAAAGAACGGTCGAGGAATGAACGGCGCGAAACATCGCGATATCCTCCAGCGCCATCTGCGATGGACCGTCCTCGCCGATCGAAACGCCGCAATGCGATCCGCACAGGTTGATGTTGCTCCGGCTGATGGCTGCCATGCGCACCTGGTCATAGGCGCGGGACAGGAAGCACGCAAAGGTATCAAGGAAAGGCACCTTGCCGCGCGCGGCGAGTCCTACGCCCGCGCTCACGATATTCTGCTCGGCGATGTAGCCCTGATAGAAATGATCCGGGAAGGCGTCGCCAAATATTTCCGAGAAAGTCGAGTTCTTCACGTCGCCCGAAATAGCCACGATGTGCGGATTCACCGCGCCCAGTCGCTTGAGGGCAAATCCGTAGGCCTCGCGCGTCGCGACAGGCTTTGCAAGGATCGTAGTCCGGCGGCGCAGGAGCCGGGAAATTCGGAGGTTTGGGCAATGACGTCCTGGCATAGGATTTGCCGGGGTCGGGGGGCAGGTCGATTGCCGGTCCGATTTCCTTGATCGCGGCAGCGAGCTGATCCTTGCGGAATCGGCTTGCCATGCCAATGCTCCTTGCCGGCGACGAAGCTTACTCCATGACCTTTAATCGTCCGCGCGAGGATTGCCTGCGGTTGGCCCTTCGTCGCCTTGGCGCGATCGAGGGCGGCGAGCACGGCGGCGACATCGTGGCCATCGATGATTTCTGTCGCCCAGCCTTCCGAGTCGAATTTCTTGCGGTAAACTTCCATGTCGTGCCGGTACATTGTCGGTTCGCTTTGGCCCAACGCATTGATGTCAGCCAGAACCGTGATGTTATCCAGTTTGTAATGTGCGGCGAACGCTGCCGCCTCCCACACCTGGCCCTCAGCCATTTCGCCGTCGCCCATCAGCACGTAGACACGCGTTGGACTCTTATCCATGCGCGCGCCGATCGCGAGCCCCGCGCCGACCGATAATCCCTGGCCAAGCGAACCTGTCGCGGCGTCGACACCGGGAATGCGCGGTGTCGGGTGGCCTTCCAGCTCGCTGGAAAATTCGCGCAACGTCATCAGACGCGACTCCGGGAAAACGCCCGCCTCAGCGAGCGCGGCGTAAAGGACCGGCGCGGCGTGGCCCTTGGAGAGAACGAAACGATCGCCATCCGGCGAGTTAGGGTTTTTCGGATCAAACTTCATCGCGTAGAAAAACGTTCCGGCCACCAGCTCCGCCGCGGACATGCAGGATGTCGGATGTCCGGAGCCAGCCGCGGTTGTCGACATCATCGAAAGAATGCTCAACCGTTTTGCTCTTTGCTTGATGGCCTCGATAGTTGCTGCGGATGGCGCGGTAGCGGCAGTGGCAGTCATAAGACCTCCCCTCAGGTTCCAGCTCCTGATTTTACCCATTTCAGTATGGCTCGGCGTTTAGACGTTTCGTCTTCACGTCGAACAATTAGATGGCGCAGTAGGTCGAAATTGTTGGTTGCACTATTTCTTCCGTACTATCGAGGTATTTTCCGTACTGGCCTGCTTGTTCCACCCGTGGAAACGCGAGAAGTCACCCGCATTCCATGCCTCGCGGAGTCCAGGAGTACTCAGATCCCAGTCTGGGCGGATTTCGCTCGTCACGGCGCGCAGATCGTGCCAAAGATCGACGACCGACGGACGGCCCCAGAACCAGTAGCCGTTATACATGCTGTATATCACGAGGCCCGGCTTGAGCACGAGCGTATGCGGGATCATCGGATTATGCTCGGGGTCGGTGTACTCCTGGATGTCGAGATCCTTCTGAATCGTTCGGTCGGGGTCCGAAAGGAAGGTCCACTCGGCTCCGACTGACGCACGGAATTCCTGAAGAGTATGGTGATCGTCGGTCGAGATCGTGGCGATCTGAGTGTACGCCACCGCGATCTTCGGGTAGAACGCGGCGAGTTCCAAATGCTGCTGGTGCTCCTTTGGGCAATAGTGGCCGCGCGCAAGCGTAAGGATTAGCGGATCATCGCCCTGTAGCTCGCTGAGCTTGCGCACTTTGCCCGTGTGATCGGGCAGTTCGTAGTCGGGGAAAATGCCTCCGGGCACGATATCAGAACGCATGACTCGACTCCTCCCGTTTCTCTCAAAGATCCAGAGTGACACCCGCGTTTGGCTGGGAACAGCATATGAGCACGTTCCCGGGAGCGGGCCTCTCCAGCGGCTCAGGGTTATAAGTAATCGATCCGCCAATCAGACCCGTCATGCAGGTATGACAGACTCCAGTCCGGCACGACCATCTGACCGGAACGTCGCACGCTTCCGCCAGTTCAAGCAAGCTCCCGAATTTCGGATCCCAAGCGGCGGTAATCCCGCTACGCGCGAATGAGACTGGGGGGCCAGATCCGGGCGGCCCTTGTGGCAGGTGAGGAGTGTGAACAACTTGCGCCATACCAGGGGTAATAGCCTCGAGAGAACCGAAGATTTCCGTGTGCACATTCCCGGCGAGCACACCCCAGTTTCGCAGCCCATCGCGCATATTCTGCAAGAATGAAGAGGGGCCACACAGATAGAAGTCACTATTCCGTGACACGCCAATTCTCTCCAGCAAAGCGGTGTCAATGTGCCCGGGAGCATCGAAGTCTGCCCCGACTTGGTCGATTGCAGCGGGCCTGCTGTACACGATGTATCCTCGTCCGCGAGAGAGCTGTTTCAGTAATGAACGCGATTCTTCTGCAAATGGATGGTCGACGCGATTGCGCGCTCCATAGATCCACCAGATCTCTCGTTGCGATCTTTCCGCGGCGAGTGCGTGCAGCATCGACATCACGGGCGTTGCGCCCACTCCAGCGCTCAGCAGAACCACAGGACTCTGGCCGGGACGCAGAGTAAAGCTTCCGCGCGGCGCACTAACATCCAATAGATCGCCTTCTTGCGCACGGTTGCACAGAAATGAACTTCCAATCCCGTTCAATTCGCTCTTGACGCTGATGCGGAAATGATCGGCTGCCGGCAGATCAGACAGCGAATAGCTGCGAAGAACCGGCGGTTTGTCCGGATCGACGAGCAACCGCAAAACAACAAATTGACCCGCCTGGAAGACAGGAAGAGGCTGCCCATCGATTGGCGCCAGAATGAAGGAAGTTACGCTATCGCTTTCCTTATGAATATTCGCGACTCGCATCTGTCGAAATCCGGGCCATGCTGGCGCTTGTTCCTCATTCGCGAGTCCCGGATTTCCCTCGACGGGTTTTGGGCTCGACTCTTGTCGCGAGCATTGCTTGGAACGAACACTGCCAACCCTTGCTAAGTGCGGGAATCCGTAGCGCTCGTTCCAATTGCTCGCGGGAATGTCCCGGCAAATACAGGAGGGCGTCAACCTCGGCCACGCTGATTCGCTCTGGACCGTCAGCAATTTTTACGATGTCGTCGCCCGCGCCAACTTCTCCTTCCTGCAACACGCGAAAGTAAAATCCTGGTCTGTGATGTGCTACGAGCAGGGCTGCCATCCGAGGTTCATTCATGCGAATGCCGACGCGGTAGCACGTTACGCGTGGCTGCGTCACTTCAAATATCGCATCACCGATGCGGTATCGATCGCCGATGCAGACCTCGTTATCAGGAAGTCCCTCAACAGTGAAGTTTTCTCCGAACTGGCCGAAGATGAAGTCATTACGTCCGAGAAAGCGTTCCCAGTAGTGATAGGAGTCCATCTGATAAACAAAAACGGCGCGATGCTCCCCGCCGTGACCGGCGAGATCGGCTTGCGCATCGCCATCGATATCGAGCTTGCGCACCATTCGCCGTCCCGTAACCGGAGATTTCCAGACTCGCGGTTCGGACAGTTTTGCCGTTCCATGTCACGTCGCGCGGAAGACCGACATTTACTGAAAGCAATCGGGGCATTCCTACCTCGTCGAAGTCCAGCGTCTCTGAGAATGGCGTTAATCAGATGCGCCGACCTCGGCTGAAAAATTCTGGTAATGACCATCAAGCTCTTGTCTGGCAACAAGCCGTTCGTCGATCGATCACCTCAGTAACTTGCCGGCGAGCCAGTAATCGACACTGAACTTTCCCGGACCGGAGCAGATCAGCCAGATAAAGAAGAGCACGTACAGGACTTCCGGAAGGTAGAGGAAATCGTCGAGCCAGTTAAGAGGCGAAAGTCCTTTAGGCATGGCGGAAAGCTTGGTGGTCAGGATGGCGACAAGCATATCGACCAATAAAGCCACGCAGGCCAGGCTCGAAAGAAACCCCACGGCCAGCAAGGATCCGCCAACGAACTCGACACCCGACACGAAATAAGTCATCAGGCGGGGAAACGGGACTTTGGCCTCAACGAGCGTTTCGTACATGGTTTGCGTGCTGCCGGCGACAAACAATTTGTTTGCCCCGGAGATGGCGAAGAACAGCCCGAGCGAAACGCGCACCAGCAGGATGGCATATTGTTCCAAATCACTGCTACCCAGCAGCGCAAACTGGACCAACCGTTTCCAATCCATCTCTTGTCCCTCCATCGGAGATGTGCTGTAACGATACCCCAGCGCCTCGAGATTATGTGTCCATCCGTTCGACCCATTGAGCGCGCCATGCGGGAGCCACGAATGGATCCGCAAAGTACTGTGTTTCCCGCGCAACCTTGTCGCCCCTGAAC
Organism: uncultured Acidobacteriota bacterium; assembly: GCA_963765015.1. Taxonomy (GTDB): domain Bacteria; phylum Acidobacteriota; class Terriglobia; order Terriglobales; family Acidobacteriaceae; genus Sulfotelmatobacter. The sequence goes on along the minus strand of CAVXVD010000044.1, from coordinate 18,820 downwards.
TCCATGATGCTCACGGTGTAGGACGGCTTGCCGTCATATGTCAGGATGAATTCGGTGACCCAAAGATCACCGCCGCCAATGATTCGCCGGACAGTAAACCGCTTTTTGCTCGGCTGACTAGCGCGTTGGTTCTGTATGTTGCGTCGACCGCGGGTTCGCTCGCCTGACTGCGGGTATTCCAGCACCGCGTCCTCGTGATAGATGCGGTGCTCCGTTTCAAAATCGTTGGCATCGGACGCCGCCCAATGCTGATCCAGTGCCGCACGGATCTCTTGATCTCGCACTCCAGAATACTGCTCCTTCTTTTGTTGATCGTTCATCTTGAGCCTCTCAATTTGACAAGAAGCTAAATGCTTTAGCGGAATCGGAGTGTACGACTCGTCAACTCGCGCAGACTCCTCCTACAGCTTCTTGTTTCGCGGATCGTCTTTCGCGCTGAGGTATTCCAGTCCAAGCGGCCCCATCGCGGTTACTTGCGTGATGTACTCGCCGGATTTCGCCCAGTGGAAATGGGGCGTGTTGCCAGGGAGAATGATCACGGCGCCGGGCGGATAGGCTTCCAACTTACTCGCGTCGAATTCATCACCCAGTCCGATATAAAAGACGCCGGAAATCACGGTATAGACTCGATCCTCCGGGTGCTTGTGAGGCATCAGCTTCTCGCCGTGGGGCACTTTGACCCTGATTGTGTAAGGGCCGGGCTCCGAGGGCTGACCCACGACGACGGCCAGCCGGACGGAAGGTGGGAACGCCGGGAACGGTTTCCAATCGACATCTTCGGACAAGATGGTTTTGAAAACCTCCTGCCCGAGTTGGTGAGGCCGGACTTCGCTTTGCTGAGCACGCTTTACGGCGCTGGCTTTCTGAGACATACAATCCTCCTTCGTGCAGAAAATGTAAAACATCACCACAGACTTTCGAAACATATCCGCCGAGATTGGCCTCGAACGCATCCCGTCTTCAAAGTCCCGGAGTTGAGAATCGCCTCGGGCGCCGGCCTAGCGCGCGATTTGGCCCAGGTAGTATCCGAGCCGATTTTCGACATCGCCCGGCTTGTGGAAGCCGCGCGCCATGAGCGCCTTGATCCCATCCTGGGCGGCGGATCGCCCGAGCGAAGCGATGCACGCATCCCACCCGGCGCCGAGCTCGACGTCCGGCGGCAGGCTGGTGTTGACGAGGCGCTTGGTCTGGGCGATCGCCCACTTGTCGAACTTGGCGATCCGGGTCGCGAGCGCCTCTACGAACGCGTCCAGCTCGGCGTCGGGCAGGGCGCGATTGATGTAGCCGTAGGCCTCGGCCTGGTCTGCTCTGATGTCTTCCGAGCTCAAGAGCACCTCGAGGGCGCGGTTTCGGCCGATGAGTCGGGGCAGCCGGGCCATGGGGCCGCCGCCGGCGACCATCCCCACGCCCACCTCCCATTGCGAGATGATGGCCTTCTCGCGGCTGGCAAAACTCATGTCGCAGGCCAGCGTGATCTCGCTGCCGTTGCCGGTCGCACGGCCGCGGATGAGGGCGATGGAGGCGACTGGCAAGCGGGTCAGACGCACGAGAAAGTCCGGCCAAGGCGGCAAGCCTGTGGGACCCGCCGGCATTGAGGTCAGGTCCTCAAGCTTGGCCAGTGAAATCGGAGTGATTCAGGAAGTAGTCGTCGACCGCGCTGTCGAAGACCACGACCCTGACATGCTCGTCGGCCTCGAGAGCGCCGATGACTTCCTGGAACTCCCGGACCATTTCCGGGCCCATCACGTTGATCGGCGGGTTGTCGATCGTGACGCGCCAATAGGCGGGCGACCGCCGGGCCACGCGAATCTGTGCGGGCTTCGTAAGTGCGCTTGCAGTTGTCATGGCATTCTCCTGTCCATTTGTTTGTCTCGGAAACCGGTTGATTGTCCCCAACGCTTTCTCGAGATTTGGATCATTTGTTCCTTGCCGGCAGTTGGTTGATTACTGCCGCGCCTGCCTTGCTGACGATCTCGTCCTGGGAATCCGTGCCTCCCGAACAACCGATTGCGCCGATAATCGCCCCCTGTTCGATCAGTGGGATGCCGCCTCGAGAGGCAATGATTCCATCGAACGCGAGCAGATAGTTGAGATGCATAAGCTGGATGCCGTCCTCGAACTGCTTCGTTTCGCGCCGGAAGGTCGCGGCTGCTCGTGCCTTGTGCTCGGCAATCTGAATGGAGGCAAGCATCGCGCCGTCCATTCGTTGGAAGGCGACGAGATTGCCGCCGGAATCGACCACCGCCACGTTCATCTTCCAATTCCGTTTCTTCGCCTCTGCCACCGCCGCGTGAATAACCGCCTGGGCTCGGTCTAGCGATATCGGTGGGCCATACGGAGTGTCGAAAGGAATTTTGTCGGGCACAAAATCGAGAGGATTTGTTTCCGTGGGCTGCAGCGCTCGACTGGCACCGGCGGCGGTTCCTGTTTTCTCATTTGACATACGTCCTCCTTCAATGGATCGGAACTTCCTGCGACGCCCTAGGTGCACTAGCGCAGCGATCTGAACGCCGCTCGGAGCTCTTCGGAGAACAGCTGCGGCTGCTCCCAGGCGGCGAAGTGGCCGCCCTTTGGGAGCCGGTTGTAGTAAATGAGCTTGGGGTAGGCTTTCTCGGCCCAGCTTTTCGGGGCCTGGTAGATCTCGTCGGGAAAAGCGCTCACGGCAACCGGGATGGTGACGCCCCTGACGTCGAAAAAGCCACCATGATATTCCCAATAGAGACGCGCCGAGGAGACCGCCGTGTTCGTCAGCCAGTAGAGCGTGATGTTGTCGAGGATGTCGTCGCGCGTGAGGCCTTCGGTCTTACCGTCGAAGACGCGTCGCGATGAGCGCATAGCTGGCTGCGTCGTGATCGAGGATCCAGGCCGCGAGGCCGACCGGCGAATCCGCGATGCCGTAGAGCGTCTGCGGACGGTTGGCCATCTCGCTGGCGTAGCCAAGCCCGTGCTTATAGAAAAAGATCAACTGATCCCAGGCGCGCCGTTCGTCGGCCGAAAGAGCGGCGGGCGGCGGAGCCGCCGGCAATGCAGCGCCTTGTCAATGTCGGCCGGAACCGTGGCCGCCATGTTGGTGTGGATGCCGAGCAATCCCGGCGGCGTCTGCAAAGCCATCAGCTCGGTGACACAATTCCCCAATCGCCGCCCTGGGCCACATATCGCGTGTAGCCGAGGCGCTGCATCAGCACGATCCAGGCGCGCGCGATGCGGTCGGGATCCCAGCCGGCGCGGTCGGCTTGCCCGAAAAGCCGTAGCCCGGCAGCGACGGAATCACCACATCGAAAGCGTCCGATGCACTCGCCGCCATGGGCCGTCGGATTCGGTCAGCGGATCGATGACCTTCATTTGCTCGATGATCGAACCGGGCCATCCGTGGGTGATGATCACGGGAAGTGCTTGGGATGCTTCGAACGCACATGGATGAAATGAATGTCGAGCCCATCGATCTCGGTGATGAATTGCGGCAGGGCGTTCAGCCTCGCCTGGCACTTGCGCCAGTCGTAATCTGTCGCCCAATAGTGCGCGAGCTTCTGAGTCGTCGCGAGCTGCACGCCTTGCGAGCATCGGTGACCGTCTCCCGCTCCGGCCACTTGGTCGCGTTGATGCGTCTGCGCAAATCGGTAAGTTCTGTTTCCGGAAAATTCACTGAAACGGACGAATCGCTGTGCTGTCAGCCACCGGTGTAGCACCGGTTTGGGTCGTGGTGCTCTCTTTTGGAGCAATGCTCGAATTTCGAATTCGCAAACGCCCCGCCGAGCGTCGCTCGGCTGAACGCAACTGCCAGGCCCAACGTCGAACTCGCCTTGAGAAAGCCACGGCGCGATCTATCCGTCTGCTTCTTTCATTTCGGGCTCCTTTTACAGCTTCGTTCTGATCCTCGTCAGGTTGGACATTTTCCAAACGGCGCCCATCAGGGTTCGGTTCAACCTTCATCTACCTTGTGGGATGAACCCCGGAATGCCGGTTTTGACCACTTCATTCAGCCTCTGTCTGGTCTGAATTCGATTGATTTCGTCAAGCGCCTCTTCCGGAAGGGCAGAGATGTCGAAATTCTCTTTCGCATGGACCGGGCCTTTTGGCGTGGTAAGCACAGCCGTGCCGCGCTGCACCGCCCAAGCCAGCAGTACCTGCGCCGGCGTCTTTCCAACTCGCGCGGCGATAGCCGAAATAACTGGATCTTCGAGCGGCCCCGGCCTCATCCCGTGACCCAGCGGTGCAAAAGCCAAAAACACAATGCCCTTCTCCTTGCAGAATCCCAATAGCTCCGTTTCCGGCAGATACGGATGTGCTTCCACCTGGATCACGGCTGGCTTGATTCTCGCTGAATCATAGAGGGGCTTCAATTCGTTTAAAGTAATGTCTGAAAGTCCGATGGCCCGGCACTTGCCATGATCCACGAGACTTTCCATCGCTCTCCAGGTGTCGAGCAAAGTCACGTCATGGTCGTAAAGGAGATTGCCGTTTTGATCCCGCGGGTCCTGGTCGTCCCCGGGTTGAAACGCAAATGGAGTGTGAATGAGATAGAGATCCAGATACGTGAGCCCGAGTCTGCCCAGACTCGCCTCGAAAGCCGGTTCGACGCGCTCGGGCCGGTGGTTGTTATTCCATAGCTTTGTGGCGATGAAGAGATCGTCGCGCTGGACCGTTCCTTCTCGCAGCACGCCTCGCAGCGCTTCTCCCACCGCCTCTTCATTTCGATATCTCTCCGAGCAATCGAATTGGCGAAAGCCGGCTTCCAAAGCAGCTCTAGTCGCGCGCTGAGTATCACCAGGATCGGGGATCAAGGTTCCAAACCCGAGGGCGGGAATGGCTCTCCCGTTGTTCATCAGGATTTTTCTATAACGAATTGCGTTCTGGTCGCTCATTGGTCCCCCAGACATCCGATCAAACCGATGCGACCAACGCATCAGAACAGAAGGGCCGAGCCAGGACAATCAGACGATGGTATTGGGGATACCTTCGTATCATTCGCATTCACAGATTTTGTGTGACGACCCGCGCCTGTGTTACTGCGAGACTGGACTCGGAGACCGGCATGACGGGCCGCGTGGAGTAGGCTTTTGTTGCGGGGAAGGGATCGTACTACTGCTACCAGAGAGGCGTCTATTAGACTTAAGTATTGGTACTACGCGGAATAGAAAACGAAAACGTTGCGCCGGGGCCCTCGTTCCGGATTGCCCAAAGGCGGCCCTGATGCTGCTGCACTATGGATCGGCTGACGGAGAGCCCGATTCCCATGCCGTCGCCCTTCGTCGTATAGAAGGCTTCGAATAGCTTCTTCTCAATTTCGGAGTCTATGCCCACTCCGGAATCTTTGACGCTCAGGCGCACTCCACCGCTATCTTCGCATTCTGTCTTGATCAGCAATTCCCTCGGATTATCGTCAACTGTGCTCATGGCGTCCGAGCCATTCCGCAGCAGATTGAGAATGACTTGCTGAATCTGAATTCGATCCCCTGAGAGGGATGGCAAATCGACGGCAAGGTCCAACTGCAGAACGACCCTGTTTCGCTGCAGCTCACTCACGGACAGGGCAATCACTTCCTTGACTGCCTCATTCAAGTCGAACATTTCGAATATGGCGTTCTTCTTGCTGAAGAGCGCGCGCAGCCGTGCGATCACTTCAGACGCGCGATTGCCGTCGCGAATGGTCCTCCTCGCGGTTTCGCGCGCGCCTTCCAGATTCGGAGGATTGGCATCCAGCATCCGGAGGCACGTACTTGCATTGGTGACGATGCCGGACAGCGGCTGATTGACCTCATGCGCGATCGATGCAGTCAACGTGCTTAGTGTTGTAACCCGGGCCATATGGGCAAGCTCCGATCGCGTTTCGTTGAGAGCTTCCTCGGCCAGCCGGCGCTCCGTGACATCTTCGGAAAGAGCCATTAGAAATCGCGGCAGTCGCTCTGTGCCAGATACGACAGAAACGCTGTTGCGCACCCATACTGCGCCGCCATTTTTCCGCCGGTATTGCTTTTCGATCTGAAATTGCCTGCGCTTTCCTTCCAAAAGCTCCTGGATAAGAGCCCAGTTGAGGGTTGCGGTCCTCTTCAACGGTAATGTCGATAAAACTAAGTTGTTGGAGTTCCTCTTCTGTGTATCCCACCATCCTCTGGAACACGGGGTTCGCCGCGATAAAGCGGCCGTGCAGGTCGGTCAAAGCAACCCCGATTGCTGAGTTCTCAAACACCGACCGCCAGCGCTCCTCGCTCCGGGCGAGCTCCGCGTGGGCCTCAAGCAACGCCTCTTCGTTTCGCTTGCGCTCGGTTATATCGCGCAGATACCCCGTGAAGGACGGCGGTCCATCCTGCTGGATGCGCGTGATTGCGATTTCGACGGGTATGTTCCTTCCGTCGGCACACAGCGCGGTCATCTCGACGCGCCGGCCGAGCACTCGTGACTCGCCTGTGGCCAGGTGGCGGGCGAATCCGGCGCGGTGCCTTTCACGGAGCGACGGTGGCACGATGACTTCTGCCAGATGCTTTCCGACGACTTTTTCTCGGTCGTAGCCGAAGGTTCGTTCAGCCGCGGGGTTGAATTCAGTAATGCAGCCTTCGTGGTCCATGGCTACGATACAGTCGAGCGAGGAGTCTAAGATCGCTGCCTTATGTGCTTCGCTGCGCTTAAGTTCCGTTTCTTCTTGACGAAGTCTTTCTTCCGCGGACTTGCGTTCAGCAATTTCCTTCCTGAGCTCTTCATTGATGGCGGCAAGCTCTGCGGTTCGTTGCGCTACCCGCTGATCGAGCTCGCTGGCGACCCGCCGTTGCGTACTCAGGAGGTTCGATCCCTGCAGCCCGATGGCCGCCTGGTTCGCCGCTACGTTCAAAACGAGTCTCTCGGCTTGTTGGGGGAAATCGGCTCTCTGAGAACCTGCCACGATGACGCCAATTTCTGCGTGCAGCCCCAGATGCACAGGCACTAGCGTAGTCGCGTGCTTTCCGAAAAGATTCCTTACCACTACCGGCAGTTTTTCGGGATCGTTTTCCAGCCATGGCAGGAGTTTCTCGCCGATCTCTTCGGGGCGAGGCTTTGACTCCCAGCTTGAACCAACTCGCACCATTTCGGTAAATGCTGTGCCGGTTGACTCTCTTAGCCGCGCATAGATGAAATCGAGGCTCAGCATGCTCACCAGAGCATCGAGCGAATTGCCGACAATCTGTGAGGGTGCTCCGCCAGTCCATGTGGCGGAAAGGGCGAGCACGCTCGCGTCCGCGAGGGCTTCCTGCGCCTGCACCACTTCGATGTCGTCTGTCACTCCCGAAGCGAAGCGATCACGTGATTGCTGCAGGGTCTGAGTGGCGAGCTGGATAGCGTTCTGCTCGACGGAAACTTCTTGGGCGGTATCCTGCAAGTCAAGGAAAGCGTCACGGACTTCCTGGTCGATCCTGGCACGGAGGTCTTCCAGTTGTTGCTTGGCGCTTGCCAGGAGGGAATCTGCGACAAGGTTATCTCCGTGAACTCTGCCCCCCTGGAAAATCGGGAGTCGGAGCTCCGCGGCCGCATCCACTGTGCCGTGGTTCGAGGCAGGATTGGTGCCGATCGTTCCGTAATCCGCAACGGCCGATACTGTCGGGTAACGCTCGGCTGAAGCGGCCTTCTTTTGCAACTCTGCGGAACGCACTTGCTCGGTTAGGCTTTTATAGTCGGCGCGAGAGGCATACGCCTGCTGCAGGCTTCATCGAGGGTTGAAGTCGTAAGCGGCTGATAAGCAACTTCCGTGGTTATGTCGAACGCCTGACCCGCCGGAAGTCCAATCGCCCGCGCCAGAACCAACTTCTGCTTAGATAGATTATTCCGCGCGACGATCAACCTTTGTTCGCGCGCCTGAAGCTCGACATTGGACCTCAATTCGTCAACCGCAGCCGCAAGCCCGGCTCTATGCTGGTCGGTCGTCTGATCCAACAGCGCTTTGGCAGTGTCGCGCTGAGCCAAAGCGGACTCGACTTGTGACTGGTCCGCGATGACCAGCAAATAATTTGACACCACCACAAGCACAATCAGTTCGCGCGCGTTCTTGTAGCTGTATTGGGCCGATTTCACTTGCGCAGCGGAAGAACGCGCGCGTTCGATGGACTCCCAGTCGAAAATGGTTTGATCGAGGTAACCACGTGTGTCGAAGACTCCAAAAGGGCCGAGGACGGGCGGGTGGCCGGGAACGTTATTGATGCCTATGGTCGCCCTCAGTTCATTTTGCCGAACGGCGAAACTCGTACCGGTGGTCAGATTTGGCAGCAACTCGCTGAGCGCCCGCCACCGGTCGCCTTGGCACCGGAGACCGCATCAGTGGAAAGCAACCCTCCAAGATTTTGCCGCAGTCCACGAGCCACGGCCTCTTCCAATGAAAGCGATAACGGCGTCGGACTGGCCGTGCCCGTGGGGACGCCTCCCAAGTAGGGATTCTGCGCCTGAGAATCTGAGGTATAACCATCGGGACCAGCAACGGTAGCAGCCCCGTAGGAGGCGGTCTGCTGACTCGTTGCGGTCAATTCAGACTGCCCGTAAAGTGCAGATCCTGCGAAGAAAGCCAGGAAGATACTGCACAGCTTTGCATGTTTCCCAGTCGACATCCTCTGAGCTACGAAATTCATGCCTTCACCGTTTCTTGCAGACATCCGATAAGATCGGTTGCCACGGTGCGATAACACCAAAAGCTCGGGAAGAGAACAATTAGACGATGGTATTGGCGATACTTTCGTATGATTCAGCGCCCCAAACCCTTCGTATTCAGGCGAAATGCTTCCGTGCGATCAATTGAAGTGACGGCGGCGCATTTACACCGGAAGCCGCCACCGATCAACGAGTGACGTCGAAGATCGCCCGAGTCAATTGCATCAGAACCGAGCGGGCCGCGACGATCGCGTCCCGCTCGCGGTGCAAGACTCCGGAATTGCCGGCGCCGACCAATACCTAAGTACAATAGACGTCCCAACGTGACTGGCGCATGCTCGCACGTACGATTGGAGAGGTATCACGAAAGTTCCGCCTCTAGGCCGCATCGAGTCGGCCATCCGATACCGCCGAATCCGGCTGGATCGTCCAGCGAGGGGACGAGGTTTCATTCACTTTTCGCGGAGGGTATGGGTGTGATATGCGCCGAAAATTCCGGCGGTAACGACGCCCGCCGGCGGCGAGGTCCGTCAAAATATGGTGAAATCGTGACGGCAGAACGTCCGCTCGTATCGGTCGTCGATGATGACGAGTCCGTGCGCGAGTCGCTGCCCGACCTGCTGGGGGAACTGGGTTACGAGACCCGGGTGTTTTTGTCCGGGGAAGACTTTCTGAAGTCCGATTACCTCGACAAAACCAAATGCCTCATCCTTGACATCGCGATGCCGGGTATGACCGGACCCGAACTCCAGGACGAATTGACGCGCCGCGAAATGAAGATTCCCGTCGTTTTCATTACCGCTCAAAAGGACGAGGCCGTGCGGTCGCGGATGCTCGCCCGAGGCGCTGTGGATTGCCTCTTCAAGCCATTCAGCGACACCTCCTTGCAAAGGGCGCTCAACGCCGCGCTTCTAATCAACTAAGCAACGGGTTATGCTGTTGGGCGCGTGAGGAACGTGCTATGAATTCAGCGGGTGCATCGCGTCAATCGACCTCTTTGCCCGAGTCAAAGGCCGCGCCGATCGTGTTCGTCGTAGATGACGACATCTCAGTGCGCGAGTCGCTGGAACTGCTGATCGCGTCCGCGGGCTGGAAGGCGAAGACATTTGCTTCCGCAACGGAATTTCTTGCCCACCCGTGCGCGCCGGTTCCGAGCTGCCTCGTTTTGGATCTCTCGCTTCCGGGCCTCAATGGTCTTGAGCTTCAGAAACGCATCTCTGGCGAGCGCGCCGATCTTCCGATTATCTTCATTACGGGCCACGGTGACGTCCCCAAGACGGTCCAGGCGATGAAGGCGGGAGCTGTGGAATTCCTGACTAAGCCATTCAGCGATGAAGCGCTGCTGAGCGCCATCCGTCTGGGTCTGGAACGGAGCCGCGCTGTTCTGGGTCAAAAAGCGGAGATGCAAGAGCTTCAGCGCTGCCATGCATCGCTTACGCCCCGCGAGCAACAAGTCATGGCTCTGGTAGTCTCAGGGCTCTTGAATAAGCAGGTTGGTGGCGAGCTTGGTATCAGCGAGATCACCGTGAAGGCACACCGGGGCCAGGTGATGCAGAAAATGAAAGCCGAGTCCCTCGCCGACTTGGTGAAAATGTCCGGCAAGCTCGGGGTGGCCAGCCAAAAGCCTGACAGTTAATACGGCTACCAACGGCCGGCGAATAATTGAGATTCCCTCCGTCCAAAAAATTACTCTTTCATAGCGGCCCTTCCGAGCGCACTCTGCTATCCGCTCCCGGATCGAATCCTGCGGTTCCAGTTCCCGGCTGACTTGTTCTCCAAACGCTGACCAGCGGGATATACACGGCCTGGAGCCGCTCTATGTGCCCTTCTCGGTTTGAAATAGAGACTCAGCGACTCCCGTAATTGAAGGCGTGCACGCCGCAAGCGCGACTTCACTGCCGCTGGCGAAACGGCGAGCGTCTGCGCTGTTTCTTGAATCGAAAAGCCCTCAACGTCACGAAGTTGAAATACGGTTCGGTATCCTGACGGCAATTGAGCGATCGTCGTCTCAAGAATGCTATGCAGCTCCGCTTGGGAATAGCGCTGTTCAGGGTTTGGCCCGCGATCCTCGAGTTCGCAAGCGAGAGGGCTTTCCTCGGTTTGATCGTCGATAGAAATTTCCTTGAAACGCCGTCGCCGTACCTTCATCAGCCCTTCGTTGATGGTGATGCGAACAAGCCAGGTATAAAACCGGGAATCTCCCCGGAAACGAGACAGATTCTTATATGCCTGCACGAAGGCGTCCTGCATAATCTCTTCGGCGTCCTCGCGGCTGTGAGCAATCCTTTCCGCCACCCGAAACACTCTCGACTCATAGCGCTCGACGAGTTGTTGAAAGGCGGCACGTGATTTGCGCTGTGCCTCCGCGACCAGCCGTTCTTCGTTAAACGCAACGGAACCTCCGGTGGCACAAGGTGGGTACGTGATCGCCCCCGTTGGTTGACTTACAGGCTCTGCTTGCATCACATCCTCCCTCTGTCGTTGTCCAGTTCCCGGATACACAGCCGGGATTCATTCGATCACGAGCAAACCAAAACGCTTAGTGCGAACTGAAAATCAGCTCGCTTCCTGTCTGGCCTCCGAGCTTTCAAAAGATGCTGTCGTCTTCGTTGATTCTCTCGAAATATCCGAAATATTCTCCTGGCATGAGGCGTGATAGTCGGTAAGCAGTCTCTTGGGCTTCCAACGATGAACCAACGGAAAGCACGAAGTGAGCCCTGCCGTCGGCAGCAGTCGTGAAAATGTCAAACACGGAACTGTTATTTGTGAGCCCGCTGCCAAAGTGAACCCCCGCTAGACCGGGTTTCGCGTCAGAAGATTCTCTTGCTTGGCCGGCTTGAGTCATTGAGGCTTCCTTTCCGAAATGCCCTGTCGAATGCGTCCTATGAATGTTCGCCGACGTAATGAAACCAGAGGGGTGCCGCCGAAACAATTGGACAATGGTATCGGCGATACCTTCGTATCGCTTGGGGCGACCACCGGCGTGCAACAAGTCTTCAAGAAGTATTCCCAAATGAAGTTGCAGATGAAGCACGAAGCGCTGGAAAAGATCAACCGTCAAGCCAACGAAATGGCGCCTGTAGCCACTGACGCTCGGATGGCGGCTCCAATGTGCACAGTCACAGTGCAATGGCCTCATTCGGCACAGTTCGTGCACGGTCGGGGGTAAAAGCATGGGACGGATTAGGAGTAAAGTTGGAAAGTGCTTTAGAATGAGATGTCGCACTTCATGTCGGGGCGTAGCGCAGCCTGGTAGCGCGCCTGCCTTGGGCGCAGGAGGCCCGCGGTTCAAATCCGCGACGCCCCGACCAATTCTCCAAACAGAATCATTGAGTTAGCGTGCTGCCCGTTTCCGTGCCTGCTGCATTGTGGTGCAAGTTGGGAACAGTTGGGAACAAAACCTCGCCCAATCTTGAGACCGCATCGCGTTCGGAAGTGGAAACAGGGTGTGTGTAAACGTCCATTGTTGTTGCCGCGCTGGAGTGCCCCAGTAAGGTTTGCTGAACTCTTATTGGAGTTCCCAGATCGTGGAGGAGAGTGCTGTATGTGTGGCGGAGCGTGTGCCAATCAATCCGGCGCAGCCCTGCCCGCCGACATGCAGAAGCCAGTCGCTTCTTCCGCAAGTTGTCGGCTGATAGCGGTTCGTTGTCACCTTTGGAGAACACCAGCGCGTTAGCCGAAGTGTCCATACACCGCAAGCGGTGGGCATCAAGAGCCTGGACAACAACGGGTGCGAGCGGTGTCCCCCTGCGACTGGCCTTACTTTTCGGAGTACCGAAGACCCCTTTGTAGCAGGTTTCCTCGACCTCTAAAATGCATTGGTCGAGATGAACTCTGCCCCAGCGAAGCCCAAGTATTTCTCCGATTCGTAGACCGGCCAGTGTTGCAACGATTGTGATGGTCCGTTCCGGTTCATTCATTTTAGAGAGGAGCATTCGAACCTCCTCAATCGAAAGAGCCCTGTGTGGGCGCTTGAGTATCCGTTCAGGCATTGCCACGCCCAAAACAGGATTATCTGCCAGGTACCGCCAGTCTTTGGCGGTGCCGAGCACTTTGCTGAGCAGATGACGCATGTGGCTAGCCGTCTCCCATGCGTATCCCTGCTTCAGCTTTTCGAGAACAAACCGCTGAACCTCCGGTGTATCAATTTCCGCTATGCACTCCTCGCCAAAACGAGGCAACAAGTGTTTGTCGAGCAGGAGGGTGTAGATTTCCCGCGTGGCAAACTTCAATGTTGGAAGCACGAGAGGTCTAAACTCGTCTTCCACGAACCGCCGGAAGGTAATGTTGGACCGAGGTACCGCCCGGCCTCTATTCACCGGGCGAAGTCGGTCTTCCAGTAGATTCTGAGCTTCGCGCTTTGAAAGTTCGCTCACCGTTCCCAAGACCTCGGAACGGAGAATCGTGCTCATGCTGCCTCTTGAAGTCAGCACTCGCTCTCTCCAGCGTGCAACCCAAACCTTTGGGCGTTTACCGCGAACAAACAAACATCCAATCTGATGCCTGCGACGAGCCATATTGACCTTTCCGTTGGCCCGTCCAGTCTTTCGCGCATCGCCGTCTATTCTAACTTCACAGTCAAGCGTTTGTAAGCTCGACATGGCGATTCTCCTCTAACCAGCCCTTGATATCCCCTAGCCGGAAGCGCCAGTATTTCCCTATCCTGAAACCTGGAATGCGGTCCGCAGATCGCCGCCTGGTGCGTTCGTAGACCCAGGAAGTCGGCACTCGCAAGATTTCGGCTACGTCTTGGACTGTAAGTAGATCGTCATCGGATGTGTGCATTTGAATTGACTCCACTTCAAAGAGTTTTGGGTAACATGGCAGCGTTACGAAATTCCCCGGAAGGGTAATTCTCGGTCGCGACTACCATGTCGCAATGCGAATCAGTAGTTCCTCTCGCTTTCGCCCAATTGTCCCTGTCCACTTTCGGAGGTAGGGGCGGTCTTCCGTTCTAACTCCGCTTGCGCCTTGGCGACCGTGTGACGGGCGTAGTATTCTGGGGATCGGCCTTGTCTCCTGCGCGAAAGTCGGCAATCCTTCGAATTATTTCTTCGGGTTCGTCACCACGAGCCAGCGGCGCGTTTGGCATAGGCCCAGTCATGCTCCGATTGGCTCAGCGTGGTACCGGGAGCGCGATGGCTGCGCGCTGTCTCTTCATTGTGGTGTCGGGGAGCATCCTGTGAATCAATCGGAACCTTGAAATCCCGAAGGTGGTATGTCTGCGTCGATTCCACACGGGCCTGCACATAGAAATCTTGATCATATTTTTTGTTAGCGAAACCGGGCAATCGCAGGACCCGCGTAGAGTCCGTTGCTGCCGGATCGCCGCCGAACTCTCTGACCATCGCACGCTGCAACGCCTCCGCCTCTTCGGGCGTGATTCCCTCAACCTTCCAGACGACTTGGAATTTCTCTGGCGATGTGTTCAGTACGTAGTTCGGTTGCGGAACCAGATCGGAGTTCTTAATTGCTTCGAGAGCGGCGGACCCGCCGTGGTCCAGATCAATGTAAAGATGGCGGATCGTCTCGATGTCGTCTTTTGTGCGAGTCGATGCATCCTGCTTCAGCGGATTCATCCCAACATAGATGTCAGCCCCGTTCGCGTTCTTGTAGCGGAGCCATGCCTGGAATTCAGGGCTGGCCGCCTTCTGTGCCGTCGTGATCCGCTGTGTCGTCTCGCCCAGATGACCGATTCAGAACAAGAACTGCGATTCGCTCGGAAGGCTTGAAGTTGTCGTTGATGTACTCCGACGCTGATGGAGAAAACCGTTTTGGCATTTTCAGTTTCGTTCATCGAGGTTCCTCTCGCTTCTGGTAGATTGCGCAGAATTCGTATTCGTCGGCGTCGGGGTCATACCGATGGATTTCGAGCACCTCAGAAATGAAGCGCCTGCCGGGCCGCCGTTCGAGTTGCACTACAACGTTAAGAGAATCGCCGATATTGCTCTTGATGGCCCGATACGGGAGTTCAACCCCACTCTGAAGGACGCAGCTCGTAAACCGGGCGAGACCTTGCTTGGCAGACGTTGCATGGACGGTCGAGAGACTGCCAGAGTGACCTGTATTGAGAAGCTGCAAGAGATCAAAAGCCTCGCCGCCGCGTATCTCACCAAGGATGATCCGGTCCGGGCGGTGGCGGAGGGCTGCCTTCAGCAGGTCGCGGATGCTCACTGCCGGCAGGCCGTTCTGTGGCTGCCGCGCCTCAAAACGGACGAGATTGTCCTGACCCATCTGAATTTCGGACGTGTCTTCGATTAGAAGAATTCTTTCGTCGGGGGGAATGAACTTCCCGAGGATATTTACGAGGGTCGTTTTACCCGTGCCGGTCCCGCCCGTAATGAGAATGTTCTTGCGGGCCAGGACAAAGTTCTCAAGCTGGTTCGCGAGTGATCTTTCAATCGTGCCGACTTTAATTAGGTCCTCTATCCCAAAGTGGCGGGAATTGAATTTGCGAATGGTGAGTGTTACCCCGTTCAAACTGCACGGGGGAATTACAGCCGCGACGCGGCTGCCATCAGGCAGACGTGAGTCGAGAATCGGCTTAGACTCCGAAATATCGTCACCCAGGCGACGAGCGATATTCTTTACCGCGACCATCAAGGACTTTCTCCCCAATCGAGAGTCCGTGGACTTCTTCGACGAAACCGGCCTTCTCGACGAACACACGGTCTGCGCCCGTTCACCATGACCTCGCTGATTGAGTCGTCCAGGATCAAGTGCTCGATAGGCTTCAGAAATGGAAGGATCGTTTCGAATCCGTTCATCAGAGTTCTCCGTCTGTGCCCTTGCCAAGCAATTTGTCCGCGCCCTTCGCGTCGAGAATCGTCCGCGAGTCCACGCGCGCTGGCGCACCTGGAACGCGATGCGCGCGGGGATGTTCGCCTTGATGACGCCGGTGATGACGTCCACGCTCGGCCGCTGGGTGGCGACGATGCAATGGATGCCGGCGGCGCGCGCCATTTGCGTGATGCGGGCGATGGCCATTTCCACGTCGGCGGGCGCGACCAGCATCAGGTCCGCCAGCTCGTCAATGATGACGACGATGTAGGACAGTTTTTCGGGAATGACGATGTCCTCCTCGCGCGGCACGACAATTTCCTCGTCCACCTCGACGGCGAAACCTTCCGCGCCCGGCTCGACTTTTTCCTTTTTCGGCGTGAGCGGCAATTCGGGTTCCTGCGGGACCAGTTTCTTATTGGGCCGCGAATTGAACGAGGCGATGTTGCGGACGCCGACGCGCGCGAAAATCTGGTAGCGCTTTTCCATTTCGTTGACGACCCAGCGCAGCGCGAGGATGACCTTTTTCGGGTCGGTCACGACCGGCACGACGAGGTGCGGCAGCGCGTTGTATTGCTGCAACTCGACGACCTTCGGGTCAATCATCACGAACCGGAGCTGGTCGGGCGAAAATCTGTAGAGCAGCGACGTGATGATGCAGTTGATGCAAACGGATTTGCCGGAGCCGGTGCTGCCGGCGATGAGCAACGTGCGGCATTTCGACGAGGTCGGCGATGATCGGATGGCCGTAAACATCCTTGCCGAGCGCGATGGGAATTTTCGCCTTGGAATTGCGCCATTCGTCGGACTCGAACAAGTCGCGGACGATGACCTTGGTCTTGACCGGGTTCGGCACCTCGACGCCGACGGAGCTTTTACCCGGCACGGGCGCGAGGATGTGGATGCGCTCGGCCTTGAGCGCGGCGGCAATGTTGTTGGAGAGCGCGGTGATTTTCTCCAGCTTCACGCCCGGCGCGGGATGCAATTCGTAGCGCGTGATGGTCGGGCCTTTGGTGATGTCGCCGAGGGAAACTTCGATTTCAAACTGCGCGAGCGTCTGCTGCATGAGCCGCGCGTTGGCCATGAGTTCCTCCTTGGACTCGGTCGGCTTGGCGGTCATGTCCGGGTGCTGGAGAAAATCCATCGGGGGCAACTGGTAATTGCCGATGATGGGCGTCTGGGCCACGGTGAGCGGCTTCGGCTTTTTCGGCGCGCGGGGTTTGCGCGCGGAACCGTCGGCGATGTGAACAACCGGCTCGGCCTTGGCCTCCTCCGGTATTTCGGCCGCGGATTTGTCCGGTTCGGCTTTCGCTGTTTCGGCAACCGGTGTTTCCGCCTTGGCTTCATCCGGCTTTTCCGATTCCGGCTTTTTCCCCAGAATGTCTTCCGTGGTGGTGGCGGGAACTTCGCGCGGAGCAGCGGGCTTGGTTGCCTCGGCGGCGGCGGGTTCGGCTTCCTTGGGCGGTTCGGGCAAGGTGGTTTTGCGGTAGCGCCCCTTGTTTTGCGGGACGCTCAAATCGCGGACGGTCGGTTCGGGCACCGGCTTCATGTCTGCGCCGAGGCCGGAGCGCGCGACCTGCTCCTGCAATTGCTTCGCCTGCCTTTCGAGTTCGCGGGCGCGGCGGTCCAGGGCGCTCTCCTCGTCCGGTTCCGATTCAACAGCGGCGGATTTTTTTCCCGCAAAAACTCCGCGAATCCATTCGCCCAGCCGGAAATTGGTCAGAAAGAACAGGCTGATGAAGCAAAGCGCCAGATAAACAATCGTCGCGCCAACCGAACCAAACATCCAAAACCCCCAGTCATAGCCGAACAATTTGGAATCAAACAGGGTTTGGCCGAGCCAGCCACCCGCGCCGGGCGCCCGGACATTTTCCCACAGCGGCTTTAGTAATCCATCCATCATGGACAGCAATCCGGACAGCGAAAAAATCAAAACGACCGACCACAAGCTGAACCAGAGCCGGCGCTCGCGCAGGTAGGTAAGAAAATTGCAGAGGTAGCCGACGCCAAACGCGGCAATCAAAAATGGAAGAACGTAGGCGGCAAGTCCAAAAATGGAAAACGTCGCATAATAGGCAATGCGCGCGCCGAATGGGCCAATCCAGTTGTGCGCCGGATTGTTTGCTGGAAGAATCAACCCTTTTAGGTCATGCGGGTCAAATGACCATTGCGCTACCAGCAGCAGCACCGCCACCGCCAGCAGCGCGAAGCCGATGACGTCGTTCAAACCGTGGTGCGAATCAGACGCCTTGCGTGACATGGCGGCAACGTAGCAATTCGGCGCGGCGGATTCAAAGTTGAAATTGATTTTATCGCGCGGCAATTCGAGCTTGCCAAAAAGCGGCGGAAATTTGAAACTGATCATCCGCTTGGATGCGCGGTTAGCTCAGTGGTAGAGCACCACATTGACACTGTGGGGGTCACAGGTTCGAAACCTGTATCGCGCACCATCTCTGAATATTCGTCAGGACGAGACAGGCCGCGTCAAACAGCGTCAATTCACCTTTGTTTACAGGTGTTTCATCGCTTTTCACACTCGCAGCTTTTGCGACAGGCGGCGTCAGCAAATGTCCCTCTGCGCCTGAAAAAAGGGAGGCTATTGGGGAGGGCGAAAATCCGATTTTTTGAACTGCGCTCCGCAACGACAGCAACGAGGTATCCGTGTATGTGGTCGCCGTCAGGCGCGGATCGTTGTGCCGCATTAATTCCATCGCCTCACGTTGCGACACCCCGGCACGGTGCAGATTCGTGCAAAAGGTGTGCCGCAACGAATGGAAATCCACTACCCGCCCCTGCGTGTCCACCTTTGTAATTTTGGCCGCTTGCAAATGCTCGTTAAACATTGGGGACCGGGGAACGAGCCCCTCGAACACCAAATCACCCGCCGCCGCGTTTGCAGGCCGGAATTTTTTCAGCGCTTCAACCAGGACAGGATGGAGCGGCAGACACGCTTGCTTGTGATTCTTGCTAACCGATGCCCGCACCATGACGGACGGCTTCTCGCCAATCAAATTGATATCACCCCAACAAAGTTCTTCCAATTCGCCGTGCCGAATGCCCGTCAGTGCCGCTGTCAAATAAACGATACGTTGTGAGCCGGCCACCGACAGCAGTGCAGCAAATTCAGAATCATCATAGGCGCGGCGGGGACGCACTTCCCGCCCGCGCGTCTCGACTTTCCGCACCAAAGCCAGCGGATTAATTGCAATGCGCCCTTGGTCCATCAGCCACTTCGCGAAGCCCTTGGCACAAATCAGATATTCATTCAGCGTCTTCGGTGCTTTGGTGTGGGAGCTTCGCCATTGAACAAACGAGTCAGCCGTCATGTCTTGCGGCAAATGCCATCCGCATTGCTCCATCAACAACACGAGCCGGTTTTCAAATTCGGCAATGTATTGTTTGTTGCGGCCTTTCGCTTTTAAGTCACCGATAAAAT
>CAVXVD010000043.1:0-24778 GCA_963765015.1 uncultured Acidobacteriota bacterium | reverse complement strand
CGTAAGATGTCTTCGTGAACCTGACGGTTGGCATTGTGAAGATTAGGTACAGGAGTGTTATGAATCTCGCTGCGAGAGCCGTTGCTTTGACCCTGCTGTTGCTGGCGATGCTGGCGGTCTCTGTCGCACAGTCGGATGTACCGGAAACCTTTCCTCCCTTCGAGCAGTGGAAGGCGGCGGTGCTTGCGGGTGACGCATCAGCGCTGAAAGCCATGTACAGTACCGATCCTGCTGCGAAGATGCGGATCAAGACCGTGATGCAGACCGCCGACGCCGATACGAGTTTCTGGCTTGGCCTCAAGCCGCGCACCATAAAAGTTGAGATCGTGCGACTGATCGTTCGTCCCACTCGCGCGAATGTCATCTTTCGCGCCGATGTCGTCAGCGGATTGCCGAGCGGCCAAACCGTCCAGGTCACCGACGATCAGACGTGGCAGAAGCAAGGCGACCAATGGCGACTGGTCTATGCCGAGCGCACCGATGCTCCGCGCCTGGCGCAGCCCGCCGACATGAAGAAGGATCTCTATCCGGCAACGGTCGACGCGCACGCCGAGATCAAAGAGGCCGAAGAGAAAGCCGCGAAAGAACACAAGCGCCTGCTGCTGGTCTTCGGCGCGAACTGGTGCTTCGACTGCCACGTGCTCGACCTGGCATTCCACAGCAAAGAGTTGGCGCCGATCATCGACGCGAGCTACGAAGTGGTGCACGTTGATATTGGTCCGGACGGAAAGAAAAATGCCGACGTGGCCGAGCAATTCGATGTTTCGTTGAGCAAGGGCGTTCCCGTAATGGCGGTCGTGGATCCCGAGGGAAAGGTTTTGATCAGCCAGAAGAACGGTGAGGTCGAGGACGCGCGCGGCCTTTCGCCGGAATATCTGGCGGACTTCCTGAACAAGTGGAAACCGCGAGCGCGATAGAGAGTATGTAGCCCCGGACGCATTTGTCCGAGGTCGCCGAAGGCGATAGTCATTGCGTTTATGTTTCTATTATTTTTTCGATGTGCAACGCTACGACGTTCGCTTCCGCTTAAAGGCGCAAAGCGGCGAAAGAATGCAGCCCGCGGCGCAAGCCGTGGGTTGTCCCGGTAGAAAACAATGGTCGAGCCCCGTAGGGGCGACATAGGATAGCCCACGACGGAAGTCCTGGGTCGCGTTAAGAATGTGGAACCGAGTCCCGTAGGGACGGCACGAACGAAACCGCATCCAAGAGCTTATGAGCATCGCCCAGGAAATCCCGGTTAAGCCAGAAAAGACCGCTCCCCCGCGCCGCAACGGACGCTGGTCCGGCTATTCCCATCTGCTGATGGCGCGCATGCTCGAGCTCAAGCGCGAGCCCGAGGTCGTCTTCTGGGTCTTCGTATTCCCGCTTGCTGCTTGCGCTGGGCCTGGGCATTGCCTTCCGCAACAAGCCGGGCGACGCTGTGTCCGTCGCCATCGTCGAAGGCGCCGGCTCCGCGGAGGCGCAAGCTCTGCTCGCGCGTTCACCGCAACACGACCTGTTCAAGATCCATGTGCTCGATGCCGAGCAGGCTCGCCAGGGATTTCGCCTCGGCAAATTCGATCTGGTCATCGAGCCCGACGCCAAGCAAGGCTTCGCCTATCGCTTTGATCCCGCGCGTCCGGAAAGCGTACTGGCCAAGGCCGAAGTGAACGATGCACTGCAAGCCGCGGCCGGACGCAAAGATGCCGTCGCCACGACCACCGTCACTTCGTCGGAGCCCGGCTCGCGCTACATCGACTTCCTCATCCCCGGCTTGCTTGGCATGAACCTGATGAACTCCGGCATGTGGGGCATCGGCTTCGCGCTGGTCGACATGCGGCAGCGTAAGCTGCTCAAACGCTTCGTGGGCACGCCCATGCGCCGCGGAGATTTTCTGCTCGCGCTGGCCTCAAGCCGGCTGATCCTGATGATCATCGAAGTAGGCTTGCTGCTCGCCTTTGGCGCACTCTTTTTCCATATGCGCGTCCTCGGATCGATCGGCTCCATCGCGCTCATCGCCGGGTTGGGCTCGCTCACCTTCGGCGGCGTTGGCCTGCTGACTGCCAGCCGTGCCCAAAAAATCGAGAGTGTCAGCGGCCTCATCAACCTGGTCATGATGCCGATGTGGATCTTCTCCGGCGTCTTCTTTTCCTACGAGCGCTTCCCCTCCATCATCCATCCGCTGATCAAAGCGCTGCCCCTCACGGCGCTCAACGACGCGTTGCGCGCCAGCATCCTTGAGGGCACACCCATCCTGCACCAGTGGCCGCGTTTGCTGGTGATGGTGCTCTGGGGTGGAATTTCGTTCCTACTGGCGCTGAAGTGGTTCCGCTGGACTTAGTCTGACTGATTCACCGGAGTTATCATCGCATTGCCGAGAACCGGACGGATTCCCGAATAGCTTCCTCCTCGGTGATCTCTTGCGTTGCCTGTGTGGCTACACGTACCAGCTGTGGAGCCACGCGGTAACTGCCTCCGACCAAGGTCTCTTCCACCAACGCTCCGTCGATGACCCCTGCCTCTTCGGCGAATACGATGGGGAGAGCAGCCTCTGGAGCCAACAAGAGCATCAGGGCGATGCTGGCCAGCAGCGCCGTCCCTGAAACCAGCAATGCCATGTCTCGCAATTTGTCCGCGTCGGCCTGATTTGTTTTCCGGAAATTCACCCACCAGGCCGACGGGCCAGTGGCCGCCACGGCTCGCTCGGCCATGTAAGCGGCTCGGAGCTTACGCCACACATCTTTCGGGAGCTGCTGCAGAACCCTCGCTCCCTCGCGCAAATCCAAATAGTGAATCTCGTACTGGATGACCCCGTCATTGTCGCCGCCCGCGACGCCCAGTTTCCGGATCGTTGGCTTGAAGCAAATCCAGCTCAACTTGCCTCTCGGTCTTCCATTGACCATCGCTCGCTGCGGAAACAAGGGCCATACCGTGTCCTTTGTTTTCGGCGCGAATGGCGAGCCCTTGATGTCGTAATCGTTCGGATCTTCACTTTCGACGTACTGGCGAAGCAGTTCGTCCTGATGCAGCCTGAGGCTGTCTCGGAGCTGGTTCAACGCCGTGCCCAATTGCATTTTGCCTTTGTTGTAGGAGCCCGCGGCCGGTTTGACTTCAATCATCTCGATCCAGACTCTTCCGCGCTGCCGGCTTGAGATTGCCAAACCATCGGGCTTCCGGAAGCCCTGGCTCGAGTTCGGGTTGGTGACCGATCTCCAGTTTCGAAAGTTCTGCGCCATGGCATCGAGGACGAAGTTAATGTCTGTATCGTCGGAGGAAACGCTGCGGTAGGAGTCCTGTCCGCTACCAGCGGCGGCGTATTGGCTTATAAAAAAAGATTTGTCCCCGTACCGGTCCTTGAAATCTTTCTTGAAGAGCTCGTACGCTATTTTTTCCGCCAGATCGGACTCGTCCCAGCGGCTGTTCCCGACGACGGGATTGGACTGCGTTCCCCGCGTCGGCAGCCCAACACAAAGCGAGCCAAAATATGCATCGATCTCTCCCCAGCCCATGACATACCTCGGCGACGGAAGTTTGAAAAGGTGGAATTCCCTGAAGCGGCGGGAGAGAATATACCACAGTCTTGCTTCAGCCGGAACCCCGTTGAGATTGCCGAACAACGGAGCGAAACTCGAAGGACTAAGCTACGCAGAACAGCCAATATCTCAAATGTGTTATCTGCGCCTCAGTTGTGAATGGCTGTTTTGTTTCTCGCCAACTCCCGCATCTGATTCAGATACCCCACATAAATCGGGATCGGGATATCCGGCGAATCTCCATCGTTGAGAAAATGCTCCAGCCGGATTTCTTCCGGAATGGACGCGATGACTTCGCGGAAGCGTGCCATCTTCAAATATTTCACCCGCCATATCTCCAGCATCAACCCGCGGAATTCTTCGCTGATGAACCCCATCTTGCGCTCTCCGAGATAGACGCCGTCAAAGTGCCGTCCGGCGAGCGTTCCCCGGATTGGATCTTCGTCGGGAGAAAAAACGTAGACCAGTTGAAACAGGTCCGCCAGATCGCCCCACAGAACTTTCTCTTCGAACGCACTGAAGCGGAATGCCGCCCCGTTCCGTTGCTGGACCGCGCGGGCACGATTGTGGGCTTCGAGTCCATGCGCAGACAGTTGACTCCGAAACCACTCCAGCCGTTCCCGGTTGAGGTTGCGGCGCAGAAATTCCACCGCGTACGCGTTCGGCAGATACAGCTTCGGATCCCCATCGAGCCGGGCGAGCCACGGTCCCCAATCCTTCTGCTGGAAAGCAACCAGCAACTCCACCAAGTCACCGACGGTCACGTCCGGGTGATACTTCACCGCCTGCCAGAAGTGCTCGGTCGAGTCGTAAGTCGTGCCGTAAAGATCGATGCCTTCTTCAATGGGATACCAATTCGACAGCACCCGTGCGGAAATCGACGGAGCCGCGCTCCAGCAATTGATCGCATGCTTCCACTTCTCCTGCAACGCGATAAAAGCTTCGGCATAGCCCGGCGGGACCGGTTCTTTGACCCGGGCGAGGGCCTGCTTCAATTCCTCAGCGGTATGAGTCATGAGCGCTTCGAGCGGACGCTCATCGACCATCGAGATCACTCGGCTCTCAACCCCGCGGCGCAGTAGTTCGCGCCCCAATCGCTGCCGCAGGCCGTCGTCGAAATCGCGACTCTCCGGCCAGCGTCGCGTCTGCGACTCAATGTAAGGGAATAGCTCGGAGAGAGACTTGAATTCAATGAATCCATGCAACGCGAATGGAACGGGCTTCCCATCCTTCATTACTACAGTAGAAGGTTTCACAAGCGCATCCAACGTGACGGACTGTGCCACGGATGTTCCGGTGAATATCAGGGGAAGTAGAAACGCAACTGGAAAAGCCAGGAGGCGCGCGAGCGGAATCGCAGTTTGTCGTAGCGGCATGAGACGGGAGCCAGAAGGCTTTCGCTTACGGCCCCATTCGCAAATCTTTGGAGCGAGTCACGAACGAGGCCGTTTGCGGGTGCTTACGAAAAATTACTGCAGTTACGACTTGACCAGCTTGGCAGCTTGTTTCCGCACTTTTGCCCAGCGTAGTCGTTGCGCATCGGCGATCCGCTTGCGGGCTTCCTTGCTCAAGGTACGTGTAGTCTTCTTGAGCTTAGTGCCACCCGCGTGGCCGAGTGCATTTAGTGCTTTCCCCACCCTGTCCATCTCTTTTTCGAGACGGAAATACTCATTGCGCAGGGAGGAAACTACCTTGTTCAGGTTGGTCATTAATACCCCCTCATAACTCAAAGGCTAACACGGAGGGTAGTTGGAGGCAGAAAAATTAGAATGCCGATGAGCCACCTTGAGCTAAGTCTTCATGGCAATGGGGGCTATTGCGGAGCCGATGTCACCAACAGAAAGCCCTGAATCTTGTCCGCATCATCGGTTCCACGCGTGAAAGTAACCTCGCGCTTCGAATCCGAATAGCGCGGGTCCACCAGCAGAAGCTTCATGAGCAAGGTCGTCATTCCGGAGTCATCCCCGATCCACCGGTAGACGATTCCGCGGACCACATAGAAATGGGAATTCCATTTCGTCAGCAACGGGTGATTGTCCAGAATGGCGCGAATCAGTTGGGGCGCGCCCATCGCCTCGGGGCCGAAATAGTCCGCCTTGACCATGATCGGCCGGCCATCGTTCAATAAGTGGCGCCCCGTCAATTTCGTGGCAATTTCTTTCAGGGAACCGGGATCGGCCGCCGCCACCGTGTCTTCCAATGCGGAGTCTTTGCCGCAACAAACTTCTTTGTCATGGAAGGCAATTGCGAGCGAGCTCCGCAGTACATCCGACGGATCGTGCGATCGCGCCGTCAAAGCGGGCAGATCGTGGATGTCGATCTCCTGATCCAAATTGAGGATTTGACCTTGGGCGAAGGAACAAAACGCCAGGCAGGATACCGCGATTGAAGTTAACCAATAGAACAAGAGGGAAGATGCGCCACTACGGAGCTCAGCCATACTCAACCTCCGCGCCCCTGCGCACTATGTTACTCCGGCAACGGCTTTGCCCCGGTAACTACTCCGCGCCGATCGATGGCAAAAATCGCGGCGTCCTCCGCGCTTTGGTCGCTTGTTCAAACGAGTATGCGATCTTGATCAAAGTAGCTTCGCTCCACGCCCGTCCGAAGAACGAGATACCCACCGGCAGACCCGAGATAGAGCCGGCAGTGATATTGATGTTGGGATACCCCGCCACGGCAGCCGAGTTCGAACTTCCTCCGCTAAAGTGATCGCCCGTTACCAGGTCGGTAATCCACGCCGGACCGCCGGTCGGTCCCACCAGCGCATCGAGCTGGTGCTTGTCCATGACGGCGTCAATGCCTTCTGTTCGGGCCAGTTGATGATTCTTGGCGACCGCGTCCAGATATTCCTTGTCCGTCAGAGGCCCCTTCGTCTGCGCTTTGAGGAACAGGTCCTGTCCAAAGTACGGCATCTCCTTATCGCGGTTGCGCTCGTTAAAGTCGATGATGTCTTTCAGCGTGCGCACCGGCGCTCCGGGACCCAGTTTGGCCAGGTAAGCATTGAGATCGGCCTTCAGTTCGTACATAAAGACCGTCGACTCGCTCTCGTCGAACTTGCCCAGCGTCTCGACATCCGCCGGATCGATCAGCGTCGCGCCCTGTTTCCGCATCACGTCGAGGGCCTGTTCCATCAGCGCATCGACCGCGTCGCTGAAGCCAAAATACTTGCGGGCCACGCCTATCCGCGCGCCCTTCAATCCGTTGGGATCGCAATATTGCGCATAGTCGGTCTGCGCTTTACCGGCGCTCGCCGCCGTTGCCGCGTCGTCCGGATCCACTCCCGTCAGCGCGCCCAGCAGAATCGCCGCATCGCGCAGGGTCCGGCACATGGGCCCCGCGCCATCCTGACTATGCGAGATGGGAATGATCCCCGCACGGCTCACCAGCCCCACCGTCGGTTTAATGCCTGCCAGCCCGTTCGATGACGACGGACACACGATCGACCCGTCCGTCTCCGTGCCAATTCCGATAGCCGCGAGGTTCGCCGATACCCCTGCACCGGTGCCCGAACTCGACCCGCAGGGATTGCGGTCGAGCGCGTACGGATTCCGCGTGAGCCCGCCACGCCCGCTCCATCCGCTGACCGAATGGCTGGAGCGGATGTTGGCCCACTCGCTGAGATTAGTCTTGCCCAGAATGACCGCACCCGCCGCGCGCAGCTTCTCGGCCACAAACGAATCTTTCGGCGGCTTCGATCCCACCAGCGCCAGCGATCCTGCCGTGGTCATCATGCGGTCCGCCGTGGCGATGTTGTCTTTGATCAGGATCGGAACGCCATGCAGCGGCCCGCGCGGCCCTTTAGCCTTGCGCTCCTCGTCAAGCGCAGCGGCAATCGAGAGTGCGTCGGGATTCAGTTCGATGATCGCGTTCACCGCCGGCCCGCGCTTGTCGATCTCATCGATCCGCGACAGATATTTCTCGGTCAGCGACCGGGCCGTGAACTTGCCGGACTTCATCCCCTCCTGCAACTCCGGGATCGTAATCTCATCCAGCTCAAACGGCCTGACCTCCGGAGGAGCCTCGACGGGTTGGGCGACGGGTTGGGTGATGGAACGGGCCGCGCCCAGCGCTGGATACAATGCAGCAACGGCCCCAGTCGTTGCAGCGTTCTGCAGAAACCTGCGGCGCGAGGCGGCTGTCTTCGAGAAACCCATGTTCTCCACAATGAAAACCAGATTGTCCTACCGGCGGACTATTAAATCACGAAAGGTAGATGAATTTCACGACCGCTCAGCCGATTGAAAAACAGTGAGTGCTGTTCCACTTCATCGAAGTCATCCCGAGCGGAGCCGCTTTTCAGGCGGAGTGAGGGATTCCCGCGCAACAAACTACCTGCCAAAGGGAGATCCCTCGGACCGCTGGAGAAAACGCGGTCCATCGGGATGACTCCGACCAGTTTAAGAAATTCAATCGGACCCATGATCGGGCCAACACAGCGGTTGTGACTGCGGATCGGGAATGGTAAGCTAAAGTTCGTTCTAAGCAGGCCTGTCAGGCGGGAGTAGTTCAGCGGTAGAACGCCAGCTTCCCAAGCTGGATGTCACGGGTTCGATCCCCGTCTCCCGCTCCATCTTTTCAAGCACTTCCAGCTTGTTTTAATTGTCAGGTCGGCAGAAGTCCGCGTTGCAAGTCGGCGCTGGCGAGCCCGCCACGCTGCATCGATCACGGCTCCATCCAACCGCTTTCCGTAGGCCAGACCGTTCCGATTTCGCATATCATCTTACGATGAAAAATCTAGCGCGTTCATCGCCTCGCTGGCTGGCGATTCTGCTGACACTAGCGACCTGTGCCCAGGCGCAGCGCTACGTTGAACGCGAGGTCATGATTCCCTGGGTTATGGCAGGATCGGGATTGGATGCGGTGCTCGTCTATGCAGAACTGCCCGGCAAACATCCGCTCGTGGTGATCACGCACGGATCCTCGCGCAAGACCGAAGACCATGCCCTGGTGACACCCTGGCAGGAGCTTCCTCAGGCCCTGTGGTTTGCCCGCCGGGGATGGATCGCACTGGTAGTGGTCCGTCGCGGTTATGGAGCGTCCGGCGGCGAATCTGATTCACATCGTGCCGGCCGGTGCCCTCAAACCGATTACGAAGCCGCCGGAGAATACTCTGCCGAGGATCTGCGCATGGCGATCGAATATGCCCGCGGCTTACCTCAGGTGGATGCTACGCATATTGTCGCGATGGGAGTTTCCACCGGAGGGCTGGCAACGGTCGCCCTCACCGCGAAGGCACCTCCCGGCCTGGTGGCGGCCATCAACTTTGCCGGAGGACGGGGTTCAAAGTCGGATCACGATGTGTGCAATCAGGGGGATCTCATCCGCGCCTACCGCAGTTTCGGCAAGCATTCGCGGACGCCCATGCTCTGGATCTACGCGCAAAACGACAAATTTTTCTGGCCGGAGCTGGCGCAAAAGTTCGACGCAGCCTTTCGTTCCCAGGGAGGTCAGGATCAGTTCGTGCTCGCGCCTCCCATCGGCGAAGATGGTCATTCTCTGTTCCGTCACGTTGAGGCATGGTCCACTACGGTGGATGATTTTCTCAAGGCGCAAAATCTGACGACGCTCGCAGAACCACTACCCGAGATTAAGCCGGCCGACGTTCCTCCTCCCGCCGGTTTGAGCGAAGAGGGCTTGCACGCCTTCCAGAGCTACCTGCTGCTCGGTCCCCACAAGGCCTTCGCTACATCCGGGCATTCTTTCGGCTTGTCCGTGGCGCGAATAACCACCGAGGAAGCTCGCAAGAAAGCTCTGGAGAGCTGCAAGCGGACGGCACAAAACAACGAAGCGTGCACCGTGGTGTCGGTTGACAATGCTGAGGTTCGTCCATAAAACGCATGGTTTCGCTTGAGGCCGCGGGGACTTGATCGCCCAGTCGATTTTGAGTCCGTTGAATCCTTGTTACAAAGCTTTAATAATTGCCCAGAAACTGAGCAGGATTAAGCCTTCCGGGCTTGACACTTGGTCCCTGAGATCGTATGGTTCTGAGCAATGCGGGAGAGCGTTTTTGTAGCTCATCACCCCTGTTCGTTCCCCCCAAACGCCTTTCGGACAGTCGTGGGAAATGTCCGGAAAGAGCTCTCAATCGAGCGTTCACCGGGACCCTGAGGTCGCGGAGAAGTCTCGAAGAAAGCTTCGGAGAAAGCGATGACCGGTTTCCAGCCTTTGCGTTTTATGACCCTATCCCTGATGTGCCTGTTCTTCGCGGTAGCGAGCCCGGCGCAAGTCGCGCGCGCCCGCACCAGCGGAGACGCGAATGCCCACGTGGCTCTTCCGCTGGGCAAGGTTTCCAGTGTGAAGCCCACGGCCTGCTCCCCGCAATATGCCTCGGGCGCCAGCTGCTTTTCGGCCGTCGTGTCGTGCCCCAATGTTCCCGACATTGGCGTGACTCTCGGAATTTCTTCTGGTCCGGCTGGAACCATCGCGCTTATGGGCGGCTCTGGGGGGACGGCGCCCGGCGGTACCACGGAAGTGCCGGAATATCAGAGCCGCGGATTTGGCATCGCGCAATTCGCCTTTGCCTCGGATTGGGAAGACGGAGCCAACGATATTCGGGCGACAGCCTGCCGGCCCGCTACCGTGCTCGACTACTTCTATAACCGCGAGGGCGGCGGCATCTATTGCGCGCAAGGAATTTCCGCAGGCTCCTCCGGGATCGGATACTCTCTCGCTTGGTATGGTCTCGACACGGAATTAGACAACGCGGAACTTTCGGTCGGGCCAGTTTTCTCCGACATCACGCAAGGTTGCGAGGTACCAAAAGCGGACAAGATCACCATATTGCCCACCGATGGCGACCGTTTTGAAGACGATCCGCAGTATGTCGGCGGAGAAATCAGCTCGCTCACGCGATGGACCGGGCAGCAGTGCCTGCCTCCGGGACCCACCTCACAAACCACCAACTCCAGCTGGACCGCTCAGAGCGTGGTGCAGGACTCGGCCAATCTGTCCTATCCCAATACCACGATCTCGGGATGGGTTTGCGATAACGGACTGAATCCATCGGCGGCCCAGGCCTACCTCTTCTTTTCGCAAGTGACTTCGTCGTGGGACCTCACCCGCCTGTCGAAATGCACTGGCGCAGAGGGCATCGAGACGGGAGTCACTCCGCAAGGCGTCCTGGCCGAAACGGCGATCGCCAACGACATGCTGACGCAGTGCGTCAATCGCCACCGAAGAAGATGAGTGCCGCTGGATCGCGGTTGAATGTTTCAGGCCCCAAATAGTCAGTCGTCATCCCGCGGGCCCGCAATTTTTCCATCGGGCCGAGCAATCTCCATCCTGCAGACACCTGTATCGGGGGAGATCCGTCCCTCCGCCTGAAAAACGGCTACGGTCGGCATGACGCCGACGAGCGGGGAAGCCTCCCAACCTCAGGCAAGGTCCCGCCTGGGCGGCGATGGTCTTGGTTTTGCTTCTTGTTCGTACTCCTCCCCGCGCCCGGCTTTAGCCACAGTCCGGCGGTTCCCGCCAACATCTCCCGCGGTTACTTTGGTTTGCGGGAAATCACATTTCCGTGATTTCGATCACGAACAGCCGTGATGAGGGCCATTTGCCCTGCCTGCCGCTTAGTTGAAGATGTCCTTGGAGATAGCGGTGATGTTGCCGCTGATCGCATCCTCCGGCGCTCGGCAAATAGCGTCGAGGGCAAGGCAGGGAGGTTTCCGATGGGCACAGCTGAAATTCATGAACCAGAGGTAAAAGAAGTCAAGCCGGCAAGTCGCCCGGGTGCGGCGGTCCTGCCACGGAAGGAACTGACCGAATCCACGTTTGCGCCGCGGCCCATGTTTTCCGACAGCCTGTTGGAATTTGGCGCACAGAATAAGCGCAAGGCTGTGGCGACTACGACATCATTCATTTTTAATTGCGTGGCCATCGGCGTCATGCTGGTCATTCCGTTAATTTTTACCGAAGACCTGCCCAAGGCTCAGTTGCTGACGTTCCTGGTGGCACCTCCGCCTCCACCCCCGCCGCCTCCTCCGGCCGCGGCCGTGCCGGAGAAAATCGTCCACCAGATCCAGACCGACATGCTGAACAACGGGGAACTGCGCACGCCGACCAAGATTCCACAGAAAATTCAGATGATCAAGGAAGACGACGCGCCGCCGCCGATGGCCGCGACGGGCGGAGTCGTGGGAGGCGTACCCGGAGGCATTCCCGGCGGGCAGTTGGGAGGCGTGATTGGCGGAATCGTCAGCGCGACTTCGAACCTCGGGGCGGTTCCCAAGTTTATTCCGGTGACGCCGCAGCGCGTGCGCATTTCTCAGGGCGTAACCAAGGGCTTGCTCGTTCATAAAGAAGAGCCCTCCTATCCGACCCTGGCGCGAGCGGCACGGGTACAGGGCGAAGTGGTATTGAGCG
This sequence comes from uncultured Acidobacteriota bacterium, assembly GCA_963765015.1. Classification (GTDB taxonomy): domain Bacteria; phylum Acidobacteriota; class Terriglobia; order Terriglobales; family Acidobacteriaceae; genus Sulfotelmatobacter. The sequence goes on along the minus strand of CAVXVD010000043.1, from coordinate 12,902 downwards.
CTGTGATCGATACCAACGGGACAATCCAGAACCTCACGCTGGTCAGCGGGCACCCCATGCTGGTGCCGGCCGCCATCGCGGCAGTCAAGCAGTGGCGTTACAAACCATATCTGCTGAATGGGCAACCGGTGGAAGTGGAGACCACGATCACCGTGATCTTCTCGCTATCGTCTTGAAACGGGGAAGGGCGCTCTCTGGGAGGGTGTCAGGAGTCTAAAAATGGCTGCAGAATATACCTATCGCGTTTCGGCCTGGTGGACCTCAGGCCGCACTGGACTCGCCAAGTGCGAGTCCTCCCCCAACACGATCCATTTTTCCGAGGCCGCCGAACTAGGCGGTCTCCAGGGCCGCTGGACTCCGGAGCAGCTGTTGCTTTGTGCGCTGGCAGGCTGCTTCACCACAACCTTCCACGACGTGGCGCGCAGCGCGAAGTTTGACTATACCGACTTGGAAGTGGAGATCGAGGGCAGTGTCCGCCGCAGTCGGACTGCAGGCTGCAGTTTCAACGAAATCCTGCTTCGTCCGAGGCTGACCGTGCATTCCGAGGAGCAACGCGAGGCTGGCCTGAACCTGCTGCGCCGCGCCAAATCCCTGTGCATGATTTCGCGCGCCATCACGGTGCCGCAGACGCTGGAACCGACGGTCGAAGCCGTGAAGGTGCCGATCGAGGGCTGGAGCAATCAGGACGCCGTCGTGAAACTGGGGGTGTGACGGCGGGTGCGCGAGCCGGCACGACTCGCGACCGGGGTTCGGACGAAGACGAGGGGGTGCGTATGATGTTCTCTTACAGGCTGGTGCGCCTGATCGAGTCGCATGCCGATGCGCTCGCCGCCGGGCTCGAACAGAAAGTCCAGGCCAGTTCCCAGGTCACGCATTTTCGTGACATCTCCGCGCAGGAGTTGCGGGAGCGCGTTTACGAGATCTACCGTCACCTGGGCGAGTGGCTGCTGGGCAAGAACGAACTGGACACCGAGCAGCGCTACCGCGAAATCGGCAGGCGCCGTGCGCAACAGAAGGTGCCGCTCAGCGAAGTCGTCCAGGCCATCGTTCTGGTCAAGGAAAATCTATGGGAGTTCCTCCAGAGTGAGGCCGTGATGGACCGCGCGGTCGAGATCATGGGAGAGCTCGAACTCCTGCAAATGCTGGAGATGTTCTTCGATCGGGCGATTTACTATGCAGTGGTGGGGTATGAAGAAGAAATCGCCCGGGCGTCGCGGGAACCTGCCGCACTGCGGGCTTTCTAGGGGAGCGGAGAAGGATGTCGATGTCGTGGGAGATGGAATACAAAAAGCGGTTGAAGACGGCCGACGAGGCGCTGGGGTGCGTCAAGTCCGGCATGCGCGTCTACATTCAGCCCGGCTGCGCCGAGCCTGAAACCCTGGTCGAGGCGCTGATGCGCCGCGGGCCGGACCTTTCCGACGTAGAAATCGTGCACATGATGACGATGGGCTGCGCGCCCTATGTCGCCCCGTCCATGGCGGGACACTTCCGGCACAACGCCATGTTCATCGGCGCCAACGTGCGCGAGGCGATCAACGATGGCCGCGCCGACTACACTCCCATCTATCTCAGCGAGATCGAGGGATTGTTTGAGAGCGGCCAGATGCCGATCGATGTCGCCCTGATCGAAGTCTCCCCGCCCGACTCCCATGGCTACTGCAGCTTTGGCGTGGGGGTCGATACCACGCTGACCGCCGCGCGGGTGGCGCGTCACGTGGTGGCGCAGATCAACGACAATATGCCGCGCACCTACGGCGACAGCTTCATTCATGTCAACGACATTGATTCCGTCGTCGAATCCTCCCGCCCGTTGTGCGCTCTGAAGAAGCCGGAGCTCACCGACCTGCATGTAGCGATTGCGCGCAATGTCGCTGGCCTGATCGACGATGGCTGCGTGCTGCAGACCGGAATTGGCGGCATTCCCGATGCGATCCTGCCCATGCTGATGGACCGCAAGGATCTCGGCGTGCACAGCGAGATGGTTTCCGACGGAGTAATTCCGCTGATCGAAGCCGGAGTTCTCACCGGAGCGCGCAAGAACTTCAAGCCGCGCAAGATCATCCTGGGATTTGCGCTCGGTACCAAGCGCCTGTTCGAGTTTGTCGACAATAATCCGATTTTCGAATTCCATCCGACAGCGTATTCCAACGATCCCGGACTGATCGCGCGCAACGACAACATGGTGGCGATCAACTCTGCGCTGCAGGTCGATCTGACCGGGCAGGTTTGTTCGGATTCGATTGGCAACCAGTTCTACAGTGGCATCGGCGGGCAAGTGGATTTCCTGCGTGGGGCATCGCGCTCGAAGGGCGGCAAGCCCATCATCGCGATTTCATCGACCGCGAAGCACGACACTATTTCGCGCATCGTTCCCATGCTGGCTCCTGGGGCGGGAGTAGTGACTTCGCGTGGTCTGGTGCGTTATGTAGTGACCGAGTATGGCGTGGCTTTCCTGCACGGCAAGACGATTCGCGAGCGGGCCAAATCGCTGATTGAGATCGCGCATCCGAAATTCCGTGCGGAGCTTTACGAGTATTGCGAGAAAACGAAGTGGGGACAGCATCCCCTCGCGGCGCAGACTGCCGTGACCAGCTAAGAGGTTGAACGGACGAAACGAGGGTGAAATAACATGGCGGGCCAAGCGCGCGGCAATGTCACCATCGATGTGGAAGAGTGCAAAGGATGCGGGCTATGCGTCGAGTCGTGCCCGCCGAAGTGCCTCGAACTCGCTCCCGAGCTGAGTTCCTATGGAGTGCATCCGGCCCGCTATACGGGCCACGACTGCACCGGCTGCGGCATCTGCTTCTATTGCTGCCCGGAGCCGGGCGCCATTGTCGTGTACCGGAAACACGTGCTGCCCAAAGTTGTTATCACCGAACCTCACTCTGAACTTCAAGCTGAAAATCAAGCCGAAGCTGGAGGAGAACATGCGCCAGCTCTGTAAGGGCAACGTCGCCGTCATCAAAGGTGCAGTGCTGGCCGGATGCCGGGCGTATTACGGATATCCCATCACTCCCGCGAGCGAAGTCGCCGAAGCCGCCGCGTTGTATCTTCCCGAGGTTGGTGGAACCTTCGTGCAGGCGGAAAGCGAAACTGCTTCGATCAACATGGTGTACGGCGCGGCTTCCGCCGGAGTCCGAGTGATGACCGCGTCCTCGGGACCCGGTCTCAGCCTGATGCAGGAAGGCATTTCGTATCTGGCCGGCGCCGAGCTGCCCTGCGTGATTGTCGATGTCATGCGCGGTGGCCCGGGGCTGGGCAACATCGCACCTGAGCAGAGCGATTATTTCGCGATGGTCAAAGGCGGAGGTCATGGCAACTATCGCAACCTGGTGGTCGCGCCCGCGTCGGTGCAGGAGATGGCCGACCTGACCGTGCTTGCTTTCGACTTGGCCGACCGGTACCGCAATCCGGCGATCGTGCTGACCGACGGATTCGTTGGCCAGATGATGGAGCCGCTCGATCTGGAATATCGCGAGATCATCGCTCCGCAGAAACCCTGGGCCGTGAAGGGAACCGCTGGTACCCGCAAGAACATGATCAGCTCGATCTTCCTCGAGTCCGACGATCTGGAAAACCACCAGCGGCGCATGGAGGCGAAATACATTCGCGCGCAGCAAACCGAAGTTCGCTGGGAAGAATATCGCACCGAGGATGCGGAACTGATCGTCGCCGGCTACGGCATCGTCTCGCGCGTGCTGCGCTCCGCCGTAGACCTGGCGCGGAAGCAGGGAATCAAGGTCGGCTTGTTCCGGCCAATTACGCTGTGGCCCTTTCCGTCGAAAGAAATCGCGGCGGCGGCGCTGCGGGCGGAGAAAATTCTGGTGGTCGAACTCAGCAACGGGCAAATGGTCGACGACGTTCGCCTGGCCTTGAATGGCCAGCGCCCCATCGAGTTCTACGGCCGCGTCGGCGGCAACGTGCCGTCCGTCGAGGAGTTGCTGGCGAAGATCGAGGAAAATGTGCACGGTGGCAATTTGAGTCGTGGAGCCCCGGACGCCCTCGTCCGGGGACCGATCGTGGCGGACGAGGGCATCCGCCGCTCCACTGGTGAAAGAGCGGCGCTTCAGCGCCGCGTTTTGAGGGCGTGACAAGGCGGCTTTAGCCGCTGAGGGATGAGAGGTCAATCATGGCGGAGCAACCCGTAATCCTGGAAGCACCGAAGGCGACTACCGACAACTACGAGGTCGTGCATCAGAAGTCGGATGCCTTCTATCCGGAGTACGAACGAAAATCCGACCTGAAGCATCAGACGCATTACTGTCCGGGATGCGGCCACGGCGTCGCCCACAAACTGATCGCCGAAGCTTTGCAAGAGTTGGGCGTACAGGATGACACAATCCTGGTGAGCCCGGTAGGCTGCTCGGTCTTCGCGTATTACTACTTCGATGTGGGCAACGTGCAGGTTGCCCACGGACGCGCCCCGGCGGCGGCGACCGGCCTGAAGCGCGCCTGTCCCGACAAGATGGTGATTGCGTACCAGGGAGACGGCGATCTGGCCGCGATCGGCACCGCGGAAATCGTGCACGCCGCCAACCGCGGAGAGAAGATCAGCGTCTTCTTCGTGAACAACGCCATCTACGGCATGACCGGCGGACAAATGGCTCCGACCACGCTGGTCGGGCAACGCAGCACCACTTCGCCCTGGGGACGCCGTCCGGTCAACGAGGGCTTTCCCCTGCACATGGCGGAAATGCTGGCGTCGCTCGAAGCTCCGGTTTACATCGAGCGCGTTGCCCTGTCGGACAACAAGAACATCATGAAAGCGCGGCGCGCGGTCCGCAAAGCGCTTGAGTTGCAGCGCGCCGGCGCCGGCTTCACCTTCGTGGAAATTCTCTCTCCCTGCCCGACCATCTGGGGCAAGGATCCGGTCGAAGCGCGCAAGTGGATCGGCGAGAAGATGATTCCCAACTTCCCGCTGAATGTCTTCCGCGATCGCAAAGTGGAAATTCCCACCGGCAACGTGCCGCCGCACAAGACCGTCCAGGAGTTAGTAGAGGGCGAGCGCAAGGTGGCGCGTGAAGGCGTCGTCCACGGGCGCCAGCATCATTTTCAGCACCTCGGCATCAAGATTGCCGGCTTTGGCGGACAGGGCGTGCTGCTGCTCGGACAACTTCTCGCCGAGATGGGCATGCGCGAAGGCCTGGAAGTCAGCTGGCTGCCCTCCTACGGTCCCGAGATGCGCTCGGGCAGCGCGCACTGCCACGTCTGCCTTTCGAAAGATCGCATCGGCTCACCGGTGCTGTCGCGGCCCGAGGTTCTGATTGCGCTGAACGAAATCTCGCTGCGGAAGTTTGCCGCCGAGGTCGCACCCGGAGGCACCATCATTTACGGCCGCGATCATCTGCCCGAGGACCTGGCGATTCCGCAAGCGCAGGTGGTTTGTATTCCGGCCTCGGAAATTGCCGACAAGCTCGGCTCGGCGAAGGTGGCCAATATCGTCTTAATGGGCGCGCTACTCGAAGAGACCGAGTGTCTCGCGTCCGACACGGCGATGAAAGTGCTGGAATCGAAAGTGAAGAACCTGGCGCTGCTGGAACTCGACCGCAAGGCGCTCGACGCCGGACGCGTCTACATCGACCACACGGTCGCCATCGGGGCCGTCACCCAAGCTGACGGCTTCGCTCAGTAATCACGGCGGGGGCTTCATCCGCCCCTCAACGGTTCACTTGAGGGATGTTGCAGAATCGCCGGGCGCCGGCGTGCAGGGCGGCTGCAACCAGATTGCGTGTGCCGACTGTGCGAAGGCGGGCATTGCGCGCCAGTGCGGCCACCATTTTGCTCGCTTCCAGCCCGTAGGGCATGTTTAGATCAACGATTCGGTTCCGTACCTGGGTTGCGCTTTTCGAGGGAACCGTCCCAGTTCGGCAGGATTTCGGAGGAATACGTAATCAGCGCGGGTCTTCGCCGGCGTTTCTCCCTGAGAGTGAACATAATGGCCAGCAAGAATCCTGTGAGAGCGCCTAGGGCACCCTGGGACAGTGAGAAGCTGTTGAAAGTGCGCAGGCCCTGGCCGGTCAGGAGAAATCCGGCATAAGCCATCGTTCCACTCCACAGAATTGCGCGAACTTTCATACTGTTCTAATACCTCGGCGGGATTTCCGGCATTGTCGCAAAACAACCTCAGCCGCTAGAAGATGCCTTAAGGGCAGAGAATCTTCTTGGCTAGAGATCACCCGTTGCCTGCCTCACCCCCAATGATGTGGTACAGGCATTTCGACACCGGACAACAGAATAATAAGTCCCGCAAGCGGGAAGCTGGTAAGAAAAAGTAGGCCGGACTCGGAGATGAGCCCAGCCTGAGATGGAACGGGTCGTGAGGGTCGAATGACGGAAAGTCACTAACCCATGACCGTCCCTTCGTAAAACAGTAGGAATAGCGTATCCGTTGCGAGTTCTTTTGGCTGATCAATATTGCACACTTCGGCGCAAATGAAGGCACGGCATTCCGAAGGGGCGATAACCCGCCGGGGCGTGGATAAGCGCTATCGCGGTGGTACGTCAGTGGCGCGGGGCTGCTACTATGGCCCCATGTTCAATTTTGGCAAACCGAAAACTGCCGGCGATTGGATCGTCCACATCCTCGGAGCCATCGTCGCGATCTTCCTGGTCTGGTGGATGCTTCGGATGTACGTCCTTTAAGCGCTCGAGGAGAAACCTCCGGCCTGCTCGGCGCCGCCGGGCCCGAACGGCGCGAGCCTGACACTACCGTCTCCCGAGCTTGCCACCCTATGCGTTCAGCTTCTGGTAGAACCACAGAGACGCGAGCACGATCAGGAATATGCCGGAACCGATGCTGAACACGCGCATCGGGATGGTCAGCCGGTTGACCTTGGCCAACAGCTCGGTCTGCTCCTCGTGCATGTGCGAACTTGCGTCATCCAGGAATAACTGGTCATCCCGGTGCATCGTGAGCGTGCTCTTGTAGATGAGGAGGACGATCAGAGGAATTGCGAACGCTCCGAAGATTATCGCCGCGACAGTCAGCGTCATAAGTTCACCTTGGCCCGATTCCACGCGGAGCCAGGGACTTTTCACCCGGGCGGAATCACTTCTGGCACTTATAGTTTGACGCGGCTGGCGATCGATTACTGGTCACTTTTGATCAATCCCGCGCTTCCGTTGACGCCCGGGCATCCCAAATCCTTGGTGATCGAAGCAGGCCGGTGCAAATGAAATGCCCAGACTCACTTGATGAATCTGGGCTTTTAGGACGTCGCTTTCGGTTACGCGGATTTCCTGGCGGCCTTGACCTTCGCCCACCGGGCGCGTTGCGCGGCAGCAATCCGCTTGCGGCCGCTGGCAGACATGGTTCGCTTCTTCGGGGACGTCGCGCCGTTCTGCTTTCCGCTCTCGGCCTTCAATTTCGCCCAGCGGGCTCTCTGGGCAGCCGCGATTCTGGCCCTCCCGGTCGCGGAGATGCCGCTCCGCCTTGCTCCGTCCAGATAGGTCGTTCCGAAAGCCGAGAGTGCCGCACGAATCGCACTCATTTCCTTGCTCAACCGCTCATGCTCTTTCTTCAAAATCTGTACTACACCGCCTAGGTTCGTCATGAATTCCCCCTCGCACTGGATTGTAGCAGGAGCATTTCTCGATCAGCTTAGTCAGACGAGTGAGATCGAGATAGTTCGCAAAGCGATCAACTTCGTTTCCGGCGTGACACCATTGCCTACGCTCTCGAATCGGGACAATAGCGTCGAAGACATTCCTGACAGATGCCGTAGGAAACCCGGGCAGGCGGCGTACGGAGAAATTCCGGGACCCAGTCCCAGCAATGGTCGCGAAGGCGTTTGGTGCGACGACATTGGACGCACATCGAAACCAGCTCTCCCACGCCGTAGTCATGATCGGTGCTGCGACAAATGGCATACGGGATATCGCCGTGGGCAAGCAGGGAATGCACAACCGCGAGCAGCGAAGTGGCCGGGATGGGGGAGATGTGAATGCGGAACTTGCGGAAGACATCCGGAGAGTTACATTCATATTCCGCAGTAACCAGTTCGTGCTTTTCGCGTGCGCGCTCGAATAACTTCAAATAGTGATATTCAAGAACCCCAGGCAGATAGCGGAATAGCGGTGTGCCGCAGATTCTGGAGGCCAGGGCTGACTCCCCGTTGTTGGCGATGGCAAATCGGTCCCAGGCCGGATTGCAATAGATGATTTGGAAGGCTACATCCAGGACGCAGGTGACGCATTCACTCTGCTCGAACTGCGTTCGCCAATGGTCGGGGTCAATGACGGTCACCGAGTGCTCCGCAATGCGGTACAAAGATTATATCGGTCAGGGAGGCAGTTGGCTCGCACGCCCTACCTTGGTGGAAAAAGACTCTTTCACAACCTTTGCTCCCGGCGCGCCATCTGATTGGCGCACGCCCGGGAGGAAGTTACCCAGGCGAACCTCTCTGCGGTCTTGCCCGCAGAAAGACATTGAGATGGGCTGCGCTCAATTCGGAGTAGCTTGCTCAGCTGGGCGTGGCTCCACTACTACTTGCGGAGCAGCATAGCGACGCCGCAACCTCTTTCAAACGCTGGAACTCGAATCTTCAGCGGTCCACGCCTGAGGGAGTCGCCACGGCGATCAAGGAGCGGTAGTTGTCATCGAGTGGCAGGGTGTAGGGCTCTCCATCCGGCGTTGGGGCGTCGAGGCCTCCGACCCATGCGGTTCCCATCCCGGAGTAAACCGCTTGTGGATGGATATAGTTCGTGACCCAAGTCTTGACGGCGTCTCCATCCCGCCGGTAAGCCTCACTGGCGTATCTCGGAGTCTGGATGCGGGTAACGCTCAGCATAAAGTTTAATGATCCCCGGCGGACTGGTGGCTGTCCGGACCCACGGTACACGTTCTGCAACGGTACTCCTGTCGGGCCGTCGTAGAACATCCTCCATCGCGGTCCCGCGCTGGCCGCGAGCTTGTCGAGTCGCGCTTGGGAGGTGTCGGTTGCATTCTCGGGAACGTAGAAGGTGTGAACGGTGGGAGCCATCAGACGTTTGGCTCCAAAAAATGACCGCAGGGCGACAATCCCGTCGCCTGACCCGATGTTACAAGCCCGTATTTCGATTCGGGAGTATTGGGCATCCCGAATTTGTTTCGTGACACGGGCTGCTTCGCGCAATCCTTTATCCGTCGTTTTCATCGCTTTGACTACGACTTTCGTATTACTGATGACGTCCTGCAGGATGAGGTGGCAAGCCTGGGCCACGTCGTTATTGGCTGCGGAGAGGGCCCGACTCGCGATCGTGGGCTCAAGGGCAGCGGCATTGCTTTCATCCGCCTGAGCCTCGAGCATTGCTTCCACTGACACCAAAACGTCCAGCATTCCCTTATTGTGCGGCACGGATGAACTCGTATCGATCAGTTCGAACGCATCAGCCGCCGTCGGCAGCCACTTGAGAACGCTCACCACCGCGCTGAGCTGGATGTCATCAGAGATTTTCATCACCAGCCCGTCCGCATTCCCATGCGACACCAGCATTACTTCCTTGTCGGTGCTCTTCAGCATTTCCTTCATCACACTAACCAGCGTGGGATGCTGGAGGGCTACAGTATTCGCCGACGTGAACGTCATATCGTCTTTTGGGTCGCGGGAGCGCTCGAAGGGGAACATGGAATAGTAGGACAACGCCCAAGGCAGCCCGGTCGAATCAATCAAGGCGCGCATAAGAACCTCCGCCAACTCGCGTCGGCAGATTACCACCATTCGCAGACCCTCACAATTTAGTTGGTGTAGTAATGCAGGTTTGAATTGATTTTGAAAGAGCAGGGCTTCAGTCGCGCCATAAGCCCTGCCTTTGACGTTACCTAGAGATGTTACTCATTGAGAAAGGATAGTGGCCCTATGTCGTGTTATAGAAAGCAGGACCGAAGGCTGGCACTGTTGATCGATGCGAGCCTCAGTGTCCCGCAGGCGATGGGGTCTTATTACTCTTTCGCGGGTAACGTGGATCGAAAAAAACGTAGATCGCCACCGCGATTGATACTGCAATAGTAATCATGATATTCACGCAGGATTGCGAGTCTCCCCATAAGCAGCCCACAAATAAGACAACTGCTATGCCCAGCCGTAACTGCCAGCGGTATAGCGGGTCCAGTCCAACCACCTTGCGCCAGCCGAATTGCAGCAGAACATCGATGCCCAACATCAGATAGGCATAAAACAAGTCAGGCTTCAGCAAGTCCTTAGGATCCTCGAACAGCCGCAAGAAGTGGAAACAGACAAACATCAGAATCACTTCCAGAAAATCGATGCCGAACGCCGATTTCCTGTAGTGACCTTTCTGACCGAGCGGCCAATAGAATGCCGAGTCGAAAGACGCGCAAAAGAAAAGTCCGGCGATGAAGCCGACTTCAATCGAGGGATCGAGTAAGGCATTCGCGATCGAATGGTGATGCGCCGCTCGGACCGCTGTCATCGTAATGCCGGTTCCAAGAACAGCTGGATAGATCAGGCCATACATGAGCTGTTGCAACGGCGTCTGTATGACAGGTTCGCCTGTTTCTGAATTCGGCCCGCTTGCGTCGTTGACGGGCGGAGGTTGATCCGGCGTTTTTTCCGCGGTTGTATCCGGCTGCTTCTCAGGGGCGGGAGGAACTACTTGAGGCATGGTGCTAATCCTCCGAATTGAGATTGGCAAGGATAGCAGAAGTCATCTTTCTAGAAACTCACATCGGCGGTAAATCAGGGGATGTCGGTGGCAAGCCGCGAATCGTTACCCGGCGCGATGTTTACAAGGTCTTGACATCTTCCTGTGCGGCCGCAAACTACAATTGGCTGCCGTTAGCCCAACGCGTAAGCGCTGGGAAAGCGAAGAAAAGCAAAGAGTCCCGGAGGGACGGAACAGAAAAGCCGTTACCTCCGTTATCTTTCATCACTTAGCGTCAGAGCGAGACTCCTGTAAGTGGAAGTTTAGTGGAACCCACTCAGGAGGCTCGTCATGGAAGCATCAGCCGCAGCACCCGCCCTCAGCACAGAATCAAACGCCAGAGCAAAGCACGGGCCGTTCCGAAAGTCAGAGTCTACAGCCGTCATCGAAGCCGACTGCAAATGGGCCGGGGACGATACAGCGCCTCGGTTGCGATTGCCCGAAGCAACTCGCTTGGTTCCGCGAAGGGAGGGGCCACGCGTGGCCGCCGACACCTGCGACGGAGAAGTCGCCGAGAAGAAGGCACGCGAGACTGATGGCGGGTTCGAGGCCGCTGCGAAGGGCGAGCCGACCCCGGTTCCCGCAGGCGCCTTGACGACTCTGCTTGAGGACGCCGTCAAGACCTTCCTGACGTCGAAGCGACAATCGGACGTGACCGAAAAACACGTCGCCAAGCTCAAGTTCGAATTGGGAGCCTTCTCAGCCTTTGCCCTCGGCAAGGGGCTGGTGAACCTTGGCGACATCAAGACCGAGCACGTCCTTGCCTACCGGAACTCGCTGGTCGGCGCGCAGAACACACGGGCGAAGAAGATATTCCGCCTCATCGGGTTCTTCAAGTTCTGCCTGGAGATGGGATGGATTCAGCGCAACGTCGCACAAGTGTCGGCGGTGAAGCTCAAGTATGACGACTCCCAAACGCCGAAGGCCCTGACCGACGCGCAGTTCGAAACGCTGATGGCCGCCATCCCGAAAGTGAACGGGCGCACGACGGACGAGCAACGCCGCAAGCTGCGAGGCTCATCGTGCTCATGCGCTGGACGGGACTGGCCATCAGGGACGCCGTGACTATCGAGCGGGCCCGATTCCAACAGAACAGCGACGGCGTTCTGGAAGCTCCTTCTGTACCGAGCGAAGACCGGGCACCCGGTATTTGCGACTATCAAGACTGATGTGATGGAGCAGGTTCTGGCGGGAGCCAACGCCGATGGCCGATACCTTTTCGTGGATGCGGTTCCCTCAGGCGAACGTGACCTCGACAACTTGGTTCAGAGTTGGGGCTTCCTTTTCTCGAAGCTCGGTGACTGGCCGCCCTGAGGACGAGAACGGCGAGGCGTATCGGTTCTCCAGCCACAGCATGCGGCACACGTTCGTTTTCTGGTGCCTCAACAACGGGCTGCCGACCGAGGACGTCGCAATGCTCATCGGTGATAGCGTGCAAATTGTTGGAAACACTACAGCGCATGGATTGCCGGACGGCAGAAGCTGACGAGCGCATGATGGCGGCCCTCGCTGGGCAAGTAGCTTCCTTTTTCCCCCCAGACCTCCCCGCCTCTGACACGGACGTAACTTTCACGGCGGACTCATTCGCGTCAGAATCTCCTGTTGTGCACCGGGAGGAAAAGTGAGCGGAGACCACGCACGTTAAACCAGAACATGCCTGCCCAAGCTGTGGAAACAGCCAGATAGAGTCCCTAACCGTCACTTTGCAAGGCGACCCCGACCCTTGGGGTGTGGTCCGCAACGCCGACCACATTTTTTGTACCGTCTGTAAGACCAATTACGACGTGCCCCCTCCGGTCGGGGAGGCCGCAGAAGCATGACATCGGCGAAGAACAAAACGCCGAAGACGCCAGCGCTCGACCCGAAGGTTGAGCGCTGGAAGAGGCAGGGCCTTGCGCTCCGGGTTAGTCAACATCAATGGGATGTCGCTAAGTGGATTCTGCGTGGGGAGAAGATTTTCAAGTCTAAGACGAAGGCCTACGACGAGGCCATAAAGCTGACAGGCATGACCCGCGAGACCTTGCAATCGTTCGCGTCCACAGCAGAAATGTAAAACCCTTGACACGTGTCAAGGAATTATCCTCGGCCATCACCGTCTCGTAATGAAGTACACGGACGAGGAGCAAAAAGAACTCTTGAAGTACGCCTTCGACGAGGGGAAAGTGTGGACAGTTTTGCCGCCTACCTCCGCAGCCGCGACAAAGGTGCAGCGGATAAGGCTGAAAAGCGCACGCCCGCAGACCGAGCGGCTGACACGGTAA
>CAVXVD010000042.1:0-14678 GCA_963765015.1 uncultured Acidobacteriota bacterium | reverse complement strand
ACTGGTAGCTGCTCATGCCTTCCCTCGTCATGACCACGCCCAGCGGAAGCCTCTAGGACCAGACCTGTCGGCGGGTGGTGGAACGGCGGATGGATGACGGGAATTTACGGGGTTCGCCCTGGGGCGTCTCAGTAGAAGGATATAACGCCCGGGACCTGGACCTGATTTCCGGTATTCCACCTTCGGTGTGCCCGGCCTGGGGTTGAAGCGGGGTTCGGCTAAGGACCTCGTCATCGCGCCCTATGCCACGGCTCTCGCCGCCATGTTGGAACCCCGAAAGGCCCTTTTGAATTTCCGGAAATTGGAACAACTGGGCCCCGGGCTTGTTGCCGGGTTTTACGAATCGCTGGATTACACCCCGACGAGGCTTCGGGAAAACGAGAAATTCGCCCTGGCGAGATCATTCCGCGGTTGCCACTGGAGATCGAGCGTCTGATTCATGGTGTAGGGCAGTTTGTTGTTGCGGTTGTAGTCGGCGAATGCGAACAACGGAATTCCGGTCGCGATGCTGGAGGCATTCGGCAGCGCCAGGTCCGCCGGATTCCCGCTGGGAGGCGCTCCCAGCGTCGGTCCCCACGGTGCCTCGAAGTTGCTGCAGTACGAATATCCGTAGGGGCTGCAAGGCTGCGAGTTTACCCACGGCGGGCTCTGGTTTACGCCGAACGGGCCGCCGGCGATGACGCCCGACGCAAATCCGGGGGAGAGGTAAGTGAAGAGCTCGCCACGATCGTAGTAGAGTCCCCATCCAGCGCGAACCACGAGCTTATCGTTGAATCTTCTTGGACTCCAAGCCAGTCCGACGCGCGGCGCAAGTCCCCATTGCCGGCCGGTCAACGTGGAATCGCTCACGCCCTTGCTGGGGAAGTCGGGATTATTTCCAGCGACAATGAATCCGTTGGAAGTGATCGTGTCGGAAGTTGCGTCGTAGCTATATTGCGACGGATCGAAGTTGAAAATGCGTCCGTTCTTTTCTCTCAAGCCTCCGTGATAATCGAATCGCAACCCGGCGCTGAAGCTGAGATTGGGACGGGCCTGAAATTTATCCTGCACGTACCAACCTGTTTCGTTGGAGCGGTAGTAGCGGTCGGCATCGCCTTGCAGGAACGTGGTCGCGATGAAGCCGTTCGCCGTATAGTCGATCGGCGTGCCTGACAGGAAGTTGGCGAAATCGACGAAGCCGATCATCCCCGCGTTGGTTCGCTTGTCTCGCGCGTTCAACTGGGTATAGGAGAAGCTGCCGCCGAAGGTGACCGTATGTTTTCGGTGAGTCCAGATCGCATTGGCGGAAGGCATCCAGCGGTTCTGGAAAATGCCGGTAAAAGCGCCTTGCGAGGCCGCGGTCGAGCCGATATTCAATCCTGCATTGAAAGCGCCACCGGTATTGCTGGCGGAGTAGTTGCCCAAGTCGTCAACGATGGTAATTCCCGGAAACACGTTCGAGCCAAAGGCATTGATTCCGAGTGAACTGGGCGTAAACATCTGCCCGATCGTGCTGTAAATTTTTTCGCGGCTGAAACCGAACACTTCGACGACACTCAGAGTCGGACTGATCGATTGCGTATTCGAGATGGAAGCCACCTGACTTCCGGCGTCCAGCTTTTGCGTGAATCCTTCCACCGACGATAATCCAAATGGCGCCGTGCTCGGATCGTGCTGGTAGTAGTACTTCAACGAAAGCGTGTCCTTCTTCGTCGCCAGATAGTCGAGATTGGTAACAGCCTGATCGGAGATGAAATACGCCGGCTGGGTGATGAAGACATTCTCCGGGAAATTCACCGTTGGAACCGCCGAAGGAATCGCGGACGGAATCAGGTACTGCCCGTTCGGTAACTTGGCATTCAGCAGTTGAAAGGCGATTGGGTCGATGTTCGTCGGCCCATAGGTGGAAGAAGAACCAGGCGCGTTTGCGGCGACCACAGGCTGCACTGAACTGAAGAAATTGTTGTTTGCGGCGTTGGCCAGGGCTTGCGGGCTGCGATCGTCAGTCAGCCCGAACGGCACCGCGGTTCGCGAGGTGCCAATCTCGAGGTCGGATACGTGAATGTGCTGGTAGCTGGCGTAGGCAAAAAGCTTGTCTTTGATGATGGGGCCGCCAAGTCCTGCGCCCGCCGTATAGCGATGGAGTTGCGGAACCTTTTCGTTCGACGGAATATTCGGATCCTGGTTGTAGAAGTAGGGCGCGGCGTTCAGCCAGTCTGTTTCGCGATGACCGTAAGCCACGCCGTGAAATGTGTTGGTGCCGGAGGCCGTGCTGATGTCGATGTGGGCGCCGCTGGTGCCACCCTGCTGCGCATCGTACATGGAGGTGTTCACGCGAAATTCCTGCACCGTCTCCGGGGCCGGAGACGGCAATGCCTGTCCGATGGCGAGGTACGGCGAAGCAGTACTCTGCAGCACTTCGGCGGACGTGCTGGAAGCGCCGGCGATGCCCGTGTTGTTTACGACGCGGGCCGAAGCCACGCTGCTCGTACTCTTTCCGTTAAACAAATTGCTCGCATCCACGCCGTTCAGCAGGAACGTGTTGCTGGTGTCGCGCTGCCCGTTCGCCCAGATCGGTTGATTGCCGAGTCCAGCGTTCGCGCCCGTTCCGTTCGGGATCTCGGCATTGACGCCGGGAGACAGAATTGCCAGACCGGTGAAACTTCCCGTGGGCAGCGGTACTTCCTGGATCTGCTGCTGTTCGAGGATGTAGCCGTTGGTGGTGTCGACAGCATTCATGATGGGCGCGGCTTCTACGTCGATCGTCGTTCCCACCTGGCCGACTTTCATGGAAACATTGAGCGTGGCAGTGCGGTTGGCCTGCACGAGAATGGTCGGAAGCCTTTCCGATTGAAAGCCATCATGAGCGACCGTGACCGTGTAGGTGCCGATGGGCAAGTTGACGAAATCGTAGGCTCCGCTTTCATTCGTCTTCAGAGAACGAGTGAGCTTGGTCTGATCTCCGACGATGGTCACGGTGGTGTCGGGGAGGACGCTGCCGCTCTTGTCGGTGACGGTGCCGGTGATGCCGCCGAGAGTCTGTTGGGCCAGTGCGCTCACGCAGGAAAAGAGCAGGAATGTCAGAAAGAAAATGCCAAGCTTCATCTTCTTTGCCATGAATGTGAACCTCTCGAGGATCGATGATCGATAGAAACACGAATCCGAAGCAGCCGCTATGACCGCCTACTAAACCATTTACTCGCCACAACGTGGTCGCCGAGCCGGTTCGCTCCGCACTTCCGAGGCTGGAAAACTATGCGCCAAATGTACGCGAACTCCGCCCAAAGCGGAAGGAAGAGCGTCAGTGAAAATTCTTTTGAAGGGAATCAGTAATTTTTATGGCTTGGAGAGCTCGACGGATTCCATGAGGGCCGCTTTCTTGCTTCGTGCTCGCACCGCGAACCATCCCAGTCCCGCGATGAGATAGCCGAGATAGATGTAGGGAAGTTTCCCGTAGGGGCCCTCCTGCACGGGATACAGATTTCCTACCAATGCCAGCAGCATCGCGAGCGCAGCCAGAGTGGATACGGCCAGAGCACCCGAGGTGAACGCGTTGTGCTGCCTCAGGTAGCGCGGAAGCGCCACGCAAACCAGGGCGTACGCGACAAGGAAGCCGTAGGTCGCCAGTGCGCCCATCCATCCGTAGACATCGAGGCCGCTCGATCCGCGAGCAGCGAGTACCGCAACGGGAGCCACAGCGGCTACTCCCGTGATGATGATGGCGTAGGTTGGAGTGTGGTTGCGAAGGTGCGTAGTGCGCAGCATGTCGTGCGCGAGGCCGTCATGTGCCATACGGAGCAATACCCGCGCTGCTGCTGTGATGCAAGCTAACGTCCCGGCGAAAAGGCTGACCAGTGCTCCGATGTCGATCAGCAATCCCAGCACGGGCACGCCGCCTTCCTTCGCCAGGACGTACATCGGAGCCTGACTTGCGCCCAGATCCTGGCCCACGGCGTGAAAGCCCAGAACCTCCGCATAGGCGCAGACGGTGAAGAAGGCGCCGGCGAGAAGCGCGCTCTGGATGACCGCGCGCGGAATGGACTTGAGCGGATTCTTTGCCTCGGCGCCCAAGGTTGTAGCGCTTTCAAATCCCACGAAACTGAATAGCGCAAGAACCAGTCCAAGGCGCAATCCACTGCCCTTCATACCGCGCAGATGGAGTTCGTCCAAATCCCAGTGCCGGCCTTGATGGATCAACAGCAAGGCCACGACAATCACGATTACCGAGACAGACGCGGCCTCAATCCACAGCATGAGCCGGGCGGAAATCTTCACGTCGCGATAGGCAATCCAGATCGAAACTCCGGTGACGAGAAGGGAGAGCAGCACGGCGGAAAAGACGTGTCCGGTGGCATCCTGCAAAAGCAAGTTCGCATAGTGATAAAAGCCGCCAATGACGCTTGATCCGGTGGCAACGTACGCCAGCAGAAGACTCCAGGCGACGGTAGCCGAGAGCCATGGCGGCAAAGTCATTGACGCATAGGTGTAGAGCGAGCCTGGAGAAGCCGAATGCCGCGCGTAGCGCCCGATGCACAGCGCAACCAGAAGAATTGCGATGGTCGCCAGTACGTATGCGAGCCATGTCCCGTTGCCCGCCAGCGCGCAAACCAAGGGAATCGTGGCTGCCGGCGTGGTGGTCGGAGCCATGGTGGAAACCGATTGCGCGAGAGTTTCCAGGGGAGAAAGAATTCCCCGGCGCAAGCCATAATCGGTGGTTTGCGAATTTCCCGGCAGTGTCGGATCCATCAGCTAGCGTGCTCCCTCAGGGAACGAAGTGTGATTGGGCTGGGATTGTAACATTCAGGAAGTTATTATCCCGTGGTTTGCATTCGGATCGCCAGCCGCAGAAGAAAAATCAATCCGACGGACGCGAAAAGAAGGACGGAAAAGGCGCAAAAACTCGTGCTAGCGTAACGGCCAGAAGATCAGCTTTCGCAGTCGCGACTCGAGGACGAGATGAGAGCTTGTGTGAATACCAAATGCGTAACTTTTGGCCGGATTGTCTACTCCGTTGCTACCCGCTGCCCGCTCTGCAGATGGGACTTGAAGCCCGTGCTTCCCGCAAGCGAGCTCGCCGCTTCACTGAAAAGTGACCAACAACTGCCCGCGCCGCGCTGACAGGAAGCACAGATCGCGCCGGGACACGACGCGGAATTACTTCCCAATATCTTCATTCCACAAGTCTGCGTGCTGGCTAATGAACTTGCTCATCATCTGAATGCACTCGGCGTCATCGAGAAGAATTATCTCCGCGCCCTGCTTCCTGAACAATTCTTCTGCGCCCTGGAAGTTGCGGTTTTCGCCGACCACGATCCGCGGGATGCGATACAACAATGCCGTGCCCGTGCACATGATGCAGGGACTCAGGGTGCTGACGAGGGTTAACTCGAGCCAGTCGCGGCGCCGTCCGGCATTGCGGATGCAAACGACTTCGGCGTGCGCCGTCGGATCGCCCGTTTGCACGCGCAAATTATGCCCGCGTGCGACAATCCGCCCATGGCGGTCGGCCAGCACGGACCCGATGGGCAACCCGCCCTCGGCTAGTCCTGCTCTCGCCTCGACGAGCGCTTCCCGCAGCAGAGCTTGATCGTCAATCACGGTTTTGAACCATTCTGACTTCAACTCTCCGGCCCGGGTGCTATTCGGTGCGAGTCCCGCCGAAGGCTTTCTGCACCAGCGTATACCGGGCCGCTCCGATCAGGCCGCAGTCATCGCTGAGAATAATCTTTACCGGCATATCTTTCAGAACCGATTCCATTCTGCCCTTACCGAGAAATGCGGTCATGAACGCCGGATCCTGCATGCGCGAGACATTCTTCGCGGCAATGCTGCCGCCAATGAAAATGCCACCCGTCGTCATGTAGTGCAGGGCACAGTTTCCCGTCTCGGCGCCAAAGATGGTTACGAACATTTTCATGGTCTGATCACAAAGGGCCGCCTTGCCTTCCTGTGCGAGCTTTGCGATCAGTGCCGGGACGTCCTGTGCTGTGGTCATCTGCTCCTTCAGCCATGAAGGCTCTTCCGCTTTGTGTGCATCCCGGAGGAATTCGTAGATGTTCCGGATGCCCGGGCCCGAGAGTACGCGCTCACAGCTGATGCGACCGTACTTCTTCTGCAAGAAGGAGAGCAGTTCCATCTGCAGGTCGTCTCGCGGCGCGAAGTCAGCGTGGCCGCCCTCACAGGCGAAGGGATGGTGCCGGAAGCCGTCCCAATACAGACCCGCAACTCCCAGCCCGGTTCGGGCGGAGATCACGGCTCGATTGCCTTCCGCATCTTCCGAGCCTTCGCCGAGGGAAATGAAATCCTTGGACTCAAGGGCGTCGATTCCGTACGCGTAGGCTTCCAGATCGTTCAGCAGCCCAACGGAATTGAGTTTCAGTTGTTTCGCGAGTTCGCGGGAATCGATGATCCAGGTGAGGTTGGAAATCTTGCTGCGGCCGGACCGCACCGGCCCGGCTACACCGAAACAGGCGCTGTGTACGGGAATGCCTTCGCCGCGGATAAACTGCGCGAGAATATCCGACAAGCCGTCATGATCCTGGCTCATATAGATTTTCTCGACCGCACATTGCAGCCGGCTGCCTTCGGTCTCAAAGGCAGCCAGCCGAGTCTTAGTAGCGCCGATTTCGCCAGCGAGAATCATGGCTCAATTGTCCTCCATTGCCGCCCATCCAGCTCCATCAAGTGATCGGACTCGGCGGGTCCCCAGGTCCCGGACGCATAGTTGGGAAACTTCCGCGGAGGCAATGCCCTCCATACATCCAGCACCGGATCGACCACGCTCCATCCCGCTTCCACCATGTCGGCACGCTGGAACAGCGTTGCATCTCCCATCATGCAGTCATAGAGAAGAACTTCATATCCGGTATAGGCATCAGTTCCGAAATATTTCGAGTACTCGAAACTCATATCCACCGATCCTACCCGCAACAGGGGGCCCGGGATCTTTGCTCCGAAGCTCAGCGAGATGCCTTCCACGGGCTGGATTTGGATGACGAGCGTGTTGGTGTGGTGCTTGTGATTCGGAGCGTTGCGGAACAGTTCAAACGGCATGCGCTTGAAATGGATGGCGATCTCGGTGTGGCGCTTAGCCATCCGTTTGCCGGTGCGCAAGTAGAAGGGAACGCCCGCCCATCGCCAATTGTCGATGCAGAGCTTCAGCGCCACGAAGGTTTCGGTGCGCGATTCCGGGGCGACTCCCGGTTCGGAGCGGTACCGCGGCACCTTCTCGTCGGCGATCATTCCATCGCCATACTGGCCACGCACGCTGCGTTGCAACACTTCTTCCGAATTCAGCGGCTGCAGCGAGTGCAAGACCTTAGCCTGCTCGTTGCGCACCGCATCCGCATGGAATGACACAGGGGATTCCATCGCGGTGAGGCTGAGCAGTTGCATGACATGGTTGGGAACCATGTCGCGCAACGTTCCCGCATTATCGAAATACGCGCCGCGCCGCTCCACGCCCACGGTCTCGGCGTTAGTGATCTGCACATGATCGATGTAGCGCCGGTTCCAGATGGGCTCGAAGATGGCGTTGTCAAAACGGAAGACCATGATGTTCTGCACGGTCTCTTTGCCCAGGTAATGGTCGATGCGGTAAATCTGCTTTTCGGCCAGCACGCTCTTGATGTCGCGATTGAGCGCCTTGGCGGACTCGAGGTCCTGTCCAAAGGGCTTTTCGATTACCACGCGCCGCCAGGTCGGGCCTTCCTCTTTTAAGAGGCCAGCCTTGCCCAACTGCTGGACGATCGAGGCAAAAAATTTGGGAGCGGTCGCGAGATAGAAAAGGTAATTGCCCTCGGTATTGCGTTCGAGGTCGATGGCGGCCAGCCGGTCGCGGAGCTTGGAGAAAGTATTCGCATCGCCGAAATCGCCTCGCTCGTAGAACAGGCGCTGCCGAATCCACGCGAGAGCTTCCGCGTCGCCCTCGGCCTTTCGGTAGAAATTCGCTGACCTGATCGCGGAACGCTTCGAGGCTCAAGTCATCCACGGAAACGCCCACCACGGCAAAGTTGTCGGGCAATAGCTTCGCTCTCACCAGGTTGAAGAGGGAAGGGATCAGTTTGCGCTTGGTGAGATCGCCAGCCGCGCCAAAGAGTACGAAGATGCAAGGCGGAGCTGCCTTGCCAGCATACTCAAAGGCAGGGTCCGGTTTTGCCGGCGGCGGGGCGGACATAGGTGACGCCCAGCATACTGAAGGAACCGGTTCGTGTCGAGGCAGGGCGGAGCTGCAGAGTCGCAGTTCTATCGTTGGACGATCGAGATCAATCTATGATCCGCGGGAATGACCGAGACGCGTTTTTTCTATTGCGCGAGCAACGCATCCCTTTGTGCCAGAACGGCGCGATAGGCGGGTTCCTGCTGTAACGAGGGGATGGGTGGATGAGCGGTCAGTAATTCTTCTTCGTGCCGGTCCAATGAGAGTTTTAGATAGGTGAGAGCCTCTTGCGTCCTTCCGAGCTCTGCGTAAGCGGTGGCGAGATCATAGGCGGAGGCGCTACCGCGCTCCACTGCCTCCTTGCTCGGCGCCAGCGAACGCTCGTACGATTCGCGCAGTCCACCGGCGGTGTATCCGTCGATGCGGGCCTGGATGATGGCGAGACCGGCTTCGTCATGGCGCAATTCGGCTGCGCGCTTCCACTGCTGCAATGCCTTTTCGTATTCGCCATCTCTCCAGTAGCACAAGCCGAGGTAGGTGTAAGTGGAAGAGAGAGTCGGTTCGGTCGCCTGCAATTGCTGAAGCAAGGCCAGGGCTTCCTGCCGCCGGCCGATACTCCATAGCAGAGTGGCTTTATCGGCCAAAATTGCGGGGGATGCGGGCTCCAGATGCTGGGCCTGATTGATCTGGTCCAGCGCTTCGTTGTCACGGTACACAGCCATCAGATAGGTGGCGTACCAGTGATGAGCACGAACGAAGGTCGGATCTAGTTCCAGCGCGCGCTTGAATTCGCGCTCCGCGGTGGCTCCGTGCCAAGTCCACCAGAAAGTGGCAAATGCCAGCGAGTTGTGAGCCTCGGCCGACTTGTCGTCGAGTTCGACGGCGCGCTGCGCCGCAGCCAATGCCCGAGGATAAGCTTCGGCGACCGGCATGGCCCCGAATTCGCGAAGCAAGTTGTAGCAGTCGGCGAGTCCGACATAAGCCTGGGCGTCATTCGGATCCTTGACGATCGCCTGCGTGAAATAGTCGATGGCCTTGGTGATGTCCTCGGGATTTCTGCGGCTCCAGTAATATCGCCCCTTGAGATAGAGGTCCTTCGCCTCGGAGTTGGAACTATTGCGTCCAGCCAGGGCTTGCATTCGGGGACCGACGTGGCCGAGAGACAACAGTACGATCAAAACCATTCCGAGGGCGAGAGCGCTGATCCATAACGCCGTATGGGTGGTTCGTTTCTGGCGAGAAAGAGGAACGGATGGAAGGGGCGATTCCGTCTCCGACGGCCGGGAAGCTTCGCTGATCTCCTGCGCAGAAAAGTCGACGGACCGGGAATCCAGTTCCTCGTCCACATCCGGCGCCGGCTGCTCCAATTCCAGTTCCTGCTTACGACTCTGCAACCATTCCGAGAGTTCGTGTTCGTAGGCGAAAACCGCGCTGCGCCGCGAGCCGGGCAGCCGGTGAATCGGCATACCGCGTTCCTCTTCCCACCGCCGGACGGTGCGCTCGGAACGGCCGAAAAAGACGGCAATTTCCTTCCATGAATCGAGACGTTTGGCCGCGAACGGGTCGCGAGAAGCTGCCATAAAGAGAATGACCTGTCGTGACCTGAGATGGCCGGACCTGTCTCTTGCTGTGGGGGCGGCAAGGAACTCATAGTATATCGCGTCGGATGGTGACGGTCTCCCCCACGAACGTGCCCCCACGGACCGCATCTCGTCGATCGAGAAAGTAAAAACCAATTTCGAATCAATAGGTTCAGGAGGATTTGATGTCCGTCCGGGTTCACTCTAGTTTTTCTGCTGCAGGAATTTGCGCACTCGCGATCGTTTTGGTTGTTCTGAATACGAATCCCCTTCACGCCCAAACCTTCAAGGTACTTTTCGACGGAACGGCCAGCAACACGGTCATCAATCCATCCAGCCGCATCGTGACCCAGGGGCGGGACGGCGCGATGTACTTTACTTCTGCCAATGGCGGGACATTCTACGGGACTTTCTTCAAGGTTTCGTCGACCGGGAGTGAGGCCCTGCTAAACGACGTCTCGTATTACCCGAATGGAGGGGCAACGCTCGGAACGGATGGCAACTACTACGTCGTGAATCTCGACGGGGGGCCGGGCGGAAACTGCGGATTCTCGGGCTGCGGCCAGCTCTTGAAGATTACCCCTGCGGGGACGTCGACGGTGCTCCACAACTTCACTGGCTTGGGCGACGGAAGCGCACCGGCGGCCTCGCCGATCGAAGCATCGACGGGGATCTTCTACGGGACAACTCCAACTGGCGGTTCCAGCAATGCCAGCACGGTGTACACGATCACGTCGACGGGCACGTTCAAGACCCTGCACACGTTTGCCACCTCCGAAGGTCAGAACGTGTACGCGGAATTGGTACAGGGCACGGATGGCAACTTTTATGGGACGGCTCAGAACGGAGGCGCGAATGGCGATGGGACCATCTTCAAAATGACCCCAAGCGGCACCCTGACCGTGATCTATAACTTCGATACCAGCAGCAACAACCCTTGTTGCGGGCTCGTCCAGGCGAACGACGGCAACTTCTATGGCACGGCGAATGGTGGAGCGAATGGCTCTGGCGTTATTTTCCGGGTTACGCCGAGCGGCACTTATACGATCGTCTACTCCCTGGATTCGGGCAACGGCGATGGAACGAACTCGGCTGCGACATTGACGCTGGGGAGCGACGGAAAGCTGTACGGCGCTACCGCCCAAACGAATGGTGGCAATCCGGGCACGCTGTTCAGTGTCACGACCAGCGGCACCTACAAGCCGCTCTACACCTTCTGCCAGAGTGGAACCTGCACTGACGGCGTTGCTCCGTCGACTCCGCTGAAGCAGAACACGAGTGGAATTTTCTACGGCGGCGCCTACGATGGAGGCGATTTGACTTGCGGAAACAGCGTTGGATGCGGCGTGGTGTATAGCCTGAATCTGGGGCTGGCGCCGTTCGCCAAACTGGCCATGACCTCGGGCAAAGAAGGGGCCAAGATCGGCATCTTCGGCCAGGGATTCACCACAGCTACGACGGTAAGTTTCGGCGGGACTGAGGCGACCTCCGTCAGCCACTCGGGGACGAACTACATCACCGCGACTGTGCCGGCTGATGCATTGACCGGAACGGTGACGGTGACCACGGGCAAGACGGTTCTAAAAACGTTGCAGACGTTCAAGGTCACTCCGAGCATCACCACCTTTACTCCATCGAGTGGACCGGTTGCGACAGCCGTAACGATTACCGGGACGGGCCTGGCCCAAACCACGCGGGTGACCTTCAACAACAAGCAGGCGACCTTCACGGTCGATTCCGACACGCAAGTCACAGCAACCGTGCCGGCGGGCGCTACCACGGGAAAAATTGCCGTCACGACTAAAGGCGGTACGGTCACCAGCACGACCAATTTTACGGTCAATTGATAGCGACCGTATTGGGCTGGCGGCCTCGGGGGATGCCGCCAGCTGTTTCCATCTCAATCCAAAGGGCAGAACTCAACCGATATTGATCTTCACGAGGAGACGAGTGTGACGAAGCGTAAAGTTTTGGTTTCTGCTGTTTGGCGCGGGGTTCTGGGGTTGGCGATCGCGGCGTCGTGCAGCCTGGCATTGGGGCAATCTGAAGCGGTACAGCGACGTCCAGATTTACCAACCGTAGGATAAGGCGCGGCCGCCAGGCGGGAAACTGGCGGCCGCGATTTGCATGGCTTGATCGCATCTCACCCCTTTCCGTCATTGACTCTGGTCGATCAGCATGCCTACCATGGCGGCGTGAAACTTCTATTCCAGCGATCAAGCTGCAATCCGGCCCTCAAATCCTTTCTGATACTGGCACTGCTGCTCATGGGCGGCAGCCATCTTCTTGCGCAGGTTACCCCGCCCGCACCTCCGTCGGTGGTCGTGACCTGGACAAAGAAGACGCTCAACCGCACCACGCCTACTTTGCAGGCGGTGGTGAACCCTATGCTGCGCCGCGGTTCGCCGATTCACGACGCATCGCTGGCCGCTCTTCACCAACTGGGTTGCGACTATGTTCGCTATGCCTTCTGGTTTCCATATCCCAAGCTGTCCGTGGCCGAGTTGCGGCCTCCCGATCAGACGCAGACCTACTGGGATTTCCAGTACATGGACCCGATCGTGGAGGACTTTCTGGCTGCCAGCAATGGACATCCCGTCGTCTGGAGCTTCAGCACGATTCCCCAATGGATGTTCACCACGCCTCAGCCGGTCGTGTATCCCGACGATCTCAATCAGGCCATGTGGAACTATTCGCAGGGCAGGGAGCTGCATGACGTGCAAACGCTGGCCGACTATTACGCGCGCGTGGTGAGCTGGTACACGCAGGGTGGCTTCACCGATGAGTTGGGGAAGTTTCACGCTTCCGGGCACCACTACGATATGCGTTATTTCGAGGTCTTCAACGAGGTAGACGGCGAACACGAGCCCACGCCCGCGCAGTATGTCGAGCGCTACGATGCCATTGTGGAAGCCGTGCGCAAAGTCGCGCCCGATATGAAATTTGTGGCTCTGGCCTTGTCCTACCCGGAGGGCGCTGAGCGAATGTTCGAGTATTTTCTGGATCCAAGAAACCACCAGCCGGGCATCCCGCTGGACTACATTTCATTTCACGTATACGCGACTCCCACCGCCGACCAGTCACTGGATCAGTGGCAGTACACATTCTTTGATCGGGCAAACGAGTTTGTGTCGGCGACGCGATACATCTTGCGAATACGGGATCGACTCTCCCCGTCGACCAAGGTCATGATCAACGAAACCGGATCGATCCTCAACGGCGACATGTTTCAAGGCGAGCCGCACCATGTGGAGAAACCAATTCCCCCGGCCTACTGGAATCTGAGTGGGGCGCTGTACGCGTATCTCTATGTCCAGTTGGCCCAACTGGGCCTGGATACGGTGGGCGAATCGCAGCTGGTTGGCTACCCCAGCCAGTTTCCCAGCGTGAGCATGATTGATTGGACGAATGGGAAGCCCAATGCGCGCCTGACCACGCTCGAATTGCTCAAGAACAATTTCGGGCCCGGTGATGAGTTGGCCGAAACCGAGATGCATAACAACGGTTTACCTGCCGATACCGACGCGATCGCCGCACAGGCTTTCGTCAAAGGCAGCCAGCGAAAACTCGTCTTGATCAATGAGAGGAATCGCGAAATTGTGGTCGAACTACCGAAAGAGTGCGTCGGAGCAACGCTGCAGACGATCGGCGGCGAGTCGCCCGATCCGGTGAAGCAGGACGTCCCAGACACGAAAGTTCGCTTGCGGCCATTCTCCGTCTCGGTGGTGAATCTGAAGGACTAACGCCATCGACACCCCCCAATTAGAGTCTCTTTGGCGGTTACTTCGGTTCAGTCAAAAACCGGAAAAGACTAAGCGATTGAATGAGATAGCAGGTATCATGCGCCTGTGCGGTGGCCAAAAATCGCGTGCGCGCTGGCCTGTCTTTCGCTGACAGTGTTGCCCCTTTGCGCCCAGGAATATGGTTTCCGTACGTTCGGAAACACCGAAGGTCTCAACAACCTCGCGGTGCGGCAAATCTACCAGGACCGGGCCGGTTTCATCTGGGTGAGCACGGAAAATGGCATCTTCCGGTATGACGGGGACCGCTTCGAGGAATTTGGGCCAGACCAAGGGATTCCGATCACCTCGGCAGCCGCGTTCGGCGATGCCCCCGACGGCTCTCTGTTGGCTGGGGGGGCGTTTGGACTCTACCGTTTATCTGGCAATCACTTCGAAAAACTCTCTCTCCATTTTAAGACCATCAACTGGGCACAAGGAATCCAGTCGGACGGAAAGGGACACACGTTCCTTGGCACCGACGCCGGTCTGGTTGAACTGGAGCCGGGGCAGGGTGGATTCGTAGAGCACTTACTCCCCCAGCAGGCCGGAACCTCCGATCCAAGCGCCTATGCGGTTCTGTTGGATAGCGACATTCTCTGGTACGGGTGCGGCCAGCAACTGTGCCGCCGGGACCAGAACACAACCCGAGTTTTTGGCAGCGAAAGCGGACTGCCTGGTCCGTTGATTGTCATCCGCAAGGATCGCGACGGCAATCTCTGGGTACGAACCCGAACTGCGGGCGTGTTTGAGTTGCCAGCGGGTCAGGGCAAATTCCAAAAGCCAGCTCAGTTGAATAAAGACGCGGTGGTCGGAATTCCCGGCGTGGATGCTGACGGACGGATTCTGCTGCCGTCGCCCGACGGCTTGCTCATTTGGGACGGAAAGGGCTGGCAAAAGATCGACCGGTCGTTCGGGCTGCGGGGAGCGGTCTATTCGGTATTCGAAGACCGGCAGCACACCTTGTGGATCGGCCTGGCAGGCCGGGGCTTGGCTCAGTGGCGCGGGTATATGGAGTGGAAAAGCTACTCCACCGCCAGCGGACTGGCGAGCGACATTGTGTACGAGATCCAGCCCGAAGCGGACGGAAGCGTATGGATTGGCACGGAAGGCGGGCTGCTCCGCGGCAAGCGTCACGGGGCCGGCATGCTTTGGACAAAGGTCCCCGAACTCAATGGATTT
>CAVXVD010000041.1:0-5510 GCA_963765015.1 uncultured Acidobacteriota bacterium | reverse complement strand
ATGTTGTTGCCGCGTTACGAGTCGTATTGCTGATGTCGATGTCGGGAAAGGAAACCCGCGCGGGATTGAGGAAGCGTTCGAAAAGCAATTCGTTCTGGAGGGGTCGACATCGGTGATGTGCAGCGAGAGCCACCAGGCTGCCGCGGCCGACCCGCGGCCCGGACCCACCGGAATGCACTGCTCGCGCGAGAAGCGGATGAAATCCCAGACGATCAGGAAATAACCGGCAAATCGCATCTGCTTGATCAGCTCGATTTCGCGCTCCAGGCGCTCTTCATAAGCTTGCAGGGGATACTTCAGCCGGCCCGCGGCTTGCATGCGGTCCAGCCGCTCGCGGCGATGGGCAAAGCCTTCGCGCGTGACTTTTTCAAAATAACTGTCGGGCGTCTCGCCGGCGGGAACCTCAAAGTGGGGAAAGACGTGCTCCTTGGTTTCCAGGTGCAGATTGCAGCGCTCGGCGATTTCCAAGGTGCGGGCCAGAGCCTCCGGCACCTCGCGGCCAAACACCGCCGCCATCTCTTCATAAGTTTTGAAATAGAACTCGTTGGTGCGAAACTTCATGCGGTTCGTGTCGCTCATGGTCTTGCCGGTCTGGATGCAAACCAGCACTTCCTGAGCGCGCGCGTCCCCCGCGGTGATGTAGTGGCTATCGTTCGTGGCCACCAGCGCAATGCCCGTTTCGCGCGAGAGTTGCGCCATTTGGGGATTGATGCGCTTCTCTTCCTCCATGCCCTGGTCCTGCAATCTCGAGGAAGAAATTCCCTTTGCCAAAGATATCGCGCAGATCGTAGGCCGATTGGCGCGCCGCCTCGTAACGGTCGGCTGCCAGCGCCACCGCCACCTCGCCGCGCAGGCAGGCAGAAAGCCCAATCAGGCCGTCGGCGTGCCGCGCCAGCAGGTCTTTATCGATCCGCGGCTTGTAGTAGAAACCCTCGATATAGGCGGAGGAGGCGAGCTTGATCAGGTTGCGGTATCCGCGCTCGTTTTCGCACAGCAGGACCAGATGGTTGGGACGGTCGGTGTCCGTAGCGCGGTCAAACCGGCTGGCGGGGGCGACATAGACTTCACACCCGATGATGGGTTTGATGTTGCGCTTCTTCGCCGCGTTATAAAACTTGATGGCCCCAAAAAGGTTGCCGTGGTCCGTCATGGCGACGGCGGGCATTTTCAGGGTCGCGGCCCGGTCCATGAGCTTGCCGATTTCGCATGCCCCGTCAAGAAGACTGTAGTCAGTATGAAGGTGCAGATGAACAAAATTGTTGGATGTCATTACACGAAGATTGTAGCAGAAAACTTTTCTCGGGAGGCGGGCGATGTCGGTCGCCGGTGGTCGGTTGTCAGTTGTCGGTCGTCGGTAAACAGTGGTCGGTCGCCGGTAAACAGTGGTCGGTCGCCGGTGGACAGATTTGGGTTCGGACAAATTTTGGTGGGTTCGCCGGTCGAGGTGGCCAGCGGTTGGAGCGGTCGCTGGAGGGTATGTGCTGGCGGCGCGGAATCTCGGCCGAAGGCCTTCCGTGCCCGCGAAACGCGCCTGACAAACAACTATCTTTGTTTTCTATAACATCTCAGGAGGGAGGGAAATCTGGCGGTTAGTTGATGGGTTTTCTGAGCGTATCTGTATTGTTTTCAATAACATCTCAGGGTTTTTCGATAACCCCTTTAATTTCATGAACATCTCAGGGTAGGAGACAAAATGTCGGTAGACGGTCCTTTGTTTTCATCAACATCTCAGGAGCAACCTTCATTTTTTATGTTGTGCTCTTGATTGAAAATGGACCAGAAACGGTCAAGATGACCCTATCGAGGGCGGCCACAACTTGCGTAAGAATCTCGCGAAAAAGTGGTCGTGGAAGGGCCTTCGCCGTCGAATGAGTGAGGCTTACAGTCCTCATGCTATAATACTAGTCAAGTTATCCGACCTTGTCAAGAGAAATCGGAGTCTGGCAGTGGACCGGCTTGACGTAGAGGCGGCTTTACGCCGCTAAATGGCGAGGTAAACTCGCCGCTACAAAATGAGATTGACTGCGTCCCGCACCCTGCGGGCAAAAAATGGAATTCTGACCAATCGCAGAATTAGAGAGCCGAAAGGGGGCGTAACGCCGGCTTCCAGCCGGCACCGGAGCCGCCAAGATGGCGGTGTCATGTTCAAATTACGACACTCCCCATGGATGGGCGGCTTGACGCCTTCAGCGCTAAAATAGCGCGCATTGAGTTGATGACCCCGGCTACGCGCTCCAGTCGCGGCCCCTCACCCCCGAAGTGCGGATCACGAGCATTACGGGGAACTGTTGTGCCATCCAGTAACGGGTATGACGCTCGTCCTTTGTCGAAAAGATCTCAGTCCCGTCGCCGTGCCGCTGCCGCAGGTAGGAATCACCCGACTTGAGCTGAAGATAGAGTTTTTGCCCGGTGGCCTCGGCAGCATCGTTTTTGAACTCGATCTCCATGTCAATGCCCTGGTCGCCCACGTTGAACTCCCTGCTGATCTGCCCAGCGAGCGCGACAGTGGAAATCACTTCGCCGACCAACGCTCGTTCTTTGCTCTCATTGTCCAGGACAACGGCTGATTGCTCCTGCAGGTCCCGCACGCGCTGTTGCATCTCCGGGCTGGCGAACCACCGCTCCAGTTCATCCCACAACCGTATCGCCAGGCCTAAGCACCCATTCATCGAACCACACACGTAGGCCATCAGCCCCTAGCCTCTTCGCGACGGCGCGGACCGCCGTCTTGTCCTTCGGACTGTAGCTGAGGAAAACATCGAACGGAAATTGGGCACTCATGGCGGGTCGGACCCTCTTTCGAGCGCGCGCCGAAATTGACCAGAGGTTAAAGTCGGTGACGCTTTCTAAGCGAGAGAGGGCTGCACGGTGCTTGATTCCGCACGATGCTTGTCGCCGATAGAAGCACAACCCCCAACTGAAAGACACAGTGAGTCTGACTTGATGTCGAGACAGTTTTACGCTGCCATTCGGCGGATTGAACTCGCCCATCCGGCATTCGCACTGATCCGATTTGAACCGGATCTCACATTTAGGAAAGGTCTGTGAAGGAACCGCGACCGGGCATAATAGTTGTAAGCCATCCACGCAGAGGGCATTCCGCCCGGAAAGCAAAACGCACCGAACGGTGCCGGAATGGATTCCCTCGAGCGCGTCCGCTTCCAAGGGGTGGGGAGACATCCGTCGTGGAATTTAAGGTTGGCACATCTGAACGTCTTCGAGGATTCGGCATCCAGCACTGGTGACGCATACTACACGGCGTGTGGTGGCGACCCGTGAAACCAATCCACCTTGGTGGTAGGCGCTTCTTCTATGAGATCGATGAGAAGCAGCGCGTCGTTTTCATGACTGCTGCGGATCATCGCAAGGAGGCCCATCGCCAGTCCTCCACTCCCAAGTCCCGGCTTCGAGATCGGCTGTCCGCCAGCGAGAGGTCTCCACGACAAACTGCGTCTGATATTCCGACCCGCGGGGGCGCAGGAGGTCGTTGACTTCACACCACCCGGATTGTCTTCGAGGCTCTGAGGGAAGGGGGGCACTTCGACCGGTCGTCGAAGTGCCCTTCTGCTTTGGTCATTACGCTTCAAGGCTTGCAGAATTGGTAGGGGGAGGCGGAGAGGTATCAATCGATGATCGGCCCGGAATTCGGAACAGCATAAAAAGGTCTCCGCGAACTTGATTGCTGCCAATTTAGCAATTGATGAGAGTCATTTTCTGTTCAAAATTGCTCACTTTCAGAAATAATTACGTATTGTCCATGCCAACAGAGATTCGCCTGCGTAACTGCTTGATTCGAAGCCCCTACCTCGTAGTGCCAGGCCAGCCGGCGCAAGCATCCGACCACCGGCAGAATCAGAATCAATGGTATTCTATCGCGGTTGGATACTTCACAACCCTACGGAAGCTATCGCCAGCAACCGTGATGTGTTCTTCAACGTTGCGCATTCGGTGGTCCTTTCGGGACTCATCGAAAGAGTAGTCTATTTGGCGGTTCGGTCTAGTGGAAACAATGCGGATAGTTGATCCAAGAGCTCATTTCTAGCGGTGGTGACATCATCCGAAAGCCGCGCGAACCGTTCAGAATCGTATTCTTTGCCGTGGATGTAGGCGTCCATCGCTTCCTCGGCCTGAAAGACTCGTTCCCGAGCGACTCTCACCTTGTCTTCGTACTTCATTGCAGAATCCCATGACATAATGTCGCCATCTTAATCGACACCTGCTGAGATATGCAACAAAATTTCAAAACTGTGCAATTTTGAACAGACATGTAACTTAAGTCATGCCTTGGTGTTATTCAACGCGGTGGGTGAGGAATGGGAAGCGTGGGCGCCTTGGAACGAAACCGGACAGCCCACCCGAACGCACAAAAATGACACGACTCCTGGATTTTCGCCTAGTCTTGTCACTTACAGGGGTAGCGCTGCATGGAAAGCTCCTCACCTAATACCCGAGAAACCGTTTCCACTTGGGCAGGAATCCTCCACCAGCTTTGCCCCCGTTGCCGGAGGGGAAGTATTTTCAGCACCTCCATCTTTCGCATTTTCCCGCGCATGCACCAGCGCTGCCCAGCCTGCGGTCTGAAGTTCGAGCGCGAGCAAGGCTACTTTTTGGGGGCCATGTACTTCAGCTACGGGATCGCGGCCATCCTCATTTCCCTGCTCGCGTTAATTGTCTGGAGCATCTTGAGCTGGGACCTGCCCGCGTGCGTCGGCGCCGGCTTCCTGCTTTTTCTGCCCGCCGCGCCCGTGTTGACGTTCTTCTCGCGTGTCCTGTGGATTTACTTCGACCAGTCCATCGATCCCGATTGGAGCTGACCCTAGCGCCAAACCGCCGGTGGCGCCGGCATCCGAACGTGGAGCCGGGCTTCAGAATGGCCACTGCCTTCAGCCCCAACGGGGCGAACTAACAAAGCCCAGGCCAACGGCCTGGGTTTAGAGATGAGCCTTAACCCTGGGCGTCGAGCCCTGTAAGGGCGAACTACAGTTTGTCGCGTCGAGCGTGGCGCGCCCTTTCAGGGCTCCATCGCTCCTCCTTCTGCCAACCCAGGCCGTTGGCCTGGGCTCCGTTAGTCCGCCCCTTTGGGGCTCAAACCAGGACGCATCCTCGGGGCTCAAACCCGGATAGATCCGCATCAACGATCTGATGAGAAATACGAACTAGCGAGGTGGCCGAGCAACTTTACGCCTGCGGCGGGCATGACGCTAATCGCTGCGATACCCGGGGATCGGGGGGCGAGCCGCGGCGCTACGTTAACCCGCCGGGCCCAAACCATCAGCCATCCTGCCGGAGCCGTGGTAAAGTTATAGCGAATATTTGCAGCTTAATTCCGAGGGGTGGTGAATCTTCTCGACATCCTGCTGGCGGCAAGCGTGCCGTCAGGAAAAGGCCATGCATGCGACTTTTGATTAAATTCAATCTCCTCTTGCTCGTTGTCTTCGCGGTGGGGATCGCCATTTACCGGCTGCCGTTATTTAACCACAAGTTCCTGTCCAGCAAGAGCGCCATCGAAG
>CAVXVD010000040.1:0-11338 GCA_963765015.1 uncultured Acidobacteriota bacterium | reverse complement strand
GCGCGTAGTTGCTCAGTTTTGTTCGAGGCCCGATAAACAGCGGCAAAGCGAACCGCGGACTCAACCAGCCCCAGCGAGTTGAAGGCTCCGAGGAACCCAATCAGCGTGATGCCAAGCGCGTAGACGCCGAGGATTTCTGCGCCCAGCACTCGGGCAAGGTACACCTTGAAAACATATCCAAGCGCTACGCTGAACAGCGTCCCGGCAAAGAACATACCGGAGTTGCGCGAGATGTGTCCGACCTGCGCGCGAAACTGTTGCGATTCCTCGGCCACTGCGTCCGGCAACACAATTTCGACCTGGTCACTCATGAGATCGACCTCGCACCGGCTGGATCGGGAGCTGTCAGCCATCGCCGCAACATAGCAGGATCTGCCGCAGCAGAAAGGTCCATCGGCGCGACTGGCCTGCCGTAAAAGTCTGCAAGGCGACGGGGGATGTCTTCCACTTCCGCAACAGCCTCCAAAGCCTCGCCCACTCCAAAACGGGCGAACTGCTGCCCGTAATCGTACGGGGAATGCGGCAGCCACCGACAGAGAAAACAGCAAACGCCGTGTTGCTGACAGTCGACCACGGTCGACGACTCGATGGTGATGCCGAACCACGCGTGTGCCAGGAGTTCCGCGGTGAGTGGGCCGTCGATCACGTTGATAAACTTTGCCTCCTCGGAACTAACAACATCCTGAATAATTTTTCTGCGTTGCGATCGACTCTCGAAGGGGTGCAGCTTGACCACAACATCACGTTCGTTTACTCGGGCCAAACGACACAATGGCGGCAGCAACTCGCGATAGACCTCCTCAGCGCGCATGCCCCCAACCTCATAGGGCTCGGAAAACAGAATCGCGAAGCGGCCGCTCGAACCCTCGGCCTTTCTCATAGCGCTCGGTACCGGAGGCGCTCCGATCATCACTCGCTCTTCCCGAAGTCCACAAACTCTCACCAGATAGTCGCGCTCCATTTCCGTCTTGGCGAGGTAAAGGTCCGAAGGCAGATCTTTGAGCAGGTAACGTCCATCGAGCGCGCCGTGGTGAAAGTCAACCGTAGAAATATGGCGGCGCGCAGCCAGCATGACCGGGAGGCGAGTGTAGAGGTTGCTATCGTCGCCGCATAAAACACTGTCGATCGGCTCCCGCGTCAGGACTTCGCGCCAGGCGTTCCGCGCTGCGATGCCGTCGCAAATCCAGGCAGGAAATGCCGCTAGAACACCGGACTGTGAGAGCACCCGAAGCTCTGGGAAAGTTTGCAGGTCGCCTTGCAGTTTGGTCCAGCGCCCGGTAAGCAACGCGATTTCTGCACCCGGCGACACAGTTGCAGCGTAGGCCGCCAGGTCGCGCACCTCAACATTGGAGAGCGGAGCAAATTGTTTCGCGCTCCGTCGCGTTGCGATCATTAGAAAGGAGCGCTCTGGAAGAAGGCGCGCATACGAAGATGCCATGCGCGATACGTTTCCATAGGCGCTGGGCACGAGCACGACCGGTGCGGCGAATTTTGCGTGCCGTTTGGCAAACCGCGAACGCCACTGATATCCCGGATCGTATTTATCAAGAATAATTTCTTTGAATTGTGCGGGCGAGAAGCGCCTGAGCATGCCCGCAAAGTGCATAACGCGCGTCGAGGAACGGGTTAGCGCACCATTCCCGAAGCTTGGAACCGGCCGATTGAGCAAGCTCTCGAGAATCCGCAGGGATTGTCCGCGACGCGTGGCCCACAGATCAGCGGCTGGACTAATTTCGACTGCGAGGCGTTGCAGAGTCAGCAGAGAAAACACTTCGGGCGCGATCAGCAGGGACATCAGCTCCCACCAGTCGATTCCCTCTTCATCGAGCAAGTGGCCTCGGCCGGCCGCGAAAAGCGCACGGACTGCCTTCGCATCGGCGATTCCCTGCGTGAAGGATTCTGATCTCACGACTGGGCAAGCGCACTGTCGAGCCCAATTCTCCGCGGAAAATGAAGAAGACTTTCCCAGGTCGACAATGAGATCCCAAGGCAGACGCGCCCAGGGTCCTCGCTGCGGCGAATCTTCGGGATGGAGTAGCAGCACACGCATCTCAATTCGGCAAACGCTACACGCGAGCCGAAACCTCCGCACCGACATCTTTGGTGAGCCTGGGAGTCTGTCCGCTGATGGTTTGCCAGCCAAACGCGCGCCGGCGAAACAGCGAGTAGCGGCGCTGAAAACCGGCCTTTTCCAGTCCGTGAACCGAAGCTGTGTTCCTTGCTGCACTGAAAATCCACGGCTTTTTTCCCTGTTGCTCCATCCTTTTTGCAACCAAGCGGACGGCCTGCCCATAGTAACCACGGCCGCGCTCAGCCTCTGGAGTCCAGCAATCAAAAAGCAGGACGGAGTCCGGCGAAGGCGCATCGACCTTGGTATTTAACTCCGAAAGATAAAAGCCGTCGAAGGAGGTCACCCATGCAAAGTGGACGATCTTACCCTGGTCATCGATGAGTCCGAAGCTCTCTGCACCGCCTGTTCGCAAACGATCGGCCGAGCGCAATAAATAAGCGCAAGTGGATGAATCGTCAACATAGTCGGGAACCGCCGAAGCCAAACGATTCAGATCCAACGGTTCGAGCCTCATGCCCGACTGTTCGATGTCTGCCCCAGGCCAATCGAAAAAATAAACCTCCTCGCGCGACCAGAGAATTCCTCCTATGCGCTTTGCCATGGAACCAAACGTGCCAGAAAGGCCCGCGATTCTCACGCTGTCTCGGAGCCGCTGCAGCCGCGCCGCTGTTGCCCGAACAATAGACTCGAGTCTCGGAACGGCCATCACGGCCCGCGCAGCGCGATATCGAATCACTTCGCCAGCATGCAGCGCGAAAGACCTTCGCAAGGTCACATACAACGTTTCTCGCGTCTGATTGCCGAATGACGCTTTGTAATCCTCTGCGCCCAGTCCGAAATCGACTGTCTTCATGAGAGGAGAACCGGCGGCGTCTTCAATGATCCTGGCGAGCAGGCAAAAACCAGGGGAATATTTTTCTACGTCGCTGTCGAAGGTGGGCTGATACCAAAACCATGTTCCTTCAAACTCAAAACCATAATTCCAGGCATAGGTTCTTGAGCCCGAAGCGAGCCGGGTGAGAGTCAGCCATCCACTCTGGCAAAGCAGCTTCGCCAGTTCTTCCAGAAAAATCCGCCGCTCGCGACGGGCCAAATTGCTGATGCGACCGGTGACAAGAAATCTGGCCACATGGGCTTGGATAAATACAGGCAAAATGGGCTCCACGTCATTCCACGAGCGCGCATGATCCAGTTGCACCGGTGCATCGTGCCCCAGCGCATTGAGAGCGCGCCGCAGCTTTTTCTTCTGTGGCAATCTCGGTTTGGTCTCCCCCGCTCGCCGTTCCAATAAGCTCAGGGCAACTTGTGCACAGTCGTAAGCGGTGCGTGCAAACCGAAAGTAGCCGTTCGTTGCTGCGGCTTGGCGCAGAGCGGTGGGCGTCGCCGAGTCCCCTGGCAAGTTGGTCAACGTGACTCGATCGATGCCTTGTGTGCTCAGCTCTGCTAGAACTGCCGTAACGAAAGCAGTTCGATCTTCCGGCGCGCTGAGGAAGTCACAATAATCTCCGGTCGTAGCGCAGAGAAAAGAAGCTCCTGAGTTGTCGGTCGCGAGTGCTGCGACGCCGTACAAAGAGTCCTGCTGGTCGTACGCCAGAAATATCATAGGATGAAGCGACTCTTGGTAGGCCCGTTGCACGGCGACGGCCCACTCATATGTGAAGAAAACCTGCGATTGTTCCATGCTGCGCGCCACTGCATTCCATTGCTGGCGCAGGTTGGCATCTTCCGGGATTTCTCTGAGCAAGACGAGTCGCACGGTTCGCTTCACTTCTCGGGGGATTTGGTGAATACGTAATAGTACCAATCCGTGGTGAATGATTGAGACTTTCGAGGATAATCGTCGCCCAGAACGCGCAGCGGGCTGAAGCGAAGCTCGGAAAGCTCGGCGATGACCCGGACGGGAGTCCAATAGTGGGTCAACAGGCCTCCGTGTGCTGGATCTAGACGGCTCCCTTCCCCGCGCCAGAACATGCGGGTGGGGATTCTCTGCGCCATCCGGCGGAGCGTCGCCCAGCTCGACTGCGCGAGTGAAAGTGTCCGCCGAAGGGGGACAAATATCGTCATGAGCACATTGCGGACGAACTCCGATTCACCGGAGCATGCTCTGGGCGAGATGGCGCAGTCGCTCCTGGCTCCATCCCGTTCGCACCAGAACGGCCCGAGAATTGTGAGAAGAAAGAATCACCACCGCGCCCGGCTTCAAAATGCGATGAATATGTTCGAAGCTCTTTCGCCGCGATGCCTCGGGAAAGACATAATCTATTCCGTTGAACGAAAATACAACCGCATCGAACGATTCTTCCGAAAAGGCCGACAGATCGGTCGCGTCCGCCACCACAAACTCGAGGCTCGGAAATTTCTCCTGACATGCCTTGACCATCGCTGGAGCGTAATCGACCCCGACATAGCGACAAGCCTGTTTCGACAAGTAAGGCGTCGTTCGGCCGCCGCCCACACCGAGGTCGAGCACGCAGGCGCCAGCCGGAATGTAGGTGCCAAACAGCAATCGTTCGCATGGAGTCAGGTAAGCGAGGTTGGCATAATGCGCTGCCACCTGGGGTGCATCGTAGACCCGAAGATTCTTTTGTGAGGTAATACCTGTCATTCGCCGCCTACGCGAGCACCGACTCCAACCCCAGGACGGTTCTGGCGGACGCGACCGTGCAACCAAGAGTAAAAGCCGGACACATGAGCTTCGAATTCGGGCAAACTCATTTCGGACGTTACATGCACGCGCGGCAGGGCGAACGCAGGAAGATCAACTCCCAAGCCCCCACCGAAATTCAGAAAGGCGGCAGCATAGCCCGCACCTTGCGCCATTGACAACACCTGAGGGGTAACAGATTCCGGGTTTCCGAAGGGATAAGCCAACGCCCAGACTCTCTCCTGCAAAACGGATTCGAGCCGTTTCTTGCTGCCGGAGAGTTCGGCTTCCGCGAGTTGCATCGGTAACTGTGACAACATGGGATGACTCAAAGTATGAGCACCGATCGTCATTCCAGCGGCAGCCAATTGCCGGATTTCAGCCGCCGTCAGTAATCCAAACCGGCGCGATGCGGCCTGATTCTCCCGGTTGAGTTCCGGTAAGTCCTCGAGTCGAAGCTGCGATCGAGCAGATCGGAGAAACGATTCGCGGGTCTCCGCGCTGGCTTGAGACAGGCGCTTCACTGATTTCCACCAGAGTGCGCGGCGCTCGTCACGAGATCGGAAGTCCCCCTCGATCGTGATTCCGTCGCTGGATATTTCAAAGGGACCGTTCGGTGCACGCAGCAGAAGCAAGAACAGTTCTTCGTACCACAGCATGGTTCGCGATTCCGCGGCCGACGCTCCTGTTACGAAGAACAGACACTTGACCTGCTCCTCAAGGAGAATGGAAAGCATGTCGGTCAGGCAATTCAAGAGTCCGTCGTCGCAGGTCAGTAAAACGGCCCGAGGAGGCAGGCCGCGTCCTTCGCGCCACGCCAGCGCATCTTCTGGAGTAATCACTACGTAATGGGCCTTGAGTAGTCGCAGTTGGCTGCGGAGCATCTCAGCATCGACAAGATTTCCGTCGAGCGCTGCATCGACTGATTGATATCCCCGCGGCAGAACTCCGTGATAAGTCACAACTGCAAGCCCCGAGGCAGTCATGCGACGAAATGTCCCGCCTGAGGAGAGCATGGGATACAACACCTTCTTCAGGAAAGGACTGACAATCCTCATTGCCGGTGAACCAGGTCCCAGCTGAGCGGGGTTCCCCGCTCAACGTCGCGGACGGCCTTACGGCCCAAAACTTCCGACAGATAACGGGTGTGTAATCCGTGCCCAGGCCGGATCGATCGAACATTGTCGGCGGTGAACAACTCACCGCGTTTCATGTCCTCTACCACGAACAGAGAACGCCGGAACACTCGGCTGCTGGCCTCGTTCGGGGTGCATGTGAACTGGACTTGCCCGAGAGCCTTCTCGGCGACGCGCACAGCATCCACCATTGCTCTGAATTCGGATGGTTCCAGGGAAAACGCGCTGTCCGGGCCCGGCTCGGAGCGGGAAAGAGTGAGATGCTTCTCGATGATGCAGGCTCCCAGCGCAACCGCCGCCACCGGAACCTCAATGCCCATCGTGTGATCCGAAATCCCTGCGGGGACTGAGAAGCGTCTCGAAAGCTCCGGGATCGTCCGCAGATTCATATCCTCCACCGGTGCAGGATAGGAACTCGTGCACTTCAGCAAGGCGATCTGGGTAGCCCCCGCTCCCCGCGCGGCTTCGAGCGCTTCTTCGATTTCTTCAACCGTTGCCATTCCCGTGGACATGATCAGCGGCTTGCCGGTTCGCGCCATTTTCTGAATGAGCGGGATGTCAACCAGTTCGAACGATGCAACTTTGTGAGCCGGAACGTTCATCTTTTCCAAGAAGTCGACCGCAGTCGGATCAAACGGAGTCGAGAACAAATCGAGTCCCAGGTGGTTCGCAACTTGCTTCAGCCGCGGCTGCCAATCCCATGGTGTATAGGCTTCGCTGTAAAGATCGTGGAGGTTGCGCCCGTCCCAGATTGTGCCGCCACCTACCCGAAAATAATCTTTGCTGCTTTTCAGTGTGATCGTGTCCGGCGTGTAGGTCTGCAATTTCACGGCGTCGGCGCCAGCCTGCTTGGCCGCCTCGATGATCCGGACTGCCTGCTCGAAATGTTGATTGTGGTTGGCCGAAAGTTCGGCAATGACATAGACCGGATGGTCCGGACCGACACAACGCGTGCCCAGTCTGATCTGAGGCGGCATGAAGGATAGCTGATTCAGAACTATGCCGCATTATAATCTGACCCGCATTCGGTTTTGGCCGCATCTGACCACCAATTCGAGAGATTGCTTGGCACGTCGGAGCAAACGATTTGAGACAATGGCCGACATGAACAGAGTCAACGGAGCAGACGCATCCGGCGATTCGGAATATCCGACGCAGTCGAAGGGTTTTCGCATCGTTGAAGATGCCACCTACGGCTTCCGCCGCCTTGATCCCATCCCGCCCGAAGGCGAGTTGGCGGTTTTCTATGAAAGCCGTTACTACGATCTCGTACGCAAGGGAAATCGCGGGCCCGATCTCAAGCGCCTGATGGAAGGCGGCGCGGCGGCATCCAAAGAAGTGGAATGGCTGCGCCAGGGACTGTATTCCGACATTGTGTACACGCTGGACAAAGCGGGCTCAGGACGGGATTTGCTGGAGGTCGGCTGCGGCACCGGCGACTTCATCACCTTCGCTCGGGAGCAAGGATTCCGTGCCGTCGGACTCGAGCCTTCCCGCGAGGCTGCTGAACACGCCGCCTCACAGGGTTTGAAAGTGAGTAACCTGACTCTCGGAAACTTCGTGACGAAGCATCCTGACGACCGATTCGATGTGATCGTTATGCTCAATGTTCTGGAGCATGTGCCGGACGCGGTGCGGACGCTCCAAGAGTGCAAGAAAATTCTGCAGCCAGATGGAATGCTTTGTATTCGCGTGCCCAACGATTTCAGCGAGATTCAGGAAGCGGCCAAGAACAAGCTTGGCATTGGACCGTGGTGGATCGCTGTTCCGGACCACATCAATTACTTCAATTTCCCGTCGCTCAGCCGTTTGCTCGGCCGGCTCGGTTTCGAGACGGTCCACGCCCAGGGCGATTTTCCGATGGAGATGTTTCTACTAATGGGGGAGAACTACGTCGGCGATCCGGAAGTCGGAAGCAGTTGTCACGCGCGAAGAATTCAATTTGACCTGAGCGTTCCAACAGAATTGCGACGGAAAATTTACACGTCGTTAGCCGCCGCCGGTGTGGGACGAACTTGCCTGGTATTTGGAAAGAGGGTTGCTGTATGAATTCGCGATCGCAGTTCCGACTGAAACACGATCAAATCAATCCCTTGGCTCGGAACATTTGTTCAAATTGCGGCTTCTTTGCCTCCCACTCGCTTCGCAGGATGCCCATGCAGACCACGTCGTGCGCTTCACCATCCTTCACGATGTGCCGCCGTAAGCGGCCTTCTTCCACGAAGCCGAATGCCTGATGCATCCGCAAGACCCCCCGATTGAACGCCAGCGTTTCACAACAGAGCTTCTCCAGCTGTAACTCGTGAAAAACGCATTCGAGGGCGAAATACTCAGCGAACATGCCGATATGCTCGCCTCGATCGACCGAGTGGGCGACATAGACTCCCCAATAGCACCGCCGGTTCTGGAAATCAACATCGTAGAGATTCAGCAGGCCAACATCTTCTTCATTCGAGCGGATGATCCAGTGCCGGTAGCGCGGATTGTCAATCACACGTTCGAACCAGGCCGCATGTTCTTCGGGACTGATCTCGTGGTCCGTCAACATATAGCGACGAATCTGGGGCAGATTTCGCCATCCGCGGACCTTTTCCTTGTGTTCGGGCTGTAGCTTTCGGAATGAGATCATGAGCAGAGCCTCACTCCAGTCCTTGAAGGGCCTGAACTACTCGTGCGGCGCCATCCATATCTACCAGCCGGCCGGCCCGCAAAGAAAGCTCCTGCCGCATGCCATGTGATTCGATCAAGTTCTTTAAGAGCGGAGATAAACCTGTCGCAATCTCTTCCGGCCCGGAAAGACTGACTGCGGCTCCCAATTCCGCAAGCCGACGAGCTGCGAGCACTTGGTTTGGTGCTGTTACCACGAGGATCGAGGGCACAGCCATGGCACAAATTTCCCAACAGATCGAACCAGCCGCGGCCAGCATAACATCGGCCCAGGCCAGAAGCGGCGCCATATCCGTGACATCCTTGGTGAGTCGGAAGCGGCCACGGGATTCCCGCACAGCTCGTTCGAGGGAATCCAGATGAGGATTGCTGCCACCCGCAATCACCAGAACTTCGAACTCATCAACCTTGATTGCGCGCAAGACCGAGATCGCCACCAGTGTCGCGTTGCCGGGATCGCTCCCGCCCATGCTTACCAGAACTTTTTCGCCCACTGCCGGCAGTGTACGTTTCCACTCCCGCCACGACTGGAATTCGCGTCGCAACATCGCATAGCGGGAGCCCAGCAGAAGCCGAGTCTGCGGCTCGCGCTTCTCGTAGAGACTCTCGTCCGCGTACACGTTCTGATTCAGGACCAGGTCGGCTGCATAGGAACCGCTGTGCCCGTTATCATCGACGAACAACACCCGCACGCCAGCGGACTTCAATTCCCGCTGGTATTCGGCGCCGAAGTGATAGCCATCGACCGCAATCCAAACGGCTCCCAGGCGTCGGGCCAAATCGCCCGTCCAGCGTGCATCTAGCGAGCCTCCGGGTGCGACTTCCAGCGGAACAATTTGCATTTTTTCCGACACCAGCCGTTCGCGGATCGCCGGCATCGGCTCCGCCATGACGAACGCCACTTCCCCCCCCGCATCCTGCCAGGCTTGTGCCAGCGCGAGGCAGCGCATGACGTGGCCCGTGCCAATCGCCACACTAGCATCCGCCCGGATCAGTAGCCGGATTCCCTGTTTCATTGGAGCAACATCGGACCGGGACTCGTTGTCTACCAAGCGGTCCAGCCCCCGTCCACCGCGAGATTGATGCCGGTCACATAGGACGATGCATCGGAGGCCAGAAACAGCAGCGGCCCACGCAATTCCCGCGGATCTCCGGTGCGCCCCAGCGGAACCTTCGCTTTCAACTTCTCATGAAACACCGGATCGTTTGCCAGGTACCGTGCCGCAGGAAATGGCCCTGGACTGATGCAATTCACTCGAATGCGATCGGGAGCGAGGTGCGCCGCCGTATAGCGCGTGAGTTGAATGAGTGCCGCCTTCGCGGCTCCGTACGATGGAGGATTATTTGCGCCGCTGGTTCCATAAATCGAGGGATCGGGGCTGACGCTCCCATACATCGAGGCAATATTGATGACCGACGCGCCCGCTGCCGATTTCGTGGACTCCTTCAGAAGCGGAAGCGCCGTCTGAATCAGCCGGAACGCCGCAACCACGTTCACACGATATAAGTTCTCGAAGTCTTCGCTGGTGGTGCTTTCGACAGTTCCGCTGCGACCTGAACTGGCATTGTTCACGAGGATGTCGAGGCGCCCATGCTCCTCGCTGATCCGAGCAATCTGTTTCCGGGTCGCAGCCACCCCGCAGAAAGGGACGGCGTTCACCGTCTTTTTGCCGGAGGAACCACCCGTGAGCATCGGTACTGCGGCATAAAAGACCAAATTTGCGGTTAGGGATCAGGGGTAAGAATCAACGATTTGCTAACGGGGTTATGGGACGTTGAAATCTCGAAAGGCTCGGGCCGGGTCCCTTGCCCCTGACCCTTACCCCTAATCCCGCACCCCGCGTTGAAGGAGCAAAGAAAATGAATAACAAAGCTAGCCTGCTCATCGTTGACGACGAGAACGTCGTCCGTGACTCACTGGGAAAATGGTTTGAAGAAGAAGGTTACAGCGTGGATACGGCCAACAGCGGGCGCGAAGCGCTGCTGAAACTGCCGCGCCAGCGCTGGGACCTTGCCCTGCTGGACATCAAGATGCCCGGCATGGACGGCCTGGAACTGCACCGCAAAATGCGCGAGGTCGATCCGGAAATCATCGTCATCATCATGACCGGGTACGCCGCCGTCGATACCGCCGTGCAAGCCCTTAAAGACGGCGCCTACGACTACATCATGAAGCCGTTCGATCCCGACGATCTGGCGCGGCTAGTGGCCAAAGCTTTGGAACATCGCCGCACGCGGGATGAAAATCTGCGCTTGCGGGCAACCCTTATCCGACAAGCCATAACGCAGGGCGCCACAGATCTGGATTATCCGGAATAGCACGAAGCTCTCCGGTTAGTTTACTTTCCTGACAGTATTCCGAAGAGTTTGTCGTTACTTTACGGCTCGTCGCTATAAATCTTGACCTCCACCGGACCGCCTTCCGTCTGGCGGGCGCGAAACATCCCCGGCGTGTTGAAGCTCCACACCATTTGCCCGTCGGGAGTGATGGCGATGACGCCGCCGTCCCCGTGCAGCGCCTCCAGCTCCTGATGAATTACCTGATCGGCGGCCTGCTGCAAGCTCATGCCTTTGAAGGCCACCAGGCTGCAAACCTCCCGCGCCACGCCCAGGCGAATGAAGTACTCGCCCGAGCCGGTGGCCGAAACGGCGCACGAGTGATTGGATGCGTAGGTGCCCGCGCCAATGATCGGCGAGTCGCCCACACGGCCCGTCATCTTGG
Organism: uncultured Acidobacteriota bacterium; assembly: GCA_963765015.1. Classification (GTDB taxonomy): domain Bacteria; phylum Acidobacteriota; class Terriglobia; order Terriglobales; family Acidobacteriaceae; genus Sulfotelmatobacter. Next base: position 98 of record CAVXVD010000040.1, on the reverse strand, counting down.
CCTGCAATCCGCCCGTTGAGGTTCCGGCGGCAATGTTCCCTGCCCGGTCCAACGCCACCGCGCCCACCGTGCCGAAGCGATGCGTCTCCGGCGCTTCA
>CAVXVD010000039.1:0-137422 GCA_963765015.1 uncultured Acidobacteriota bacterium | reverse complement strand
TCGGTGAAACGAGTGACGCGGGCGTTGGGCGTCGGCGCGAGCGATTGGGAGGAAGTGGAGCGGCATTCGCTGGAAGATTGGTCGCTGATCCTGGCGATGGTTCCTGGACTCAGGAGTTGGTCCGCCGAGGAGAAGCGAGAGATGGCGGAAATCATTCGTGCGCAGTCAGGTGCGAACGAGATGCGCTATCTGCGGCTGACGCAGCGGCATGGGCGGCTGCGCGAGGAGCTCCTTCGGCTCGGGTCCCCTGCGCAGCCGCGAAATTCTTCACCACAGAGGGCACAGAGGACACAGAGTAAGGCTTGAGAAGTTTCGTTTTGATTTCCTCTGCCCTCTGTGTTGAAAGGTTTTGAATTTCTCTCTAGCTGCCTGCAGTATGGGACAACGCGTTCGGGCGTGCGGCAGTGCTTCCGCCAGGGGCAACCGCGGGCGCTGATTTTCCGGTCAGGGCCGCAGAGGTATGCGGCGCATCCGGAGCCGGCGGCTGTTTCGAGCAAAGGTCGATCACCTCGCGAATTCTTTGGCTCTCATGCAGCTTGGCCATCTGCCAGTTGCGGAGCGCATCTTTTTCTTGCGCGACCTGATCCTGATTGCGCTGCATGCGTTCGGCATAGTGCGCGGTGACCCGGTCGAGTTCCGCCTGGATCTGCGCATTTTGCTGTGCGGTGTGCGCCTCAAGCTCGTCGATCTGGCGGCATTGTCCGGCTTCGTAGGAATCGAGTGCCTGCTGGCGGCGGGTCGCATCTTTCAACAATTCATCAACGGAGCCGCCGGCGGCATCGAGCGCCATCAGCACCGAGGCACGCTTGACCTCCGGCGCCAATTCGCGGATGCGCTCGCTGTTCAGCATATCGACCACCTTGTGAATGCCGTATCCCGATTGCGGGGGCATGATTCCGGCGGCGTGATAAATGTCTTCATAGGCAAGCAGAGCGGCGCGGGGCGCGGCATTTTCGGCGGCGGGCGGATTCGTTTTGTTCACGGGAGCCTCCTTGGGCAGGGTTGGGTTTGGGCTGTCTCCGTCCGGCCGGCGGGTCCAGAAACTGGGAAAGAGCTTTTTCGGTTGCATGACTTTCCTTTCGGGATGAGGTTCGGAGACTTCGCGTTGGAATGGTGGTCGCCGCGTGGTTGGCTGAGTTCGAGCCACGGCCGGAGTTTTGCTTGGGACTTCGGCGAGCGGACGGCGTTCGGCCGGGGAAGATACGGCAGTGGGGGCAGGTTCCGACTTCTCGCAAAGGAGGTGAGAAGTGGGGCACCCCTGGTTTTCCTGGGCTGGTTTCTTTGCCGCCGCAACGGACTCGGCCTCGCGCTTCACTCCTAACAGGAAATCTCGTCCGTCACTGCGGCAGTTGCGGGCAACGGCGGAAAATTGTTCGCGGTGCCACTTGATCGTAACCCGCGACCCGACCGTGAAGGGACGCTTCACGCGCAAGCAGGCGCCGGACAAGGACGTGTCTTCGAGAGTGGCGGGGCTGCGATGAGCCTCGCCTCCGTCTTCCCAGGAAACCTCGGCCACAGCCCACATGACCGTACGCGGCTCGATCTCAGGCCCGTCCATGCCATCTGTATCGGCCACGCAGGAGCGAAGTTTAGTTACTTGGGGCTGTAGTGGATCGGGAAGGTAGATCTGGGCTGAATGATTAGAAAAGCCGCATGAATCCCGATGCGGGCAGGTCGGGCGAGAGGAAGCGAGAATGGTCGAGGCAGGCGGCGCGGGCGAGGGCTTCGGCGGCAAGGTAGCCGCTGCGGACGGCGCCTTCCATGGTCGCGGGCCATCCGGTTGCGGTCCAGTCGCCGGCGAGAAAGACCCGGGGCCAGGGTGTAAGCGGGGTGGGACGATGCGCGATCGATTCCGGGGCGCGGGGAATAGGTCGCGTTCACTTCCTTGATCACGGTGGACTTCACGAGATTGGCCTGGCGAGCGGCGGGGAAAAATTCGCGGACCTCGGCGAGGGCGAGGTCTACGATCTCGGAGCGGGATTTGTCGATCAGGGATTTTGAGGAACTGACGACGAGTTCGATGTAGCTGCCGGTGGGGGCTGAAACCCCGGTCTTTTCTTCAGCGCCGACGCGACCCTTAAGGGCGGCTCCTCCACGGTTCTGCAGACGCGACTTGTGGAACATCCACTGGATGGTGCGGTCGAGCAGGACGGCGTGATCGAGATCGGAAATCTGGCGGTCGAACCAGAGGTGGATGCCGGTGATGGGGGAATTCTCGAAGTGGCCGATCTGTTCGCGCAGGGGCGCGCTTTCGGGAGTTTGAGGCAGGACGCGGTCGAGGGCGTCGAAGGGGAGTGCGAGGATAAGGAAGTCAAAATCCCCGCCCTGTCCCTGCAAAGTACGCAGGGACAAGGGTGGGGCAACCTCTTTTGCATTTTGTTTCTCTTCTTGGTTACGTAACTGCAATTGGACCTGCGTGGGATCGGCGGTGAATCCGTCGATGGGCTGCCGAAAATGAATGACTCCGCCGCGGGCGCGAACATAGTCTCCGGCGGCGTTATAGAGATCGGTCAGCGGGATCGCGGGAACTCCCATCTGGCGCGCGGCGGGAGACTTCATGGATTCGCGCACGACCTGGGCGGCGGAGGAGATTGAGATGCGGTCGAGTTCCTCGCTGAGAGCGCTGATCAGAATTGGGCGCCAGAAGCGTTCCACCGCATTGCGGGTCTGGCCGTGGCGATCGAGCCACTGCTGGAAGGATTCTCCGGTATCGGGCTGCGCAGTGAGCGTCAGAGGGACCAGGGCGCGAGAGATGGAAAGCTTGTCGGCCGCGGAGAGAAACGAGAAGCCGAGAAACGAAGGCGCGGTGTGCAGCGGAGCGGGCAGGAACGACGACTTCATGGAGGATGTGCGGCCGCCGGGCTCGATGAAAGTCATTTCGTCATACCAGCGAATCTGGTTGGCGACGCCGATGCGTTCGTAGAACTCGACCAGGTTCGTGCAGACGCGAAACAGAACGTGCTGGCAGTTGTCGACCACTTCTCCAGTTCCCGGATGCTCGTAGGAAGAGGCGCGGCCTCCGAGGAAGGGACGCTTTTCGAAAAGGGTGACGCGGCAGCCCGCGTCGGAAAGCGCGCAGGCCGCGGCGAGCCCGGCGAGACCGCCTCCGGCGATGGCGACTGTGGGAGATGAGGGCGAGGATTGACTCATTGAATCATTCAGTCATTGAATCATTCAGTCATTGAATCATTCATTATCCCAGAACAGGGGTAGGGATCCTTCGACTGCGCGGACGCTTCGCATTCGCGAACGTCCACGCCGCTCAGGATGACAGAATCAGGAGGGTGCGCGCGTCATGTGAGGCGCTTGATGAATCCCTTCCCCAGGATGCGCAGCTTTTCCCATGTGCTCAGGGCTACTTTGGCGGTGAAGACGTCGTACTGCTTGCCGGCAATCTTTTCGAGTAGACGGCGGTAGATGGTCACCAGAACCCACAGCGCGGGCTGGCTGTCTTCGGAAATGTAAGCGAGGAGTTCATCGCCGGAGGCATAAAACTCGCGGGCACGGTCCGCTTCGAGCGCCAGCAACGGGCGGAAACGGGCCGGGTTCGGCGCGTTCAAAAGTTCCGACGCGGAGAGATCAAACTTCAGCAGATCTTCTTCGGGCAAGTAGACGCGGCCCATGGTCGCGTCTTCTTTGACGTCGCGAATGATGTTGGTGAGTTGAAACGCCAGCCCACAACGTTCGGCCAGGGGCTCAGCCGCAGGATCGCGATATCCGAAGATGTGAATGCAGACCAGGCCGACTACGGATGCCACGCGGTAACAGTAGAGGCGGAGGTCTTCGAAAGTTTTGTACTGGATGGTGAGGCCGGGGGCATTGGTGGTCTGGGCCGAAGACTCCGACTCTTCCACGTCCATAGCGGTGCCGAGAGCGAGTTCGTCGAGTAACCCGGCGGGGATGGTGAAGCGGCGCTGGGCATCGGTCAGGGCCAGGAGAATGGCGTCGTCGGTGGGCTCGCCCTGCTGGGCGCGGTGCAGGGCATCGAGCCAGGTTTCAAGTTTCTGACGGCGCTCCGGCAGGGTGAGCACGGAGTCATCCGTAATGTCGTCGCAGCGGCGCATGAAGGCGTACACGGCGCACAGCGCCTCGCGCTTGCGGCGCGGCAGAACGAGAAAGGCATAATAGAAATTCTTGGCTGAAGTGCGCGTGATGCCCCTGCACACGGAATAGGCCATGACCAGCTGCGGAGGAGCGGGAGTCCAGGGAAGCGGGACCTGTTGCGTGCCCGCGCTCACAGTTCGGCTCCCGGAGGTCCGACGAGCAGCTTGCGGGCGGCGGCGCGTGCGACCAAAGCCAGCTTGCGGGTTTTCGAAATTGCCGGGCGGTTTCCCAGCACGGCGTAGCCTTGTTTTTGGATCGCGTCGAGAATTTCCTGGCCGCCACGGCTGAAAAGATCGAGATCGATGGCTAGCTCGCGATCGACTTTGGCAATTAAGGGCATGCCTTGACGGAACCAGTCGCGGGCGCGCTCGACCTCGAATTGCATCATGGCGCGGAAGGTAGGACTGTTCTGGTCCTGCGCGATATCTTCTTCGGCCACGCCGAAACGGTGCAGGTCTTCGAGAGGAAGATAAATGCGGTCCTTCGCGTAGTCGTTCGAGACGTCTTGCCAGAAATTCGCAAGCTGAAGCGCGGTACAGGTGAAGTCGGAAAGGCGCTGGCGTTCGGCATCGCGGTATCCGCAGAGATAGAGCACAAGGTGCCCGACGGGATTCGCGGAGTAGCGGCAATAGGCCAGTACATCGTGGAAGGTTTCGAAGCGCGTGATGGTCTGATCCTGCCGGAAGGCGATCAGCAGGTCGGAGAACTCGTGCTTGGGAATGTCGAACTGGCGGACGGTTTCCGCGAGGGCCACAAATACCGGATGCTTGGGAGTTCCGGCGTAGCAGGCGTCGAGTTCGTGCTCCCACTCATCCAGCAACGCGAGGGAAGCGGCGGTGTCGCCGACTTCGTCGCCCAGATCGTCGGAGATGCGGCAGTAGGCATAGACATTGAAAAAGTGCTGGCGCAAGCGGCGCGGCAGGAACCAGCTCGCGACAGAGAAATTTTCATAGTGCGAGCGGGCGAGGCGCGCGCAGTAAGCGCGGGCTTCTTCGAGCGTCGGAGCGGTGACGGGGATGGCGTAGGCCGCGGGCAGACGGCTCCAGCCGAGGGCGGCGGGGGATTGACACGGGTTTTGAGTCGCAGTCTGAGTCACGGGTTTCTTCGCGGCATAAGCGCTAAATTCTATGAAGCTGGCGCCGCCGTTTCTTTCGCCCCTTCGGGGCCTGCTACATTCTCTTTTCAACTACCCACGGCTTGCGCCCCTTCGACAGGCTCAGGGCAGGCTGTGGGCTGCGTTTTTTCGCCGCTTCGCGGCTGATATCCGCAGTTTTGTGAGAACTCCCTTGCACGCTCAGGCTGCACGGGCGCTATAGGGATCCTTTCGACTGCGTAACTGGCTCGTCTTGGCGAACCAGTTCCTTCGCTCAGGATGACAAACCTTACTAATTTGGATGGCACGACTGAAGTCGCACCTTTCCACCGGTTGCGTGCTTAGTGGCCGGGGATGATCGCGGTCTTGATGTCGCCTCCGCGGTTCAGCATATGACGCAGAACCTGCTGCAAGCGCGACAGGGGCGCCTCGCCGGTGATGTAGTCCGTGGGACGAATCTTCTTGGCCGCGATCAATCCGAAGGCTCTGCGAACTGTCTCCGGCGTGTGATGGAACGTCGCCTTCAGCGTGATTTCCGAATAGTGCAGGCGGTTGGTTTCCAGTTGCACGCGGGTTCCGCTGGCGCAGCCGCCGAAGAAGTTCACGGTGCCGCCCTTGCGAACCATGTCCACGGCCCACTCCCATGCTTCGGGCTTACCGACTGCTTCGACGACGACGTCGCAACCGCGCTTTTGCGGAGAAAGGGCGCGAACCGCATCCACGACGTTGGGAACTTTGGTGGTCTGAATAATCTCGTGGGCGCCCATCTGCTTGGCGGCTTCCACCTGGCCATCGCGCTTGACGACGGAGATCACGTTGCAACCGATGGCGCGGGCCACCTGAACGAACATCAGCCCGATCGGTCCGCCTCCGAGAATGGTGACGGTATCGCCGATCTCGACGCCGGTCTCGTGGAGGCCGCGGAGCACGCAGGCGAGCGGTTCGGTCATGGCCGCGTCTTCGAAACTGACGTTCTGCGGAATGACCAGCATGTTGGCTTCAACGATGCGCTTGGGAACGCGAATGTATTCGGCGTACGCGCCATTGTTGAAGAGGAGATCTTCGCACAGGTTCTCCTGATGCTTGGAGCAGTAGAAACACATCTGGCAGGGAGCGGAGTTGAGGGCGACGACGCGCATGCCCCGCTTGAAGCCGTTGACCCCGGAACCGACTTCCTCAATGACTCCGGCCAGTTCGTGGCCGAAAAGGGCTGGGGGGACGATCATGCGGGCGTGGTAGCCGCGCTGGTACACCTTAAGATCGGTGCCGCAGGTCAATGCGACCTGAACCTTGACCAGAACCTCGCCGTCTCCTACGCGAGGGATGGGCACCTTCTCAATCTTGAGGTCTTCTTTGCCGTACAAGACGGCAGCGGTCATTTTTCCGTTCACTGCGGGCTTCCTTCCCAAACACTACCGGGCTGAATCACGATTTTCATCGACGACGGTTGCGGATGTGAGGCTAAGTCCAATGCTTGCGTGCTCTCGGTGAGCGGAAAGCGATGACTGATCAACCGTTCCAAGTCCATCTCGCGGCTCATTACAAACCGTACGGATTCCTCCTGCAAGTCCACCGACGCGCTGTAAGACCCGACCAGGGTCTTCTCATCGACGCAAATGGCTGCAGGATCGATCACGGCCTCCCCGTGCTGCGTTTGTGCAAACAACAACACTCGCCCACCGGGACGGGCCGCATCCATCGCGGTGCGAATCAGGGAATTGCCGCCGACCGCAAGAATGACTGCGTCTGCGCCACGACCCTGGGTTAACTCGCGGACGCGATCGACTACATTTGCCCGCGATGCATCAATAGAAATGTCTAGCCCGAAACTTGTTCCTATTCTAAGCCTCTCGGGATACAAATCGGAAGTAATTAAGGTAACCCCGGCCCGGCGGGCCAATACACTCAATATGATGCCGATGGGACCCTGTCCGATGGCCAGCACCGTCTCGCCGGCTTTCAGGCGCAGGGCCTCGATACCTTTCATGCAGGTGTTGACCGGCTCGACGAAGCAAGCCTGCTCGTAGGAAACGCCGTCGGGGATGCGGACCGTACCGCGCTCGACAATCCAGTCCATGACGCGGACATATTCGGCAAAACCCCCGCCAGACGGCTCAAAGCCCGCGGTCACGCCAACCTTCTTGTAGGTCGAACATTGGGCGAAAGTTTTGTTCTGACAATAAAAGCATTCGCGGCAGGGGATGTGATGGAAGACCATGACGCGATCGCCCGGCCGGTATTCGCGAACGCTTTCACCGACGGCGGCGACTACCCCGGAGGTCTCGTGTCCGAAGATGCGGGGGGCGGAATGGGAGCCTGTGGAAATTTTCTTTAGATCGGTACCGCACACTCCGCAGGAATGGACCCGAACCAGCAATTCGGCGGGGCCAATTTTCGGGACGGGCACGGTTTCCAGGCGGACGTCATTCACGCCGCGGTACACGGCGGCCTGCATGGTGGCAGGGATGGAATGCGGGGGCGGTTCGACCACGGACTGTCCGGCAAGCGCCATCGTCGATATTTTAGATGATGCCGGGGGTGGGATTGCTTCAAATCCAAAGGCGGGTTGCTCATTGGTAACGGCTGGGCTGGGTAGAAATTTCTGAACTACTTGATCTGGTGAAGCGACGGAATCGCCTGTGCGCTATGTTTGTTCGGCACGGCGCTGCAATCTGGACCGCTTAAGAGACTCTTCTTTGGGATTCCTTTAGGTCACTCTTCAAACTAGCTCGACTTAGGTTTGAACTGTAGAACACGAGAAAAGGGTCTGACAGATCCTTCGCTTGATTTGATTCCCAAGGCCCGAAGACCTGCCCGTTCGCATGCCGGACACGGCAAGTTCGGACGATCCGCGCACTCATGCGCGGGATAAATCGCATGATACGCACGGGTCATCAATTCAAGAATGGCGTGAGGGTCGGAGACTTCGGTGAATTGGTCTTCGCAACCCCCTGTCGTAACAGGGGCGCGATAGTGCCACTTTCCTTTATGCCGATAGACTGCTACCCCTTCGCCCAGGCAGAGGGGAGATTTTGGGGACCCAACATCGGGGAGGATACTTCTTTTGGATCGCCTCATATAAGAAACCACTCATTATGATCACTTCTAGTCTTATAGGGATGCGCAGACAAGGGCGGACTGAAGTTACGAAAGGGAGTTGTACTTCTGGGTTTTCGGGCAGGATCAGCAATTTATGGGCAGACAAGAGAGTGATGGACAAAGCCCGTTGCGTAGATAGTGGCTGAGCCCTTGGTGAATGATAGGGATCTTTCGACTGCGTACGTGGTCGCATGCGCGAGCCAGGTACTTCGCTCAGGATGACAGTAGGTTTGGCCACCGCTTTTCATGCTATGCTGCGGCAAAACTTCCGGTTTCGAGATTCGCCGAGGACAGAACGTGCTGATTGAACTGCGGCTGGAAAACTATGCGGTGATCGACAACCTGGTGGTGGAGTTCGGTCCGGGATTGAACCTGCTGACAGGCGAGACCGGGGCGGGGAAGTCGATTCTGATCGACGCATTGTCGCTCTTGCTCGGCGAAAAGGCATCGACCGAGGTGATCCGCACGGGAGCGGAGCGGGCGGTCGTCGCTGCCGTTTTTGAATCCGAGGGCGCGGCTGGGAAGGCTCTGGAGAAACTTCTGGAGGCGAACGGGCTGGACGAGTCCGACGATGGGTCGCTCATTTTGCGGCGGGAAATTGCGGCTGGGGGAAAAGGGCGCGTGTTCGTAAACAATCAGCCGGCCACGGTCGCGGTATTGCGGCTGCTGGCGCCGCATCTGGCCATCATTCACGCACAGAATGAATCCATTCTTTCGTTCGACGGTCCGGCGCGGCTGGAGTTGCTCGACACCTTCGCGGACGTTGCTCTCGAGGAAGTCTCGGCGGCGTTCGATTCATGGAAGCAGGTGCGCAACCGCATCGATGACCTCGAACGCGGCGAGCAGGACCGCCTGCGGCTGGTCGACCTATGGATTTTCCAGAAGCGCGAGATCGAAGAAGGACGGCTGGAGGCCGGCGAAGACGAGCGCCTCGAGGCCGAAAAGCGGGTGCTCGCCAACGCCGAGAAAATCTACAACGCGGCGATGAATGCGTTTGACCTCTTTACGAAGGCAACGGGTCGACGGCGTCATCGTTGCGCGCGGCGCAGAAGCAGATCGAAGAACTGATCCGCTACGAGCCTAAGTTTCAGGAGGCACTCTCGGCGCTGGAAACGGCGCGCATCAGCGTGGAAGATGTGGGCGCGACGGTGCGCGACTATGCCGGAGGGATTCATGCCTCGCCGGAACACCTGGCGCAGGTGGAAGATCGTCTGGCGCTGATCGACCGGCTCAAACGAAAGTATGGGCCGACGCTCAATGAGGTGATCCAATTCGGGGCGGATGTTTCGCAGAAGCTGGCCGAGGTGGAGAACAAAGACGAGATTCTGCGGCAGTTGCGCGGCGAATTGGCCAAGGCCGCCGAACAATATCTGCGGGCGGCGCGAGGGCTGTCGAAGAAACGGAAAGAGGCGGCGCGGCGGCTGGAAAAAATGGTCGAGAGTGAGATCAACGATTTGGCGATGAAGTCGGTGTTTCGCATCGAGATGGCAACGTCCGAAGAGGAAGGGAACTGGACTGCATGTGGGATCGATCAAGTGGTGTATATGATCTCGACCAATCCGGGCGAGCCGCTGCGGCGACTGGAGCATGTTGCGTCCGGTGGAGAGCTCTCGCGGGTGATGCTGGCGCTGAAGGCCAGCGTGGAGGCGTCGGATTTTGTGGCGAGGAAAACCCCCACTTCTCGCAAAGGCGGCGAGAAATGGGGAACCCCAAACGGGAAGGCTGAGAAGTCGGCACAGAAAACTTTGGTGTTCGACGAAATTGATACGGGGATCGGAGGACGGGCGGCGGAGGCGGTGGGAAAGAAACTGAAGTCGCTAGCACGATCGAACCAGGTGCTGTGCGTGACGCATCTGCCGCAGATCGCGACGTTTGGCGATCATCACTACGTCATCGAGAAGAAAGAATCGGGCGGCCGCACTCGGACCAGCATCCATGCGGTCACGGGCGAAGAACGCACCGAGGAAGTCGCGCGCATGCTGAGCGGGGCCAAGCTCACGGAAACGTCGCGCAAGCACGCCGAGCAGATGATCAAGGCGAACGCCTAGAGTTCGGGTCGGACAATGGAAACAGACATCGTTAAATTCGCTGATGCCATGGGGTTTACGTACTTAACACCCATCGTTGGCTACATGGTCGGAATGGCGTTTAACAAGGCTATGGGCGCGCCAAAAAAGGTTAATAAGCAATGGGCCATGTTCTGCCTAGCGGCGCCAATTGTCGGTCTGGCGATGTTCGTGAATGTCGACTCCGAATTGCTGCGCCGGTTGTGGTCGACTTCTCCCATTGTTTTGTCATTCTGCGTGCTCGTTTTCGGCCTGCTCCTTCCAGCAGCACTGATTGCAGTGATTATTATGCGGTTGCGGCGACCGGTGCGTCCCCGTCATGATTAATCGGGGGCGTGACTGGATGTCGCAGTTGGAACTCCAAAAGGAATGCGGGGGCTGAAGCTAGCCGGCCTAGCGGGAGAGGATGAGGACTTCGTCGCTGCGGGTTTCGGCTACGGTGTCGGTGGTGGAGCTGTCGGCGACCTTGATGGTGAAGTTGACGGTAATCTTGGCTTTGCTCTCGACCGCTTGACCGTTCTGCATGATCGGCTTGAAGCGCCATTCACTCACGGCCTGCTCGGCGGCGCTGGCGAGGATCGCCGGGCCACTCAGTACTTTCATATTCTGAACCACGCCCTCGGCGCTGATGAGGGCCTGCAACACCACCGCTCCCTGCACATTCATGTGCTGCGCCAGCACCGGATAAGCCTTGTACGATCCCTCAGGAGCATGCAGGGCTGCGGCGGTTACGGGCTCGCGCTCGGCTGCATTCGTTGCTGCCGGGAAGTTGGGAGCGGCCTGATTCGCCGTCTCCACCCGGGTGGTGTTGCTTCCGGGATGAACCGTCCGGTGATTGTTGCCGGCGACGACCTCGACATCCAGCGGAGCCAGCGGAGTGCGCTCGACGACCGGTGCGTCGGTCTTCGGCCGTGCGGAAGTCGGAGTGGAATTGTTGACCGAGACTGATTTTTTCGTCGTTGGCGCTACCGCTTTGGTGGCCGGTGCAGCTTCCTGCGCGGCCTGCGCCTCGGGCGCATCGTTGTCAATCGTCGCCTGCTCCGTGCCGAACCAGAACTGGCGATCCAGAATAAGGACCGCAACCAAAGCAACCAATAACAGGATCAGTGCAAGCAGCAGCCTGCGGGGTTGCTGATCATGGGTGGACTTCCGCGCTCGCGGGTTGAACCAACCGGTCGATTTTGGTTTAGTTCCAGCATTTAGGGTTTGCTGACCTGGGACTTTGGAAGACGGCAACATAGTGCAACAGGCTGCATATGAGAACAATGGCCCAGGGTGGGTAGGAGGGGGCACGATAGGGCCATGCGGGATTTGTGCCCGTCCGGGGATTGTGCTTGGAGGCTCGCTGGCATGTGATTGGTGTCACATCCCGGCGGCGGGACGCGACCTACATTCTCGGAATGAACCCGAATCACGATCGCGCTGCCTGGATTCAGGGGCCTTCGGCCTCCTGCGAAACCGTTCCCGCGAAAGCCTTGCTGCCCTGGAGACTCGTCCTGCTGGGTGCTCCCGGCGTTGGGAAGGGTACGCAGGCGGACCTGCTGCACCGGCGCTTGCGGGCGTGTCACCTCTCGACCGGGGATGTGTTCCGGGCGGCGGCTGGGCGTGCGGATTGCGAGCAGAGTCCGGCGATGAAAGAGGCGGTCGGTTTCATGCGCCGGGGCGAGCTGGTTCCCGACAAGACGGTGTGGGAGATGGTTCGCGAGCGGAAGGGCTGTCTGAAATGTGTAGGAGGATTCATCCTGGATGGTTTTCCGCGAACGGTGGCACAGGCCGAGTTACTCCAGAAGCTGATGGGCGAGGAGGGCTTAGCTCTCAGCGCGGTGGTGAATTACGAATTGCCTTTCAGTGATATTGTGGCGCGGTTGGCCGGGCGCAGGACCTGCGCGGAGTGCAAGGCTGTGTATCACGTGATCGAGCGCGCGCCGAAAGTTGGTGGTCAGTGTGATCAGTGCAGCGGCAAGCTGGTGCAGCGGGAGGACGACCGGCCGGAATCGATTCAGGTGCGGCTGGAGTCGTACGAACGAAGCACTGCTCCGCTGATCGAGTTCTACGAAAAACTGGGGCTGCTGGTGCCGGTGAAGGCAAAAGGATCGCCCGACGATATTTTCGAGAGCACATTCACCCAGTTGGAATCGCGCCGGGTGCGAGTATCGGCGCTCACGGCATGGAATGCGGCCGAGAATCACAGCTAAGCTCCAGCAATGACGTTCGTGGTTCCGATGAGCCCAACGGAAGGCTCAGACCTCTCAACCAGCAGTGCCCCGAAAGGTGGACTCGGCACCCCGCTTGTTCCGGGGGCTCGTGAGCGCCTCGAAACTCAAGAGCTTTTACTTCCTGGGGTTGGAGATACTCGGCGAAAACATTGCAATCTGGTACTTTGCTTCATCACTATCGGCAGGAGCGAGGAGTAGATTGCCACCGGACAAGTATCGCCACCGAAAATAATACGTCTTTCCGGCTTCCGCGGTGAAGTGCGCAAGCTCGCGAGGTTCTCCGAGCATTCTGGAATCCAGGTTCACGCAGATATGGTGTTCTCCTGGCTCGACCGGCACAGAAAGATACGAGCTGTCCTTGATGGCGCCCACCCATGATCCGTCGACGCCGATCCTGCCGATCACGTGCACTCCAAGGCCGAATTTCCCCGCGCCAAAATCCTGAATGAAGACGACGGTCGCCTTCCCTGGATCTGCCATCGCCAGCAAAGAGTGGGGCTTCTCAAGCGTGACGTCGAACTTGACGCTCTCAGGTCCACACGCTGGAGAGGAATCTTGAGCCAACGCGGAGAGTGCAACGAGGAAAGTAATAAGAACCATTTTCACCATTCGTTTCGTGCCTCCGTTTGGTCCATTTGCGGCGTGGAAGTTCTGTGGCGATGATACTTAGAAACCGCTGCGTGGAGTGTAATAAATCGTAAAGCATGGTAGGACTCGGCAAAGTCCGCATCCCTCAAGCGCCCAAACGCATCCAAAAAATCGTGTGCAGATTGGGTCTTCCAAGGTATCGAAATACAGATTGACGAGGTCATGAAATGCGCATACGAAGAACCAGAGCGGAAAGGTTTTTGTTCGCGAATGTGATGGCATTGTTTCTGGTGGCATTTTCGGGATTGAGTTTCGCTCAGACGCAGGATCAAACGCAGGATCAATACAATCCTCCGCCCCCTCCGCCACCGGCGACTCAAACGCCGGAGAACAATGATCCGGCTCCGCCGCCGCAGGGAGCAATCGAGAGCCCGCAGCAGATGGACACGCTGGTTTCGCGAATTGCGTTATATGCCGATCCATTACTGGCGCAGGTGCTCACCGCGTCGACGTACCCGGATCAAATTCCCGATGCCGCGGCGTGGGCGAACCAGCACAGCGAATTAAGAGGAGATGCGCTCGCCAATGCCATTCGGGAAGACAACCTGCAGTTTGATCCGAGCGTCATGGCATTGCTGCCCTTTCCTTCCGTGCTGGGCATGATGGCGCAGGACATTGCCTGGACGCGGCAGCTGGGAGATGCGGTGCTGGCGCAGCGTCCGGATGTGATGGATGCAGTGCAGAGGATGCGCCGGCAGTCCTATCAATACGGATATCTGCGTCCGTCGCCGTACGACAACGTGGTCGATTCTGGCGGAGAGCTGGAGATTCTGCCGACAAATCCAGCGTACATTTATGTACCTACTTACGACCCATATGTAGTGTTCGGGCCGCCGCGGCCGGGATTTTTCGTGGGGGGAGCGATTCGCTTTGGGCCGGCGGTCGTCATTGGCGCACCGTTCTTTGCCTGGGGATGGTCCCATCCATATTTCTCGTGGCGTACACACGGAATTTTCTTTGACGCAACGCCGTGGAGTCGCGTGTGGGCGAATCGGGGATACTACGTTCACCCATATGCCCACCCGTATGTGCGCGGGGCGGGGCCGAGGGTGGAGCGGCACAACTTCCGGCGGCGCTGAGGCCGACGGACATCCCAACATCGCCAAGGTATTCGACGCCGGCGCGACAGGGCGACGCGAGCGCGTGTCCGGCCCGAACAGTCCCGCAACGCTTCACTGCGGTGCACAGCCTGGGCCTGGTATGACCGATGAGCGGCAATACCCAGAAGCGGAAAAAATCTATCGCCGGCAATTGCAGGCATACCGACAAAAACTTGCTCCATCCGACCCGACCATACTAAACACCGAAAACTCGCTGGCCCTGGTACTGCAGAATGAAGGCCACAATCGGGCTTCAATCAGCCAGTCGCCGCAAAAGCAGGGACGCTCGGGAGACGAAAAACGGCTTGCTTTCTAAGGCAAAGCGGCCGATAATCTCGAATCTTTTGGGTCGGGGCTAAAAACGGAGTGGGGAAGGAAATTTGTCGATGTCCCTCGAAGCGATGCAAGCAATTCCCGCCAAGATGTGGCAATGGCTGAAAGATCAGATCGCGCAGGATGTGCCGGAAGCTGACGCTCTGTGCGAATATGACTGCCGGAAGCAGCAGTGCGTTACCGGAGAGTGGGCGGCCTGCGAGCGGCGAATCCAAAAAGCTGCCGGGGAATTATGGCCTGAACCGAAGCGTGCGGTCAGCGCTCCGGTAAACGCTGGCGCCACGCCACCAGCCCCTCCATCTTCAGAAAACGCGGGCCTTGAATCGTCGCTCTGAAGATTTGCTTGAGGCCCGTTGATCTAATCCCGTATTTCCCCCGCGGAACTGTATCGGAGTGAAGGATGCGCCGCTCGGCTAAGCGCTGATCGTCCGTAGTGGAAGCAATCTGCTATAAGTCTCATCGACCCTGAGTTTGACCAGCCACTCCGGGAACGGCAGTTTCGCGCAGAGCATCGATCATTTCCTTGTCTTCTCCAAAGCAGCAGCCATAGAACCAGCGGGCGGCGTAGATGGCTTCCGTTCGACACCCCGGATCGCCCGTTCGCTGCTAATCCTTGCGCTTTCTTTGGCTTACGTTGACCATCCCGGTACTTTTGGGTAGTTTATTAGTATTGCCACAATGGGGATCGTGTACCCTTTGGGTACGGATTTGTGGGTGATTATTGCAGTTGGGCGCATCTAAAAACATGTCCTTGGCTGCGCTCGGCAGCCGAGGGAATCTGATAAGCGGGGTGGAATGGCTGGAATTCTAGCGAAGACCGACGGAAAGACTTTACTTTTGCTGAAACCCCGGGGCTTCTGTGCCGGGGTGGTGCGCGCGATTGACGTGGTGCGCATTGCGCTCGAGGCGTTTGGGCCTCCGATTTACGTGCGCAAAGAGATCGTGCACAACAGCTTCGTGGTGGAAGAGCTGCGCGGCAAGGGCGCGATCTTTGTCGACAGCGAAGACGAAGTGCCCAATGGCGAGCGGATCATTTACAGCGCGCACGGAGTTTCTCCGGAGGTGCGCGAACACAGCTCCCGGCGCGGGTTGCGGGTGATTGATGCCACCTGTCCGCTGGTGACCAAGGTCCACGTGGAAGCGGTGAAGTTCGCCAAGGAAGGCTATTCGCTCATTTTAATTGGGCACAAGGATCACGATGAAGTGGTCGGAACGCTGGGCGAGGCGCCTGGTGTGACGCAGGTGGTGGGTTCGCCGGAGCAGGTGAAATCGCTGGTAGTGCCCGATCCGGACCGCGTCGCATATTTGACGCAGACGACGTTGAGTCTGGATGAAACGAAAGACATTATTGCTGCGCTGAAGCAGAAGTTCCCCAATATCAAAGGACCGGCGGCGCAGGATATCTGCTACGCCACAGAGAACCGGCAAGTCGCGGTGAAGCAGGTCGCGTCGGAAGCGGACTTGTTGCTGGTGGTGGGCTCGGAAAACAGCTCGAACTCGAACCGATTGGTGGAAGTAGCGCGTAACCTGGGGACGAACGCGCATCTGATCGACAGCTGCAACGATATTGAGCCGGCTTGGCTGAAGAATGTGAAGACGATTGCCCTGACCGCCGGGGCCTCGGCGCCCGAACATCTGGTCGAGGAGACGGTGACGTTCCTGCGTAACAAGGGATACGACAACTTGCAGGAACTGGAAGTGATGCCGGAAAACGTGCGCTTCGGATTGCCTCCGGAGATTGTGGAAGCGATCGCGGCGGCGCCGTAGGGTGCGAATTAGCGCACGCACGAAGAGCTGAATTTTGGAGCAGCAAACTATATGGACAAGAACTCCCCCAATGCCGATTTAGCCTCTGGCCCGATAGGTTCGAACCCCCTGCTTCGTTTCGGAAAAATTGAAGGGCTCGGCAGCCGGGTCAGCGCGGCGATTGCGGCGGCGCGGAAGTATCTGTTCTCGCAGCAGCACGAAGACGGCTACTGGTGCGGCGAGCTCGAAGCCGATACGACGCTCGAGTCCGATTACATCCTGCTGCACACGCTGCTGGGAACGGGGAATCAGGAAAGATTTCAGAAGTGCGCCAACTGGATTCTGCGCCATCAGAATGAAGACGGCGGATGGAGCATCTACGCGGCGGGTCCGTCGAACATTTCCGCGTCGGTGAAGGCTTATTTCGGATTGAAGCTGGCAGGATATACGGCGGATCATCCGGCGCTGGCGCGCGCCCGCAAGAAGATTCTGGAGATGGGCGGCGTCACCGAAGTCAATACATTTACCAAGATCTATCTCTGTTTCTTCGGGCAATACGACTATGACGCGGTGCCGGCCATTCCGCCGGAGATCGTGCTGTTTCCCAACTGGTTCTGGTTCAACATCTACGAAATTTCCTCGTGGTCGCGCGCCATCCTGGTTCCGTTGTCGATCTGCTACGCCAAGAAGCCATTCAAGAAAATTCCGCGCGAAATGGGCGTGGAAGAGTTGTTTGTCGGCGGGATGCAGAAATCGCAAATGCACCTGCATTGGGCGAAGAAGCTGGTGTCGTGGCGGAACTTCTTCCTGTTTCTCGATCGCATGACGCACTGGCTGGAGCGGGTGCATGTGCGTCCGCTGCGCTCGGTGGCGTTGAAGAGCGCCGAAAAGTGGATGCTGGAGCGCTTCGAGATGAGCGACGGGCTGGGTGCGATCTATCCTTCGATGATGAACGCGATCATCGCGCTGCGATGCCTGGGATATTCGCTGGATGATCCGCAGGTGATTCGCGCGATGGATGAGTTCGAAAAGCTGGGCATTGAAGAAGAAGACACCTTCCGCATGCAGCCCTGCATGTCGCCGGTATGGGACACGGCGTATGCACTGTTCGCGCTGGGTGAGGCTGGAGTTCCGGCGAATGATCCGCGGATGGTGAAGTGCGCCGACTGGATTCTGCAGAAGCAGGTGCGGAATCCGGGAGACTGGCAGGTCAAGAACAAGGCAGGGAAGCCGGGTGGCTGGTACTTCGAGTTTAACAATGAGTTTTATCCGGATGTGGATGACAGTGCGATGGTTTGCCTGGCGCTGAGCCGGGTGGAGCATCCTAACGGGCGCTACCAGCGGGAGTCGGTGCAGCGGGCGATCGACTGGATTTTTTCCATGCAGTGCAAGAACGGTGGCTGGGCGTCGTTCGACAAAGACAACGACAAGATGGTGTTCCAGTACATTCCGTTCGCCGATCACAATGCCATGCTCGATCCGCCGACGGTCGACATCACGGGGCGCATTCTGGAGATGCTCGCGACCTACGGATACAGCAAGGACCATCCGGCAGTGAAGCGGGCGATTGATTTTGTCCGCAAGGAGCAGGAGCCGGACGGAAGCTGGTTCGGGCGCTGGGGCGTGAACTATATCTATGGTACGGCGCTGGTGCTGCGCGGGCTGGAATCGATTGGCATGGACCTGCATGAGCCTTGCATCCAGCAGGGTGCCGAGTGGCTGCGCATGGTGCAGAACGCGGATGGCGGATGGGGCGAGACGGTGGGGTCTTACGATGATCCGACATTGCGCGGGCAGGGCGACAGCACGCCGTCGCAGACTGCGTGGGCGATTCTGGGATTGTTGGCGGCCGGGGATACGCGCAGCGATTCGGTGGCGCGCGGCGTGGCCTACCTGATGCGGACGCAGAAGAAAGATGGCTCTTGGGATGAGGCTTTGTTCACCGGCACAGGATTCCCGCGCGTGTTCTATTTGATGTATCACCTCTACCGCGAATACTTCCCGCTGCTGGCGTTGACGACGTATGCGAAGGTGATGGAGAAGGCAGGGAACTAGCGCGCGTGGGGGCGGACGTATTCGTCCGCTCCTGGCGAAGCGGGTATCCGCGGCGTAAAGAACTCAGGCAGTTTTTGTGCTCCCGGCCCTCTTGATTGCGCGCTCTCGCGCGTAACCCCGGCGCAGGGCAAGGCCGGAGACATCTTCGTCAAGGTCTTGCCACTTACGGTCCACATCCCACGTCCTTCGCGTATGAACTGGATCTCGTCATACAGATGCCGGTGTGGACCCGGGCCCGATGGAACTCGAAACCTCTCGCCCGTTACCCAATCAACGTTTACGTCACGGTCTATTAGTCGTGTCGTGCGGTAATCCCTTCTCCTTGTGGGCGTCTTGCAGGAGAACCTCCCAACTTTCGTCGCTGCGATTGCGCAATTGCTGCATCGCCCAAACCCATGGCAGCCCGTCCGCGTCCGAGAAACTTGGGCCCGCTCCCATGACGTCGTCCTCCAAGGAGCTGTTCCAATGCCATGTACCATAGCAAACATCTGCATTTGACCCTCCAATCAGAGGGCTGTCCGAATACCCCACAGTCCAATTTAGAGCTTGCGCCATCAGGCAAAGGGGCACTTTCTTCAACACTCCGATGTGGTCCAAACCTAGTGCATGCCCTACTTCGTGGGTTATCGTCACTCCTGACGTGCCTTGCAGTCGTTTATTTGCGTCGTAATAAAAGAAAATCGACGGAATGTTATCTAGCGAGTCCCATACCACCGCGTTGGATTGGAACGTTTTCCCATCGGCCTTGGTGATCCCAATTCTCCCATATCTTTGCTTTGTTTTGTAATTCTCAAGCGCCGCATTGAGATGAACTACCTCAACCGTTCTATGTGGGTTAGGGGCGTTAAACTGAACGACACACTGACAGTTGATATACGGACGCCAGACTATATTGCCTCCCATCGGAACATCGCCATCGGTAAACGAGTATGGCGGCTTGAGCCAGAACTTTTCGTGCCACGCATCCGCATTTTCCTTCGCTTTGTCCAAGAAATCAGACCACTCGTCATGTGGCCACGGGTCACTATAGAAAACTTTACCCGCTGAGTCTTGCGCAAAAGGCCACGGATTTGGACTCCGTTGGACCAACTTGATGCGCAGGTTAATTAACAGATGCCAGGGAAGACCCACAGCATTGCCCCTCGGTTTGGCGAGGATGGCGTCGAAAGTCGAGGGGATTGATCCTGACTGAGTTCCAGTCTTCACCGTGATTGTATTGATCCTGTCATACATCGAGGTCGCCCTCCATACTCTGGATTTTGATTGCAACCTGGTCAGGAAAAAAGCGGCGTTCCAATATCCCAGAGACTCGAACTCTTTGGCCCTCTACTTAGTGAATCGGAAACGGCGGGCAAAAGACGACAGGCGGCCAAGAACGTTCGCGAAGAGTTGGCTCAGCAAGTGACGGAGGCAACGGAAGTATCGGGCGAGCCGCATGGAGATCCAGCGACGGTCGCCGCGCGCATTCGAGATGCGCTCAATACCCGGAAAGTGTCGTCTGTGACCGATTGTCCTCAACCACTGTAAATAGAAGTTCACAGGAGCTGCGAATTGCGAGTACCAGTTAGTAAGTGCAATCGTGACTTATTCCAGTCCAGAGTAGTTCGGGAATTAGCTGGACGCGCATGGTTATTCAGAGTACGCTTGATAGTGAGTGAGTAGTTCCTCTCCTCTTTCAGGTCCTCTGAACTAAGGCAGTTCATCTGAAGTACTTCTCTCCTACTGCACCGTACTCAGGAGGTCCCATGTTCGACCCGAAGAGCCTCAAGCATACGAAGGCAAACGTTGTTGTCCCACCGAAAAATGCTCCGGCCAAGCTGGCTACGATGCCAGAGTCAGTCCTGCCACAGGAGAGGATCAGGGAGCGGGCCTATGAGTTATACGAAATTCGTGGCCGCCAAGCTGGCCAAGACGAACAGGACTGGCTCTGCGCCGAGCAGGAGCTCCTAAAGAAATGGGCTTGATCCAGGCATACGTCAACCGGCTCGCCGATCTGCGGAAGAGCCATCCATAGAGAAGGGACCATGAACCGAATGGTATGTTGTCCCTATTGCATTGTTACGGGTAGTGGTTTCATGCCCATGGTCAGGAACACGCACAACGAACATGTATGTGCGACATGCGGCCATGTAAGTTGCCCCGACAGGCCGGGGTATCACTGTAGTTGCGTCCGCTGCCTGAGCATTAAGAACTTCCGCAAGGTTCCGGCTAGGGTCGATCCCTGTCTGGATACGGAATCCCGGAGTCATGCAACGGCTAAGCGCGAACTGAAAGCCCGACACGAGGCTTAGCGCGAGTTCGTTGCTCTTAAGTTCTTGGAACTACTTGCCGGATGGTGAGTAGGAGTCAATCGCTCAGAAAGAACGCTTGCACGGGGCCGATGCTCAAGCGGCCCTGTCCCGCTGCATCGCGATGAAGCTGTCGATGCTCTGTTCCAGCTGTGAATCAACCTCGTCGGCAATCAGCATAATGTCGGGCATAACGAGACTGAAATCCACTCTCGCCAGGTTTCGCTGGACGGTCTCGAAGATGCAAACCTGCAAGAGTCGGGACTCCTGCACAATCTGGGGTGCAGTGTAGCCCTGCTGGTAGCGGATTCGTCCATGTGCGACGGCGGCAGCAGAGGGCTGGGCTGTCGTCTCAATGCTGCGGACGTGGCGCAGACGGGCAACGATATTGCTGAGAATTTCGGGAAGATGGTCGGTGCGTTCCGGTTCGGTGAGCCGGATGGCGTGAAGGCCCTCGAGTTGTTCCACGCGGGTCAACCAGCGTTGCACGGTAACACTTGCATCCCGTTCCAAGATAGAGGCGAGTCCCTCTCTGCCGGTTGTCACGGAGTGGCGAGGGCCCATCGTTCTTTGACGGAGGCGCGCAGCGAGTGCTTTTATGTCGAAAGGTTTCACCAGAATTTCATCGGCTTGAAGAAGGATATCGGCCATGGCATCGTTCACATCGGGAAAGCCACTGACCACCAGCGTCAGGGCTTCCGGTTGCGCGTGACGCATGGCGGTCACCACGGCGAACCCATCACCCGGTGCCGGCATGTGGAGGTCTGTAATCAGCGCGTCGAAGGGCTGAGAAACAATCTTGCTGATCGCATCGGTAACATTAGAAGACGGAACTACTTCAAAGCCGCGAGCCTGCAAAGTAACCTTCATCATTTCGCGGAATGGCTCATTGTCGTCGACCAAGAGAACCTTGATTTGCGTCATGAGAGTGACCTCACTGGTGGTGAATCTACGTTCTCTTTCGATGGGCCAACTGCCGAGGTGGAATAGAGGTACTGCACGGGAGACGGCTGGCACCGACGCCTCTGGTGTAGATACTATTGTACGCCGTCGTACAGTACAAGGCCTTGTGAAGTACAGGCAATCGTAGTTACAAGTCAGGCATGTCGGGAAGGAGCCGGTCGAGCGATAGGTTGGGCGTGCGGGCAGGGCCGCGTTCGAAGCAAGAACACGGGCTCACAAGTCTCCAGTCCTGCGTCGAGGGCGCCATTCCGAGTCCAGGAGGGGATCGACAATCCTGGTGACGTGGTGGCGACGAGATACCGCGTGACGGGAGTTTACTGCATTAGGCTCAAGGTCCCGCACCTGCCGCGGTGAGAGATCACCCTGGTGGTCACCCTTTCCGTCTAACTCGTTTGTGCTCGGATCCGGGGCGGTTGCTTTAGACTGAGAAGCGAGAATTCTATTGAAAGCTTTCGTCACTGGCGCTACCGGGTTTCTTGGGTCGCATGTTGCGCGCGTTCTGGCCGATCAGGGCGCGGAGTTGCGGGTGCTCGTGCGTCCGACGAGCAATCTGAAAAATCTCGAAGGGCTGAATGCGGAGACCGCGACCGGGGATCTGCGCGATGCCGCGTCTCTGGAACGGGCGATAGAGGGTTGCGAGACCGTGTTTCACGTGGCGGCCGACTACAGGCTGTGGGTGCGGGATCCGGACGAGATGTATCGATCGAATGTCGAGGGCACGCGCGCGCTTCTCGAGGCAGCTCGACAAAATGGGGTTCGCCGCGTGGTTTATACCTCGAGTGTGGCGACGGTGGGATTCAACAGCCATGGAAATCCTGACGCACAGCCCGCGAATGAGGATTCACCGGTGTCTCTGGCGGACATGATCGGGCCGTACAAGCGGTCGAAATTTATGGCCGAGCAGGTGGCGATGGAGGCCGGGCGCAGCGGGCTGCATGTGGTGACGGTGAATCCGACGACGCCGGTGGGCGAGCGAGATATCAAGCCCACGCCGACCGGGCGAATCGTGGTCGATTTTCTGAAGCGCAAATTCCCCGCTTACGTGGATACCGGGCTGAACCTGGTGGACGTGCGCGAGTGTGCGCGGGGACATGTGGCTGCTCTCGAAAAAGGGAAGTCGGGCGAGCGCTACATTCTGGGGGGAGAGAATCTGACATTGAAGCAGATTCTCGATGAGCTGGGAAAGATCACCGGGCTGCCTTCCCCCAGTGTGAAATTGCCGTATGTGTTTGCCTTTGCCGCGGGCCTGGTGGATGAAGCGATCACGGGCGGGATTCTGCGGCGCGAGCCGCGCGCCACGGTTGATTCGGTGCGCATGGGGAAGAAGAAGATGTTTGCCAGCTCGGCGAAAGCGGAGCGCGAGCTGGGATGGAAGATTGTCCCGGTGGAAGCGGCGTTGCGGCGGGCGGTGGAGTGGTTCCGGGCGAACAGCTATGTCTAGAGTGGCGATTGTGGCCGCGCTGGAGCGCGAAGTGCGACCACTGGTAAAGCACTGGCGAGTCAGCGAGCGGGAACACGGCGGGAGGCGTTTCCGTTTTTTTGAGGGAGACCATTCGGTGCTGGTGTGCGGAGGGATTGGTCCGGCAGCGGCGCGGCGGGCGGCGGAGGCGGTGATCGCGATCTTCCAGCCGGAGGTGGTGTATTCGGCGGGATTCGCGGGTGCGCTGGATGCGCGGTGGAAGATTGGAGATATGGTTTCACCAGCGCGCGTGATCAACGCGAGCGACGGAAGCAGCGTGAGCTTGGATGGCGGCGCGGGAGTTCTGGTCAGCTTCGATCAGATTGCCAGCCCCGAGCAGA
Source organism: uncultured Acidobacteriota bacterium (assembly GCA_963765015.1). Taxonomy (GTDB): domain Bacteria; phylum Acidobacteriota; class Terriglobia; order Terriglobales; family Acidobacteriaceae; genus Sulfotelmatobacter. The sequence continues at coordinate 113,911 of CAVXVD010000039.1, read as the reverse complement.
AACGCAAGCTGCACGAATCGTATGGAGCGCAGGCGGTCGATATGGAGGCGGCGTCCGTGGCGCGGGCGGCGGAGGCGCGTGGTGTGGAGTTTCGCTCGATGAAGGTGATCTCGGATGAAGTCGGCTTCGAGTTTCCCGGCACCGACCGGTTCATCGATTCCGAGGGCAGTTTTCTAGAGGCGCGGTTTGCGCTGTTCGCGGTGCTGCGTCCATGGTTGTGGGCGCGAGTGATCCAGTTGGCACGGGCCAGCCATCGGGCTTCGGGCGTACTGTGCGAGGAATTGCGAAAGCTGGAGGGCGGCCGTGTGGGTAGCGCCGGCACGGTCCAATCGCAAGCGCGGAAATGATCGAGTTCGCCGGCGAAAGGGAAAGCATGAAGAAGATTGTGGTGGCGATATTCGGTGGGATCGTGTTGCTGGCCGGCGGGGCGGTTGCGCAAACCGCTCAACGCACGATATATGCGGAGGGTGCGCATAAAGGCTCAACTCGCGTGGTGGAGGATAAGTTTCAGGTGAATCTCACGCTCGATGATGTGAGCTACCGGCAGCGCATCCGGGATTCGGCGGGAGCGGAGCATTACGAGCTGACTCTAAGGCCGAAAATTCTCGAAGGGGACAACGAGGTCACGGAATGGCAAGCGTCGTTGCGGGACCTGCGACACAGTTTCTACGGGAACGTGTTGCAGTTCGAGCAAGAAGAGTCGGATCAACCCCGGGACAATTTGTACCGGTTGAATCCCAGCCAGTTCGCGCCGGTTCCCCCGCGGGCCAGGAGAGTCTTTAAAATTGAGGGATTTTACGTGGTGTTGCAAGTGAAGGACTTCCACTTTACGCCTCTTGATTCGCCGTATCTGGATTCGATGACGGTGCAGGTGGAGTTGAGCAACAGCGATCCTCGCGGCGCAAAATGACGGCTGCGCGGCAAGTCTCCATTGGCAGACTGGGTACATGCGGAAAAGTCTGCCGCCCGTTCATCTATAATCGCGAAAGGCGTTCTCCTAAACCTCGATGCAATTGTTTCCCTTGCTGGTAGTGTTCGTCGGCGGCGAGTTCGTCGACATGGTTTCGAACAGCGGCCCGGTCGCCAAACTGGTGCTGCTTGGACTGCTGGCGTTCAGCCTGATTTCCTGGGCGATCATCCTTACCAAGTGGAGCCTGCTGCGGCGGGCGCGGATGCAGAGCGGCCGCTTCGTGCGCGCTTTCCGCAAGGCGCAACGGTTGCAGGATATTGCCGCCGTGGCAGATCAGTTCAAGCCCAGCCCGCTGGTCGGAGTATTCGAAGGCGGGTATGACGAGTACAAGCGGCAGGCCTCGGCGACGGGCGGCGAGATCCGGAACCTCTTGTCGATCCAGCGCGGAATGCAGATCGGGGCGTCGGAAGAGATTACGCGACTGGAACGCAATGTTCCGTGGCTGGCGATTACAGCCGCGGTCACGCCGTTTGTCGGATTGTTCGGGACGGTGTGGGGCATTATCGATGCCTTTCACGGGCTGGGAACGGCGGGAGCGGCGACTCTGCGGGCGGTAGCTCCGGGCATTTCGGAAGCATTGATTACCACTGCGGCGGGGTTGGCGGCTGCGATTCCCGCGGTCATCGCCTATAACTTGATTGGCGCCTCGATTCGCGAATTTGCCGCACGCAGCGATGACTTTGCGCTCGAATTCCTCAACGCCGTCGAGCACACCCGGTTGCCGGCTCCGGGGCAAGTGCCGGTGGATGCGAGGCGCTGATGGCGTTTACAGCCTCCAACGGGCGCACCCAGACCTCGATTGCTGATATCAACATCACGCCGCTGGTAGACGTGGTGCTGGTGCTGCTCATTATCTTCATGGTGACGGCGCCGGTGCTGCAGTCGGGAATCGACGTGAATGTGCCGAAGACGCGCACCGTCAAACAGATCACCGAAGAGCGGCTGGTGATTACGATCAATAAAGATCAGCGCGTCTTTCTGGGAAACGATCCCATCAATATCAATGAAATCAGCGGCAAGTTGCGGCAGAAGATTCGCGATCCGCGGAACCAGTCGATTTTCGTGCGAGCCGATGAGAATGTTCCCTTCGGCGTCTTTGCCACGGTGATGGATGCGGTGAAGCGGGATGGAATCACGAACGTCAGCATCGTGACGCAGCCTCTCGAACAAAATGGCAGCAAACGCTGAGATTTATTTCGAGCACGACGGCTGGGGACGCGCGCTGGCGTGGTCGGCCGGACTGCATGTCGGAATCACGGTCGCGCTGCTAGTCTACTCCGCGATTTTCTACCGGACCAACGGCGATACCTGGGGCTCCGGCGGAGGCGGGGAAGCGATCGGAGCCACGCTGGTGAGCACGGTTCCCCTTCCGGCCAATCCCTCGCAGACACAGAACGTTCTGGCGAACGAGTCGAAAGGCATCACGCAATCCCAACCCAAAGTTGAAGAAAAAGAGCCGGACGCGATCGAGATTCAGGGTAAGAACGCCAAGATCAAACCCAAGAAAAAGCAGGAGACGGTTTCGAAAGAGAAGCCGCAGGCCGCGCCCGAGCCCGAAGACAATCAAGTGGCATTCGGCGAAGGCGGCCCGGTGAGCGGGCCCTACGGATCGTTCAATGCGGGAAACGCCAAGGGCGGCTTCGGGGTCACGGGGGGCGGCGGAGATTTTGGCACGAAGTACTCCTGGTATGTGCACGTGATTCAGCAGAAGGTTTCGGACAACTGGCTGAAGTACGAAGTGGATCCGCGGATCACGTCGGCACAGCGCGTTTACATTACGTTTGACGTGGCAAAAGATGGGCATCCGACGAATGTGCAGGTCGAACAATCGAGTGGCGTGCCGTCGCTGGATATTTCTGCCGTGCGCGCGCTGCAGCGTATCGACACGTTTGGTCCGTTGCCGCCGGATTATCCGGGCAACAAGATTTCCGTGGAGTACTGGTTCGATTACAAGAAGTAGGCCGTGTACTCCTGGTGGTAATCAACCGGGTACATGACGCTCACGGGAGCGAGGAATAGGGCGCAAAATGGGCTCTTATGATGGAGCGAACCGGCGGAATGAATCATCCCAACAGAGAGGACGAATTCTTGCAGAGCAATTCCTATCGTGATACGATATTGTTGTACCGGAAAGCACACTCTCTAAAACGGATGGATGATCCCGCTCGATCAGTCGTTCGGTCCTCTCGTCGTCCCCTCCCAATACTGACGCGCATCCTTGTGCTGCTATCAGTCTGCTGGTTTTGCTCCTCCGCTCTCGTAGCCCAGGATTGGGTGAAAACCGGTACCAGCCTTGGCGTAGAGAAAGTCCGGCTGGCGCTTCCGGATTTCAAGCCATCGTCCGCGGATCCGCAAAACGCCGCACTGCTCAAGATCTTCAATGACACGCTGTGGAACGATCTTGATGTTTCCGGAGTGGTGGAACTGGTTTCGAAAAGCTTTTATCCCCTGCAGGTGCCCGGGCAGCCGCCCGAGGTGAATTTTCTTGCCTGGAATGCGCCCCCACCCAATGCGGCGATGCTGGCCTTCGGAAACCTGGCAGTCGCTGGGGGGAAGCTGACGGTGCAAGGCTGGCTGTACGACGTGAAGAACATCCAGTCGCCGCAGATCCTGGGCAAGCAGTATACGGATACGCCGAGCGATGCTGCCGCGAGGATGATGGCGCACAAATTTGCCGATGAGATCATCTTCCGCGTGGGCGGCGGGATTCAAGGCATAGCGGAAACGCAAATTTATTTTGTGAGCGACCGTACCGGGCATAAGGAAATCTGGGCCATGGATTACGATGGCTCGAACCAGCACCAGATCACACGCATGGGCACGATTGCCCTGTCGCCCCGCGTGTCTCCCGACGGTTCGCGATTGGCCTTTAGTGCACTGACGAAGAGCGGCTGGGACATTATGATGTTCTCGCTCGAGCTAAACCGGCCGGTGAGTTTCCCGCACTTTGGAGGAACGAATCTGTCGCCGGCGTGGTCCGGAGACGGGACGAAGCTGGCATTCTCGTCCTCGCGCGCGGGCGAACCGAACATTTATGTGGCGGATGCATCCGGCGGGAATCTGCATCGGATGACGAGCGGCAAGGGACCAGACGTCTCGCCGGTGTGGAACCGCAAGACCAACGCGCAAATCGCCTTCGTCGGCGGGCGAACCGGCCTCCCGCAGATTTACACCATGGAAGCCGACGGCACGAACGAGCAGCGCATGACCGATCAGGGATATGCGGTGTCGCCCAACTGGGCGCCGAACGGGCAGTTTCTCTCGTTTGCATGGGTTCGTAAATATGGTCCGGGAGAACCCGGAGCCTCCGATATTTACCTGATGGATATCGCCAGCAAGCAATGGGTGCAGTTAACCCACGATGGCGGGCGCAACGATTTTCCTTCGTGGTCGCCTGATGGACGGCATATCGTATTTCAATCGAATCGTTCCGGCAATCTGGAGATATGGACAATGCTGGCCAACGGAACGAAGGTGCAGCAGTTGACCTTTACAGGACATAACACGCAACCGAATTGGAGTTGGAAATAGTACATAGTAAATACACTTCGTCGGACCTCGAAGGGAAGCTTTCGGGGTCGTAGGGAGGAATACAACGTGAAGCAACGAACTATGAAGTGGTTTTTCCTGATCCTCGCTCTTGGCGCGCTCCTAACGCTCGGCGCTTGCGGCAAGAAGGCAACACCGCCGCCACCGCCACCGCCGCCACCACCACCGGCTCCCACGGCTTCAATTTCCGTGAGTCCGAATTCGGTCCAGGCCGGGCAGTCCGCATCCTTGACTTGGCAGACTACCAATGCCACTGACGTATCGATTGACGGGATTGGCGCCGTGCAACCGAACGGCTCGCAGAGCGTCTCTCCGTCGGATTCGACGACCTATCATCTGGTTGCGAAGGGATCCGGGGGCACACAGGAAGCCACGGCTCGTCTAACCGTGACGCAGGCACCTGCACCGCCTCCACCGCCTCCGACTGTCACGGACGAAGACTTGTTTAGCCAGAATGTGAAGGACGTTTATTTTGACTACGACAAGGCCGACGTTCGCGGGGATCAGCAAGGCTCGATCCAGGCCGATGCGCAATTCCTCAGCCAGCACGGCAACGTGAACTTCACGATTGAAGGACACTGCGACGAGCGTGGTTCGACGGAATACAACCTGGCCCTGGGTGACCAGCGCGCCAGCGCGGTGAAGAACGCATTGACGGCTGCGGGCGTCAGCGCCAGCCGCATCAAAACCATCAGCTACGGCAAGGAAAAGCCGTTCTGCACAGAGAGCAACGAAGCGTGCTGGCAGCAGAATCGCCGCGGGCACCTCGTCTATCAAAAGTAGAAACCGTCGGGGGACGCTGTGAGGCGTCCCCCGGCTTGTTTTCCGCATGAGGGCAGTACAGGTGTGCGCGGACGGGAACAAGAATGGTTGCCGCCCACCGTTGAATCTTGCGGTTCCGGTAGTTCATTTCCGCGTGGAATCATCCCAGCCTGTGGGACAATCATTGCATCCAAGAAATTGGCAGGAATCCTATATGAAACCTCATCGTATGTCTGTGTTTCTAGCGCTGTTTCTGGTGTTCTGGCTCGGAGTGGCTCCGGCTTGGGGCGTCAGCAAAGAGATGGTCCAGTTGCAGACGCAGGTGCAGCAACTCCAAGAGCAGATGACGGCCATGCAGCGCAGCTTCGACGAGCGCATGGGCGTCATGAAAAACCTGGTGGAGCAGGACACCGATGCGGTAAACAAGGTGGCCAACGCGCTCAATGGTCTGCAGAACACGCTGCAGAAGCAGCAGGCTGACGGCGGATCGAAGACCGATCAGCTCTCTGGGCAGATCCAGTCGCTGAACGACACCCTCGACGAAATCAAAGTACGCCTTGCCAAGGTGACCAAGCAGTTGGAAGACATGCAGGCTTCGCAACAGAGCCAGTTAGCCACGCAGGCGACGCAACTGGCAACTGCCCAGGCGCAGCAGCAGGCGCCGCCTCCGGATGTGCTTTACAACAACGGGCTACGGGATTACAACGGGGCCAAGAACGACTTGGCGTTGCAGGAATTCTCAGACTACATCAAGTTTTATCCCAATACGGATCTGGCTGGGAACTCCTACTATTATCTGGGAGAGCTGCAGTTCCGGCAGGGAAACTTTCAGCAGGCCGTGCAGAGTTATGACCAGGTCTTACAGAATTTTCCCAGCGGAAACAAAGCGGCTTCGGCGCAGCTCAAGAAAGGATTTGCGCTGCTTGAGCTCGGAAAGCAGGATGACGGCGTGGCCGAGTTACGGCACCTGATTCAGAGGTATCCGCATTCGCCGGAAGCGCTGCAGGCGCGGGACCGGCTGCGCAAGCTGGGAGTCTCCAGCACCGGAAGATAAACGGGATCGCTTCTTACTCGCGAAAATCGAGGAGGAGATTAGACCGCGTGCCGCTTGCGCTTTGGAGTGTGATGCTTGACAGCTTTGTGGGCGTGGTGGCGATGCACTTTCGGATGAGTCGCTTTTACCGGAATCAAGGACGCGTGCGAGACATCGGCAAAGCAAGCGCTGGTGGCGAAGCAGGCGACTAGCAACAGAAACAACCTCTTCATATACCCTCTTTCCCGCGAGTTCATCCGAATTAAAAAGTATTCTATGCGAAGCCCTGCCGGGAATAAACTGATTTCCAAGGGGCGGCTCAGGCGGGTTTCCGCGAACGTCCCCCTAATTCATGGTCGAGGTGGAATCATGGCAAAAGATCATGTGGATCAGGACAGAGTCAAGGGCGCTACGGAAACTGAGAATCATGAGGAACCGGGGAACGTTGGGATGCAGGAACAGATCGGGCATCGGGATCAAGACCCTATGCTGAAAGACGCAGACTCGGATTTTCCGGAGCCGGGCGAGAGCCCGGAACACAGCGGGGAGCCGCAGCGGAAGAGCGCTTAGCCGCGGGCATTGCAGAACGAGTCTTCGACTCGTCCGGGCGGACCAACGGGTCCGCCCCCACACGAGAAAATCTTAGCGCAACTCTTCCATCACCGCATCGAGCACTTCCTTGCCGGGACGGGTGAGGGAATCGGGTAGAGTGGCCAGCGGTTGGTCCACCACATTCAGCATGTCGATGAAGTTCGGAGCTTCCGGGCTCACGTAGAACACTCCGGTCAGGACCTCGCCCTTGTCGTGCGCTTCGGTGAGGCGGGTAATGGCGCCAATCTTGTTGGTCGGATCGTAATCCTCTTCGAGCTTCCGCAGGTGCAGGCGCGAGCCGTCGTGCATGGTTACAGCAACGGTCGATCCCGGATCGTATTCGACGTTGATGTCCTCAAAGTGCGGCACGAAACTCACATCCTGCAGAGTTTCCTCGTGCTCTTTCACGTACTTGTAGGACTTGGTCGATCCCTCGTGATCGTTGAAGGTGACGCAAGGGGAGACGACATCGAGCATCACGGTGCCTTTGTGGGCGATGGCGGCCTTCAGCATCGCGCTGAGCTGTTTCTTGTCGCCCGAGAACGAGCGGCCGACCAGGGTTGCGCCCAGCGAGATGGCAAGCGCGCAGGTGTCGATCGGCGGAAGGTCGTTCAGCACCCCGCTCTTCAACTTCGAACCGAGATCAGCGGTAGCCGAGAACTGGCCCTTGGTGAGGCCGTACACGCCGTTGTCTTCGATGATGTAGATAATGGGGAGATTGCGGCGCATGAGGTGGACGAACTGTCCAATGCCGATGGACGCGGTGTCGCCGTCGCCGCTGACGCCGATGCAGACCAGTTTGCGGTTCGCGAGCAGGGCTCCGGTCGCGACCGACGGCATGCGTCCATGGACCGCATTGAAGCTGTGGGAGCGGCTCAGAAAATAGGCTGGAGTCTTTGACGAGCAGCCGATGCCGCTGGGCTTGATGACGAACTCGGGTTCGACGCCCATTTCGTACATGGCCTCGATAATGCGCTCGGAGATCGCATTGTGGCCGCAACCGGCGCAGAGGGTGGTCTTGCCGCCCTTGTACTCGATGACGGTGAGGCCAATGCGGTTCGTCTTTGGAACGGGTGCGGATGATTCGACGGTGGTAGAGCCCATCTGAATGTTCTCCCTCAGGGGCTAAAGCCCCTTGTCAATCTTGCCCTTTAACGCGGCCCTGAAGGGCCGCTCTTCCACGGTGCAGCTAGAGCCGCTTTTCAAACCCAGCTACGGTGCCGCTAAAGCCGCTCTTCAATCCCTGCTACAGTGCCGCTAAAGCCGCTTTTCAAACCCAGCTAGGGTGCCGCTAAAGTCGCTTTTCAATCCCTGCTTACGGTGCGGCTGAAGCCGCAATCGAATTCAATCATTGGCGGCACGATTAAGTTGTGTCCCTTCCGACTTTCGGCGTTCCGATGTCTCGCAAAGTCGGCGGGACATCGGGCACCCCATCTTTAATCTTTCGAAAACGTCATTTACCTTCCATGCTGGTCAGTTCGTCGGTGATGGAGCGGGCGTCGAGCGGCAGTCCGGTAATGTGGGCGAGGCTGCGCAGGCGGCCGATCAACTCGGGCTTCAGATCAAGCTTCAGCAGGCTGAGCATCTGCGCGTCGCGATTCTGCTCGACCACATAGATGTGCTCATGCTGCTCGATGAATTCATGAACTTCGCGCGTAAACGGGTACGCGCGGAGCCGGAGATAATCGGTTTCGATTTTGTATTCTTCACGCAACTGGTCGCGGCTCTCGGTGATGCCCCAGTGCGAAGTTCCGTAACCGATGATGCCGATCTTCGCGTCCTTGCCCTTGGTGATCTCGGGGCGGGGAACGAAGGAGCGGGCGGTCTCGAATTTCCGATTCAGGCGCTCCATGTTGTTTTCGAAGTCGTCGGCCCGCTCGCTGTATTGCGCCTTCTCGTTGTGGCCGCTGCCGCGAGCGAAGTAGGCCGCTGCGGGATGAGAGGTTCCGGGCAGAGTGCGGTATCCGATGCCATCGCCGTCGACGTCTTTGTAGCGGGCGAAACCGCCGAGCCGGTCCAGGTCTTCTTTGCTGAGCACCTTGCCGCGCTGAATGGGCGTGGTGGGATAAGGGAACGGATCGGACATCCAGTTGTTCATGCCGAGGTCGAGATCGGACATGACAAAGACCAGCGTCTGAAATTGCTCGGCGAGGTTGAAGGCGTCGGTCGCCATCGTGAAACATTCTTCGACCGAGCAGGGAATCAGCATGATGTTTTTCGTGTCGCCGTGCGACAGGAACGCGGTCGAAAGAATATCGCCCTGGGAGGTTCGCGTGGGAAGGCCGGTGGAAGGGCCGACACGCTGAATGTCCCAGATAACGCCGGGGACTTCGACGTAGTAGGCGAGACCCGCAAACTCGGCCATGAGGGAGATGCCGGGGCCGGCGGTGGCGGTCATACTGCGCGCGCCCGCCCAGCCCGCACCGATGACCATGCCGATGGCGGCCAGTTCGTCTTCCGCCTGAACGATGGCGAAGGTCGCTTTGCCGTCGGGACCGATGCGATATTCCTTCATGTACTCGATCATGGTTTCGACAAGTGAGGACGAGGGCGTGATCGGGTACCAGGTTACGACCGTGCATCCGGCGAACATGCAGCCGAGCGCGGCGGCCGAATTGCCGTCAATAATGATCTTGCCGGCGGTCTCGTTCATGCGCTCGATGTAGAAGGCGCCACGCTTTTCCAGATTTGCCTTGGCGTATTCGAAGCCGGCCTGCGCCGCTGCCAGGTTGAGATTGGCGGCCTTCACTTTCTTGGCGAATTGCTTGCGGATCGCGATTTCGACCTCGGACATCTCGATGGTGAGCAGGCTGGCCACGACGCCCACATACACCATGTTCTTAACCAGTTTGCGCAGCTTGGCTTCGGGACAGACTTGGGCGACCAGTTTGTCATAGGGAACCGAATAGAAAATCAGATCATTGCGCAGTTTGTGCAGCGCCAGCGGTTCGTCGTAGAGGACGGCCGCACCCGGGGCTAGCGACATGGTATCTTCGGTCGCGGTCTCGGGATTCATCGCCACCAGGAAGTCGATTTCCTTTTTGCGGCCGATGTAGCCGTTCTTGTTGGCGCGGATGGTGTACCAGGTCGGCAGCCCCGCGATGTTCGACGGAAACATGTTCTTGCCGGAGACCGGTACGCCCATCTGGAAGATACTGCGCAGTAAAACGGTATTCGAACTTTGAGAACCGGAACCGTTGACCGTCGCGACCTGAATGCTCATGTCGTTGACGATGCGTTTACGCCCCATGCCGCCGGAGGATTCCCGGGGCACGACATCCGTAGTGGCCATCCCAACACCTTCCCTTTCAGTCAGAGGGCAGAACCCTGTTGCCCATTTGTGGATCGCGGAGGAGGAAACACTCCATTATACGGCGGCTCGATCTTTCGAGTCGCGGCAAAAAGGCCGCCCGTGGCCCGGAGGAACCTGCATTGAAACGAGGGAGACAGTTCGCGGCGTCACGCTTCGGTCTTGTAAAACTGAGCGATCGTACGGAATTTATTGTATCGTGTCGCGAGCAATTCGGTGGGAGGCAGTTTCTTGAGCTCGGCATAGTGCTTCTGCAAGCTGATGTCGAGCAAATTGGCGGCGGCCTCGTGATCGCGATGAGCTCCGCCTTCAGGCTCAGGAACGATGTCGTCGATGCATCCCATCTCGCTGAGGTCGGTGGCGGTGATGCGCATGGCTTCGGCGGCAAGCTCTTTCTTGGTGGCATCCCGCCACATGATGGCGGCGCAGCCTTCGGGAGAAATCACCGAGTAGATCGAGTTCTCCATCATTAACACGCGGTCGGCTACGGCAATCGCCAGAGCTCCGCCACTTCCCCCCACGCCGATGATGGTGGCGATGATCGGCACTTCCAATCGCGCCATTTCGCGGAGGTTGTAGGCGATGGCCTCGGCCTGGCCACGCTCTTCCGCGTGGATGCCGGGATAGGCGCCGTCGGTATCGACCAGGGTGAAGATGGGACGGCGGAATTTTTCCGCGATCTGCATGGCGCGGATCGCCTTGCGGTAGCCCTCCGGATGGGGCGTGCCGAAGTTGCGGAAGACCCGCTGCTTCATGTCGCGGCCCTTTTGCGTGGCCACGATCAGGACCTCGTCGCCGTGAAAGCGGGCCATGCCGGTGATGATGGCAGCGTCTTCGCCGAAGGCGCGGTCTCCGTGAATCTCGCTGAAATCGGTGAACACGCGCTCAATATAGTCGAGCGACTGCGGGCGCTGCGGATGGCGCGCCAATTCGGTCTTCTGCCAGGCGGTGGAGGGCGTATTCATCTCTTCGCGAAGAGTGTCAATGCGCTCTTGAAGTTTGCCGATCTGGCGGCGAGTCGCGTCGTCCGGACTGGCGGATTCCATCTCCGCCACCTGCCGCTCGATCTGCTCCAGTTCCTGCTGTGCTTTTTCGGTGGGTGCCATTCGCCTTCGACGTCCCTCAACGGCACGAGTGAACTACGTGCCCTTCCCATTTGTGCGCTTCGCGGATTTAACTAATGATGCGAACGCTGCCGCGCCCGCATAGCTGTTCGACCCGGGCGATGAAATTGCGGTCTGGAAGCACATTATAGCCTTCCGCCTCCATCACCACCATGAAATCACCCTGCCGTTCCACGTCGAACAGCACTCGGGCCTCGCCTTTGCGCTCACGGAACAGGGTATGGAGGTCGTCAATCGTGGCCTCGGCGGAGGTTTCCAGCGGGATGCGAACGCGGAGCGCGCGCGGCAGCGGGACCTTGGCGTCTTCGAGGGGCATAATTTCCGCGGCGGTAAGTTTAGGATTCGTGCCCTCTTCGATGCGCACGCCGGCCTTTACCAGCACCGGCACTTCAAGCTTCACCTTTTCGCCGATGCGTTTGAAGGCTTCGGGGAAGACGATCATGTCGATGGTGCCTGACATATCTTCGAGGGTCGATTGCGCGTAGAAGTCGCCGCGCTTCGATTTCAGCACGCGCACGTTGCTGATGATGCCGGCGGTCACGATGGTCTCGTCTTTGCCGGTGGACTTGGTCATGGCCGCGATCTCTTCGATGCTCAGCGCCTGCAAGTCGGCCAGCTTATCCTTGTATTTCTGCAACGGGTGTCCGCTGATGAAAAATCCCAGGATTTCTTTTTCAGCGGAGAGGCGCGTGTGCTCGTCCCAGTCGGGAATGTTCGGCAGTTTATCGTTCTGGGTGGCGGCTTCTTCCTGCTGGAAGACGCCAAACAGGCCGTGCTGGCCCGATTCGGCGTCGCGCTGCGCCTTTTGCGCCTGCTCCATCGCCTTGTCGAGTACGGCCATGAGTTGAGCACGGCGGCCAAGGGAATCCATGGCGCCGCTCTTGATCAGGGATTCCAGCACGCGCTTGTTCAGCAAGCGGAGATCGACGTTCTCGCAGAATTCGAAGATGGACTGAAATTTGCCGAGCTTTTTGCGAGCGGCGACGATCGATTCGATGGCATTGCCGCCGACATTTTTCACTGCTCCCAGACCGAAGCGGATCGATTCGCCGTGCGGGGTGAAGTTGGCGTACGACAGATTGATGTCGGGCGCCTCGACGGTGATGCCCATCTCGCGGCACTCGTTGATGTACTTGACCACGTCATCGGTCGATCCGGTGACGGAGGTCAACAGCGCGGCCATGAATTCGACGGGATAATGCGTTTTCAGGTACGCCGTGTGGTAGGCGAGAAGGGCGTAGGCGGCGGAGTGCGACTTGTTGAAGCCGTAGCCGGCGAATTGCGCCATGAGATCAAAAATCTTCTCGATCTTCTTGGGCGGATATTTGCGCTGCGCTGCGCCTTCTACAAAGCGCTCGCGCTGCTGCGCCATCTCTTCGGCTTTTTTCTTGCCCATGGCGCGGCGGAGCAGGTCGGCTTCCCCGAGGGAGTATCCCGCCAGGCGGTTGGCGATCTGCATCACCTGTTCCTGGTAGACGATCACGCCCAGCGTCTCCTGCAGGATTTCTTTCAACTCCGGCAGTTCGTATTCGACTTTCTTGCGCCCGTGCTTCCGGTCGACGAAATCGTCGATCATCCCGCCCTGAATCGGGCCGGGGCGGTAGAGTGCGTTGAGCGCGGTGAGATCTTCGATGGAGTTCGGCTGATATTTGCGCAGAACGTCGCGCATGCCGTGCGATTCAAACTGGAAGACGCCGGAGGTTAGGCCCTTGTAGAAAACCTTTTCGTAGGTCTCCTTGTTGTCGAGTGGAATTTGCTCGAGAGTGATGGTCGTGCCGCGGGTCTGCTCGATCAGCTTCAACGCGTCGGTGAGAATCGTGAGGGTGGTGAGGCCGAGGAAGTCCATCTTCAGCAGGCCCATCTTTTCGATGGCGACCATGTCGAAGGCGGTCACGATTTCGTCGTTCTTGGTGCGGTGCAGCGGGACGAGGTCGGTCAGCGGGCGCGGGGAGATGACGACTCCGGCTGCGTGCACGCCGGAGTTGCGCACCATGCCTTCCAGCCTCTTGGCAGTCTCGAAGAGCTCGCGAATCTGGCCATCCTTTTCGATCGCTTCGCGAAGTTGCGCGGAATCTTCGATGGCCTGTGCCAGCGTGATGTTCAGCTGCGTGGGGACCATCTTGGCGATGCGGTCGACGTCGGCATAGGGAATATCCATGGCGCGGCCGACGTCTTTGATGGCGGCCTTCGCGGCCATGGTGCCGAAGGTAATGATCTGCGCGACGTTGTCGCGGCCGTATTTCTGGGTGACGTACTGGATGACCTCGCCACGGCGGTTCATGCAGAAATCGATGTCGATATCGGGCATGGACACGCGCTCGGGATTCAGAAAGCGCTCGAAGAGCAGTTCGTGTTGCAGGGGATCGATGTCGGTGATGCCGAGAGCGTAGGACACCAGCGATCCGGCGGCCGATCCGCGGCCGGGTCCGACGGGAATGCCGTGGTCTTTGGCGTAGCGGATGAAATCCCAGACGATGAGGAAGTAGCCGGGGAATTTCATCTGCTGAATGATGCCGAGTTCGCGCTCCAGGCGTTGCTCGTAGTCGGTAATGGAATGCTTCAGCTTGTTCTGCTCATGCAGCGGGCGCAGCGTCTCTAAGCGGCGCGCGAAACCCTCGCGAGTGACGTGGACGAAATAGCTATCGATCGTGTAACCGGGCGGGACTTCGAACTCGGGGAATGGGTTCGCCACTTTTTCGAGGCGCAGGCTGCAGCGCTCGGCGATGTCGAGCGTGCGCGTCAGAACGTCGGGGGAATCCTTGAAAACCCGCGCCATTTCGTCGTGGTTCTTGACGAAGAACTGGGTGCCGTCGAACTTCATGCGTCCGGTGTCGTGGATTGATTTGCCGGTCTGGATGCAGAGCATGACGTCCTGCGCGTGGGCATCATCTTCGCAGAGGTAGTGGCTGTCGTTGGTGGCGACCAGCGGCAGGCCCAGATCTTTTTCCAGCTGGAAGAGGCCGGGATGAATCTTGTGCTCGAGTTCGAGGCCCTGGTCCTGAATTTCGAGGAAGAAATTCTCTTTGCCGAAGATGTCGGTATAAGTTCCGGCAGCGGCGCGGGCGGCCTCGTAATTGCCTTCGGTCAGGCGCTCGGCGACTTCGCCCTTCAGACATCCGGAGAGGCCGATCAGGCCGCGGGAGTGCTCGGCGAGAAACTTCTTGCTGACCCGCGGCTTGTAGTAGAAGCCGTGCAGGGAAGCCTCGGAGGTGATCTTGACCAGATTGCGGTATCCCTCTTCGTTTTCGGCGAGCACCAGCAAGTGGTTGTAGGTGTCGCCTTCGGGCGTGGCGCGGTGGTCGTCCTTTTTGCAGATGTAGAGTTCACATCCGACGATGGGCTTCACGCCCGCCTGCTTGGCCGCATTGACGAAGTGGACGGCTCCGAAAATGTTGCCATGATCGGTCATGGCGACGGCGGGCATGCCGAGCTGTTGTACGCGCTGGCAGAGCTTTTCGACGTCACAAGCGCCATCGAGCAGGGAATAGTCGGTGTGCAGGTGCAGGTGGACGAATTGGGACATGGGTCTCTGGCTAGTCTAACGCAAAGCGAGGGGTGGAAAGGTGTGGATGGCTGTGCGTTTCGAGGGAGATTTGCGGAGGGGCGTTAGCTGACTTCCGGGACTTGAGTAAGAAAAAGGGTGCCCCATCCTCGGGTACTTTGCAAGGGTGGGTAGCGATGCGGAACGCGGCGCCGGTTTTGACTGCTGCGAAATCCCAAGGCACAGGCTGCATCGTACCCGCCCTTGAAAAATACGCGAGGAAGGCGCGCCCGGCTTCTACTCGGTGCTGCTTACGAGCCAGCGTCCCCTATAGCAATAGAAAACGTCCGTCAGGCCGTCGTAGTAGTTCACTATGACCTTCGCATTGCTGACCTCTCCGCTGAATTTGGGAAGCTTCGGGTCAGCGGCGTCCCTAAACGTGCTCAGGGATAAGCTTGTGCGAACTTCAATCGACAACCCGGCAGGCGGATTGGGCCATTCGATTGTTGTGCTGCACCCTGCCATTAGCTCGGAATTGCGTACTTTGAACATCAACTCGTACGACCTTGAGTTCTGTTTGTGGCACCAAAACGCTGCACTCTTCTCCCGATCACCACCAGCCCAACCGTAGACGAAAGGCGGGTCGACCATGCCGGGTCTGTTGAAGAAATTATCGATCGGAGCACATCCCATTTTTGTCGCGAACTCAACGAGGTCGCGAGGCATAACCAATCGGGCGTCACTGGATTGGGATTGAAGACTGCAGGGTGGCAACAGAACTAAGAATGTTAGGAACACATGCCAACTACCGGAGGACATGGCTGAATGATACAGCGGGCGCTTGGAGAGTCCAAGATTACGTCAGTTGCAGGGTGATAACTGGTGAAACTTCGCCATAGCGCAAACAGTCCACGCCGCCCCGACAGTTCGTCGCTTGCAGGATTACGGCGTTCAACTCACGGAACGTACTGATACACCACACCGCAGCCGCCGCCACTACAGGACGTCCCACTGCCGCCATCCGCGAATCCATAAAGGACGCCGGTCGGATCGATCGCCGGACCGCTAAATGGATTCTCTCCGTCAACTCCTCCGGTGAAGGCATGCAGGATAGTTTCCTTCCAGCTACCACCCGGCACGGCTGGTGGTGTCAGTTGAAATAGGGTGCCGCACCCTTGCCCATTGCAGGCGGTCCCTCCGCCTTCGGATGTCACGCCGTAGATTACACCGCCCGCGGCTATAACCAAGTTTCCGGCACCGGATATTGGATAGTTTCCGTCACTCCCGCCCTGAAACGAATAGAGGGTCCGCTTGATCCAAGGACCACCGGACTGCGTCAATGAGAAGACGGTTCCACAGCCGCCTCCGCCCGCGCAGCCCTTTGTGCCTCCAAAACGAGTTGTCCCGTAGAGCGTGCCATCGGGTCCTACGAGCAGCCCGGTTGACGGCTCGTAGCCATCAGTGCCGCCGTTGAAGCGGTGAATGTCGTGGAACGCCCATACGTTCGCGGGGGGTACCGGAGGAGTGAGAGAAAAGACACCGCCGCACCCTAAAGAGCCGCAGGCGGCGCTGTTATTTCCGCCGTTCTCAGTTGTACCGTAGAGTACGCCGTTGGCTCCCGCCACTAACGGCGAAGTGGGATCATAACCTGCACTTGCGGAGAACTGATGGATCGGAGTCAGGTTGTAGTTCCCGCCCGTTGAGGGAAACAACTCATAGATCGAGCCGCACCCCAGACTGCAGGATGTATTTCCGCCCACAGCCGCTGCGCCAAAGAGAACACCGTTGCTGTCAGCAAGGAGCGAACCCGGAAATTCGTCCACCCGGAGGAATTCATAGACGAGTTCTTCAGTCCACGCGCCTCCCCCTGTCGGAGGCGTGAGTTGGAATAGAGTGCCGCATCCGTAGCGACACTGTAGGGTCGCCGGGCCACCTACGCTCGTCGTGCCTAATAAAGTCCCACTCCCTCCAGGCAGCACACTGGTAGCAGGTTCCCCGCCGTCCGGTACACCGCTGAAGCCATAGAGGATGCTCTGTGACCAAGGATCGCCGGAATGGGCAGGCGGCGTCAACGAGAACACGGTTCCACACCCAATCGCAGTTGCTTTGCACGGAGTGTTGGGCCCACCGAAAGCGGTTGTGCCAAACAGAACTCCACCCGCGCCAATATAGGGAACTCCGCTGGGCTCATACCCCACGGATTCGCTCGGAAAAGTGTAAATGACGTTGAATGTCTGTGCGTGGCACATCGGCAGCACGTTCGAGGCCGCCAGCAACGTCAAGAATCGTACAAGATATTTCATTTCTAAAACTCTCCTAGCTCCGAGGGAGTTCCGTCCACCGTTTGGCGACTGAGGCGAAAATCGAGAACGCGCTCGGATGAAGTGCCGTGCCACCCGTGTACATTGCAGCGGAATCTGGAGTTTGTCTAGAGTGAAGGATCTTGCAACTGCGAAGGGCGAAATCTGGCGGTGTACGCTGCGTCTTACCCGCCCTTGCAAAGTGCGCAAGGACGGGGCGCCCGGCGTACACCGCGTCCCGTCCGGAGACTGGCCTTCTTATTCCATCTGTTTCGGAAGATGCGAGCCAAAACTGCCATATGTGCTATCTTCTGCGTATGCGTAGCGGATGCTGCCTTCTGCTCGTCTCTTCCCTTTGCGTCTTCATCACCGCTCCTGTTCCGGCACAGGAAAACACCGAGCAACCAATATACAAGCTGACAGGTTTTGAGTTCTTTTCCGTTGAGAATCGCCGCTGGCGGGTCGCGAAATATCGTGCCGACGATGGCCAGCAGACCGACAAAGATGGGCTGATCGATGCGTGGAGGACGGCAGAGATTACCTTCCAGGGTGGCGGCGTGTACGGCTCTCCAACGTGCGGGGGCTGGTCGGGGGGTTACAAGCTTTCTGGAAGGCGGATGGCTGTTGATGCGGACGTCATTCTTTTTGGGTTTTGTCCTCCTGAAGCGTGGTCAGAGAGCCTTGCCGTTGTCAGGGCCTTCAAGGGAGAACTGAGCATCGAGAAAGCCGGGGACGAGATCCTTCTGCGCGGTAAGGACGGCCGAGCAAGAGCGCGGCTTGCGCCGATTGGCTTGCCTCTGTCATTCCCCACGAAGTGATTGCCGTAACATCGCGATATCACTCACGATCCAGTGACGCTTGCGCTCGCAGCCATGCCCCGGCCTGACCGCTTACCCACTTGTAGGATTGCAAGCGTTCAGTTCTTGGGACGTACTGATACACCACAGCCCATCGTCGCCAGCTTTTGCAAAGTGCGCAAGGACGGGGCACCCTCTTTGGGGGCCTAGAAGCGAAAATCCAAACAGCCGGGGTCGGCACACGCCGATCTTAATGACAACGGTTGTCGAGGAATCTTTCCTTTAGTCAGAACCGGCGCCGGCGGCTTGCGCTTTTTGCAGCAGCTTGCGCGCCTGGGTGATCAGTTCGGCGACTTCGAAGGGCTTCACGAGGTAAGGAATGTTGTTGTCCTGCAGGAAGGCGCGTCCGTCGCCGGGTTCGACGCCATTGGAGAAAGTGAACAGGATGTGGTTTTCCATGCCGGGGCAATTCTGTTTCAGCCAGGGGTAGGACTCGTTGGCGTTCCACTGGCCGGGCATTTTGCCGTTCATGATGATGGCGTCAAAGGGTTCGGAGAGCAGGCGGGTCTTCACGTCCTCGCTGGTTTTGGCGGTGACGACCGTGGCGCCGGCGCCCATCAGCACATCACGCTCGAATTCCAGGATGGCCTCTTCTTCCTCGACCAGCAACACGCGGCCGTGGACGGCGCCATCGTGGGGCCGTGGGGCGGGCCTGGCTTCGACTTCGACGTTTGCCGCAACCGCTGCGGGCAGACGAACTTCGATCATCGCGCCGCCTTCCGGAAGATTGTTGGCGGTAATGTCGCCGCCGTGTTCTTTGACGATGCCGTAACAGATGCTCAGTCCTAGCCCGGTGCCCTTGCCGACGCTCTTGGTGGTGTAGAAGGGATCGAAAATCCGTTTGGGGTCTTTGATGCCCGCGCCGTCATCGCTGAACTGGGTGCAGACGTGGCCACCCTGAACAGTGATCCGGATTTTTAATTTTCCGGTGCGGCCGGTTTCCAGGATGGCATCGACAGCGTTGTTGATGATGTTCAGGAACACCTGTTCGATCTGGTGCGGGTCGGCAACCACCAGCGCGGCTTCGGACGGAGCCTCGCGTTCGACCTGGATGTTGTTGATCTTGAGATCGTAGTCGCGGAGGGCCAGGGTTTCATCGAGCACGCGGCGAATATCGACTTCATCGCGGTGCGGCTTGCGCTGCCGGGCGAACGAGAGCAAATTCTGCACGACGCGATGAGTACGCTGTGCCTGCTTGAAGAGTTTGGCGACATAGTCCTGCGCGCGGGTGTTCAGGCCTTCGGTTTCGAGCAGTTGCGCGTAGCCGAGGATCGCGGTCAGAGGATTGTTGAGTTCGTGCGCCACCCCGGCAATGAGCTGGCCGACGGCCGACATTTTTTCACTCTGCAGCAGCTGTTCCTGCGTCTTGCGCAGGTCTTCGTAGGCGCGGCAGGTTTCTTCATAAAGCCGAACTTTTTCGATGGTGGTGGCCAGTTGGCGGCTGATCGCGACCAGCAGGTTCTCGTCGTTGCTCGAGTATTCGTATCCCGGATGGCTGCACAGGCCCATGATGCCCACCGGACTTTCCTTGGCCCAGAACAGCACCCAGATCCAGGAGCGATCCGCGTCGGAGCGGAGGAACTCGGCGACGTTCGGCGGCAAGTGCGGCAGGTATTCGGCGGTGACCACTTCGGCGCGCGAGCGCATCACCAGATCGCCAAAGCCATCGGCAAAAGAGATTTCGGCAGCTCGCACCTTGTCGCGGCTGCGCGGTCCCCAGGCGGCGCGCCTGCGGTAGATGGGAGCGTCGGTATCGGAGAGATACATGGTGCCGCTCTCGGCGCCGAACAGCGTGACTACCTGGCGCAGGGTCAAGTTCAGAATCTCGTCGAGATCGAACGACTGAGCCGCCACCACAGCCATGGCGTTGAGCGCGTTCAATTCGCGGTTGCGCCGCTGCATCTCGTCCTCGGCGCGGCGCTTCTCCGTCATATCGAGCACGAAGCCCTGATAGCGCTCGATGTTGCCGGTGGCGTCGCGGGTGGCAAAGCTGCTCTCGACTGCCAGCAGAACCGTGCCATCCTTGCGGCGCAAGGTGATTTCGAAGTTGCGCACGTAGTTGTGCGTCTCAATCTCACGGCGGAAGGCTTCGCGTTGCTTGGCGTCGACGCAGATTTCCGTATCGAGGTTCAGGACCAGCAATTCCTCGCGATTGCTGTAGCCGAGCATGTGGACGAGCGCGTCGTTGCAATCGATGATGCGGCCCGTGGGCCCGGCAACGTACACACCTTCCTGCACCTGCTCGAACAACAGGCGGTATTTTTCTTCCGCGGAGCGGCGTTCGGTAATGTCGCGGACGACGTGGATCGTCCCTTTTTGCTGGGTGCCTTGCTCGGTGTAAGACGAAGTCGAGACCACGGAAAAGCCGCCGAAGCAGGGGTCTGCGCCCTCGGCGAATTCCTCGTCGCCACCCATGGCGCAATACGGGCAACCGGTCCAGTCGCCAAAAGCGTGAGGCAAGGCCGATTCGCAGGAGCTGCCGACGACATCGGCGGCGGCCTGGCCGAGTTGGCCGAGCAGAACCTGGTTGGCCTTGATGATGCGATAGTCGGAGTCGTGCGCCAGAATGATGTCGTGGATGGAGTCGAAGGTATTCATCCACTGGCGCTGCGAGCGCAAAACCTGCTCGAGCAGCCGGAAATTTTCTACAGCTAGCGCCAGTTGCTTGCCGCAGGCCTGCAGGAAGTCGAGTTCTTCGGGCGTCCACTGGCGGCTGTGCGAATCCCCGAGCAACAGCAAACCGACAGGAGCTTTATTGCCCACGACCGGAATGATGACCAGTTGGTGAATCTTTTCGGCTTCCAGGCACAAAGGAGGTTCGATGCCAGCATCATCCCGGGAAGTGACGCGGGGGACGCTTTTCTCCAGCAGCTTGGAAATGTCTTCGGTGACCTCGGCGAAGCCCGCATCGCGCAGAAAGTCCGAGGAAAGGCCGGCCACATGGGTGGCGACGAGGTGGCCGCCCTCGAGTAGGCGGAACCAGGCGGCGCGAGTTCTGGTAAGGCGCTGCAATTCCTCGACTGCATGCTGAACGACGTTCCCATATTGCTGTGCGCTGGAGATGCTGGCGGTAATGGCCTGCATGGCCTGCAGGCGGCTGGATTGCGCTCGCGCTTCGTCCAGCACCACCAGGAGCATGCTGACGCCGAGGGTGACTTCAAGGGCGAGCACGACCGCAGCGGGAATCTCGTCGGTGAATGGCGACCAGGAAAGATGAATCAGCGGCAGGGATAAGGCGAGCAGCCATGCCGAAGGGGCCCAGCGGCCACGCCGCGCCCGTAAAATCGCAACTGAGGCGGTCAGCAAAACAATGCGGTAGCCGAATTCAAGAGCGACACGCAGCGGCAGCGAGTCGGGCCACAAGAGCACACGGGCGCCGGCAAAGCCGACCAGGACGGGTGTGATCACCATCAAGGGAACGACGAGATCGCGCGTCCGGGTATAAAGGAGCACGGACCCGGCCATCAGTCCGACGGCGAGCATGAAGGTAGCCTGCACGGCTACGGCATCAAAGGGCGGTGGAATTTTGCCGGCGAAACAATGTTCGGCCAGACGCGAGGCCACGAAGGCCGTCCAGCCCAGAACCCAGACTTTGAGATAGTTTTCGCGGAATGCGCGCAGCGCGAACAAAGTCGCGCCCAGCAGGACCAACAGCGCCAGTTCTGCCGCTGTGGGCCGGGCGAATCCAAGCCTTGCTGCCGTATTCAGGATCGACGAGAGGGACGCGTTCATCGCATTGCGGGCGTACGTATTCCTTCTTCTGAATATCACGGCCCGGCGTATTCTGGATGGAGTTTCCGGACCTCAATGATTACTTTCGGAATCTCGCGAAACGATTACAATCGCCGATAGACTTCCGTGTACTCCCATGCCAGACCGTATTCTCGTAGTTGACGACGAAGAACCGATTCGGGAAATTGTTGCCTCCATGCTAGGCACCGCTGGATATGCCTGCAAACAGGCAGGTTCCGGCATGGAAGCGCTCGTCGTGCTGGGCTCCGGGGAAGAATTCGAGCTGATGCTCTCCGATCTGATGATGGCCGACCTGGACGGCATCGGACTGCTGGAACGAACCAAGGAGAAGTATCCCGACATGCCGGTCGTGATGGTGACGGCCGTGCACGATATCTCAGTGGCGCTGGCGGCCATTCGAAACGGGGCCTACGACTATCTGCTGAAGCCGTTCGAGCGGGAGCAGTTGCTTAACACCGTCAGCCGGGCGCTGGAAAACCGCCGGCTCAAGGTGGAGAACCGGACATACCAGACCAATCTGGAGTCCCTGGTGAAAGCGCGTACCGATCAACTGCAGATGGCGATGGCCAATCTGGAGCGATCGTACGACATCACGCTCGAAACCCTGGGCGACGCGCTCGACTTGAAAGACCGGGAGACCGAAGGCCACTCGCGGAGGGTCACACTCTTCACCATTGCGATTGCGCAGGCGCTGGGACTGCCGCGCGAGCAGATCGCTGTCATTGCACGCGGGGCTTTCCTGCACGATATCGGGAAGATCGCAATTCCAGACAAAATTCTGAACAAGCCAGGAAAGCTGGAACCGGAAGAGATGCTCATCATGAAAGAGCATGCGTACCACGGTTACCAGATCTTGAAGAAGATCCCGTTTCTTACGGAAGCGTCAGAAATCGTTTACTCGCATCAGGAGTACTTTGACGGTACGGGATATCCCCGCGGTCTCAAAGGCGAAGAAATCCCTCTCGGGGCCCGCATCTTTTCGATCGCGGACACTTTCGACGCCATTACCTCCGATCGTCCGTACCGGCAAAAGCAATCCGACCAGGCTGCCCGTATCGAGATTAACCGGTGCTCCGGGACGCAGTTTGATCCCGAGATCGTGAAGGTTTTCCTCGAAATCTCGGACAAGGTCTGGCAAGATTTGCGCCGGGAGATCGACGGACAGACAAACCGGGCAGCGTATACCACTGGGGCCAAGGGTTAAATCCGCTCGTTGGGGTACCAAAGAATTGAATCTGCGGAATCCATTGCAACTGTGCGTGTTGTGCGCCGGCGTGTTGCTAGCGGCGCTGACGGCGGGTTGCCTGTTGTTGCCGCGCGGATTTGTGCAGATCGCGATCAGTGATGTGAGCGGCGCCTTGCTGATGCTGACGGCGTTGGTGGCGTTCGCCGCGCTGGGCATCACCAGCAAAGGCCGGATCCGCTGGTTCTGGGCGCTGCAGGCGATCGGGTGGGCGCTCTGGTTCAGCGACCAGCTGGTGTGGATATTCTACGACCTGGTCACGCGGCAGAAAATGCCGCCCATGCATCCCGCCGACGCTCTTTTGTTTTTCGCCGGCGCGCCGATGATGGCCGGATTGCTCCTGCGCCCTCATCGCGAGCCCGCCACTCGTACGGCCCGGCTCGGCGCCCTGGATTTCTTTCTCCTATTGCTGTGGTGGGTCTACCTCTACGTTTTCATGGTGGTGTCGTGGCAGTACGTCTATCCCAATGTAGAGGGCTATAACCACAGCTTCGACATTCTTTCGTCGACCGAAAACGTTTTGCTGGCAATCGTGCTGGGCATTTTCTGGGTTCAGACCTCGGGAAAGTGGAGAACGTTCTACGGCATTTTGTGGGTTGCCGTTGTTTTTAACGGCGTCTGGTTTTATGTGCTGAACCAGGCGCTGGAAAGGGACGTCTATTTTACGGGCAGCTGGTATGACATTCCGTACTCAGGTTCTTTCGCGTTGTATGCCGTGGCGGCGCTGTTTGGGCAACCGCTCGCGCCGACCGCGGAAACCGCGGGCGACGAGTCGTACAGTTCATGGATGGCGAACCTCGCCATGCTGGGCGTTCTCTCGCTTCCGATTTTCGCCTGTTATGCGCTGTTGGATCCGCGTCTTCCACACGCGGTGGCATATTTCAGGGTTCTGGTCACGCTTGCGACAATGTTCCTAATGGCATTTCTGCTGTTCATTCAGCATCGCCTGCTGAACCGGGAATTGCGCCGCACCAACGTTGTGTTGCAGGAGGCCTCGCTGACCGATCCGCTGACGGGACTGCGCAATCGGCGCTACTTTACGGCAAGCATCGAAGGCGATGTGGGGCAGGCTTTGCGCTCTCATGCGGACAAGCACGATCCGCACATCAGCGACCTGGTTTTTTATTTGATCGACGCCGACAATTTCAAGGAAGTGAACGATCAATACGGCCACGATGTGGGAGACCGAGTATTGATCGAAATGTCGCGCCGAATCAGTTCTTCGATTCGCCATTCCGACGTGCTGGTGCGCTGGGGCGGGGAAGAATTTCTGATCGTCTCACGCTACACCGACCGCAAAGAAGCGGAACTGCTGGCCCAGCGCGTTCTTTCCGCGGTGGCCGACACTGCTTTTACTTTGGTTGATTCTCAGGAGAAAATTTACCGCACGTGTTCCCTGGGCTGGGCAGCGTTCCCCTGGTTTCCCGACGATCCGCACGCCGTGAGCTACGAGGAAGTGCTCACGCTGGCGGATCGCGGCCTGCATCGCGCAAAAGAGACGGGAAAGAACCGCGCGGTGGGTATGCTTCCAGCCAGCGGGAAGGTGCCAGGGACCACTGTTGCCGGACTGCATTCCACGGCGCTGCAGGTCGACATGCTCGCGGTGGCCGGCCCCCACATCGATCCGTAATCCCGACCCGCAGGATCTTTCATCGTTAAAGTTGCTTTAGGGGATGGCGGGAGCGGCGTCGGCGGGAGGCGGGGTTGCTCCCAGCGGATCGACCTGCAAGGTGAGCCCGTCCACTCGGCGCACCACGACCATCTGCCCCGGCGGTAAAGTCGAAGAGGCAATCGCGTCCCAGATTTCGCCGTGGACGAAGACTTTGCCTTGCGGCGTCAGCGGGGTGTGTGCGATTCCCGTTTCTCCCACGAGGCCTTGCTTTCCCGTTACTACTTTGTTCCGCCGTGCCTTCAGCGCAATCGTCATCAGGAAGGCAGTGATCAATCCCAGCGGAATGCTAATGGCAAGCGCGGTGACGAGGTGAACGCGCATCTCCGGAATCGGCGCGTCGACCAGCAGCAGACCGCCCAGAGTGAGCAGCGCAATTCCGCCGACGGTGAGGACGCCATGGCTGGCAAATTTCGCTTCGGCGGCGAAAAGAGCGAAGGCTCCGAGCATCAGGGCCAGCGCCGCAAATCGAGTGGGCAACAGATTCAACGCAAATGCTGCGACCAGAATGAAGACTACGCCCACGGTTCCCGGAATGACCGCGCCGGGGTGGTTGAATTCAACGTAAAGCGCGAGCGCTCCGATTGCGAGCAGCAGGAAGGCGACGTTCGGATCCATCAGATAATCGAGGATGTGCTCTTTCAGCGTCATCTCGAACGGGACGACGGCCTGGCCGGCAAGGTTCAGCGTGGCTGATGAGCCGTCGAAGCGCTTAAAGCTTTTTCCCTGCATCTGGCGGAAGAGGTCTTCGGGGGTGGAAGCGACGTAATCGATGAGATGCTGCGCCAGCGCTTCCTGGTCGGTAAAGGACTTCGATTCCCGGACAGCTCCCTCGGCGGCTTCAACGTTGCGGCCGCGCTTGGATGAGACGGAACGGATGAGAGCGGCGGAATCGTTCTCGATCTTGCGATTCATTTCGTCGTCTGGCTTGAGCTGGACCGGGCCAATCAGGAGGACCGGATGAGCCGCGCCGGCTGCGGTGCCCGGAGCCATGGCAGCGACATCGGCCGACTCGAGAATGAAAATTCCGGCGGAGCCGGCATGGCCGCCGGTCGGGGTGACGTAAACGATCACCGGCACGGACGATTTCGTGATCGCGTCGATAATTTCGCGAGTGGAGCTGATCAGACCGCCGGGCGTATTGATCTCAATCAATATAGCCTGATCGTTGCGGCGGCCGGCTTCGGCAATGGCGCGCGTAATGTATTCCTCGACTGATGGGCTGGATGGTGTCGTTGACGACGATTTTAAGAATCTCAGCCGATGCGGGAACACAGTAGAGTGCCAGGGCAATGACGGAAAAAATGCCTTGCAGAATCCAGCGCTGCGTTTTTGGCAAAGAGTGCATAGGTCCCTTCGGCAAGGTCAGGTTGAGCTTTTTGCCTCGCTCAGCAATGAAAAACCGAGCAGAATCGTTCCCCACCATTGTCTCCCTATTTTGGCGTTGCTGCGTGGATTTCTTGCTCCGAGGACGATTCTGGCAAGAGTGGTTCTGCCTTGTCGTTTGCAGTGACGTTGGCAGCGGTCCATCCGGGTAAATAGGTGCTGCCGGTAATCAGCCGCGCTCCGCGCTCGTAGGTCACGTACGACCACGCCCACTGGATGAAAACCAGCAAGCGGTTGCGAAAGCCGATAAGAAACAGAATATGCACGAACAGCCATGAGAGCCACGCCACAAATCCGGAGATGTGGATCTTGCCAAATTCCGCCACAGCGGCAGCGCGCCCTATGGTGGCGAGGCTGCCCTTGTCCCAGTAATGGAATGCAGGACGTACGGCGCGGGGATTCTCCAGTTCCTTGCGAATGAGTTTTGCCACGTAGCGGCCTTGCTGAATCGCCACGGGCGCAACTCCCGGCAGCATCTTGCCGTGCTCATCTTTCAGCGAAGCCAGATCGCCAATGACGAAAAGTTCGGGATGGTTGGGCAGGCTCAGGTCCGGCTGAACGGGCACACGCCCCGCTCGATCGACGGCCACGCCTAGCTTCTTGCCGAGAGGCGAAGCAGCCACGCCCGCGGCCCACAGGATGACGGTTGCAGGCAGCCTGGTTTCGCCGACATGCACCGAGCCCGCTTCGACGTTAGTGACCGCAGCCGACGTGCGAACCTCGACGCCGAGATGATTGAGTTGCTCGACCGCGCTGCGGGATAGATCCTCGGCGTAGGCAGGAAGAATCCGCGGGCCGGCTTCGATCAGAAGTATGTGGGTGCGCGCCGGATCGATGGAACGGAACTCGTGCGCGAGCGCGTGCCGCGAGATTTCCGCGAGCGTGCCCGCCAGTTCCACGCCGGTGGGTCCGCCACCGATCACGACGAAGTTGACCGGCGTCTTCGTCGCTCCGGCGGCTGCCTGACGTTCGGCGAGTTCGAAGGCCAGAAGCACGCGACGGCGAATCTCGAGCGCGTCTTCAATCGTCTTGAGCCCGGGGGCAAATTCTTCCCAGTCATCATGGCCGAAATAGGAGTGAGCCGCCCCCGCCGCGACAATGAGGTAGTCGTAGGGAATGTTGGCACCGGGCGTCTCCACCAGCCGTCGTTCGAGATCGAAGCTGACCACCTCGCCCAGGAGCACTTCAATGTTCTTGTGCGAGCGCAGAATCGATCGGATCGGTGAGGCGATCTCTCCCGGCGACAGCCCCGCGGTGGCGACCTGGTAGAGAAGAGGCTGAAATGTGTGATAATTGTTGCGGTCAATTACGGTGATGTGAACCGGCGCGCTGGCCAACGCCTGCGCGGCATTCAGGCCGCCAAAGCCCGCGCCGACGATAACTACCTGAGGGACCCTGTCGCTTCTCATGTTGCTGTTCCGTACTCCACCTCTATAAGATTCACGCGATGGCAGACGGTTCCAGAAGTTCTTTGGGTCCAACGACCGGGCAAAGCTCAACTCCTGCATGGTCTTGCTGGCTGATGCCGTCCGCCACGGATTTAATCTTCATCGCCATCCTCTGCACCCTGACGTTCACGGCCATGTCAGTCCGGCTATTGGGGGACGCGGACATCGGTTGGCAAATCCGGACGGGGCAGCAGATTCTGGCCACGCATGCGGTTCCGCACGTGGATTCCTTTTCTTCCACAATGTCGGGGAAGCCGTGGTTCGCCTGGGAGTGGCTGTATGACATCATCGTGGGCCATCTCGAGGCCGCCATGGGGCTGAATGGCGTGACCTGGTTCACGGCGGTCGTCATCGGGTCGGTCTTCGCCTGGATGTTTCGATTGCTGATCGCGCGCGGCACCCATTTGCTCGCCGCTGTGGGGCTTGTGCTTCTCGCGCTGGCGGCTTCGATGATTCACTTTCTCGCCCGGCCGCATGTGGTGAGCTGGCTGTTTACGCTGTCGTGGTTCTGGATTCTCGATTCCACGGAGCGCGATTCGGTAGGCGATGCTGGAATGGCAGGCAGGCGGTGGTTGTGGATTTTACCCGCCGTGATGCTGGTTTGGGTCAACGTGCACGGTGGTTTCCTTGTCGGATTTGTGCTGCTGGCAATTTTCTGGAGCGGTTCGGCGTGGAACTGGTTCACGACCAGGGAAGATCGAATCGAACAGTCGATCGATAAAATTAATGCGGGGAAGCGTACGCGCGAATTGACGCTGGTTGCGCTTGCTTCGGCGGCTGCAAGCCTCGTAAGTCCGTATGGCTGGCGGCTGCACGAGCATATCTATTTCTACCTCTCGAATCGCTTTCTGATGGATCACATCGAGGAGTTCCAGTCGCCGAACTTTCACGGAGTCGCGCAAAAGTGTTTTATGGCCCTTGTGCTCCTGTCGGTTGCAGTCGTAATCGGGCGCGGGCGTGAGTTGCGTTGGAGCGGAGCCTGGACACTTCTGTTCGCAATCGCTTCAGGGCTGTACGCGTCGCGCAGTATTCCGGTTTCATCGATTCTGCTGGCAATGGTGGTGGGGCCCCTGCTCTCCACGCAGCACCTGCCGAGTAATTTCTTCAAGCGAATGAGCGCTGTCGAGGCTGCGCTGCGTGGGCATCTGTGGCCGATGGCCGCGATCCTGATTACATTTCTGATCGCGGCCCATGGCGGATGGGTTCGATCAGGCCACTGGATGGACGCGCACTTTGGATCCACACGCATGCCGGTTTCCGCGGTGAGTTATCTCAAGAATCAGTCAGTCCGGGGACCGGTTCTGAGCCCGGATTTTTGGGGCGGCTATCTTATCTACACGATGTATCCAGACGTGCAAGTCGTGGTTGACGATCGCCATGACCTGTACGGCGCAGAATTCCTGAAAGAGTATCTGCGCATGATGCATGGCGAGCCAGGATGGGATGACTTTCTGCGGCAACACAATCCGGGATTCGTTCTGTTGCCCCGGGATGTTGCACTCACAACTATTCTGTCGAAGGATGCGAGGTGGAAGACGGAGTACTCGGATGATGTGTCCATCATCTTTGTGCCCAACTTCGGGAACGCTGCAGGCCGCTAGTGGCGAAGTTGAGTAAGAGGGCAGGGATCGTTCGACTGCGCTCAGGATGGCAAGTGAACTGTATGATGGAGGCCAGCCGGCGGCGTCTCTCCGGATGTCGTGCGGCTGATGTTTTCGACCATGACTCGAATCGATGTAGCTGCTTTTCTTCACCGCAGGATGGCCTCGGCCTCCTTGTCGATCCTGCTTACTCTGGCGATCGCAGCCTGTTCGAACTCTTCTCCCTCGACCCATACGACGGTGACCCCGCCAGGAAATCCGGTAGGGGCGAATCTGACGCAGATCAGTTCCGATCCATACACAATCGGCCCGGGGCAACACGCGACCGAAGTGGAGCCGCACATGATTTCGAATGGGTCGACTCTGGTAGCGGCGTTTCAGACGGGGAGAATCGCGCCCGGCGGCGCGACAGACATCGGCTGGGCAACGTCGACGGACGGGGGCAAGACTTGGTCGAAAGGGTTTCTGCCGGGGCTGACGACGGGGGAAGGCAGCGGTCCATACGATGCAGCCAGCGATCCGGCGGTCGCTTGGGACGCGGCGCACGGCGTGTGGATGATCTCGTCGCTGCCGATTTCGAACACGTCGCTGACGCCGGCAGTCGCGATCAGCCGCTCGACCGACGGAGGGTTCACATGGCAAGCGCCGGTCAGCGCCGATGCGACATCGGAAAGTTCCGATAAGAATTGGATCGTCTGCGATACCTGGAGCACCAGCCCGCACTATGGGAATTGCTATCTCGAATGGGACGATCCGTCGAGATCGGATGAGATCCTGATGAGCACTTCGAGCGATGGCGGGATCACCTGGGGTCCGGCGACTCCGACAGCGAATGCAGCCCACGGAATCGGCGGGCAACCACTCGTGCAACCGAATGGAACGGTGATCGTGCCGATTGAATTGGTCGGGTCTCCCCTAATGACTGCCTTCGTTTCGAGCAATGGCGGCGCCAGCTGGGGTACTCCAGTCACGATCTCAAGTATTCAGTTTCACGCCGATGCGGGCGGAATCCGCAGCGGGCCGTTGCCTTCGGCGGCAGTCGACGGCGCGGGGACTGTGTGGGTGGTATGGGAGGATTGCCGCTTTCGCACGGGATGCACGACGAACGACCTGGTTTACAGCACGTCGAGCGATGGTGTGAGTTGGAGTGCGGTGACCCGCATTCCGATCGATGACACTTCCACTACGGTGGACCATTTCATTCCGGGGCTCGGGATCGATCCTGCCACCTCGGGCGCCACGGCCCATGTCGCGCTGCACTATTACTACTATTCGCAGAGCAATTGCGAGGTGTCGACGTGCCAGCTGTTTGTGGGTTATATCTCGTCGGCGAACGGTGGCTCCACCTGGAACGCTCCCACGGCTCTGACGGGAGCGATGGAACTGGGTTGGCTGCCCACTTCGCAGAACGGGTTGATGGTCGGAGATTACATCGCGACCGCATTCATCAACGGCGTGCCGCACGGAGTGTTTGCCGTTGCGCAGGCTAGTTCGGGAACAACCTTCAGCGAGGCGATGTACACCGGGCAGGGGCTTTCCGCGGCAGCGCTGGGGAGGCAGTTGTCGTCAGCCGGAGACCGGCCTCTGCACAATCTCTCGGACCCGATCGAGAGGGAAGTACCGGAGAAGGGCGTGAAGCCGCCGTCGTCGCGAAAGGCGCGGCGCAGTGCGAAATAGTTTTGGAAACGAGTGGTCGCGAGCTAGAAGCGGTCGTTAGTATCGATGCCGAATCCGAGGATCGCCGTCACTTCGACCGGTTGATTGCTGCGCATGGCTGGCTGGAACTTCCAGCTGCGGAGAGCTGCCAGAACTTTCGCATTCATGGAAGCCGGTCCGGCTTCGAGCACACGGACATTCTTCAGGTTTCCGGCAGCGTCCAGAGTGCAGGTGATTACCATGCGCGCGCGCGGCAAGCCATCGGCCAACTCGGTGCGAATCGCGGTCGGAGCGCTGATTGCCCCTCCGAACGCATGTCCCGATGCTCCTTCGTCGGCGAACTCCATGACCACGGTACCGACCGAAGTATCGAAATACGTGGTGTATTTATCTCCCCGCAAAAGATTCTTGTAAGGCTCAAAGGCTCCGCCGGAACTTGCTGTAGCTACGACGGTTACCCCCATCTGCTGATGCTGCTTATTGCTGGTGGTTCGGTTGGGAGCAGTGGGACTGCTGGCGGCGGGATCGGTGCCAAAACCGGGAAGCGTGATGATATTGCTGCCCCCGCTGATATCCACGCCTCGGACCGGTGGATTCCCGGACGGGGCGCTTCCCGCGCCGCCAGGACCCGATGAAGGAGAGATGCCTCCGTGTGCGTCCGCGTCGGAGCTGTGACCTGTACCCGTTCTCGCCGCACCAGTGGCAGTGCCAGTCATACCACTCCCTGGTCCATCGCCATGTCCAATACCCGTGCCTCCATTGCCGCCACCGAGTCCGGGCTTGTTGCCGCCCGAAGGAGACATAGCGAGAGATCCGGTACTGCCGGTGGTGGGAAGTCCGACTTTCGACCCGGGCTGGCTGGAAATCACCGCGCCTGAGGTAGAGCCGCTTCCGCCATTAGTGGACGGGGCTAAGGGTGCGCCTGGATTCAAAGGCGCTCCAAGCCCAAGGCCGCTGCGTCCGAGGCCAGAGCCGGTGGAAGCTGATCCGCCGCCGACCGACGGTGGTGGAGGCACAACGTTATTGGCGAGCAGCGTGCCGTTGGGAGTGCCCGTTCCACCGGCAGACTTGCCGCTGCCACCGCCTGCTCCCGAGAGAGAAGGCGGAGGAGGAACGACGTTGGAAGGTCCGAGCATGGGTGCGGAGACCTGCGCGCGAGTTCCGGAGCCCCCTGCAACGCCAACTGACGGCGGCGGAGCTACGACATTGGCTCCTAGCGAAGCGCCGGATCCGTTGCGATTTCCGTGGGGCACTCCTCCAGTATTGGAAGCAACCGGGGGCGGCGGCGCAACGATGTCGGGCGCGAGCGTTGCCGATTGGCTGCCTGAAGTCGTGGACTTGACCGCGGGCGGCGGAGCCACGACTTCGGAAGGTCCAAAGATTTTGCCAATCAGGCTGCCCATGAACGACCCGCTGCCCGACGGCGCAGGAGGAGGCGGCACGACCGTTCTGGAAGGATCTGCAACGCTGCCGCTGGCCAATCGGCGCATGTCGTTGGAAATGTCGGCTGAAGGCGGGGGCGCAACTACCGAAGGCGCAGGCAAGCTCAGCCGCGATGTGCGTGAGTTGGCGCGCTCCGGCGCTGATACCGGCGGAGGCACTATGCTGGCGTCCATCATGCGCACGGGAGCGCTGGAAATTTCACGGCTCACCGCACTCGGAGCAGGTGCAATCACTTCGCCCGCCAGAGCAGGGCGGGATCGCGAGCGATCACGCGATACGTTGGGCGCGGGCGCAACCACCTGCGAATCCAATGACGGAGCGGCGAGAGAGCGGTCACGCGCCACATGCGGTGAAGGAGGAATGACCGCAGGCGCGAGTGCTGGAGCGACGAGACGATGGTCGCTCGAGATGCTGGGAGCGGGTGGAATCAGTTGCGCGTTGAGCGTGGGCGCCACGAGTTGCCTGTCGCGCTGCACAGTGGGCGTGGGAGCGATCACCGAATCGAGCTGCACCCCATTGCGCGTGTAGTCGCGGATCACGTTCGGAGACGGAGCGACGATCGTGGTGGCGAGGTTCGGGGCAGAGCGTGAGGAACGAAGTCCTTCTGCCGGTGGTGGGCCGGGATCAGGCCTGACCGCCAGCAGATTTGCCACTGCGTTGGTCGAGGAAGGAAGCTTCAGATTGGGTGCGTCGACTACCTGGGGAACCAGCGAGCCGCCGCGCGCAATTTTAATGGTCTGCGTACGATGATGGGCCTCATCGCCACCGGCGCGTCCGGTCTTCCCGGCCTCGGCGCCGCCGAGATCCTCGGTACGCGGGAGTTCATCGCCAGTGTAGTAAATCACATCGTGAGTCGGGATCCCGGGCACAACGGTTGGGCGCAACTCCGCCACTTTAATTTGCACAAAGATGGCCGCCAGAATCAGAAACGCCTCCAGAAAATAGGAGGGGATCATGATGCGCAGGGGAATCAATCCAAACGGAGCCTCTCCTGCAAGGCGCGACTCGGAACGAGCCAGTGCCGGCCGAATGCTGCCCAGGAACTCGTCCCACGGCGAGGTCCATTCGACCAGTAGCTTGGGCGAGTCGTCGGAAACCCGGACGGCATCTTCGAGTTGGAGCGTTGGGCTCAAGCGACTGGTGTGCGGCAATCCTGTGGGAGGGTTATTTCTATTGTATCGCCGACCGTGGTTCCAGTCTCGGCGACTACGTTACACGGCAGTTCCAGTACTGAGGTTGCCTTGCGTCGCACGGGGGCGATGCGCCATGGCTGGAGGCCGGGTCGAACGTCGATAACCGTCATAGCCCGATCGAGATAGACTACGTCGATGGCGAATCCCATGCCATGAGTATGGACGCCGCTGCAGGGAACGATCCAGAGGCCGCATCCATTACGGAAGTCACCAGCCTTGATGCCGAGCAGTCCTCGGAAGCGGCTCCAGAATGTGTCGGCCACGGCAAGATCGGTGGCGAGGCACGCCTGGCGGGTGCGGTTGAATGCTTGTCCTCGCGCGGGAAAAAATGCCATTCCAGTCCCCACTCCAATTTGTTCGCCGCGTGCTACTTGCCGCCGGAAACGGGTCCGAGTTGCCGGATCAGTTCGATCACAGCGGGACCAATGGTGACAAAAATAATCGACGGCAGAACAAAGATCACCAGCGGGGGCACCATCTTAATCGTAGTTTTGGCAGCTTGCTCTTCGGCGCGTTGCCGGCGTTCCGTGCGGAGGGAGTCGGAATGCACGCGCAGGGCCTGGGCCACGCTGGTGCCGAAGCGGTCAGTCTGAATCAGTGTGCCCACGAGCGAGCGGATATCGTCCACGCCGGTGCGTTCCACCATGTTGCGAAGAGCTTCGGCGCGCGGCTTGCCAGCCCGCATCTCGAGATTCACCAGGTGAAATTCATCGCTGAGGTCAGGGTGAGCGTGATGGAGATCCTGACCGACGCGCATGAGCGCCTGATCGAGCGCGAGGCCAGCCTCCACGCAAATCACGGTAAGGTCGAGCGCGTCGGGCAATCCGAGGGTGATGCGGTTTTGCCGGTCCCGAATCATGCGCTTGAGGATGAAACGTGGAACGATGAAGCCGAGTGCTCCCACGCCGATCAGCAGCGGAAGATTATTGATTCCGGTGAAGAACAGGACCGTCAAGAATCCCGCCGCACCCAGAAGGACGCGGGCGCCGAAGTAGTAGTTCACGTCCATGGCGTCGCGGAGTCCGGCTTGGATGAGCCAGCGGCGCGTGCGGGAAACGTCGGCGGGCGAAAGCGGAAGCGCTTTGCTGATTGGGTCCAGAGCCTGCTCAATGCGTTCGCGGATCGCAGGCTTATTTTCCGGCTGCTGGGCCTGCTGTCCACCCAGTGCCCGCAACCGTGCTCCCAGCACCGAACTGGGAGTAAGGGCGGCGGCACCAAAGGCGAAGATCGCCCCCACCACCGTAACGAACACGACCACAACCAGCAGAATAGGCAGCATGACGTTAGACCTGAATCCGGATGATCTTGCGGATCACGAAGTATCCAATGGTTTGCAACGTGATTCCGCCGACCAGCAGCATGTGCCCGATCGGATCGGCGAAAAGCGGGTGAATAAAACTGGGGTTCAGCAACATCATCACGGTCACGATGATGGGGGGCATGCCCATCAGCAAGGCCATGGTGAGGCGCCCCTGCGCCGTGTAGACGCGAACCTGGCGCTGGATCTTGAATCGTTCGCGAATCACGTAAGAGAGGTTATCGAGAATCTCCGCCAGGTTGCCGCCGGTTTCGCGCTGCAGCATGACCGCGGTGACGAAGAATTTTACGTCGACCAGCGGCATGCGTTCGGTGAGATTAATCAGCGCGTCACGGACCGGCATACCGAATTTCTGTTCTTCAAACAACTGCCGGAATTCTCCGGCGACCGGCTCCGCCACTTCGTTGGTAATCAATTCCAGAGCGGTAGTGAAAGCGTGTCCGGCACGAACCGCGCGAGCCAGGGTGTCGATGGCTTCGGGAAAAAGTTCTTCAAATTTCTCAAAGCGCTTGTTGCGGCGTATGGAAACGTACGAGTACGGCACGATGAAACCCACCAGCAGGCCGAACCAGCCAACCTCGACACGCTTGCTGAAAAAGTAGGCAATGGCGGCGGCGACCATCCCGGAAAGAGCGGAGAAACCTAGAAAGTTGCCGGCGCGCATCTGCATTCCCGCCTGCGCCAGCATCTTCTGCATTTCCGTTACCCGCGCCGAGCGGCGCAGCAGGGTGTCGAACGCTGGAATTTCGCTGAGTTGCTCATCGCGAAGGAGCGCGAGTTCCTCTTCGGGGGCGCGCTCGGGAGCTTTGCGCTCGTTGGCCAGACGCTCTTTGATCAGTCGAGCCTGGGCAGAACGCTGATCGAAAAGAGAGCCCAGGCCAAAGGCCGCGGCGGCGACCACGATAAAGACGACGAGTGCGATGAGGGCGGCTGGCATCGTGGTTAGACCTCGGTCTTCGATTCGAACAGGGCGGGCCGCAAGCGGGCCCCGGCGATGGCCAGGCGGTCGGCGAATTGGGGACGAACACCGGTCGCGCGAAAGGCTCCGCGCACCTTTCCGTTTTCGTCGATCCCGGTGCGTTCAAAGGAAAAAATGTCCTGCATACCGATGGATTCTTCCGCCATGCCCGTGATTTCGGAAACGGTCACGACTTTGCGGGTGCCGTCCGAGAGACGAGCAATCTGGATGACGGCGTGAACCGCGGAGGAAATCTGATGGCGCACCGCCCGTTCCGGAATATTCAAGTTGGCCATGGAAACCATATTTTCGATGCGGGCCATAGCATCCCGCGGGGAGTTGGCGTGAACAGTGGTGAGCGATCCCTCGTGGCCCGTGTTCATGGCCTGGAGCATATCGAAGGCTTCCTCACCGCGCACTTCGCCCACCACGATGCGATCGGGACGCATACGCAAGCTGTTAATGACCAGTTGCCGCTGGCGCACCGCCCCCTTGCCTTCAATATTGGGCGGACGCGTTTCGAGGCGCACAATATTTTCCTGCTTCAGTTGCAGTTCGGCGGCGTCTTCGATGGTCACGATGCGATCCGTGTTGGGGATGTAGCCCGAAAGCACGTTCAACAGAGTCGTCTTGCCGGCGCCGGTTCCGCCCGAGACCAGGATATTCAGACGGCCTTTGACCATGGCGGAAAGCAGTTCCAGCATGGATTCGTTGAGCGTCTGATTTTCAATCATCTGGCGCGCGGTCACGGGCTCGCGTCCGAAGCGGCGAATCGACAGGCAGGGGCCATCGAGCGCCAGCGGCGGAATGATGGCGTTGACGCGCGATCCATCGGCCAGGCGGGCGTCGACCATCGGCGAAGATTCGTCCACGCGGCGGCCCACACGGGAAACGATGCGCTCGATGATCTGCATCAGGTGCGTGTTGTCTTTGAAAGAATAGCTGGTGAGTTCGAGCTTGCCGGCCTTTTCGATGTAGACCCGATCGAAGCGGTTGACCAGGATATCGGAGACGTTGGGGTCCTTGAGCAACGGTTCGAGAGGGCCGAGGCCGAAGATCTCGTCGAGAATTTCGCGCGAAAGGCGCTCGCGTTCGGCAAAGCTGAGAGGAACGACTTCACTGTTGACGGCGGCGCGAATGACAATCAGGACTTCGTCGCGCGCGGAATCGCCCTGGGCCTTGCCCAGTTTCTCGAGATCGAGCCGGTCCAGAATCTTGCGATGCAGGTCGGCTTTGACCTGCTGGTAGTCCGTGCGCTCGAAGGATTGAAGATTCGCCATAGCTTCCTAAGTCTAAACCGACTTGAACAGCGACCACGCCGCACGCTTGACATCGGCGTCATTGCGCGTGAGTTCCTGGGCCAGCCCGGAAAAGCAGCGGGCCATCTCAGAGGTCCGCTGGTCCATCACGGGCGTACCGCGATCGATTGCCGAGGAGATGGCGAAATACTGGTTCGGCACCCTCCAGATCAATTTTGCGCCCACCGCGGCTTCGGCGTCTGCCTCGCTGAATCCGGGGGTCTTGCGAAAACGATTCAGAACCAGCCGCACACGTTCGCGGCTGCCGCTCTCTCCCAGGTACAGCTGCACGCGGGCCGCACTCCAAAGCGAGGCCACATCACTGCAGGCCACCAGCAGAACAGTTTCCGAAAGACCGGCAATCAGCCGGGTAGCGGCGTCAAAGCGCGAGGAGGAGTCGACCACGACGTACCGGTAATGGGCCACCAGCATGTCGAACAGCTTTACGAATTCGGAGGTCGACGGATCGACGCTGGCCGGTACGTTGGCTCCGGCGAGCAGCTGCAGGCCGCCGCTATGCCGGGTCATAAAGCTTTCGAGCAGGGAAGCGTCCATGCGGTGAAGATTGCGCGTCGCCTCCGCCACGGTGAAAACGGGCTTCAAATTCATGTGAAGAGCGGCGTGTCCCAGCGGAGCCAGATCAACCAGCGCCGTTTGTCCGTAGGCCGCCTGCAGAGCGAGAGCAAGATTGACTGCAACCGTAGTCGCCCCGTTTCCGCCCTTCGCATTGATGACGGAAAAAACTTTGCC
Organism: uncultured Acidobacteriota bacterium; assembly: GCA_963765015.1. Lineage (GTDB taxonomy): Bacteria > Acidobacteriota > Terriglobia > Terriglobales > Acidobacteriaceae > Sulfotelmatobacter. The sequence continues at coordinate 76,218 of CAVXVD010000039.1, read as the reverse complement.
ACGTAATCCTTCCTGCCGTCCGCGGCGCTGCGCGGTGGTGAGGCGCACGAAGGCTTCGAGCAGATCGGTAGTGGTGGTGGGGCGCTCGATGAATTCCCGGGCTCCAGCGCGCATGGCACTGACGATAATCTGCGGCTGATTGAGGTTGCCGATGGCGAAGATGGCGGCCTCGGGCGCCTCCTGATGCAGGAGTTCGATGGCGCGCAGAGCCACTGCGGGACTGTCAGCCGGAATATCGACGAGAGTTACATCGGGATTCGCGGTGCGTACGCGGCGCGCAATCGGATCGGATGCCGCTACGGGGAAACTGGCACAAGTGTGCACGGTTCGCGCCACACTTGTCCCATCAACGAGCACCTGCAGCAGAGTTCGCTGCTCGTTGTCCGTGGCCACAATGACGACTGATAACTCTGGCATACCAACCTGCGCTTCGCTACTTCCCCGCGTTTTCCCCACTCCCGGCGTACGAAACAGCAGCACAGGATGGATTGGTCCTATTTACTCTTATCGAACTTCTCATCGTTGAGATACGGCTTCGGTGCCTTCGGCAGAGTGACCGGCTCGGCGCTCGGAGAAATCCGGTGTACCGTGCACAAGACGAGGAGCTCCGAATTACTCTTCTGCAGGCTCTTGCTACGGAAGAAAGCTCCCAGAACCGGGATATCGCCGAGTCCAGGAATCTTGCTGTAAATGTCGGTCACCCGATTGTCCATCAGGCCGGCAATAACGAAGCTCTGTCCATCCTGCAACTCAAATTCGGTTTCCGCTTTGCGCGTACTCAGAGCGGGCACGGTGAATCCGGAGATCGTGAGGGCATTGGCGTAGTCGAGCGTGCTCACTTCCGGCGCCACCTTCAAATGAATGTTGCCGTTCGGAGTGATCACGGGCGTGAACTGAAGCCGCACGCCGAATTCCTTGAAGGAGATGGTCACGGCAGTGAATCCGTTGCCCGGTTGCACGATCGGGAAAGGGAACTGGCCTCCAGCGAGGAAGCTGGCTTCTTTTCCGTTGACGGCAATCAGATTCGGTTCGGCGAGAATCTGCAGAAGATTCTTGGTCTGCAGAGCCTCGATCACGGCGCCGAAGTTGATATCTGGGCGGAAGAGAAACAGGTTCAAAACGTTATTGATGGAGGTTCCGGTGGTGGTGGTCCCGCCGCCCGAACTCGCCGCGTTGGTGGTCAGTGTTTGCGGGCCGAAGCCGCCGAACTGGCCAGTGGTGAGGGTACCGATCGAGTTCGCGGCACCCTGGGAAACGAAGTTCACACCCATCTGCGTCAGGGCCGTGCGATCGACTTCCGCAAACTTGACCTGCAATAAAACTTCCTGGGCGCCGACCGGTCCGAAGGTGAGCACATTCACTACTTTGGGGGAATAGGCGCTGGCCAGTTCTCCGGCGCGCTTGGCGACGTCTTCGGTGGAAACGTGCCCGGAAAGCACAATGGCCGCGCGCGAAGGCGTCACCGATATCTGCTCATCAGGGAATACGCGGTGCTCTTCTTCCGTGCAGGCGCTGACGTCGACGTCGACGCGCAAATCAAAGCTCCGCGAGCGTTCCAGTTCGTCCCATATCAGTAAGGAAACTTCACCCGGGCGATTTTCCGTGGACCAGGATCTGCGTCGGCGTGATGACTTGCGCGAAAGCGACAGCCGGATCCGTCACAGAAATACGCCTCAGCCGTTCGGTCGTATTGATGAGGAGCGACTTGCCCACCATCACGCGCAAAGGCGCCGCACCTTGGCTGGGAGTCTGCGCGGGCAACGTGGTCGCTTGCGTGCCGCTCGGTACCGGGCTCGAGGGCTGGGCCGCGCCCTCAGCTTGCTGCATGATTTCCGAGAATGCGGGAGTGGTGAATGCCGCGGCAAGCAGCAGAGTCACGAGCAGCGAGGTGCGAACTATCATGTGCGGATTGGTCTCCCTGGGAGGAAACTGGCCGAAGTGCAACTTGGCATTGAGCGACATCGAATGTTTAGGGATCACTTGGCCTCACCGCAACCGTCATCGCCGCATTTCACTACGTCGGGTTTCTTGTCGCCTTGGTAAACCTCGACGCTAACGCCGGTAGAGGGCGCGGGCGGGGTTGCAACCTTTGTGGGAGTGATGTGGCGAACCGGTGCATGAACCGGTGCCGGAGCTGCCATCCCTTTGTAAAGGCCCCTGGAATTGGAGGACGGCACTTCGTCCTGCTTGGTATCGAGAGGATTGCGCAGAGCGAGCTGAATGCGTCCCTCGGAGCTCGCAAGGGTGAGCCGCTGGGCGTCGTCGGGTGAAACCAGAAGCGTGATCACGGCGGTGTTCTGCGCCTCACCTGTGGAACTTCGCTCCAATGTGTGACCTGAGGCGAGCACCGCGACATTCTGCAACACGGTGGTGGTTTCCTGCTCGCCTCCGCTTCCAGGTGTTCCGGTCAGCAGAACATCGACACGCGTGCCCGGGGTCACAAATCCAGCCACCGATACAACCTCGTTCACGCGGACAGACACGGCCCGCATGCCAGGCGGAATCAGCGAAGGGAGTCCGGATCCGGCATTCTCGCCCGCCAGCCGGTTGGGCAGAATAAACTCGCCCTTGGCGATCGGAATGATGACCCCATGCCCAACCACCTCGGCTTTCCGGCGAGGGGCACCCGGGGGCAGATCGCCACCCGGAATTTTGATGATCTTGATGTCGTGTTCCTCGATGCGTGCCCCCACCTGCAAGTCATTGGCGGCCACCATCACTTCCACGCCGGAATCACCACTTCCGCGATTGCCCTGCAAGCTCTTGTAGACATACACACTTGCAAGAAAACCAGCGGCCAGCGCCAGAACGCCGATCATCAGTAAACGTGTTCGGTTCATGCCATTCCTTAAAGCGCATGCGTTCCCAACCTGGAACGCGGGTACGCCCGCAATTCGAATTTCTATTATTGAATGGAACTGGCAACGGAGGAGAAGACGTTGTTGGCGTTAGATCCGATCAACCGGACCGTGCCAACCACAATAACCAGAATTACCGCCAACATGACTGCATATTCAGCGATATCCTGCCCATCCTGTTCGCACCAAAGTCTGCGCACAAGCTCCATGTACGTTGTCCTTTCTACTCCCATCCTGGTCGGAAATCCTGATGAAAATGTCTTTTCGGGACCCAGGGTGGGGAATTGCGCGAACGATTTCGCGCCCTACTCAACAGGCTAATCATACCCTGCATCTCAGTCAAAAATGACAAATTCTTGCACTTCCGGGGATTACTATCGGTAACCCCGGGACCTTCCTGGTTAACGGTTTGCGTGGGGATAGCGGGGCCTAGAGGGCCACGGTTAGAGATTGATCAGGCATCGACCAGCAGTCGCCTTTTGCGGGCGCTCCCACGTCTCGCAAAAGCGCCGAGACGTGGGGAAGCTGTAGCCGCTGGGCCTAGGCCGCGATACAATCGCCTACCATACCGGCCACTCAACAAGATCCGCGGACGATGGCGATTCCTGCCCGGTCTCATCGCATGACTGGCAAAACGATTGGACGTGTGTTTCTGTTTGCGATGCTGGGAACCCATTTGTTCTTCCTGTGGACGGTGCGCAGTCGGATCGCCAAGGGGGATCCGGACTTCACCGCTTTTTATACCGCCGGGGAACTGCTCCGCGAAGGACGCGGACGGCAACTCTACGATGCCCAGGCGCAGCTGCAACTCCAGCGGGCATTTGCCAGCGATTTCGAGATCCGGCACGGCGCATTGCCCTACATCCACCCGCCTTTCGAGGCGCTGATTTTTGTTCCTCTCGCATTCCTGCCTTACCTACCCGCGTTTGTCGTATGGAACGTAGTGAACCTCGCCATGCTGGTGGCAATTCCGCTTCTTTTGCGAGGTGCGTTGGATGGGCTGCTAGATGTTCCGGTCTGGGAGTGGATACTGGCGCTGCTGGCGTTTTTTCCGGTTTTTGCGAATCTGCTACAGGGGCAGGATGCGATCCTGCTTCTTCTTGTTTTCGTTCTTTCTTACCGGGCACTCCGTTCGGGTGCCGATTTTACAGCCGGCTGCTGGCTGGGCGCCGGAATCTTCCGCTATCATCTCGCGGTTCCTCTGGTTTTGATTTTGGCGCTGTGGGGACGGCGGAAACTAGCGGCTGGCTTCGCCACCGTATCTGCGGCCGCAGTCCTGCTGTCCGTTGCCATGGTTGGTTGGCGCGGCGCACTGAAATATCCGGCCTACATGTGGCAGTGGGCCTCAGCCTCGAGCTACGGAAGGACACCCCCGCGATTGATGCCAAACCTGTTAGGGCTGCTCACGGGATGGTCCTGGCCGGAGGGTGCGTGGTGGCCTCTGCAATTTGCTGTGCTAGCCGGTTCCGTGTTCTTGCTGGTTGGAATGGTGCGCATGCGGCATCTGGCCAATGAGCGACAGTTTCATGATTTAAGCCTCGGCTGCGCCATCATTGCCGCGCTGCTCGTCAGCTACAACACAAGCACGTATGACATGTGCCTGCTGGTTCTGCCGATTGCCTTCGTGGCCCAACATTTTCTCGCCGGACATTTTCTTGAGGACCGCTGCATCCGGGAAGGTCCGCGACTTTCGGTCAAATGGGTACGAGTTGCATTACCGGTAGTTCCCCTGCTTGTCAGTCCATTGTGGTTCTTTTTGTGGAGACGTTGGGAGAAAACGAATCTCATGGCGATCTTCCTTCTCTGGTGGCTCTACGCAATCAGCCGCGAAATGTCGAGAATGAACCTCACCACGGGACCGGGAGGCGCAGCGTTCACCTCGCATGACAACTAGATCTCTGGCCGTACTTGGAGCCGGTTTGCTGGCCGCGTCCATGTGGCTCTGGGTGCAAGACATCGCAATCCCGCATCAGCTGGCCGATTCGGCGGTCCGCAGCATTCCCCGAGGCAATCTCTCCGACCTGTATCCTCGATGGTTGGGGGCGCGAGAACTGTTTTTGCACGGGCGAGATCCCTACAGTTCTGAGATTACGCGTGAGATTCAGGCCGGCTATTACGGGCGTCCCATTGACTCTGCGCGTCCCAATGATCCGAAGGACGAACAGGCATTCGCCTATCCGGCGTACGTGGTCTTCCTGTTGTTTCCCACGATCCGCTTGCCCTTTCCGATGATCCAGGAAGCATTTCTGTGGCTGCTCGTGGGGCTTACGGCCGCGTCGGTCCCACTGTGGTTGCGAGCGACCGGATGGCGCTTGTCCCTGAACGCTGAGTTCACCTGGATCATTCTCGCGGTCGGATGTTTCCCGGCGACGCAGGGTTTCAAGTTGCAGCAATTGACGCTGCTGGTGGCCTTTCTTCTGGCAGCGTCGATGTATGCCCTCAGCCGCCGCCAACTGGTTCTGGCGGGCATTTTTTTGGGTATTGCGAGTATCAAGCCTCAACTCGTAGGGCTTCTGTGCGTATGGCTGTTTCTTTGGGTAATCGGTAACTGGCGGGATCGACAGCGGCTGCTCTGGAGTTTTACTGCTTCGATGGCGGTGTTAGTGATTGCAGGGGAAATCGTCGTGCCTGGCTGGATTCACGAATTTCGCGCGGCTTCCGTCGCCTACTACCATTACACCGGTGGCGGAACCTCCGTACTGGACGTCGCGCTCACGCCGGCATGGGGCAGAGTAGCTGCTGCAGTGCTGGTCGCCGCAGTTATCCTGTTGGCGTGGCGAGTCCGGCGGGCGTCACAGGGAACCCCGGCCTTTTTCTGGTCGCTGGCACTTGTGCTGGCGAGCACGGTGATCGTGATCCCGATGTTCGCTCCCTACAATCAATTGCTGTTGCTGCCGGTTCTGATGCTGGCCGTGCGATCGATTGACCGGCTATGGAGCCGCCACAGGGTGTCACGGTTGCTGGTGGGAGTTACGGCGCTAGCAGTGTTCTGGCCATGGATAGCCGCCGGTTCGCTGCTATTCGCGCGCCTACTCTTGCCAGGGCAGCAGGTCGAGAGAGCCTGGGCTCTCCCGCTCTACACCAGTTTCATGATCCCGATGACTCTACTGGCGTTGCTACTGATCGACAGGAACGTCTTGATCGAGCAGATTCCGGAAACTGCTGCCGGCAGCCAGTTACGCACCTTGCGGGAGGGAGCGGCCGCAGAGTAGTCTGTGTGCTGCGAGAGTGTGATTGCCCGGGCGCTGTCTGTGGCCTGGCGAACGGCGCGCCCAACAACCATCCATGTCCCTCAACACCATCACTCATGGCAGCCATCACGGCTCTACCTCCGGAGTGTTCCCGGCCCTAGTGTTCGTGCAAGGCAGCGAGCAGAAAAATATTGTGCTGAACCGCACGCCGTTCACCGTGGGGAGAAAGGTGGACAAGGATCTGGTCATCGCCGACCCCCGGGTTTCGCGCGATCATGCGCAGATTACACAGGAGGGGACAGATTTTTTCCTCGTCGACCTGGGAAGCAAGCACGGGACGTTCGTGAATGGGGAGCGCATCCAGCGCCAGAAACTGGAACGCGGCGACCGGTTGGAATTTGGCGCGCGCGATTCGGCCTACATCCTGTTCAATCCCGCGCATGCCACGTCCAACACGGCGCGCGAGTTCCTCAGCCAGATCTCCGGCATCGGGATTAAAGCGGAATCGACCGAACTGGAGACGCTGAGGCTCTTTCTGGAAGCGGCACGCAAACTGAATACCGCCGGCGTACTCGATGAAATCCTGATCACGATGCTCGATGTGACACTGCAGTTAACGCGAGCCGAGCGCGCTTATGTGTTCCTGAAGGACGAGGAAGGAAAGTTGCGCCTGGCCGCCGGGCGTAATGCCAAGAAAGAGCCGCTGCTCGACGACAAGACGATTTCGCACTCGATTTTGGAAGAGTCGATGCGCTCGAACTCGGAATTTCTTTTGACCGATACCAGCCAGTCGCTCGACCTTGCCGGACGGCAAAGCATTGTCGCTTACGATCTGCGGACGGTGGTGTGCATTCCCCTGCGCAAGATGCAGGTGCAGGCGACGCGCGATGCCCAAACTCCAGTCAACCCAGCCATCGCGGCACAGGCCATGGGCGTGCTCTACGTTGACTCCCGGTTTGCCTCTCGCGATATCAGCGGAGTCAGCCAGGATATTCTGCACGCGATCGCGACAGAAGCGGCGTCGTTAATCGAGAATGCACGCCTGGTGCAGGCCGAAGAAGAGTCCCGCCGCTACCAGCAGGAGTTGAGCATCGCCGCCAGCATTCAGCAGCGCCTGATGGAGGTGAAGATTCCGGAAGTCCCTTTCGCGCGGCTGCGCGGCAAGAACTTGTCTTGTAAAGAAATTGGGGGAGACTTCTTCGACGCGGTCAACACCAAGGAAGGCCTGGCCGTGGTTCTCGCCGACGTCAGCGGCAAGGGTGTTTCCGCGGCACTTCTGGCCTCCACCTTGCAGGGAATGATTTATTCCCATCTGACTGCGGGAATGCCGTTATTGAATGTGGTTTCGGCGGTGAACCGCTTCTTCACCGATAAGCTCGTTGGCGAAAAATATGCCACCGTCTTGCTGGCACGCTTGCGCCGCGACGGCGAACTGGAATATGTGAATTGCGGGCACGTGCCTCCGCTGCTGGTTTGTGCCGGAGAGGTAATGCGGCCGCCCCATGGCAACGTTCCCGTGGGACTGCTTCCCGATGCCACATTTGAGAGCGCGACCTGCCAGATGAAATCCGGCGACCGCTTTATTTTAGTGACCGACGGAGTGACGGAAGCTGAAAATGCAATGGGAGATTTCTTCGAAGATTTTCGGCTGGAGGCGGCGGCGGCCAAGTCTCCCACCCTGGAAGGAATATTTTCCGCCGTTACCGAGTTCTGCGCCGGCAATCCACTCAGCGACGATTGTACGGTCGTCGAGCTGTGCTACACGAATGTGGAATCCGCAGCGGAATTGGCGAACTAGTTCTCAGCGGTCCTCCACGGTTACACGATAGTCAACCCCTTCCCAGCGATTCTCTTTTTCCCAGAAGAACGTGAACACAGCCTGGCCGCCGGCCGGGAGCGATGCCGTCGGCAGATCAAGCACGTGGATGCCGAGCCCGGTGTCGCGCGTTTCGGCATCGTGCGCCATTTTCCAGTCGTCAATGCTCCAGCGCACCTTGGCGGGAGAGAGCATCACGATGCGCAAAGTCTTGTTGCGTGGAATGCTGTGCGTTTTGTTGTTGAATCTCCAGCCGAAGATCTGCCGGACGTGTTTGTCCACCAGATAGCGCTTCACGGTCTGCGGCGGCTGATCGAAAATCTTGCCGTCGTGGATGGAGCGGCGCAACTTGATGTACTCGGAATGCGCCCACACCAGCGGGCACGCGGAACCGGTAGGCTTCCCACGAAACAATTCCAGCGCCGGGATGTCGGCAGCGTCCCAGACCTGTTCGGGCAACAGGCGGCTTTGTCCGGACGTGGAATTTTCCATCATGATGAGAAGAGCCTCCGCCTGATCGCGATGTCCGCCGGCCAGCGCGTAATGGGCGCGCTCACCGGCGAGCAGGGGCCAGGGGCGGCCAATACCGGTCCCATCAAAGGCTGATCCATCTTTGTGCTCGCCATAGCCGTCGCCGTTGTAGCGATACCAGCAGGGTCCCTGAGGCAGTTCGACGGACAGCAGTGCGTCGATGGCGCGAAGCGTGTTGAGGATGCGCGGATCGTCGGGCGCGCGCAGGCCAAAACGAACCAGCGCCAGGGCATCCGGGCTGATGATGTGATAGGCACGCTCGCCGTCCTGACCGGGCGGACGGTTCTTGATCGGAACGAATCCCTGCGTCGGAGAAGCCGCGCCGTCGGTGTCGGGCGGAGCAATGCGCACGTAGTAGCCGTCAATTCCGAGTTGCTGGGCCAGATCGCCGCCGCTGGCATAGACCCAGCGCTCGATATTGTCGTTCCAGGCGTCGGCGACATCGCGCATGGTTTGCGCCTGCTCGGTATGTCCTGTCAAGTCTGCGAGTTCGGCGCCGGCGAGCAGGGCTGAGATTTCGGCGGCGAGGGTGAACGGAGAATAGCCAGCATCTTCCTCCCAGCGATCCTGCTGGGTGACGGGACCATTGCGAATGATGAAACTGAGGGCGTTTCGCACCATCGGCCACCAGCGCTCGAGTTTGCCAAGAGCGTCGGGGGCTTCACGGCGCAGCAGATCGATCAACAAGACTGGGAACGCGGTCTCGTCCATCTGGATGCCGCTCCAGTAAGGACGCCCGTCGAGCCACATATTCTGTGACCAGTTGCCCGCCGCTTCCTGGGTGGATTCGAGATAGCGCAACACGCGGACGGCATCGTCCGTGGCTCCGGCGGCCAGCAACGCGCCCGCCGTTTCCACCAGATCGCGGGGCCAGACCAGATGGTATCCGCCGAGATCTTCGTCGCCTTTGTTAAAGCCCCATGGGATCGACAGGCTGGCGATGATGCCGCCGAGGAAATCTTTCGACTCGTGGGTGCGCAGCACGGCGGTCGAAGCGCGGTAGAGATCGTGCTCCCGCAGAGGCTGGTCCAGTTTCAACAGCTTGGTTTGCCAGGCTTTCCACTGCCACACATAGTGAGCGCGAATCTCGGAGTAATCCTCGAACAGCGTCGATCGAACTTGCTGTCCGGCTTCGGTCGAAATTGAACCAAAGCCGAGCGCCATCACAAATTCTCCGTTGCAAGCCGCCAGGTCGACCTCGCCGGTGAAGGCGATGTTCCCGTTCTCGGCGCGAGTGTATTGCCACTCCAACTGCAAGTGCTGCGAAAGATCCTGCCAGCCATCCGAAGCGCCCACGAAACCGACGGAGACCGCTTTCCACGGGGCGGAAGAGGCCAGGCACAGGCTCACGCCATCGCGCTGCGCGAAAAACATCGGATAGCCCTTGTAATCGCCAATCCATCCCGTGTTGCCGGTTCCAAAATTGGCCAGGTGCGGAGAGAGGAGAGCGAACAAACGGTAGTCGGAGAGTTGTCCCACAAGAGGTTCGAAGCGTACCTTCTGCAGAACCACGCTGCGAAAAGGGTCACTCAGAATTTCTTTGTGGATCCGGTAGCGCCCGGAATTGCAGGTGTTGGTTACTTCATAGGCGGGAACGCCGGGCTCAAATGGCCGGTTCTCGAAGGTACAATCGCGTTTTTCTTCCGAGAAGAAAGCGCTCTCGGGGCTCGTAACAATGAAGCCCATGTCGCGCGTGCATGCCTGGTCGACGCGGGGGAAGTAGACCTCATTGAGAATTCCGTGGCTGATGGTGAACCAGACTTTGCTGCGCTGGTTGAGCGCGGTTCCCATTCCCGACTTGGCGCTGGAAGTCCATCGCGGCGGGATCCCCGGCCACCCGGGAGCGAAGCGGATCGAGGAATCAGGCATGAAGGTGTTGCTCCTCGGCCAAGGAAGTATCCCCGGCGAAAATGACGAACGTTTGACTCGGCGGGAGCGCAGGTTCTGCCAGCAAAGGCATCAAAAGAAGCAAGCGCAACCCGTGCAAATTGCAACTAAGCACAGAGCAACGATAATAGACTGACATGACGATTCACGCGAGCCGGGACCAATGAACAACCATGCTTTCGATGCACGAGGCTGGGTCGGGGTGACATGGGCGGCGGTGACGATGTTGTGTCTTGTCTGGGTCGTGCCTGTGTGGGCGCGGGCGGAGGACAATCCGAAGGTGATTGCGGCTTCGCCGCTGGATCGGGGATTTACGGGCCTTTACAACCTCGATTTCAGCGGAGCGCAGAACGACTTCGCGTCGTGGGAAAAGCTGCATCCGGACGATCCGGTCGGACCAGTCAGCGAGGCGGCTGGTTTTCTGTTTTCTGAATTTAACCGGCTGGGAGTTCTGGAGGCGCAGTTCTATGAAAACGATGACTCTTTTGCCGGGCGCCCGAAATTGAATCCCGATCCTGCTGTTCGAGATCGCTTCGAGGCGGCAATTGGGCGCGCAGAAACCCTGGCGCGCGCCCGATTAGCGAAGGATGCCAAGGATCGCGACGCATTATTCGCGATGACCCTGTCGGCGGGTCTGCAGGCCGATTATGCCGCGCTGATTGAAAAACGAAATCTCGCCTCGCTGCACTACACAAAGCAAGCCTCGGCGTCGGCGCAGGAACTGCTGACGGTCTGCCATGACTGCTACGACGCACTACTGGCTACCGGCTTCAGCAAATACATTATCGGAAGCATGGCCGCGCCCGTGCGTTGGCTGTTGCGTATGGGGGGCTTGCCGTCCGATAAGCAAGGGGGCATTGCCGACCTGCAGACCACCGCTGCGCACGGTCATTATCTTGCGCCCTTCGCTCGGATTCTTCTCTCCATCGCGTACGTGCGGGAAAAAGACAAGTCGCGAGCGTTGGAATTGCTGGCCGGATTGCACCGGGAATTTCCGGGCAATACTTTATTTCCTCGCGAGATCGCACACCTAAACGCGTCGCACTGACGTGGTGCGATGCTCGCCTTCCTATTGTTCAAGTTGCAACGCATTCCTTCAAGCAAACCCCGCTCGCGACCCGGGTCATTCATCAGAAATTTATCCGTTTGTAACCGTCCTGTAACACTGTGCCGCTAGAACGAGGACATATATCCAAAGGAGGAATTATCAGGTGATGCGCAAAATCGTGCCACTGTTGGTGTGTGTTCTTCTGGCCTTGCCCGTACTTGGGCAGACCACGCTCAACGGAGCAGGCGCTACCTTTCCCAATCCCATTTATTCCAAGTGGTTCAGCGAATATCACAAAGCCCATCCAGAGGTCCAAATCAACTACCAATCGATCGGAAGCGGCGGCGGAATCCGGCAGGTGCTCGCCGGCACAGTTGACTTCGGCGCCAGCGATATGCCGATGACCGATAAACAGCTGGGGGAAGCCAAGACAAAGATCCTGAATCTTCCGACGGTGCTCGGCGCAGTAGTCCCGGCGTACAACATCCCCGGCGTGAGCGGGGAAGTAAAGTTCACGCCCGAAGCGCTGGCCGGAATTTTTCTGGGAAAGATTTCCAAGTGGAATGATAAGGCGATCACTTCCGCGAATCCCGGAATGAATTTCCCTGACAAAGACATCATCCTCGTCCATCGTTCCGATGGCAGCGGTACCAGCTTCATCTGGACCGATTACCTCTCCAAAGTCAGTCCCGAATGGAAGAGTCAGGTGGGCAGCGACACGTCGGTGAAATGGCCGATCGGGATGGGCGGCAAGGGCAATGAGGGCGTATCGGGAATGATCCGGCAATTGTCTGGATCGATCGGATATGTCGAGTTGATCTACGCCGTCCAGAATAATGTTCAGTACGGCAGCGTAAGAAACTCGGCGGGGAATTTCATCAAGGCTTCGCTGGAGAGCGTGACGGCAGCGGCAGCATCGGCTTCGAAAATGCCTGCGGACTTCCGCGTTTCAATCACCAACGCTCCGGGGAAGGACGCGTATCCCATCTCGAGTTTCACCTGGCTGCTGATTCCGGCGCAATCCAAAGTGCCGGCCAATGGCAAGCTACTGGCCGATTTTCTGAACTGGATGGTTTCTGACGGACAGAAGATGACCACGGCACTGGCTTATGCGCCGCTGCCGGACAACGTGGTGGCGAAAGAAAAAGAGGCGATCAAGCAAGTCAAATAGAAGCCCTGCACCACAAAGGGTAGTTTCCACGAATTTGCATGACAAAAGGAGAGAACAATGAAGTCTGTGAGGACTTTTTGCGCAATTTTACTGCTGGCGACAGGACTGGTGGCACAGACCAGTCCCGCGCCGAAACCACCCAAGAAAAGGTCGGCAGCAGCTATCACCGCGGCTGATGTGCAATCGTTGAAGGATGCGATCGCGGCGCAGCAAGCTGCCTTGACCCAACAGCAGCAACAGATTCAGGAATTGCGCGATCTACTGAGCCGCAAGGATCAGGCCGTGCAGCAGGCGCAAAGCGCCGCCACCGATGCAGCCGGAAAAGCGGACGCGGCCCAGGCTGTGGCTACCCAGCAACAGCAGACGGTCACCGAACTGAAGAGTGACGTGACCGATCTGAAGACCAACGTGGCCAATACAGTGGTCACGGTGCAGGAAACGCAGAAGCGCATCTCCGAACCGTCGACCGAGATTCACTTCAAGGGAATCACCATCACGCCCGGAGGCTTCGTCGCGGCAGAAACTGTGACCCGCCAACGCGCGGCCGAATCGAGCATCAATACGCCCTTCACTGGCATTCCCTATGAGGGAAGTGCCTTGGCTCATATTAACGAGAGCGACTTCACCGCCCGTCAGAGTCGGCTCTCTCTGTTGGCTGAGGGCACGACTGGACCCGTTAAACTGACGGGATACTACGAAGCGGACTTTCTGGGAACTGGCGTGACCTCCAACAACCGGCAGAGCAACAGCTACGTGTTGCGCCAGCGGGTTCTGTACGGCCAGGCCGCACTGAACAGTGGCTGGATATTCACGGGCGGTCAGCAGTGGTCCCTGGTGACGGAAGACAGAAAAGGAATCACTAACCGGACGGAAGTTCTGCCCATGACCATTGACTCGCAATACCAGGTGGGTTTTGCCTGGGCGCGGCAGTATGGCTTACGGGTGGTGAAGGACTTCGGTGGCAAGTTCGCTCTGGGCCTTTCCATGGAAGGGCCGCAGGCAACGATTGGCGGACGAGGATTTTCGAGCGTCTCGACCACGAACCAGGGGACTGCCTCGGTCACCACTATCGGTAACGCCTTCGTCGATGGTCCGGGTTCCGGCGGCGGCTTGTTGAACTTCTCCGACACGACGGGATACTCCTTCAACAAGAGTCCGGACTTCATGGTCAAGGCAGCGGCCGATCCGGGGTGGGGCCATTACGAGTTGTACGGGATTTTTAGCGCCTTCCGCAATCGAGTCTACCCATGCGCGGTGGTAGGCACTAACGCAAACGATACGAATCCTCCGGCAACTCCGACGACGATTGCTTGCCCCATCAACGGTTCCACCACATCCAGTTCAGTGGGAGCATATAACGATACGCGACCCGGCGGCGGGTTCGGCGGCAGCTTACGCTTGCCCATTGCTGGGAAAAAGGCTGAATTCGGCCTTCAGGGAGCGTACGGGGATGGCATCGGCCGCTACGCGAGCGCGCAGATCGCCGATCTGACGCTGAAACCCGATGGGACGCAAGGCCTGATCCGCACGGCGCATGCGCTTGGAGAGTTGGTCTTGCACCCCAATCGAAAATTGGACCTCTACGCTGACTTTGGCGGCGAGTACGGATGGCGAACCGCATACCAGGGCTACGACAGCATTTCGATCGTGAAGACCCCGGCCATCCCTGCCACCGCCACAACTACGGCGATTCCCGCAACCACCACCACCACATTCAAAGTCAATCAAATTGGTGGATATGGTTCACCCTTTGCCAATAACTCTGGTTGCAGCACGGAGAATCCACCGTCCAACCAGCTGACTCCTTCTGGCGGCGGGACCTGCGCGGGAGACACTCGTCTCATCGTCGAAGGAACGCTTGGGTTCTGGCACAAGATTTTTCAAGGAGACAAAGGCGGGCTGCGGTGGGGAATTCAGTACTCCTACTTCAGCAAAATGGGTTGGTCCGGGAACAATAACACGGGTGGACCGGGCATCTCGCCGAAGGCCGTGGATAACGCGGTATGGACCTCGTTCCGCTATTACCTGCCCTAAGGCGGAAGGGCCGATCACTAGTCGAACAGCATCCGTGGCATTCGGACTGTCGTCCGAGTGCCACGGGCTTTTTTGCGCCGCGTACTGCTCTTGAGTCATGGCGGCGTTCCTCAGCCGGATGCTTTATACTGATGGTCCCGCAAATCCGGCAGACGCCGGAAAGCCTTCGGGCGGGTGCGGAACACGAAGGCAATTAGTGCAATTCCCATGGCTCGTATCTCGCTCGATAATCCTTACTATTTTCTGAACCGCGACACTTCCTGGCTCGCGTTCAACCGGCGCGTACTCGAAGAGGCGGCGGACGAGGTCAACCCGCTGCTGGAACGGGTGAAATTCCTCGCCATCTCAGCGAGCAATCTCGACGAGTTCTTCGAAGTCCGCGTCGCCGCCATGATGCAACAGATCGAAGACGGCTATAACGAAGCCGGTCCTGATGGTCTGACGCTCACGGAAAAAAGGGATGCTCTGAACAAGCTGGCGCACGAGTTTGTGGAAGACCAGTATGACTGCTGGAATGCCCATCTGCGTCCCGCGCTGTTTGAAAACGGGATCCGCGTTCTGGGGCTGCATGAACTCGACGCCGCCGCTCTGCGTTTTGTCGAGGAGTATTGCGAGAAAGAGCTCGATCCGCTGCTGACGCCGGTTACGGTGGATCCCGCTCATCCTTTTCCGCGGGTCATCAACAAAGCGTTGTGCCTGGGATTTCTTCTCCGCCGCCGGCGCCGTTCGGCATTAACGTATACGGGAGTCGTTTCCGTTCCGCGGGCTCTGCCTCGCCTTATCCGCCTGCCCTCGGACGGCACAGCTGACTTTATCTTTCTGGCGGATCTCGTGGCTCATCATGCCGTGCGCATGTACCACGGCTACGACATTGTGTCCTCGGCCCCCTTCCGCGTGACCCGGAACAGCAATCTGTATCTGGCGGAGGAAGAAGCACGCAGCCTGCTTGAGTCCGTACGCGCGGAATTACATAACCGCCGCAAGGGCGATGCGGTCCGCATGGAGATTGAAACCGACGCCGACCCGGAGATTATCGAGCGGCTGCGAACTGTGTTTGAGCTGGATCCATGGCAAGTCTTTCCGGTCAACGGGCCGGTGAACCTGTCGCGGCTGTTCAATGTCTACGAGCAAGTGAACCGTCCGGACTTAAAATATCGTGCTTTCTCGCCGCGCGAATTGCGTCTCACCTCGAAATCCAAGGACCTGTTCGAAGAACTGCGCACGCATGACATTCTTTTGCACCACCCGTTCGATAGCTACGACGCGGTGGTCTCGTTCATCGAATCGGCCGCCACGGATGACAACGTTCTTTCCATCAAGCAGACGCTCTATCGCACGAACGAACATTCGCTGATCGTGCCTTCGCTGATCGAGGCTGCCTCGCACAAGGAAGTGACGGCCGTCGTCGAATTGAAGGCGCGCTTCGACGAGGCTTCGAACATCCGCTGGGCGCGCGACATGGAAGATGCCGGTGTGCAGGTATTTCATGGCCTCGTCGGGCTGAAAACACACTGCAAGTTATCGCTGCTGGTGCGTCGCGACCCCGACGGCGTTATTCGCAGCTACGCTCACATCGGCACGGGAAATTACAACGCGACCACCGCGCGCATTTATACCGACCTGAGCTTGTTTACGGCGAATCCAGAAGTGACCCGCGCGGTGCATGATGTTTTCAGCTTCCTCACCGCCTACGCCGAGAACCCCAGCTATGACCCGCTTCTAGTCGCGCCCCTCGACTTGGCGGAGAAATGCATCGCTCTGATTGACCGCGAAACGGAGCACGCCCGCGAGGGGAGACCAGCGCGCATTATCGCCAAGATGAATGCACTGCTCGACAAGACTGTGATTCAGGCGCTGTATCGGGCCTCGCAGGCGGGGGTGGAGATCGATTTGATCGTGCGCGGGATTTGCGCGCTTCGTCCCGGGGTACGGGGAGTGAGCGATCACATTCGCGTTCGTAGTATTGTGGGACGCTTCCTCGAGCACAGCCGGATCTACTATTTTGAAAACGGAGGCGAAGAGGAGATCTATATGGGCAGCGCGGACTGGATGCCGCGCAATCTCTACGAGCGGGTAGAGGTGATGGTACCCCTGCGCGACGAGAGGCTGCGCCAGCGCGTCCGCCATGAAATTCTCGATGCCTACCTCTCCGACAACCGCAAGGCGCGAATTCTACTCAAAGATGCGACGTATATCCGCGCATGGCAGCCGGTGCATGGCAAACGAAATCGACGTCCGCCACTGGGCGCCGCGGCGTTCAGTGCGCAGAATTTCTTAATGAGCGTGGCGGAAGGGAAGGCGCCAGTTCAGTTGCCCGGGCCCACTCCGCCGCAGAAGCGTAAAGTGGTTGCGGGAAGGGAACGATAAGCCGAAATGATCCTCTATTTTTTGCGCCATGCCAGCGCGGGCGAGCACTTTACCAATCCCAAGAAAGACGAGAAACGGGCCCTCGACAAAGAGGGCATCGAGCAATGCGGCTATATCGGCCGCGCCCTCTCCGCGTTCGACGTGCAGGTCGACACCATCGTATCCAGTCCTTTGAAGCGCTGTACGCAGACTGCATCGCTGGTCGGGAACGAACTGGGCTACGAAGGAAAACTGCAGATCGACCCAGGGTTGCGTCCGGGCGCGGGCCTCGCGGATTTCCGAAAGCTGCTGGAGAAATATGCCCGGCAGGAAGCAATTCTGGTGGTAGGACACAACCCGAACCTCAGCCAGTTTCTCGGCTCGGTGATCAGCGACTCTGGTTGCGAAGCTTCGCTCGAGTTAAAGAAGGGCGCGGTCGCAAAGGTGGAAATGCGCAGAAGTTCCGGCACCCTGCAGTGGTGCGTGACTCCCAAGCTGCTGCGGGTTCTCTACGACACCGCGGTGGAAAGTTCCCGGCCAAATACTTCACGGAAATAGGCGCATTCTTTTTCGATCGCCCATAACTCCAGATCCACTCCCAACCGCCTGCGCGGGACCAGCGTTAACTTCACCTCGGCCGACCGAACCCGGATTAACACCTTCTCCACGGCGCGGCCGCGCCCCAGATTTAATGCCCGGGCGAGGCGCAGCAACACGATTGCCTTCTGAACATGGGGACGATCTGTGCTATCTACAAGTTTCATGGGACCGTCATCCAGAGTGGGCCGCGATTTGCCCAGGTAGCGGGCAATGGCCGCGATCATGCGCCTCTGTTGCGGCGTGTAACCCAAAATCTCGGAGTTCGAAATGATGTAGTGGGTATGGCGATGATGGCCGTTTCGATTGACATAATCGCCGACCTCGTAAAGCAAGGCCGCCGCAGAAAGCCATTCGCCGTATTCGGGCGGAAGACGGTGGACGGAGCGTAGCGCAGTGAAGAGGGTCGTGGCGGCATCGCGCACATCAAACGCATGTTTGCGCTCGACGTGATAGTGATCGAGCGCCCGGAGAATGGACTCCATGCGCTCGGACTCGACCTGGCGGCCGGAGCGCGTGCTACGGTCATAGTCCGCCGCCATTTGGGCGAGAATTCCGTCGCGCAGACCGAGCGGCGAATAGCGGAATCCCTTGAGGCGCAAGCGGTCGAGCAGTTCCTGATAGACCAAGGCTCCAGCCACGAAGATTTCCGCGCGGCGCGGGCCGATTCCCTGAATCTTGCGGCGTTCAGCTACCGGCAATCGCGCCAGGCGTTTGGCAATGCGGGTCATTTCCGTGCGGGAGACCGCGTTCCGCTGGCGGCTCGTTCCTCTGCGCATGTGACTGGCGACGGCAGCCAGCGCCGCGGCCGTGCCCGACGTCGCAATCACGTTTTTGATCTTGGCAGTGGCGATACGGGCGACGATGCGGTTCACCTCGCGGGTGGCAAAGCCGCGCAGCCGCTTCAACTCGCCCTTCCGTACCGGATCATGGCGCAGAAATTCATTGGTGAGTCGCACCGCGCCCAACGGAAGGCTCACCGCATCACGGATGTGTCCACCTTGGGTGACCGTGAGTTCGCAACTTCCTCCGCCAAGATCCATGAGGAGCGTGGGCGAGCCGTCGACGCGCGAGCCGGATACGAGCCCCAGATGGATCAGCCGGGCCTCTTCCACACCCGAGATGATTTCCACGCGCCATCCGGTCGCCGACCGCACCCATTCGAGGAAAGCCTGCGAATTGCGAGCATCGCGCAACGCGCTCGTGGCCACGACCCGCACCGTGTCGGTAACGATCTGCTGGGTAGTGCGATGAAAACGGCGTAACACCTTGACGGTCCCCGCCATCGATTCGGGGGTAAGAAATCCCGAGCCGAACACACCTTCGCCGAGGCGCGTCACCTCGCGGTCTTCGTGCAGGCTGTGGAGGCGTCCGGCCTGCAGGCGAGCAATTTTAAGCCGGACGGAATTGGAGCCGATATCGACCGCGGCAAACGTAGGCATGGGAAGCCTCACAGTTTACATGCTGAAGGGATCGAGCGTCACCGGACTTTGAGGCTGAATGTGACCCGAAGAGGTCAGGCGGCTACTTCGCTCCGCGCGGAGGTGGTTGGACTTTTCTTTTCTGCGCTGCGGGATTGTCGAATGGCGGTGGGCGGTTTGACGGAGCGTCGTTCGAGGCGCGAACTGGCGACGGCGGCTACCGCGAGGCGGAATTTTCCTCGCGTGACATTGTTCAGCGCCGCCACCAAGGATGACTGGTGCACGTCGCCAATCCGGCCGACCGCGGTATGCGTCAAGGTCAACCAGTCGTGCCAGTGGCCGAGCGCATCCTGCAGGCGCTTCAGCTGATTGATGAACTGGGTCGCCTCGGCGGATTTCGGGGCGAACTCCGCCGCATACCGGGCCTGCTTGACAATGATTCGGTAACGATGGAGTTGCTCTTCACTGGCGGGAGCGCCGGAAATCGCAATGGAGCCCATCATCTGCCTGGCCACGGCCATGGGATCGCGACTGCTCTCCCATTGAACTTCCTTGAATGCGCGTTTTAATCGTTTGCGGATTTCACGGACATCGCTCTTTTTGAGCAGCTTGCGCAGCTTTGACTCATGTTCAGCACGAAGGTCGAGCAGGTTTTGCATGAGCTGCGTTTTGCGCCGCGGCTCCTGGGGAACCTTCAGGCTGCGCAAGCACGCGAGTTGCGCGTCGAGATCGCGCACTTTCCCCGCACGCTTCCGAATGCGGCCCAGCATCTTCACGAGCTTCTTCTGGTTGCGATCGCGCGAGGGACAAATCTGTTCGACCAGCGTCTGCAGCCTTCGTGCGGTGGTCCGAAAGCTGTGGACCCGCTCAGGTTCCTGTCCCGCTAACAGGCGCACCAATTCGCGCTCCGTCTTCTGAAAAATCAATTTGTCGCGCTCGGGCGCCATCACCATAGAAAGCAGGTCCTGCGGGAAAGGGAGAATTCAATCCAGCGCAATCTCAAAAGGTCACTCGTGCGGACGTCAAAAAACAACCAAGTCACTGCTTGATAGGGAGTCCCGGACGACTAAAAAGCCTGGGTCATTTTAACACTTTTGTAACAACACTCTGCTACGGTTAAGGCGAATGGCCAATCCAGCTTTTTCTCGGCCTGATATGCCCGGTCCACAACCCGTTGAAACCTCGAAGGTTACAGCCGTGACGGAGTACCGGGTAGCGCCCTTGAAGAACACTTCGGGCGGGGAAGTTCCCGACCGCATATTCAAGGCAGCCATGACGGCTTGCGGCTTCGCGGTTCTTGGGCTGCTGGTTCTCATAGTCTACCAACTGGTGGCGCATTCCCGCCTTTCCTGGCATGCATTTGGCTTCAAGTTCTTCGCCGCGAGCGATTGGGACCCGGTCAACGAACTGTTCGGAGCGATGCCGTTTATCTACGGGACGCTGGTATCGTCGGTCGTTGCCCTGGTCATAGCGGTCCCGCTTTCCATCGGAGTTGCTGTCTTTACCACGGAAATGTGTCCCAAGGCACTACGCGGTCCGCTGTCATTTTTTGTGGAGTTGCTGGCCGCGATTCCCAGCGTGATTTACGGATTGTGGGCGATCTTTGTTCTGGTCCCACTTTTGACCGGGTACGTCGAGCCTTTCCTCGGGAAAACATTGGGCTGGACGGGCTTATTCTCCGGGCCGCAATACGGCATCGGCATGCTGGCGGCCGGGATCATCCTGTCGATCATGATCATTCCGATCATTTCTTCGATCGCCCGCGAAGTGTTGATGGTGGTTCCGCAGCATCAGCGGGAGGGTGTTCTGGCTCTGGGAGCGACCCGTTGGGAGATGATTCGCGTGGGAGTTCTGCGAAATGCTCGAGCCGGAATTGTGGGCGGCATCATTCTGGGGCTCGGCAGGGCATTGGGCGAAACCATGGCGGTCACGATGGTGATCGGCAACCGTCCGGAGATCGCCAAGTCGCTGTTTGCACCGGGATACACGATGGCCAGCGTGATCGCCAACGAGTTCAACGAAGCCACCGGCGATGTTTATCGCTCGGCCCTGATTGAAATCGGCTTGGCGCTGTTTCTGGTCACCATCATCGTGAATGCGCTGGCGCAATTGCTGGTGTGGAGCGTCACTCGCGGCCAGCCCGCAAGAGGGCAAACCTAGATCGCCATGAGCACCGCTCCGATCCAATCCGTGCTGAAGATCAGTCTGCGCCGCCGCGCGACCGATCATGTTATGACGGGCGCCGCCATCCTTACGGTATTGATTGTGCTGGCGCCCTTGGTGGCAATCTTTGGCTACCTTCTGTACCGCGGGATCGGCGCCATCGATTGGGCATTTCTGACGCAAACGCCAAAGCCGGTCGGCGAGGTTGGCGGTGGCATGGCCAATGCGATCGTGGGATCTGGGATCATCCTGGGTATCGCCAGTCTGATCGGCGTGCCGCTCGGCGTGGGCGCAGGCATCTATTTGGCCGAGTTCGGCCGCAATCGCTTCGGCGCCGCGATTCGCTTCACCGCCGATGTGCTCAACGGGGTTCCGTCGATTGTGATCGGTATGGTCGCCTACGGCATCGTCGTGCTCTACCAGGGACATTTCTCGGCGTTTGCCGGCGGCGTAGCGTTGGCCATCATGATGGTTCCCACGATCAGCCGGACGACGGAAGAGATGCTGCTGCTGGTTCCGCAAGCGCTGCGCGAAGCGGCCTATGGGCTGGGCATCCCGCGGTGGCGGACGACTCTATCGATTACACTTCGGACCGCAACCTCGGGTGTAATCACCGGAATCATGCTGGCCTTTGCCCGGGTCGCGGGAGAAACCGCACCTCTTTTATTCACCGCCTTGGGCAATACGTTCTGGAGCTTAAAAGTTAATCAACCGATTGCTGCGCTGCCTTTGCAGATCTACCTTTATGCGAATTCGCCATACGACGACTGGCACCGGCAGGCGTGGGCGGGATCACTGGTCCTGATCATTCTGATTGTTGGCGCAGTTTCGGCGGTACGCTACGCGGTTCGCCGCGGATCGTTCGGAACGGCATAATCTATGGGCGTTGGAATCCGAGTCGAAAACCTGAATGCCTGGTACGGCAAAGGCCAGGCGCTCTACGACATCAATCTGCAAGTTGTAGCTAATCACGCCACCGCGCTGATTGGACCCTCCGGGTGCGGGAAGTCGACTTTCATCCGCTGCATTAATCGAATGCACGAGACGATTCCCGAAGCGAGGGTTGAAGGCCGGGTTCGAATCGGGGAGATCGACGCCTACAACGGAACCTCGGCCACGCAGCTCCGGCGCCGAGTGGGCATGGTGTTTCAAAAGCCGAATCCGTTTCCGACGATGTCGATTTATGACAATGTGGCTTCCGGGCTGAAGCTGAACGGATTTCGGGATCGCCGCAAGCTTGACGAAATCGTGCAGCGTTCTCTCGAAGTCTCCGCGTTGTGGGACGAGGCTAAAGACCATCTGCACAAGAAATCGGGGGCCAGCCTGTCCGGCGGACAGCAGCAGCGGCTTTGCATCGCGCGCGCGCTGGCGGTGGAACCGGAAGTTCTGCTCATGGACGAACCCTGCTCGGCGCTGGATCCGATCTCGACGGGAAAAATCGAAGAGTTGATCTTCCAGCTGAAAGAGCGGTATACCATCGTCATCGTGACGCACAATATGCAGCAGGCCGCCCGAGTGGCGGAATTCACCGGCTTCTTCCTGCTGGGCAAGTTGATTGAGTTCGATAAGACCGAAAAGATTTTCACCAAGCCGTCGGACAAGAAGACGGAAGACTACATCACAGGCAGGTTCGGATAATGCGCACGCGCTTTCAGCAAGGGCTCGATGATCTTCGCGAGCGACTGCTTCGCATGGGTGGGCTGGCGGAGCAGGCGGTAGATCGCGCCCGCCAGGCTTATGTGGAGCGCGATCTGACGCGTTGCCAGATGGTGCTTGAGGGCGAAGGCCTGATTAACACCGCCGAGCGCGAGATTGATGAGGCAGCCTTCGACTTGCTGGCGATGCAGCAGCCGATGGCGGTCGACCTGCGTTTCATTCTTGCGGTCACAAAAATTAATTCTGATCTCGAGCGCGTCGGCGATCAGGCCGTGAATATCGCCGAGCGCGTGATGGATATGGTCGAACTTCCGGCGGCTGAGCTTCCCGTCGACATTGCGCGTATGGGCGCGGCGGTCAGCGCCATGGTGCGCCGCGCGCTGGAATCGTTCATTGAAGGCAAGGTGGAACTGGCGCAGGCTGTGCTTGAGATGGATAACGTCATCGATCGGATGCGCGACGACGCCTTCATCCAGCTCGTCAAGACGATGAACGAGCGGCCCGACGTGGTACGGCAGGCCTTGGACGCACTCCTGGTCGCGCGCAATCTGGAACGCGTTGCCGATCATGCCACCAACATTGCCGAAGATGTCATCTTTTGGGTGCAAGGCTCGGACGTCCGTCATAATGTGCATGCCGAAGAGTCGCCGGCCTCGGAGGCCGACCGCTTGCCGACGCGCGCCTCGGGAATCTAATAATTGCGTTCTCGGGTTTTGACCGCCGCTGTCGCGTTGAATTACCCTCTTCATCTCATTCATTTCTAACGCCGTCTTTTCGCGGAGGCACCGTGACTCGTCTCTTCGGCTTTTTCTTTGTTCTCTTCAATGCGCTTGCCCTCGCGCAAGCTCCATCCGCCGACAAACCGCCCATCATGCTTCCCACCTCCAAACAGTTGACGGTCCCCGCCCCGGGCCGCATCGGCAGCACCAACAGCTTTCCGGCCACCATGCTGGTCAGCCCAGACGGGTCTTATTCCGTCACTTTGAATGATGGCTACGGCACGCAGGAAACGATGGCGCATCAGTCGATTTCGGTGCTGGATCTGAAAACGAATCAGATCACCGACTTCCCGGAGGCTCGGCTGAGCGACACCGCGCACCAAAGCTATTTTCTCGGAATGGCTTTCAGTTCTGATGGAAGGCATCTGTATGCGTCGATTGGATCGTTGTCCGACCCGACTGGAGCAAAGTCGGGCGACACGGGAAATGGCATCGCAGTCTATAGCTTTTCTGCGGGTAAAGTCGTTCCCGAGAAATTCATCCCGATTGGCCTGCAGCCGCTTTCGACGGGAAAGAGACTCGCAGTCGGTCTGACAGCGCCTGCTCAAATGGCAATTCCGTATCCCGCGGGCATCGCCGTGATCAGCGATGGCGGACACGACAAGCTTCTGATTGCGAACAATCTCTCCGACAATGTCGTGCTGCTCGATCCCGCGACGGGGAAGACTCTGCAGAGCTTCGATCTGAGCACGAGCGACCTGGTGCCATCCTCGTTCCCGTATACGTGCGTTGCGTCGAAAGACGGGCGGCGGGCGTGGTGCAGTTTGTGGAATGCGTCACAGGTGGCGGAACTGGATTTGCCCAGCGGGAAAGTCGTAGTCCGGGTCATGTTGAGGAAGCCTGACGATCCGCTGGCCCCAGGTTCGCATCCCACGGCGATGTTGCTGAGTCCGGACGAGAAGCTCCTTTATGTGGCTTTGTCCAACGCGGATGGAGTTGCTGTGATATCGACAGCAACGACCCATCCGATACCAGCGGTTGCGACAGCGAGCTCTTTGCCTTTCGCATTCTTGACCAGCGCGCCCGCAAATCAGAAATATCCAGGCACTTACCCCACCGCGCTAGCGGAATCTACGGACGGCAAGCGGTTGTTCGCGGCCAACTCTTCTGTCAATGCGATAGCGGTATTTGATACCTCCAGGTTGAACGAGAATGGTCCGATTGGCGGAGACGGGCCCGTTCTCGGATTCATCCCCACCGACTGGTACCCCTCTGCCCTCGCCGTCCACGGCGACGACCTTCTGATCGCGACCGCCAAAGGGGAAGGCACACGTGCCAACAAGGACATGGGCAAGACCGTCTACGAGACGAAACATAAAGAGCATCCCTATATCCCAACTTTGCTGAGGGGATCGATCGCGCGGCTGCAGATCGCAACGGTGCTCGCAAAATTGCCAGACCTGACGCAGATCGTGGAGGGGGACAACCACTTTCACAACGATCCCGGAACACTCGCGTTCGCCAGCGGGAAAAATCCCATCAAGCACGTGATCTACGTGATGAAGGAAAACCGGACTTACGATCAGATTCTGGGTGATCTGAAATCTGGCAATTTGAAAGTTGGGGACGGCGATCCCTCCCTCACGCTCTACGGCGAAGACATCACGCCGAACCTGCATAAGCTGGCGTTGCAGTTCGGCGTGCTCGACAATTTCTACGATAGCGGTGAGGTCTCGGGCGACGGACACGTCTGGTCGACCGCCGCGATCACTTCCGACTACAACGAGAAAACTTGGCAGATCGCCTACCGCGGAAAAGAGCGCACCTACGATTTTCAGGGGCAGAACGCCGACGAGTTTCCCATCGAGCACAACATCCCCGACGTGGACGACCCCGGCACGGGCTTCCTATGGGACAATCTGGCGCGCAATCATGTGAGCTATCGCTTCTACGGCGAATTCGTGAACGCGATCTGGTGCGACGGTTATGCCGCCGATGCCAGTGCGACGACGCCGAAGGAACTCGAATCTCCGTGTACGCGTAAGGAGGTGAACCAGGGAGGCACGCTTCCACCGAACGTTGGCGATCCCCACGGCGGCGCGAGCCCGTGGCCTTGGGCGGTGCCGCTGTTCAACGGCGCGAAGGCAACGAAGCCCGCGTTGCGCGGGCATTTCGATCCGCTCTATCCGGATTTCAACACCGATTATCCGGACCAGCTTCGCGCCGACGAATTCCTCAACGAGTTTTCTGCTTACGTTCGCGCGCGGGATGCGCACGAGGGAGCGGATTTCGAAATGCCCTCGTTCGTCCTGCTGTACTTGCCCGACGATCACACGGGAGGCACGCGGCCTAATCATGCGCGTCCGAGGGCTAATGTCGCCGACAATGACCTTGCCGTTGGCCGAGTCGTCGATGCCGTTTCGCATAGTCCTTACTGGGATGACACTGCCATCTTCGTTCTTGAGGATGACGCGCAAGACGGCGCGGACCACGTGGACGCACATCGTTCGATCGCCTTCGTCATCAGCAAGTACTCTCCGGGATCCACGACGCAGCCGAACGTGGAGCACCGCTTCTACACGACGGTCAATCTGATTCATACCATGGAAACACTGCTCGGGCTTCCACCCATGAATCAGAACGATGCCTATGCACCGCTCATGGTGGGACTGTTTGCGGGACCCGGCGCGCAGCAGCCGTACGAGGCCGATACCCGGAATCTGAAGAATGGATTGATTTACGAAACCAACAAGCCCCAAGCGCCGGGCTCAAAAGTATCGTCGCGCATGGATTTCTCTCGTCCCGACGCCGCAGACGCGGCTCAACTTAATCAAGTGCTCTGGCTAGATCAGAAGGGCTCTAGTCCTATGCCTGCGCCGAAGCATACGGTGTTCGCCGAAGGAAACGAGTAAGGATCAGCAAGGAGAGCGCCGCTCGACCTGACGCCGGGCGGCGCTACTCAACTAGTCCAATTTCACCGTGGTTTTCAGCGGCAGGTTCTGGGACGACCCGCCAACCAGGAATCCATATTCGCCCGGGAGCAGTTGCCAGCCATTTTGCTCGATGTTGAAGATGGAAAGATACTTAGGATCGACGTCGACCGAGATTTCTTTGCTCTCGCCCGCGTTGAGCTTCACCTTGTTCCAACCCACTAGCCGCTTCGGTGGCTCCTGTGCTGCCGCGGGAAGGGAAGCGTAAACCTCCGCCACTTCAGCTCCAGCGCGATTGCCGGTATTCGTCACCGTGAAGGTCACGCGCGGCATTTTGCCCGGCGTCACTTTCAGATTGGAGTACGAATACGTCGTGTACGAGAGCCCGTATCCGAAGGGGAAGAGCACGGGCTTGTTTTCCGCGTCGTACCATTTGTAACCCACCTTGACGCCTTCATCGTATTTAACCTGGAAGACGGGCAGGCCGGCAGCGATTCTCTTCCATCCCTGACGATCGGCCTCGATAGTTTCTTTCGGAGGTTTGACGACCGTGGGGTGCGGCAAATCCGCTTCGCTCCGGGGAAAAGTGACGGGGAGCTTTCCGCTGGGATTGACGTCCCCAAACAATATGTTTGCCACTGCATCGGATCCGCGGCTGCCGGCAAACCACGCTTCCAGAATCGAGTCGACTTGTCCGGCCCAAGGCATCGTGACTGGCCCGCCGCTTTCGAGCACAACCACGGTGTGCGGATTCGCGGCAGCGACGGCCGCGATCAATTCATCCTGATGATCGGGAAGCGCGAGGCTGTCCAAGTCCATCCCCTCGCTTTCCCACTGGTAAGCGAAGATGATGGCAACGTCCGCATTCTTGGCTAAGGCCGCAGCCTTCGCCGGATCGGCGCCCGAGTCAAATTGCACGTTAGCCCCAGCGGCTTTTGCCCGAATCGACTTGAGCGGCGAAGTTGGAAACCAAATGTGATCCTGCCAGTGCGTGTTGCCCTTGCCCGGGGGCATGATGGCATTTCCTCCGGGAGGATCCACCTGCGCTGAGCCTCCACCGGAGATCATGCCCACGTCGGCGTGCGGGCCGATGATCGCAATGCTGTGCACCTTCGAGGCGTCGAGAGGGAGCAGCGCCCCGTCGTTCTTGAGAAGAACGGCGGCTTGCTCTTCAATCTTCTGTGCCACTTCAAAGCCACCCATCACATCGACCACACTCTTCTGCGGCGGGTCATCGATTACGCCAGTGGCAAACATGGACCGCAGAATCCGACGGACGTGGTCATCGAACTCCGCTTGGGGGACTCTTCCCGCTTGCACTGCTTTCTTCATTTCGTCGCCGTAAAAAATCCAGCCCGGCTCTTCGTGATCCTCACCGGCGGCCGACGCTTTCTCCAGGCTGTGGGCGCCACCCCAGTCGGTGAGTACGAATCCCTTGAACTTCCAATCATTCTTGAGCAGATCATGCAGCAGGTATTTGTTTTCGCAGGCATAATCGCCGTTCACCCGGTTGTAGGAGCACATCACGGCAGCGATGTCGCCTTCCTGGAGGCCGATTTCAAAGGCCAAGAGGTCGCTCTCGCGAGCCGAACGCTTGTCGATATTGACGTTGACGGCATTGCGACCACTTTCCTGATCGTTCAGGGCGTAGTGCTTGATGTCGCCGACGACATGCTGCGCCTGCAGTCCCTTCATCACCGACCCGACCATCTTTCCGGCGAGGACGGGGTCTTCGCCTAGATATTCGAAGGTTCGGCCATCGCGTGGTTCGCGGGTCAGGTTGCAGCCGCCGCCGAGCGACATGTTATAGCCCTGGGCGCGCAGTTCCCGGCCGATCAGCGCCCCGTAGGCATAGGCACCTTCCAGGTCCCAGGTGGCAGCGCCCGCAATGTCGGCTGGCAGTGCAGTGGAGTAGCGGCCGTTTTCGCCGCTGCTGCGGATACCGTAAGCGGCGTCCGAGATCTGGAGAGCTGGGATGCCTAATCTTTCGATTCCCGGAACATATCCAGCGCCGCCGTTCGAATGGATGATGAGCGGGCTAAGCGGGCTCAGACCGGCCATCCCGGTGCCGTGCAACAACGTGATCTTTTCATCGATCGTCATCTCCTTGACGACCATCGCCGCGCGCTCGTCGGGCGAGAGATTCGGATTCATCCAGGGATGGGCCTTGCCGCCGGACTGCGCGACTGCCAAGGGAATCATTGCAATGAGAATCGAAATTGAGACCGAGAACGGCAGGCAAGACTTGAATGCGGATTGCATACGCAGGGGCATGAGCAACCTCCATCATTTCAATACAAAATCGTTATTGTAGCAGGCGCACCTAATTTCGGAGCAGTCTTCGTTCCCGGTCATCCGAAGCGGTACTCCCGCTTGCTGGGCAAGGCCCGCATGTGGGCTTTACACTAACTTTGTGAAGATCGCGCTAGGACAGATTAATCCGACCGTCGGGGACTTCGCCGGAAACGCGTCTAAGATCATCGACTTCTCGCGTCGGGCCCAGGCGGCGGGGGCGGGACTGATTCTGTTTCCAGAATTATCCGTATGTGGCTATCCCCCGCGCGATTTGGTCGAGCGACCGTCGTTTGTGGCCCACAACCGTGAGTCCGCCGAACGCATTGCGGCCGAAACGGCAGGCATCGCCGTGATCTGTGGTCTGGTCACTCCGGCGCACACCGACGCCGGCAAGGCCGTGATGAATTCCGCCGCGCTGTTGATGGACGGCAAAGTGGCTTTCGTCCAATCGAAGATGCTGCTGCCGACCTATGATGTTTTCGACGAGATGCGCAACTTCGCTCCTGCGAAGAGTCAGGAACTATTTTCTTTCTGCGGCAATCGAATGGCCCTCACCATTTGCGAAGACGCCTGGAATGACAAGCAATTCTGGGTGAAGCGACTCTACACGGTAGACCCTGTCGAGTCGCTGATACAGGCCGGAGGAAATTTTGTCCTGAATATTTCCGCCTCACCGTTCTGGATCGGCAAGCGCGAACTCCGTCGTGACATGCTGGCCAATATCGCACGTCACCACAAGGTGCCCGTAGTCCTGGTGAACCAGGTGGGCGGCAACGACAGCCTGGTGTTTGATGGATCGAGCCTCGTCCTGGATCGAGAAGGAAAAGTAATCGCGCAGGGCCGCTCTTTCGAAGAAGATCTGATTTACTTTGATTCTTTCAACCTTTCGGGCGAAATGCACAAGCAGATTGCCGGAGATGAAGCCAGCGCCTATGCCGCGCTGGTTTTAGGGACCCGCGACTACATGCATAAATGTGGATTTCAGAAAGCGATCATCGGTCTCAGCGGAGGGATCGACTCGGCTCTGACGGCGGTAATCGCCACCGATGCGGTCGGGCCAGAAAATGTGGTCGGAGTGGGAATGCCCGGACCCTATTCCTCGCAGGGATCGATCGATGACGCGCGTGCACTGGCCGGAAATCTTGGCATCCGCTTCGAATTACTTTCCATCAATTCCGCGTACGAGGCGTACCGCCAAACCCTGCAAGGAGTTTTTGCCGGACGGCAACCGGACGTCACGGAAGAAAACATTCAGGCCCGCGCACGGGGCACGATGTTGATGGCCCTTTCCAATAAATTCGGCGCGATCGTGCTCTCTACCGGGAATAAGAGTGAGCTCGGCGTCGGCTACTGCACGCTTTATGGCGATATGGTCGGGGGGCTGGCGGTCATTTCCGACGTACCGAAAACGCTCGTCTATCGGTTGAGCGAGTATGTGAATTCGCGCCGCCCTGTAATTCCCCAGTCGACGATGGAAAAGCCGCCATCGGCCGAGTTGCGACCTGATCAGAAAGACAGCGACTCTCTGCCGCCGTATGAAGTTCTGGACGCGGTTCTCGAAGATTACGTGGAAGACTCCAATCCGGCAGAGCAGATTGCCGCCGACCGAGGTTTCGATATCGAAGTCGTGCGACGCGTGATTCGGCTGGTGGATCGCGCGGAATACAAGCGTCAGCAGGCTGCCCCGGGTCTCAAGATTTCTCCGAAAGCCTTCGGCTACGGCCGGCGTTTCCCGATTGCGGCCCGGTGTGAGGCGTGAACATCGCCGCAGTCCGATCGTGCGAATGAAGTATCCTATCGATACGATATCTGGAAAGTTTTCCTGAAAAGTTTCAGCAAGAATCCGAATGCGAAAGGAAACGATGCGCAATCTTCTGAACTCCATCATGATGCTCCTGCTGGCCATGACCCTGGCCGCGTCACAGACCACCACGGCCAAACCGAGCCTCGTCAAGCCTGGAGAAAAGCCTCCCGCAAAACCTGCCGCCGCTGCGAATTCCAGCGATTTGCCTTCGGAAGCAACAGTCGATTCCTTCATGCATCAGCAGTTCGGCTATCAGCCGGAACTCACGTGGAAAATCTCCAGCATCAAGCCCTCGCAGATCCCCGGATTGGCAGAGGTTAGCGTGGTTCTCGCCACGCCGCAAGGCCAGCAATTATCGCGCTTCTACGTTAGTCCAGACGGCGAGCACGCGCTGATCGGTGAGATTATTCCCTTCGGCGCCAAGCCGTTCGATCCGGCAAAAAAGAAACTGGAGAAGGGAATTACCGGCCCTTCGCGCGGTCCGAAAGATGCGGCCGTTACGATCGTCGAGTTCGGCGACCTGCAGTGTCCCGCCTGCAAAGCGGCGCAGCCTACGATTGAGGCGCTGGTCGCGGCCGAACCTACGGCTCGCTTTGTGTTCCAGAATTTTCCTCTGGAAATGCACAACTGGGCCGCCAAGGGTGCGGCTTATGCGGACTGCGTCGGCCGTGCTTCGAACGATGCGTTCTGGAAGTTCATCTCGAAGACGTACGAAACGCAGAGCGACATCACCGCCGAGAATGCCGACGAGAAGCTGACCGCTCTCGCCGATGGTGCGGGCGTAAAGGGAACAGAGATTGCCGCGTGCGCCGCCCAGCCGGACACCAAAGCCCGCGTGGAGGCCTCCATTGCTCTAGGCAAGTCGGTGGACATTACCGGCACTCCGACGCTGTTCATCAATGGACGAAAGATCGGAAACTTCGATGCACACTACTTAGACGTTTACAAGAAGCTGGTCGAATTCTCAGCGCAGCCGGAGTAACCCGGCTGCGGTGGGGGCGGTGGCGGACGATGACGAACGGGGAAGAAATCGAGCCGGTTAGCGTTGGCTGACCCAGATTTCGGGTGTGGTGCGGCTAAAGTTAGAGACCACGTGCGGCGTGATGGAGATCATCAATTCGTCCGAGTCTTCTTCTTTCGTATTGGTCACCATCGCCATGTTCAAAAATGGGATGAAGCCGAGGCCCGGAATTCCGCTCATGGAGCGAGTGTCAGTCTCAGAGATTTCTCCGGCCACGAAGGAGGGCTCGCCATCCTTCATGTTGATGCTCCCTTTATATTCCCGGTTCGAGATCACCGGCACACCGTTATTGGACTGCCCGGTGAGCGACCGCACTTGCAACTCCAGTTGTAAATTGACTGTGCCGTCGCCGTGAACCGTGGGTTTTACCTTTAGATTCAGGCCCAGGTCCTCGTAGCTGACCGACGGGAAGGGCGGGACGTAAGTTTGATTCCCCAGGACCTGGGAAATCTGCGGTGAATTGTAGATGGGGGCGTAACTGGCATTCAGGATCGGATAGCGCTCGCCTAGATGGAAGGTGGCGTCCGTCCCCTGGCCAGCGCGCATCTGCATATTTTCAAGACTGCGCACCCACGACTCATTCACTGAAAGAGCGGCAGCAAGTTGGTCGAGGCTCACTCCGGAAAAGGTCAGGCCGCCTCCGAACGTCGCCAACGGCTGGCTGAAGATCGAATTCTGTTGCCCGGTCAATTGAGCTATCAGGCCCGAAAGCGCCGAACTGCCCGCTTGGTTAATACCCCCGGAGGAAATCAGCTGGTTGATGAGTTGTGAAATATTCTGTCCGGCCAGCCCGGCCAGGGCAACGGCGGGAATGTTGTACCCGTTGAACGTGTTGGGAATGTGGACCCCGATGTTGCGCGTGAGCTGGTGGCTGATCTGAAAGACGCGAATATCGAGCAGCACTTGCGGACGTCCGTTACTCAATTGGTCCAGCAGTTTGGAGCAGGCTTCAATGGCGGCTTGTGGCCCGCGCACTTCCACTGTACCCGCGGTCGACCCCGAGCTGATAAAGCGCAGGTCAAACATGTTGCGCATGGTATTCACCATGTCGGTGGTTTCCTGGGGAGAGGAATGCGCAGGCAAAATGAACGTCCGCAGCGACAAGCGATCGAATTGCTTGTGATTCTCCGAGGTATCGGCGGCGATCAACATCTGGTGGGCATCCAAGGCCGCCCACATGGTCTTACTGACCTCGCAGGCCAACTTGAGCGCAGAAGCGAAGTCGACGTTATCGACGTTGAACAACACTTGCCGCTTCTGCACGGAATCATCAAACTGCACGGAAATACCGTACGCGGACGCTAGTTCGGTGAACAGGTCGTGAACATCTCCAGTAAAATGGAAGGTGGCACGACCCTCGGCAGGGACAAGGTGAATTTCCCCAGAGTCCTCAAACCGGACGGTGGTTGTGGGCAAAATCGGTGCCGGTACGCGGGTCGCTTCTTCCAGGCGCTCGCGGGCAAATTCGTTGTCGGGGTCGAGATCGAGAGCGGTGCGAAATTCGATGGCAGCTCTGATGCGGGCGTTTTCCATCAGCAGCAGATTCCCCCGCTGCATGTGGCCAAACACGAGTTGCGCCTTGACTACATCTCGGGCCGTCAGGAACTGCACATTTTGCGGAGCCAGCCGCGCGGCCGCGTCGAATTGCACAAGGGCGTCTTCCAGTCGCTGGTTGTTGTGCAGTTTCAAGCCTTGGTTGAAAGCTTTTCGGGCATCTTTGAGGTCCTGCTTCGAAACAAAGCAGTTGATTCCGCCAATCAGGCCGTTGCCGCAAGAGAAGGGGGGCGCGGGGCCAGTATCCTCAGCTCGCAGGAATCGGGGCGAGGCGAATCCAGCCACCAAAAGTCCTGCGATCAAAATGAATCTCGTCCCCATCGCCTCTGATTCTAACGTGGTTTCGCGGCCAAGGCACAAGCCAAGAGGACCTAGTACCTCCGGTCACAATGGCAGGCTCTGGGAGAACGTCCCGGTGCTCTGAACTTGCGCTGGGAAATCACGCGGTAGGAATTGCGGAAGCACAGCATCGATCGCGGTCTTGCAGCCAAGGCCAACGAGGCAGCGGCAGAGAGGCAGAAGTACGGTAACTGCTAGGACAACATCACCCGTTCAATCTTCTGTGCCTTGCCGGTAGTCTCATCGCAATCGATCACCACCGCGCACAGCCGGACATCTCCCGTGGCGGGCTCGAACCGCACCGGCATTCCATTTAAAAACTTACCCACCACCAATTCCTTCTTCACTCCGATCACGCCGTCGTACGGGCCACTCATCCCCACATCGGTAATGTAAGCGGTTCCCTTGGGCAAGACGCGCTCGTCAGCGGTAGGCACGTGAGTATGAGTTCCGACCACAGCCGTAACCCGGCCATCCAGATACCAGCCCAGGGAAATTTTTTCCGAGGTCGCCTCGGCGTGAATGTCCACGAGAATAATCTTGGCCTGGACCTTCTCGAGAAGGCGGTCCACCGTGCGGAAGGGATCGTCGTTCGACGCCATAAACACGCGTCCCTGCAAATTGATCACGGCATACGGAACCTTGCCCTTCATGCCCTGATACAGGCCCGATCCCGGCATGTCTGCCGGGTAGTTCGCAGGCCGAAGCACCCGGCGCGCCGGACCATGCCCGTTCCCCTCGACCATCTGGAAGTAATCGACAATCTCGCGCTTGTCCCAAACGTGGTTTCCGGTGGTGATGACATCAATATTGAGTTCGAACAGTTCTTCGGCAAGCGAGGGCGTAATGCCGAAACCTGCGGCCGAATTTTCGCCATTCGCAACGATGAGATCAATGCCGCGATCGCGCACGATTCCCGGCAGGCGATCTTTGACGATCGTGCGTCCGGGACGCCCGAAAATATCCCCGATGAATAAAATGCGCATGCAATTCAACCGAATTTCGATGGTAACACGGAGGAGAATTGGTCTTGGCTGGCAGCCTGAAGATTGTTCAGTTCGTTGTCGGTGCAAGTTCCGCGGTCCGCAGGAAATCGAAATTCCCGGCCGGGTTGAGCTTCAGATTCCGCACCCGCTGGGTGTGGACCAGAACATTGTCCAGATACCAGAGATTGATGTACGGCAGATCGTTCGCCAGCACCGTTTGCACTTCACCATAGAGCGCCTTGCGGACCTTGGGATCAATCTCCCGCCGCGCCTTGTCGATCAACTCATCCACCCGGGGATTGGAGTAGTAGTCGCGGTTTGCCCCATTCGGGGGAAACTTCGAGGAGTGAAACGCGTATTCAAAAATGTCAGGATCCTCGTTCCCTCCGATCCAGCGCAGGCCGTACATTTGAAAGGCCCCGTGCTGCACGTCAGAAAAGAAAGTCGCAAACTCAAAGCTCCGGATATCGAGTGCAATTCCCGCCTCGCGCAGTTGCTGCTGCATCACCGCGACCATCAGGCGGGTGTTGGCATCCGTCGAGGTCTTCATCGCGATGTGGAAGCGCACGCCATTCACCGGCGGATACCCGGCTGCATCGAGCAACTGGTTTGCCTTGACGGGATCATGTTCATAGGTGCGAACGTCCCCGTTATAGGCCCAACTCTGCACCGGTAGAATGCTGCGCGCTGGCTGCGCCATTCCGCGCCATAAGTATTCGATCATCGGGCGCCGGTCGAGGGCGTATGCGATGGCCTGCCTGACCCGCACATCTTTGAGGATCGGGTCGCGCAGGTTGAATCCCAGATACGCCAAGCGAGTCCCGGTTCCGCGTTCGAGCTTTAGATTGGGATCGCCCGCTAGCGTGACCAGGGTGTCGGGGGTGAGGAAAGCGTTGATCTCGACGTCTGCACTTCCTTTGCGGAGTTCCAGGGCCTCCGTGGTCTCATCGGGAACCACGGCGAACCGCACCCGCGGCAGCTTCGCCTTTTCTCCCCAGTAGTCGTCATTGCGCTCCAGAACGACATCGCGGTCGGTTTCCGCGCTCACGAACTTGAATGGCCCGGACCCGATGGGGTACTGGGTGATTTCATCGCCACTGCCGCAGGGAACGATTCCGATCGCGCCGTCCGAAAGATTCCACAGCAAAGTCGCGTCGGCTTCCTTCATGTGGAAGATGACTGTGTCTTCAGCGGGAGTGTCGATATGATCGATGAACTTATAAACAGCGGCCTTGGTGCTGCGAATCTTTCCCAGCAGCAGGGAGTCGAAGGTCCACTTCACATCGCGCGAGGTCAGTGCACGGCCATCGTGAAACTTCGCGCCGTGATGCAGATGAAACACATAGGTGAGAGGATCAGGAACGTCCCACCGCTCCGCCAGTCCGGGCGCGACGTTCAGATCGTCTCCCCGCGACAGCAGATCGTCGAAGATCAGATTGTCGATGCGCTCCGATTGCGCGTCGATTCCCACGCGCGGATCGAGATTCGTCGGGCTCGATTCAATCACCATGACGAGCGTGTTTGCATCAGGCTTCGTGGAACAGGAAAGAAATGGAAGGATCGCCGCAACCAGGATCGCTATCTTGAAGCGCCATGCCACAATCCACCCTTTACGCATAAGAGATCTTCCCTAGAATGGCCGCCCGTTTCGCACCCGTGGCTGAAGGAACATTCGAAGGCCGCCGGTTCCATGTTTCATAAGCCAGCACCGCGAAGGCTACCGCTTCTTTGGCTTCCGAGGGCAAGCCGAATTCGTCCGACAATCGAAGTTGAATTCCAAGAGGGGCGAGTTGCGCAGCCAACATCCCTACCAGTGTCCGGTTTTTTGCGCCGCCACCAGAGAGAATCATTTCGCCGAAGCTGCTCTTTGCTTGCGAGTTCGATCTCGGAAGCACAAAGCGTCGCACCGCCCCGGCGATCGAGCAGGCCGTAAGAGCGGTAGCGGTCGCAACCACATCCGGCTTGGGTGCGCGCCCGCAGCTCCGCAAAAACTCGCGGACAAATTCTCGGCCGAACTCCTCCCGGCCCGCGGTCTTCGGGGGTTTCTCGCCGAAGAAGGACCGCCGCTGGATTCGAGTGACGGCCGGTTCAATAACCTTCCCGGACGCGGCGATCTTCCCGCCGCGATCGAACCTTCGTCCAAAAAGCTCGTCGGTAACGGCGTCGATCACCATATTCCCCGGGCCAGTATCGAATGCCATCAAGTGTTCCGCATCCGCGCCGGCGGGAATCGCCGTGAGGTTGGCAATACCTCCGATGTTCTGCACAATCCGGCCGACCTGTGCGTCACGGAACAATAAGTAATCCAGATACGGGACCAGCGGAGCGCCTTTGCCCCCGGTCGCCATATCTGCCGGGCGAAAGTCCGACACAACGGGCACGCCAACACGGGCAGCCACAATCGCACTTTCTCCGGTTTGCCACGTCGAACTGATTTTCCGCCCGAGGAATGTCTGCGCCTCGCCCTGGTGATATAGAGTCTGCCCGTGGCAGCCAACCAACTCCGCTTTCACCCGGAATTGCCGCTGCGTTGCCGAGACCGCGTCTGCGTAAAGTTCACCAAGAAGAAAGTTGAGTCGCGATAAGTCGGCGACGCTGGCTGCGGTGGCATTCATTGCGGCCAGAATTGCAGCCCGAACCTTCGCGGGATAAGCGTACTCGGCGTGCCCTAACAGTTGGACTGCGTGGCCAGGGCGCGCAGCTTCACGAGTACCGGCACCTGCACCATGCACGTACGTCTCTCCTACCTGGACCAGGGCAACGTTAATCCCGTCCGCCGAAGTGCCGCTCATCACCCCGGCGACGATCATCGGCGGCCTCTTTGTCGTGAGCTTTGCCGCGAAAGGCGGTCTTCTGCGCGGCTTAGCGGTTCCAAACGAACCTGCTCCCCGAATTCCCACAATCGCCGCGAAAGCTTTTCGATGGCGGCAGCCGATCGAACCCTTGCCGGCTGAAGACTCTTTGCCCACTTCTTCTTGAACGCGAGCACCCGCCGCGTCGACTCCCTAACGCGCTTGGCGAATTTCTTGTCGCGCTCGATGGCTTTCAGCAGCGCTTCGTGCGCTTGCAGAATAAAGTCTTCACGGTGACAGAGCAGGCACAGATCGCCGCCCGCTCGGACGAACTGCACAGCTGCGTCGCCGATCGGAGCCGCCGACAACACTCCGCCCATCTCGAGGTCGTCCGATACGACCAGGCCGCGGTACCCGATTCGCTTCCGCAGAACATCCGTGATCCAAATCTTTGAAAGGGATGCCGGAGTACGATCGCGCGTCACGAGCGGGTACGCCGCATGGGAAATCATTACCATCGGGAGTTCGCGACGCAGCGTCCGGTAGGGGACGAGGTCCTCCGCCCACAACTGGTTCAACGGTTTCTCGATGACCGGCAGTTCGTGATGGCTATCGAGTTTGCCCTCGCCGAGGCCGGGAAAATGCTTGCCGCATCCCAGTACCTTGGCAGCCTTGAGTCCGGCGAGAAATTCCCGCACATAAGCGGTAGTCTCTTGCGGGTCCATCGACACGGCTCGCGTTCCCATGATGCTGCGCGAAGCGTCGAACGCCAAGTCGAGAACCGGAGCGAAATCGACATTAAATCCGAGCGCGCGGCAGTTCTCCCCGATGATTTGCCCATGCTTCCGAAACGATGGCGGGTGGCAGGTAGCAAACACGTCCGCGGCCGATGGCGCAGCGCCGATTGCATCGCGAAAGCGGTCGACCGTCCCGCCCTCCTCATCGATGCAAGTGAAAAGTGGCGTGGCTACGCATTTCTGGCATTCGCGTAGCAGTTGCCAGGTTTGCTCGGGACTTTTGATATTCCGAGCGAACAGAATCACGCCGGCGGGCTGCAGGCGCGTTAGCAGGGAAGCGAGCGTCGTCGTGATCTGCGTGCCATCGAAGCCGACGATTAAGAGTTGGCCGAGATCCTTTTCCACACGAGTTGAGGAGGAGACACCCCAGGCCGCATTATTGGTCAAGTCGATCTCCTAAAGCCTCTAATTCATCTACCGAACTAGCAACGAGCCCACGCAGCGTCGGTTCATCCATTGTGTACGGTAGTTGTACAACGGGGGCGTAGTCGTCGGCATCCGAATAAGCTTTTTGAATCACGACACTCGCGCGTTCCCCTAGGAGCGAGCGCTTGGCACTCATTGAGAAGAATTGAGCCCGGTAAGTCTCAACGTCAATGCACTTCTCGAGGTATTGACGCATCAGTCGCAGGTAATCCCGTTCGTCGTAATCCCAATCCTTCATTCGACTGCATCCTACTCGACCTGTTTCTTCAACTCCGCCAGCAAATTCAAAGCTTCCAGCGGTGACATCCGATTCAAGTCCACTTCCCGCAACTTGTCGAGCACGGGCTGAGAAATCGGCGTGAAGATGGTCAGCTGCGTTGCCGGCGGACTTGACCCGGGCGATAGATGCGCCGTGGCTTGCTGCTCGGCGAACTCGTGCTCCAGGAGCACCTCACGCGCCCGCTCCACGACTTCACTGGGCAATCCCGCCAGCTTCGCCACTTCAATGCCATAGCTGCGGTCGGCCGCGCCGGGTTCAACCTTGCGCAGGAACACAATGCCGCCGCCAGTCTCTTTCACCGATACGTGGTAATTCTTCACACCCGAAAGCTGCTCGGCCAACTCGGTCAACTCGAAATAGTGCGTGGCAAACAAGCTCTTCGCCCGCACTTTCGCATGCAGATATTCCACTGCCGCCCACGCGATGGCTAATCCATCATACGTGGAGGTGCCGCGCCCAACTTCATCCAGCAGGATCAACGATCGCGCGGTCGCCGTATGCAGGATCGCCGCAGTCTCGGTCATCTCGACCATGAAAGTCGAGCGTCCGCGAGCCAGGTTGTCGCTGGCCCCGATGCGTGTGAAGACGCGATCGATAATGCTGAGTTTTGCGGACCGTGCAGGCACGAAAGATCCCATCTGCGCCAGAATGACGATCAGAGCCGTCTGCCGCAGGTAGGTGGACTTGCCGCCCATATTTGGTCCGGTCAGCAGCAGGATATTGTGCGTCGTGCCGTTCAAATATAGATCGTTCGGCACAAAGCGTTCGTTGCCTCCGGACATTTCCTGCTGCTCGATTACGGGATGACGACCCGCGATGATTTCCAGTTCGCTGCCATCCCCCGCCGAAAACTGAGGACGGCAGTAGTTCCGCAGGGTGGCAATGTGAGCAAGCGATGCCAACACGTCGACCTCCGCCAGCGCGAGTGCGGTCTGCCGGATCCGCTTGGCCTCGGACGCAATCGCGCTTCGCAGCTCCGTAAAGAGCCGCCGCTCGATCTCGACAATCTTCTCCTGCGCGTCGAGAATCTTCGCCTCATACTCCTTCAATTCCGGAGTGGTAAAGCGCTCCGCCCCAACCAGCGTTTGCTTCCGGTCATAATCCCGAGGAACGAGATGCAGGTTGGACTTCGAAATTTCGATGTAATAGCCAAAGATGGAATTGAATTTAACTTTCAGCGACGTGATACCGGTCCGACTGCGCTCCCGTTGCTCGATCTGCGTCAACACCAGCTTGCTGTTCCGCGATAGGTCGCGCAATTCGTCAAGATCCCGATCTACTCCTGCAGCGATGATTCCTCCGTCCGCAAAACTCAACGGCGGCTCGGGAACGATCGTCCCCTCGATCCGTTTCCGTAGGTCGCCCAATTCGTCGAGGGAGGTATCGAGCTTCTGCAACCTCGCAGCCGGAAGCCGTCCGACCGCTGCTTTGATGGCCGGAAGTTTCGCGAGCGAGGCGGCGAGCGCCAGTACATCCCGCGGATTCGCAGTCTCGAGCGTGACGCGGCTCAACAATCGCTCGAGATCGAGCACGCCATCGAGCGCCCGCCGCAATTCCTCGCGCGCTACGATGTCCTTCACCCCCGCTTCCACTGCGTCGAGACGCCTCTGAATTTCGTCCAGATCAAGGGACGGACGCAACAGCCACGCCCGCAGCAACCGCTTGCCCATCGGAGTAACCGCGGCATCGATCGAGCGAAATAGGGTGAGGCCCGCATCGGTCCCGGCAAACAGCGGCTCGATCAACTCCAGATTGCGGACGGTGACGGCATCGAGCACAAGACAGTTTTGCCGTTCATACCAGCCAATGCGGTCCACGTGGTCGAGCGACCCGCGCTGGGTGGAACGCACGTAATAGAGGATTGCTCCAGCCGCCGATGCCGCAGCGGTCCGGCCAGCCAAGCCGAATCCTTCGAGCGACAGCACTCCAAAATGATTCTCCAGCAGCGGCAAAGCGTGATCCGGAGCGAAGATCCAGTCGTCGAGTGGAGTTTCGGTACAGGTCAAAGAGCCACGAGAGGACAGATGAGCCCGGTTTTCCGGTCGAGCCAGGCTCGGCTGGCTGGATTCTCTCGATTCAAACAGGGGCGCCGCCGAACCGTACAGCAACTCCTTCGGCCGTAGTTGCTCCAACTCCTCTTGCACTCGACGCATCGCGCCATCACCCGAAAACTCCGTCGCGCGGAATTCCCCGGTCGATAGATCGAGCGCGGCAAACCCCACACGATCCTCTCCGGCGCGATCGGTCACCTGCGCCAGCGCCGCCAGAAAATTGTTTTCTTCGGACCCCAAAGAGGAATCTGCCGCTGTACCGGGCGTAACGACCCGAGTCACTTCTCGCCGGACGAGTTTCTTCGACTGGCTGGGCGCTTCCATCTGTTCGCAGATAGCGACCTTGAACCCTCTGCGGATCAGCTTTCCAATGTATCCTTCGGCCGCGTGATAGGGCACACCGCACATGGGGACGGCGATTCCTTTCTCTTTATTGCGGGAGGTCAGCGTGATTTGCAACTCTTTCGCCGCGACGATTGCGTCGTCGAAGAAAAGTTCGTAGAAGTCTCCGAGGCGGAAGAATAAAAGCGCCGTGGGATGGTCTTTTTTGACTGCGGCATACTGCCGCATCAGCGGAGTGGACGGCTCGGTCATCTTCCTCGTCGAATCAGGCGGGGCTTCGGCGGATTATAGCAAAGCAGGGCGATCTGCTCCTGCGTCATTTCGCATCCCTCCGTGGAAAATTACCGCAGCAAATGCTGGTTGACTCCGCTTCTCACCGGTGTTCTCCTTCTAATCGATGGAACTCCGCAAGGACCCGATCACCCGCTCTTGGGTCATGACCGGGGACGATCCCGGTGACTCGCTGCGCTCCGACGCCACATGCCCGTTTTGCGCGACCGCCGCGACCTCTCCACAGATCATCGCCAAGTCCCCAAACGCACCCGGAGTTCCGTGGTCCGCGCGTTCCGTCGTGCATCCCAGGCCTCTTTACCGCATTGAAGGCGAGCCGGACCGCCGTGGAGATGGAATTTACGACCGGATGCACTCCGTCGGGGCCCATGAGGTGCTGGTCGAGAATTCGAACCATGAGCGCCATCTTTGGATCGCCAGCGACGACGAGATTGCCCATTTTCTGCGCGTGGCCGCCGAACGCATCCTTGACCTCAAGCGCGACGCGCGCATCAAGTATGTCAGCCTGTTTAAGGACTACGGTAAGAATGCCGGTCAGGAATTCAGCCATCCCACTTCGCAGATCACGGCAACCATGTTCGTGCCGCGGCGAGTGCTCTACGAATTGCGCGCCGGGCGAGAGTATTTCGTCAGCAAAGAACGCTGCGTGTTTTGCGACATCATCCAACAGGAGGAGCGGGACGCCCAGCGCGTGGTCGAAACTCGCGGGGATTACCTCGCCCTATGCCCGTATGCTCCGCGCGTTCCTTATGAAACGTGGATCATGCCGCGCAATCACGACGCATCGTTCGAGCGTACCAGCCTGAACAAGCCGGGTCTGCGCACCAACCTGGCCGCGCTGCTGCGGCGCACGCTGCAACGCATTCGAACCGTTACCGAGGACTTTCACCTAGTGCTGCATACGTCTCCCAGCAGCATTCACCCCTCGCGAAATCTTGGATACTGGAAGACCATCGACGAGGATTATCATTGGCATATCGAAATCCTCCCGGTCGTGGGTTCCAAGGCGCGCTCCTACACGTTCAAAGAGATCTACTATTCTCCCGTCAGCTCGGAAACTGCGGTGAAACAACTGCGAGAAGCCAAGATTGACGGATGAAACCGCTAACGCGGCTTATCCGTAGGCGACTCCCCATCCCGCTTGGCTCGGACCACTCCTGCTACAATCCGTGCCGTCAGGAGACCTCTCCGTGAAACTCTCGCTTTGCTGCTGGCTGCTCCTTGCCACCTGTCTCGCCCAAACCGCCGCACCCGCTCCTTCCGCCGGCAAGCAAAAAGTCCTGTGGCAGAAACTCGAGGCTAGCATTCAGGATGTTGACCAGCGTCTCGACGGCGTGATGGGCGTTGCAATCCAGGACCTCACGACCGGCGACCACTACCTGCTGCATGAAGACGAAGTGTTCGCCCAGGCCAGCTCCATCAAGATCACCGTCCTGGCCAATCTTTACCTCCAGGCACAGCAAGGCAAGCTCAAGCTGACGGATCTGTATACCGTGCAGTCGTCCGACCTTGTTCCCGATAGCGACATCATGAACGGACTAACTCCAGGCGTCACCCGCATCACGCTGCGCGATCTCGCCACCATGATGGTGGCAGTCAGCGACAACGCCGCGACCAATGTCCTCATCGACCGCGTCGGGATGACGAACGTCAATGCGATGCTCGACTCGCTCGGCCTGACCCATACCCGGCTGCGCCGGAAAATGATGGACCTCGAAGCAGCCAAGCAGGGCCGAGAGAATATCTCGACGCCGAGGGAAATGATGATGCTGCTGGACACGATCTACCGCGGCAAGGTGCTGGACAAGGAATCCACAGCGGACTTCTTCAAGATGCTCAGCACAAACAAACATTCATGGATTCCCCGAGACCTGCCCGCTGACTTGAAAGTCGCCGACAAGCCCGGCGCGCTGGAGGCGGTGCGGAACGACTCTGGCATCGTCTTCGTCGAAGGCCGGCCCTATGTCATCTGCGTGATGACGTCATTCCTCGGCAACGAACGCGACGGAGAGGAGGCCATCAGCAAAGTGTCGCTGGAAGCGTGGCGGCTGTTCGACCGGCTCAGCCGTGCCACGGAATATGGAAGGGTGGTGTCTCCAGGAAACGGCACGAGGTAGGCGGGCGAATAAGATGGCAACCCATCGGATGAAAATTCGGCTGAGAGACGTACCCAACTAAGGAGAAGCAGCTCTCGCCTGATTCGAGGCCTGCTGGCGCATGAACTGCAACGCCGCCTTGGCTTCGAGTGGCTGCGAGAAATAGTAGCCCTGCCCGTATTCGCAACCGAGTTCGAGCAGGCGGTCAAGTTGCTTTGCGCTTTCAATCCCTTCGGCAATTGCCCGCAGCCCCATCTTGTGAGCCAGCGCGATGATCAGTTCGACAATGTCGCAAGCCGAACGATCCGCCAGCATTTCCCGGATCAGCGAGCGGTCGATCTTCAATGCGTCCACGGGAAACTGCCGCAGCCCACGCAGCGAGGTTGATCCCGTCCCAAAGTCATCGAGGATGACAGCGATCCCGAGATGCTTCAAATGCGAGAGCACGGTGACAGTCAACTTCGGGTCCGCCGCAGCGACGCTTTCGGTCATTTCCAGTTGCAATTGCGCAGGATCGATCCCCGTCTGCTGCAGCGCATCCTGAATGTCACTGGCCAGTCGTGCGTCCGCAAACTGCCGAGCCGAAATGTTCACGGTAATGCTCACCGGTTCACCGCTGGAATGACTCGATTGCCACTCCCGTAATTGCCGGCATGCCTGGACCAGCAGCCAGTGGCCGATCGACACCAGCACCCCGCTATCTTCGGCGGCTTCAATGAAGCGGTAAGGAGAAATCAGTCCCTGTGTCGGATGATCCCAGCGCAGCAGCGCCTCGAAGCTCACAATGTTGCGCGTCGCCAGGTGCACGACCGGATGGTAGAAGATTCGGAAGCGCTGAGTTTCCATCGCCGTGCGCAAATCCTGTTCCAGTTTCAGGCGCCCGACCGCCCGGGTATGCATGGCCTCGTCGAACACTTCGCAGCGCGAGCCGCCCATCGCCTTGGCGCGGCGCAGTGCCACGTCCGCGTCCTTGAGGATCCCCTCGGGGCGTTCGTGCTCCATCGTGCTCAAGGCAATCCCCACGCTGACTGAGATCCGCGTGTCTCGCGACTCGACGATGAAAGGCTCGGCCACCGCCGCTTGCATCCGCTTCGCGACGCGCAGCGCGTCGCTCGGATCGCCTAGCCCGTCCAACAGGATGGCGAACTCATCTCCGCTGAGGCGGAAGAGCACGGCGTTCCCGGCAATCCGGGGCTCGCGGCGGGCGATCAGATCGTCTTGCCTGAGCTGCGTTCCAAGCCGCCGGCCGATCTCCGCTAAAATCAGGTCACCTGTCCCGGATCCCATGCCCTCGTTGAAAACTTTGAAATGGTCGACGTTCGCCAGGAGGACCGCGTATGCTCGCCCAAGACTGCGCCGCGAGCGCGCAAAAGCATCCTGCAAGCGATCGAGAAATGACCGCCGGTTCGCCAATCCGGTCAACGGA
Source organism: uncultured Acidobacteriota bacterium (assembly GCA_963765015.1). Taxonomy (GTDB): domain Bacteria; phylum Acidobacteriota; class Terriglobia; order Terriglobales; family Acidobacteriaceae; genus Sulfotelmatobacter. The sequence goes on along the minus strand of CAVXVD010000039.1, from coordinate 31,350 downwards.
TCATGGAAGAGATTGTGCTCGAGTTGCTGCTCGGCTCGCTTGCGCTCGCTGATGTCGCGGTTCACGATCACCAGCTTCGCCACTTGGCCCTTGCCGTCTCGAATCGTGCTGGCCACCGACTCCAGTACGCGCCAGCTTCCATCCTTGTGCTTGATGCGGTACTCGAGTCGCTTGCCAACGCCGGTTTCGCGCGCCTCGCGCGCGGCCTCAAGCACCCTGAAACGATCGTCAGGATGAATCTGCTCGAAGGCCGAGGTCTCGCCCAGTTCTGCCGCCGAGTACCCCAGAATCTTCTTGTAGGCCGGGCTATTGTAGAGACGGCGCCCTTTCACGTCGACCAGCGCGATCATGTCCGCCGCGTTTTCGGTGACAATCTGGAAAAGCTCTTCCTTGGTTTTTGCCTCGCGCTGGATCCGGTAGAGACGCAGTTGCTGGTACAGCAGCAGGATCACCATCGTTCCGAACGGAACCCAGAACCATTGCGACAGCATGCGGACTTCTCCCTGAGAACAGATATCGGCAGGATTCGGTAAAGATTGAGCGACCGTTCCTCAGTGGGAAACTCGGCGGGGGAGGAATCGAATCAAGAGACAAATTTCAGCCCGCGTCTGATAATGACCCTATGACCGTCCGCCGCCTGAAAACCTATACCGGGGCCCAAGGCTACGTCTACCAGTACTACTTCGTGGGCAAACGCCCGGCCATCGCGGATGATCCTGAAGCTCCCGCCACTGAGTTCGTTTTCGACGTCACCTCCGACCGGAAGCTTACTTATGCGGTCAGTGTGTTTCTTCCCGATGCGGTTCTTGCGAGCTGGTCCCACGTGCACGGCCGCCTTCTGACCGATGCCGAACAATACGGCGCCGTCAAACTCCGGCTTTTTCGCGCCTTCGATGAGATTGAAGACGTAAAGGCAGAGGGGCGCCGCCTGACGATCGACGCCACATTGCTCGAAGAAACACTCGCAAGTCTGGGCGTGGACTAACGATCCCGAAATGTCGCAGGGCCGGCGGACGTAGGAGGGGAACGCGTCCCGCACCCAGTGGTCTCCTCTGAACGAAGGCACCTTCGTAACTCTTTCAGCGCCGGGAACCTTGCTACGCTTTTCGCGATATCTCCCTTTTGAGAAGACGTACATGCGCTGGCCAGTGGATGCAGATCTAGCAGTGTTTCTTTATACGGTGGGCAAGATTATCTTCGGCGGCCTGCCGCAATTGCGGCAGAGTGTGCCCGGCATTCCCATTCACTATCAGATAGAAGAGGTCTCATCCGCGGCGCTGTCGCCGCAGCAGGCCGCGTTTTACGAACCCTTCGATCAGAAACTCGCCGCCCTCAGTTACTGGCCGCTCTGCACCTACCGCATCAGCAACTACGGCCACAATCTGATGCGCGTCTACTTGAATCCCGCAGAAACTTCAAGATGCGTCGTAATGATTGTCGAACAGAAACTCAAAGTGGGATCGATGCGGCCCGTCGGCAGCAGCTCACTGATGTCGTTTCACACGTGGTTTACCGACAACACGCTCCTCACTACGCGCAACATGCAGCTGAAGTCGGTGCTCGATTGTCCTCCGTACCAGACCGTGCAGGAATGCCCTTATATCAAGGAACCGGCGGAGATGAAGCGCAAGCACGACGCGCGCGCGGCATTATTGGGATGCCCGGTTGCGCCTCCGTCCAGCGCGCAAGCCGTGTTCGAACAGGTCCACAGTGAGCATGACCGCTTTTGCGACTACCAGTTGGCGCAGGGAGTGTTTAAGCCGGGCCCGGATGGGAAGACTTACGTGATGACCGACAAGCCGTACTGGCGCGGTATCCGCAATCACCTGAATCCCTTTGTCCACCGTTTTTATGCGTTGCGGTTTTTGCCAGCCGCTCTTCTTGCCATGATGCTGCCGGTGCTCGGCGCGCTCAGTTGGGCGCCAACGATGGCATCCGCCGCACGAGGAATCGGATTTCCTCCCGACCTTGCTGCCGAGACCGTGATGCTGGCCACTTATATGGTGGCGGGAGCGGTGATCGGCTACGCTTTGGAACATGCGACCTTCGTCTGGGTGTTCCTGTTGACCTACATCCCGGTGCGGATCTTTGCGGAAATGGGACTGGGGCCATTGCCCTACAGCGCCTTCGCCGGCCTGGTCGCCTACTCCGTCGAACAGGCTAAGAAGCGCCGTCGGTCGGTCCTGCTCCCACAGCTCGAGCGCCGCTAGCGATTCGCGGGCGATGCCAGACCACCACGTTCCATCTTAAGTTGATCTGACTACCGCCTGCGGCATATAAATGCAGCGGAGTTCCTCCGTGAAAATATTCCGATCGTCGTGGTTTCTAATCCTGATTTTCATTCTCCCCACTGCTGCATGGTCCCAAACCTCCCGCTGGTCCGAGCAAAAGGCGAATGGCTGGTACGCGCAGCAGCCGTGGCTGGTTGGCAGCAACTACATTCCGAAATCCGCGATTAACGAATTGGAGATGTGGCAGGAAGCGACCTTCGATCCCGATCAGATCGACAGGGAACTGGGGTGGGCCGAAGCCATGGGGATGAATACTATGCGGGTGTTTCTTCACGACCTGCTCTGGCAACAGGACCCAGCCGGCTTCCGCAAGCGCATCGATAGGTTTCTCACAATTGCGGCGCGCCATCACATCCGGCCGCTCTTCGTTCTGTTTGATTCCTGCTGGGACCCGCTTCCGCAACTCGGGCCACAGCACGCGCCCATCCCAGGGGTGCACAATTCCGGATGGGTGCAAAGCCCCGGAGCAAAGGCGCTTGCCGATCCAGGCCAGGAGCCGCGGCTCAAGGCCTACGTGCAGGGCATAGTCAGTGCCTTTGCGAAGGACGATCGCATCCTTGGCTGGGACATCTGGAATGAGCCGGGTTCCGATCAGGCCGGAAACTATCCGAAGACTGAGCTACGAAATAATGAAAAGATAGCCCGAATCGCGATCCTGCTGCCGCAGGCATTCGCGTGGGCGCGCGAAATGAATCCCGTGCAGCCGCTCACCAGCGGCGTCTACGAAATCGACACGTCCGCCGACGAGTCCAAGGTCGACGAACTGGAGCAGATTCAGCTACGCGAGTCTGACGTCATTACCTTTCACAACTACAGCTGGCCGGAATCCTTTAAAGCTGAGATTGCGTGGCTTCGCCGATTTCATCGCCCCATTCTCTGCACCGAATACATGGCGCGTTCCGTGGGAAGCACCTTCGACACGATTCTCCCCCTCGCGAAGCAGGAGCGGGTGGCAGCTATCAACTGGGGCTTCGTCGCCGGCAAAACGCAAACGTATTACCCGTGGGAGTCGTGGGATCATCCCTATGTCAAAGAACAGCCGCCAGTGTGGTTTCATGAAGTATTACGGGGGGACGGAACGCCCTACCGCCAGGCGGAAGTCGATTTGATCCGACGGCTCACCGGCGCGCGCTAACCATGGCGCCCCAAAACACCCAGCTACACTGGACGGACAGCCGAGAACGGCTGTCCCCAGATTGTTGCTTGAACTCGTGGCCGTTGTCGAAAGGATTACATCCACGCCCTAGCAGGCACTTCTCGAATACAATCTCCCTGTTATGAAAACTCCCTCAGTCCTACTGCTAGTCACGCTGTGCTCGCTGATGGCGTGCAACAAGTCCGCAACGCCCTCAGGCGCAATTAGCACACCAGCGTCGTCAGCTCCCTCTTCGAAGACACCAGACGCAGTCCAGCAAAAGCTTGTGGAATACTCCGGACCCTCCGCGACAAACTGTGGACGCCTGGACGTGCATGTCCCCGCCGACCAATCCAAAGCGGCAAGTGACTGTGCCATGCAGGCGAATCAAGCCAAACATCCCTTCTATGTGGCATACGACATGCCCGGGATGACAATTGGCGTCGCCGGCAATGCCAGCGGCCAGATCTTTTCCGTGCAGAATCAAGGAACGGGCGCGCTCACAGCCGGTGCCTGTCCTTCCCAATTGCGCGTTGCGGCCAGCGGACGCGTCACCTGTTTTGCCCCTGGGGACATGGGTTCGATGGGCGGCGGCCACACCGCAATCCCTCCGGGGATGCCCAATCCACACGCCATGCCGAAGTCAGAATAAAGGGCTCGCGAAACCCGCAGTGGTGGCGCAGTCTCAAGCATGACCTGAGTCTGTGATTCTAATCACACCCTTAAGTGACCCGATTTGTTGGCCTTATCCTGCCCCTCGTGGAAAATGAAAGCGGTAGAAGAGGACTGGGGCCGGAACCCCGGATTTGCGGTAAACTCATGGGATTCCGGAACTTATACCGAATATGGCACTGCTTTGGCTGCGCTTCGCGCTGGGTTGCTACTTCATCAGCTTGATCTACGCTTTCGTCGCACTCACGCGCACGAGCGACCTGTTTAGCCGTATCGCCCTGCACGCCGCCAGCCTAGGCATGGTCTTTCATTTCGTCTCTCTCACGGAGTTGTTCCTTTCCGGTCATGTCGTTTGGGCGTCGGTTCATAACGGCGAGTCTTTGCTGGCTTTTCTGTCGATGACTTTCTTCATGGTCATCTATTCGATCTATCACACCACGTCCCCCGGAGTGGTCGTCTTTCCTGTGGTGTTCTTCCTCACTTTTGTAGCGGCCGTTGATGAACAGCCGGTGCTACTGATGCAGTTTGTCTCACATAAGGGATGGCTCATCGCCCACATCATGTTGATCTTCACCGGCTATGCCGCTTTGTTGGTCAGCTTCGGAGCGAGTCTGCTGTACCTGCTGCAGGAGCGCCGCCTGAAGGCCAAGAAGCCCACGAGTCTGATCGCATTCTTGCCTGCGCTCGAAGTCATCGATCAGATCGGCTACCGGTCGCTCCTCCTTGGATTTCCATTCATGACGTTGGGCCTGATTACCGGATCGGTCGTGGCTATCACCGCGCCCACCATCGGCCGCGTAGATTTCCTCGATCCGAAAATACTGCTCTCATTGCTGATGTGGGCCGTGTACATGATCATGGTCTTCACTCGCTGGAACTCGGGGTGGCGTGGACGGCGCGCCGCTGTTCTGGCAACGTTCGCCTTCGTGGCCGCGCTAGCCGCCTGGGCCGCCAACTATTTCTCCGCGATCCACAGGTTCGGCGTCTCATGAGATTCCAGCTCATTGGCGTGAATCACAAGAGCTGCCCGCTCGAAGTGCGCGAGCGCTTGGCGATCCCTGAAGCTCGCCTGCCCGACGCGTGCCGCGACCTTACGGCCTATCCCGGGATAGAAGAGGGAATGGTCATCTCCACCTGCAATCGCGTGGAGGTCATCACCCACACAACCAACGGCCACGCCGATCTTCGCGGATTTCTGCATGACCACTTCCATCTGACGGCGGAAGAGCTCGACGCGCACCTCTACGAATTTCGCGAGAAAGACGCGGTCCGGCACCTGTTCCGCGTGGCCTCGAGCCTCGATTCGATGGTCGTCGGCGAGGCACAGATTCTCGGCCAGGTTAAGGAGGCCTACGCCACGGCCCGTGCCGTTGGCGCGGTACGCGGGCAACTCGACCAGCTCTTTAACCGCGCCTTCGCCGTGGCCAAACGCGTTCGTACCGAAACCGCGGTCGGATCTTCTTCGGTGTCGATCGCCTCCGTCGCCGTCGAACTGGCCAAGAAGATTTTCGGAACTCTGCAAGGCAAGAATGTTTTTATCGTAGGTGCCGGCAAGATGAGCGAACTCGCCGCCCGCCACCTGATGGCCCACGGCTGCGCCTCGATTTTCGTCGCCAACCGCACTTACGAGCGCGCCATCGGCCTCGCGCAAAAGTTTAATGGGCAGGCCATCAAGTTCGAAGATCTGTATAACACCTGCGACCGTGCCGATATCGTCATCACGTCCACCGGCGCACCGCACGCGATTTTCCGTAAAGAACACGGCGAGCAATTCCTCGCCCGACGCAAGAACCGGCCGATGTTCTTCATCGACATTGCTGTTCCCCGCGATGTTTCGCAGGACATGGCGAAGCTGGATGGCATCTTTGCCTACGACATTGACGACCTGCAGCAGGCGGTTTCCAGCCACGTTGCTGATCGTCACAAGGAAGCCGAGCTGGCCGAAGCGATCATCACCGGCGAAGTGGAAAAATTCGAAGCCCGCCTGCACACGCTCGATGTTGTCCCGACGATCGTGTCGTTACAGGATCATTTGGAAACGATTCGTCAGGCGGAAATCGACCGGGTTCGCGGCCGCATGGGCCAGTTGACCCCCGAGCAGGAAATTGCAATCGAGGCGCTAACGAGGGGAATCATCAACAAAGTGATGCATACTCCGATCACGACTCTGAAGACGGCGGCGAAAGAATCGGAGGCGACGACGGTCGTCGACGTCGTTCGCCGCCTCTTTAATTTGCGCGACAAAGATGCTACGCAGGCGGGAAAGAAAGACGAAGTGGGGACACGGCAGTGAACACGGGCTGATCGAATGATCAGAATCCTTTTCATTGTCTGGGATTGCCTTTTTGTACTTGCGGGGTGGTATTTGTTCCGGCATCCTCTCCTCTTCGAGAACGTCCGATTCGAGCATTTGCAGATACGGATAAATAAAGTCATCGGTATCATCCTGATGGTAGTGGGAGGGATTTTCGTAATTGCGAGAATACTCTTTTCGATCATCAGGATGTGAGCACGCTCTGTAAAGAGAGGAAATTTGGACCTATTACCGAAGCCCACGAAACTTCGCATCGGCTCCCGTGGTTCGCAGCTTGCCCTCTGGCAGGCCAACCACATTTCCACCCTCTTACGCGCGCGCGGCCACGAGGTCGAGATTGAAATCATCCACACAACGGGTGACAAGATCACCGACGTCGCTCTGGCTAAGGTCGGCACCAAGGGCATGTTCACCAAGGAGATCGAAGAGGCTCTGGCCGCCGGGCGCGTTGACCTCGCCGTGCATTCGCTGAAAGATCTTCCCACTGAACTTCCCAAGGGATTCGAACTCGCTGCCATCACGGAGAGACAAGATCCGCGCGACGCCTTCTGCTCGCGCAACTATGCCAGTTTTCAAGAACTGCCGCAGAAAGCGCGCGTTGGCACTTCCAGCCTGCGCCGCCAGGCGCAACTCAAGGCCGTCCGCCCTGATCTCGACATTCACCCGTTGCGCGGCAACGTCGACACCCGCCTTCGCAAGCTGGAGCAGGGAGAATACGACGCCATCATCCTTGCCTATGCAGGCCTGAACCGTCTCGGCAAAACCGAACTGGTGAAGCAGATCATTCCCGCCGACATTATGTGTCCTGCCGCCGGGCAGGGCGCTCTTGGCATCGAAATCCGGGAAGGCGACGCCCCCACGCGAAAACATCTGGAATTTCTGAATGACGCCGCGGCCCGCGCCGCCACGACCTGCGAACGCGCGTTGCTCAACAGCCTTGGCGGAGGTTGCCAGGTCCCGATTGGCGCTTTTGCCGAGATGAAGAACGGCAGGCTGCATCTGGAATCGATCGTCGCCGACCCCGACGGCTCAAAGCTTCTTCGCGATTCACGCGACGGAGACGACGCTGAAGAAACTTGGCAACGAAGCCGGCGCCGCTTTGCTCGCCCGCGGCGGGGACAAGATCCTCGAAGCTGTCTATGGCCGGGGTCTAGCCGTCGTTCCTCAACCGTGATCGAGGCACGCTGCCTGATACCATTTCCCCATGAGATTGCGGATGCGCACAGCGGAAAGGAAAAGCGGTCCTTCGCGAGGTGCGAATCGAGTCCCGGATTTTTTCGAGTTTCAGGGTGTGCATGAGAACGGATGCCGTCGCTGCGGGACTTGCGTGATCTTCCCATCCTTGCCGGCACTTACGTGCCGGGCTATCCTATACCGCCGCTTGGCGGCTCGATTTTCACGGCGTCTGTTCCAGCTTTCTCCGCGAAATCTCGTTCTCAAACCGATTCTTCGGATTCCAATGAGGCTCGTTCTCACGCACACTTTTCATCTTCAGTGGTCGTCATGCCACCAGGCCAGGGGCGCCGCATGAGACGCAACGTCCTGCCGAAATTGATTGGCGGCCTGAATACGGCGAACGCGATTCATCGCTGGATCAATTTCTACCCGCCATTTCTAGGCGCCGGAATCCGCGTGAGGCATATTGGAACTGACTTGAAATCGTTCGATGTGGAAATGAAGCTGCGCTGGTGGAATGCCAACTACGTCGGCACGCAGTTCGGGGGATCGCTCTTTTCCATGACCGACCCTTTCTATATGCTCATGGTGATGGCGAACCTGGGCAGCGAATACGTGGTTTGGGACAAGGCTGCCACGATTCGCTACCGAAAGCCCGGCAAGGGCGCAGTTCGCGCGGAATTTCGCCTGACCGACGCCCAACTCGACGACATTCGGGACAAGCTTAAGACGCTTCCGAAATACGACGCGATCTTTACCGTCGAGGTGAAAGACGAGCAGGGGATCGTGATCGCTGAAGTAGAAAAGATTCTTCACGTACGGAAGAAAGAAACGACCGAGCCTACGACGTAAGCGGTAGTAGTCGAAACGAACCGCACCTGGGGCGAAAGAAAATTCAACGTGTACATCCCCGAGCATTTCCGTGTTGAAGATCAGGCCACCGCTCTCGCCTTCATGCGAGCGAATCCTTTCGTAATCCTGGTGTCATCGACGCCCGAAGGCCCATTCGCGACGCATGTTCCAGTTGTGATTCGAGAATCCGCGGACCACATACTGCTTCGCGGCCACGTCGCCAAGGCCAATCCGCACTGGCGCTACCTGCAAGAGCAACCCTATTGCCTGACCATCTTCCACGGTCCCCATTCCTACATCTCCACCACAAATTACGAGGGACGCGAAAACGTTCCCACATGGAACTATGGAGCCGTTCACGCATACGGCGACGCTCGCACGTTCGCCGCACCCGAGGAATTGCTAGGAATGTTGGACGACCTGATTCCGACGTTCGAAGCGACCTACGGCGAGCAGTGGTCGAGCCTCCCGGAAAGTTATCGCCAGCGCATGTTGAGCCACATTGTCGGCTTCGAAATCACCGTCAGGAAGCTCGAAGCGAAATTCAAGCTGAGCCAGAATCGTACAAAGAATGAACAGCAGAATGTGATCGATTCCTTAAGTCGATCCACCGACACCGCCGTCTCCGGCACCGCAAGTCTGATGTGCGGGCGGGGACTTGGCCTCAAGAAAGAAGACAAATAGATCGCTGTGGAGCGGGCGCGATCGCCTGCGAATCTGACATGAGCAAGAAAGTGAAATCTGCAAAGCAACAGCCATTAACCGGAGTGCGGGTGCTGGTGGGACGAGCCTGGCATCAGGCCGGCGCTCTCTCGGCGGAACTGCGTACCCTAGGCGCAAGCGTCCTGGAAATACCATTCATTGAAATCCGCAAACCGCACTCGTTTAAACCTCTGGATTCCGCGTTGAAGAATTTGCTTGCCTACGACTGGCTGATCCTGACCAGCGTGAACGGCGTCGAAGCCATGTGGGACCGGCTGGAAAGACTGCGCCTCAATCTGTCGCACCCGAACCGCGAAGGAGAGATCCGCGTCGCGGCAATCGGTCCAGCGACCAAGAAAGCGATCGAAAAGCGTGGCGTCAAAGTCGACGTGGTTCCCAAAGAATACGTGGCCGAATCCGTAGTCCGCAGCCTCCGGAAGAAAGTAAAAGGGAAGCGCGTGCTGCTGGTTCGCGCCAAAGTCGCTCGCGACGTCATTCCCCGCGAATTGCGCAAAGCCGGAGCTCAGGTCGACGTCGTGGAAGCCTACGAGACGGTCGTGCCCGCAGCATCGCGTACCCGGTTGCGGTCGGCCCTACGAAATCCGAAACAGCGTCCCCACGTCGTGACCTTCACGAGTTCCTCAACCGTCAAGAATTTCGTGGAACTGATGGGATTGGGAAAACGCCAAACTCGCCGGGAGATCGCCGGAATTCTGATGTCCTCGATCGGACCGGTTACGTCAGCCACCCTCCGCGAGCGAGGGCTGCCGGTCGACATTGCGGCCAAGGAATTTACCATTCCCGGCTTGGTGACCGCGATTGCCAAAGTTTTCCCGCGGTAACGACCTTCACCCCTCAGAGATTGGGAATCTTGACTTTCGCGGATTTCCAGCGACAAACGGAAATGCGAGTGCCAGTTCCTCTTCGTAAGACGGCACTCGCACGTTCAGAGACTATCGAAATTTGACCGGATCAAAACCCTACAACCGCGAACGGAATCTGTGTCTCAACGGGCGATCTTCAGCCTGCGGCGAGCCGCGAAGGCCAGAACCACCAAGCCTGCTCCGAACATAGACAGCGTGGCAGGCTCTGGCACCACGCCGATGTTGGTATCGCCACTCGAGATCGTTGTGCTTCCGTTGAAGTAGCCCTTCCCAGTGTTAATCGTCAGCTGAACGGTGATGCCATTCGTCATAAGGCTGCTGCCAAGTGTGCCGGTCAAGGTTCCCGTCAACGTATAGTTGTGGGTACCATTGGCCAGCGTGACCAGAGTCCACGTCACTGGACTATCAAACGATCCGCTGAAGATCACGCCGTTCGGCACTCCGCTGCTGCCGTTGCCGGTGATTACAAACGTTCCCCCGGCAGCGAAGGTCCCACCCATTTGCAGGCTGCCGCTGGACAACGCCCCAGTGGAGAAACTCACCGATCCGAGATCGCTGCCTGTAACCAGCCCGCCTCCATTCAGTCCGTTCACGGCGAACAGCACTGAACCGGTGAGCGCGAGCCCACTGTTCGTCCCAGTCAACATGCCGCCGCTATTGGAAAAATCAACTCCCCCGCTGCTTGCCGATGCGGTGATGGGTAGAGCCAGTGCCAGAATTACCAGCCAGAAAAGTTTCTTCATGCCGCCCTCCAGAAAATGCATTCGCCGAAGTTCCTTCGACGGTTGTGGCGCGCCCCTTGGGGGAGTGAGGCTTCGCGTAGAGTTGCGGAACCGGACGGACCTGGCGAGTCCAACGTTCGCGAACCACGCCGGACCAATCTACGTTCGTCCACCAAAGAACCGTCCACCAAACTTTCTCTCAGTGGACCTCTTCTTTAATTCCTGAGGGACACATCATACGTCCAAGTCAGCCGATTGAACCCAAATTATTTTGCCTCGGATCGTAATCACTTTGACCCGTAACTGCCATCACAACGGCGGCGGTGCTCCCAGCGATCCAGACAGCCGCTCACTGCCGCTGTCTACCTACTGCGCCAACGCCATCACGAGGAGCTGCGCCTCGCGGCGGTGCTGTTCTGCTTGATCCTGAGCCTGCGAGACCTGCCCGGCCGTCAGCTTCTTCTCCAGCGCGTGCAGCAGATCACTCCCGCGAGGATCTCCCGCACCCGTCGCCGCTGAAATCCAGGAGTAAGCCGCCACGAGATCTTTTTTCGTTCCCCGGCCTTGCCCGTACATCCATCCCAGCATGATGCGCGCTCCCGTCTGTCCCTGCGCCGCAGCTTTCTGGAACCAGTAGAACGCCTCTGCATCGTCCTGTGCCACACCTTCTCCTCGCAGGTACAAGTCAGCGAGATTAGTCTGGCCCAAGGCGTTTCCAGCTTCGGCGGCTTTGCGATACCAGATCACGGCCTTCTCGGGACTCCGTGCACAGCCCAGTCCCTCGTCGTACAGATATCCCAGATTGGTTTCGGCGGCGCTGTCGCCTTTCTCCGCTCCCTTGTCGAACCACCGAAACGCCTCGGCGTTGTCTCGCCGGACACCTTTCCCCTCCATATATAGAATTCCTAGGTTGTAATAGGCGCGCGCAAATCCCTGATCCGCCGCCGCCCTCAGCCAAAGCTGTGCTGCTCCATAATTTGCCTCGGTCCCCCACCCGTTCAAATACATAACCGCCAGATTAACCTCGGCGGGGGCATATCCTCGCCGCGCCGCCATTTCTAGCCAGCGGAACCCTTCCTTCTCGCTGTAATCTGGACCAATCGCGAGCACCGAAGCAATCCCGAATTCATTCTGTTCAAACGCATGTCCACTGCGAGCCATTTTCTTGACGATCGCTCCGTCGCAGACCGGAGCGTCTCCGCCAACCATCCGAGTGACTACCGCCAGACTGCACTGTTCCGGCGCCTTCGACGTGGCCTGCCCCCATGCGCTCCCCGGCGCGATTAATCCCACCACGATCAATCCCAATATCACCACCGCTCCGAAGCCAAGCGTTCGAATGTGAATGCCTCCCATAGTCCCCTCCCGGGCTCGGGTCTTGTGAGGGTTTCCCGAGCACGCTCAAAATGAAGGGGAACTGATTCGATGACAATGCAGCCGGAGTCATTCCGCGATGCAAGCCGTGTCATTTCCACAAAAGCGGGACCTCGTCCAGCAAAAACCTGATGACAAAAGACTTAATTGTTCGTCCATAGGGAACAAGAGTGAGTTATGCGCCGTAAGAAGAAGAAGCATCTAAACGGCACGCTCCGCAAATGACCCGCAATGGCTCACATCGTGCACGCTTCGGTCCGTTTGAAGTGGACCTGTATACGCATGAGTTGTGGAAATTCGGTACCCGTCTAAGGCTGGTCGGGCAGCCTTTTGAAATCCTTGCGGTCTTATTGAGTCGACCGGGAGAGCTCGTCACCCGAGAGGAGCTTCGCGCCCGCCTCTGGCCAGCTGACACCTTCGTCGACTTCAACCATGGACTGAACGCTGCGGTGAACAAACTCCGCGAGGCGCTCAGTGAGTCCGCGGACGCTCCCCGTTACGTCGAAACGCTGCCTCGCCGTGGCTACCGTTTCATCGCGACCGTCGAATGGGTGAATTCGGGATCAACTGGTTATGCAAGCTCGCCGGTTGCCGTGGCAGTTCCGGCCGCTCCGGCAATTGTTCACGATATTTTGCCGGTACTGCCGCAAGTCCCGCTCGTTTTCGATCAGAAAACGAAAGTTCCGGCAGCGCGAGGATGGCTCACGATTGCGGCGGACTTGGTGCTGTTTCTCGGCCTGCTTTTTGGCGGAAGCATCCTGCTGAAGAATGTTGCCGGATATGTCGCGAGGCCATCTGCGAAGCTTTCGCCACAGCGCTACCGGCCCCTGCCAATCATCGGCGCGACGGAACCCGCTTTTTCGCCGGACGGAAACTCCGTTGCCTTCGTCCGCTTTCACGGAAATGCCGATGAGGTCGGTTTGTTCGTCGCCTCAGTGGGCAGCGACCGGCATGTCCAGTTGACGCGCAGCGATGGCGACTGCCGGCCGGCATGGTCACCCGACGGACGATCCATCGCCTTTTCCCGCTTTGCCAATCAGAAATTTACGATTTACATCGTTCCGTCCGATGGTGGCGCCGAGCAGGAGCCCAACGCGGAGAACTCGCGCCGGTCTTCGCTCGCCTCCTACACCCCGTCCTCCACTTCGGCGACGCCACGCACGCTCGAGCGCGAACTCGACACGGAAGGGATTGTGCCGCAACGCGGCGAACTCGACTGGTCCCCCGACGGCAAGTCACTGGTCTTCTCCGGTCAGTCCATCACCCGGCAAACCGGAATCTATCTTCTTTCACTAAGCAATTCTGGCAGTACCACCGTGCGCCGCTTGACCGAGCCTCCGGCTATGGCGGTCGATTGGGGAGGCACGTTTTCTCCGGACGGCAAGCACCTTCTCTTCGTACGGGAGCACGAGATGGGAAGTCCCGACGAAATTTGGTTCGCTTCTGCCAATGGCGACGGACCCGCGCGTCTCCTTTCCGAACCGGGCAGGATCGTCAGTTCCCCGCAGTGGTCCTCCGACGGACACTCGGTGATCTATTCCGCCAATCGCAGCGGCCATCCCACGCTTTGGCGTGCTTCATTCGACGTCCCCGACTCCGTCGTGCAGATCAAGGAGGCTGGCTCACCCGCATGGGACCCGGCGATCTCCCACCACGGATACCGCATGGCGTACGAGCGATTATTCCGTAGCCTCAGCATCTGGCAGATGGACATTTCCTCTTCTGGCCAAAATGCTCCCGAACTTCTTATCTCTTCGACCAGCGACACCGACCAGGGACCGGCTCCTCAGTTTTCTCCCGACGGGAAAAAGCTTGCATACATGTCAGACGCGTCTGGAACCATGGAAATCTGGGTCAGCAATCGTGACGGTAGCAATCCGTTTCAGCTTACTGCTGTCGGAGTTGCTGGCACACCTCGCTGGTCACCAGATAGCCAGTCGATCGTTTTCGACGCGAATTCGCCGGATGGTACCAAGGTTCTTACCGCGAGCTTGCGCGGCGGAGCGCCCGTGGTGGTCACGCCCGAGAAATTCGAGAGTGAAGTCCCTAGCTATTCGCGCGACGGCAAGTGGATCTACTTCGCGTCGAACCGCTCCGGAGATGTTCAGGTCTGGAAGGTTCCGATCGCTGGCGGGGTTCCTGTGCAGGTGACCCAACACGGGGGACACGCTGCCCTGGAATCTCTCGACGGCAAAACTCTCTATTATGCGAAGTCTTTTGTCCCGGAGCCTGAAATCTGGCAAGTACGCACTGACGGCGGCCCGGAAACTCTGGTTCCGCTCGTGCGTCCCGGTACCTGGGCCAGCTGGCAAGTCGTCGAGGGCGGAATTCTATTTGTAGGCCCGTCGCTCGGGCATCAGGCCGTCCTCAGTTTTTACGACTTCTCTCACCAGCGCACCACCACGATTGCGGTCCTCGACCGCACCCCGTTTTGGCTCGGCGCTACTCTCGACGGCCACACCATCGCTTTCGACCAGCCCGGTCAGGAACAGGCCCAAACCATGCTCGTCGAAAACTTCCGCTGATCTGATAAGTTTGGAGGAGGGACGATCGCACCTTACCGCCACCACTTCCGCAGCTGCTTCCACGCCTGCACTAATTCCTGAATCGCCCGCGGCGGCGGAAATGTGGAGCTGTTGATAATGGCGCATTCGCGATAAGCACGCTGGTAAACGTCTCGAACCGCGTGCTCGCTGAGCAGCGCCAGATTCCGGCTGATCTCCTTGAGATCCTCGGCGGTCCATATCTTCTCCCCACCTCCGAAGCCAGGTCGCCGAGCCATGACCGGGATTCTAGCATGGCGAACAAACGACGAATATCATAGGGTTTTTGGGACAAGAATGCTTTTGCCATTTTGCATACTTTGGGCTGCATATACGCTCAAGCGGGTAAAACCAGCGAGGCGAGGGAGTTGCTGCTAAAAGCGATGGATGCAGGGAAAATGGAAGAACCGAATGAAGAGATCTGGTTTGGATTCGGCCTGATTGCCGAGCAGTATGGCGTGTCAGATGCGGCTCAACGGATGTATGGTCGGTTGCAAGAACCTAAAGTCGATTACCCCGCAACCTCCTATGACATCGCGCAGCATCACCTTTTGTCGTTCCAGGGTAGCGTGGAAGTCCCAGCTAAAGTTGCTGTTCGATAGAGAAGATCGGGCCCCTGCGGCGAGACTCAGTTGAGACTCTGTCTCGGTAGTTGCTAAAGCGTAATCCTTTACGCTCCGCAACTCGCCGTGATATTCTCTAAACGTCACATAGACAATCGATTAAGAACAGGAGTGCACCAGTTTAGTGTTAGCCAGAGAGCAAAAGAAAACCCTCATTGACCAGTACGGCACGCATCCTAGCGATACGGGCAGTCCCGAAGTCCAGATCGCTCTGCTTAGCGAGCGCATTGGCCAGTTGACGGAGCACTTCAAGACGCACCAGAAGGACCATGGCTCGCGCCGTGGGCTTCTCATGCTGGTTAGCAAGCGCCGTAGCTTGCTCGACTACCTCAAGAAATACGATTCCGAGCGCTATAAGACGGTCATTACGAAACTCGGCATCCGCAAGTAGGTTGGCCTGGAAACCCGTTTTCCCGCGTTACTGCGCGGGTGATGGGCACTCGAATTCACGTCAGCCTCCAGCAAATTTCTGAGCATCCGTCTCTGGTGAGGCGGCACAGCATCGAGGACTTCTCCACACGTGCGTTTTTCAAGCGCTGAACCCTCGCAGTCGTCCGACACCCTCATGGTGTCCGGGCGCTCTCGCGCTTTCTTGCAACACAGGTGCCCCATTGCTACCCGCAGCTCTCTCCGAGCAGTTCCTGCGGAACGATGGGCGAAGCTCCCACTCAAAGGAATGAATCCATGAAACCAGAAGCAACCAGCGTTACAGTTCATCTCACCGGCGGCAAAGAAATCTCATTTGAAACCGGAAAGCTCGCCAAACAGGCCGGCGGCTCCGCTGTGGTCCGGCTCGGCGAAAACGTCGTTCTCGCCGCTGCGACTGCCAATCCCGACCCGCGGGAAGGCATCGACTTCTTCCCACTCACCGTGGATTACCGCGAGTACACCTACGCCGGCGGACGTTTTCCCGGTGGCTTCATCAAGCGCGAAGGCCGCATGAGCGAGCGCGAAGTCCTCACCAGCCGCCAGATCGACCGGCCGGTTCGGCCCATGTTCGCCGAGGGATTCAAGTGCGAGACCCAGGTCATCGCCTTCGTGCTCTCCGCTGACAGCAACAATGATCCCGACGTTCTGGGCATCAATGCCGCCTCCGCCGCTTTAACTCTGTCCGACATTCCGTTTCTCGGTCCCATCGGCGCTGTTCGCGTGGGCATGGTCAACGGCGCCTTCGTAGTGAATCCGACATACGACGAAATGCGCGAGGGCCTGCTGAACATCATGGTCGTCGGCACCGCTGACGGCATCGTGATGATTGAGTCCGGCGCGAAAGAAGTGAAGGAAGAGACGGTCGTCGACGCCATCGAGTTCGGGCACACCGAGATCAAGAAAATCTGCGCCGCGCTCAGCGACCTCAGCAAGAAAGTCGGCAAGAAGAAGCGGAAGGTCGAGCCGCCGCAGTTCGACGACGCTTATTACAACGATCTCAAGAAGAAAGTCGGAGCCGACCTCGCCGATGCCCTCGATACCAAGAAGCATCCCAAGGCGGAAAGCTACGGACTGGTCAAGGAAATCAAGAAGAAGCTGGCCGCCGAGATTCCGGAAGACGACGAAGAAGCGCATGCCAAGCTGAAGCACTACTACGAAGTGCTCCGCGAGCGCATCTTCCGCGAGCAGGTGATCAATCAGAAGCGGCGTCCGGATGCGCGGGCGTTCGACGAGATCCGTGAAATCTGGATCGAGGCCGGGGTCCTGCCGCGTACCCATGGCAGCGCAATCTTTACCCGGGGCGAAACGCAAGCCCTCGTGACCACCACTCTTGGCACCAGCGACGACATGCAGCGCCTTGAGGGCTTCGAAGGGGAAGCCAAGAAGCGCTTCATGCTTCACTACAACTTTCCACCATTTTCTGTTGGAGAAGTTGGATTTATGCGTGGCGCTGGGCGGCGTGAGATCGGGCACGGAGCGCTGGCGGAGCGAGCCGTTTCGGCCGTGCTTCCGACGGAAGAGAAGTGGCCTTATGCGATGCGCGTGGTGTCCGACATTCTGGAGTCGAACGGGTCGTCATCGATGGCCACGATTTGCGGCGCTTCCATCGCGCTGATGGATGCGGGCGTTCCGCTGAAAGCTCCGGTAGCCGGAGTTGCGATGGGACTGGTGAAGGAAGGCGATGCGTACGCCATCCTGACCGACATCGCGGGCGCGGAAGATCACTATGGCGACATGGACTTCAAAGTCGCCGGAACGAAGGACGGCATTACCGCGTTGCAGATGGACATTAAAGTGGCCGGCATCACTTCGCAGATCATGCGCGAAGCGCTGGCACAGGCCCAGCGCGGGCGAATGCACATCCTGGGCAAAATGGAAGAAGTCATCTCGGCCGGGCGCGAGAAGATTTCCGACTACGCGCCGCGTTTCTACACGGTGCAGATCCCGACCGACAAGATTCGCGATCTGATTGGGCCGGGCGGAAAGATGATCCGTTCGATCGTGGAGCAGACCGGAGTGAAGATCGACGTGGAAGACTCCGGCCTAGTCAAAGTGGCCTCGAGCGATCAGGCGTCGGCGGCCAAGGCGCTGCAGATTATCGGCGATATCACGGCGACCGCGGAAGTCGGGAAGACGTATCTCGGCAAAGTCACGCGGCTGGCGGATTTCGGCGCATTTGTGGAAATCATCCCTGGAACCGAAGGGTTGCTGCACATCAGCGAAGTGGCAGAGCATCGCATTGCGGATGTTCGCGATGAACTGAAGGAAGGCGACCAGGTGCTGGTAAAAGTGCTGGCGGTGGAAGGCAACCGCATCCGGCTCTCGCGCAAAGCGATTCTTAAGGAACAGCGCGCGAAGATGGGTGGTGGGGAAGCGCCTCCTCCGGTGGCAGCCGCGGGTGAGAGCGAAGCGGCGCCGGCAGGCACGCTGGTGATCGAGGGTGGCGGGGATTTTCCGGATGAGCCTGAGGGCGAGCCAAACTTCAATCGCGATGGACCGCCGCATGTGAGTGCAGGTGGAAGCGATCGTCCTCCACGCAGGGATGGCGGTGGTGATCGCGGAGGCCGTGGCGGACGTCCCGGAGGCGGTGGACGGGGTCGCGGTCGCGGCGGACGTCCTGGCGGAGGTGGTGGACGGCATGGCGGCGGTGGCCATGGTGGACACGGCGGCGGGGGCGGTGGACGTCACTAGAAGAATTTTCACCACCGATTGACGTGGATTCAAAATCAGCGAGACTCAAGTACAGAAAGAGCTGCGACGTTTCGGTCGCGGCTCTTTTCTTTGGAATCCTTTTCGTTTCGTCGAGCAAGAAGTGCTCGCGGCGCCAGTATCGGAGGAGTTTTGGCAGAAGAGATGGGATACAGCGATCGGTGTAGCGAGTTGAAAAACATTCCTGACATTGGAGTCAGCGGTTCCTCACACCTCCGCGCTAAATCGTGTGAATTCAATACGAGTTGCTTTGTCCACGCCTTCAACGAGGGCTGCATACCATTTCGTGGCAGGGCGCTTGCTACAACTCCGCAAGAGCCGCATGGCTCCATGGAGGATTTGTGAAAAAGATTCATTCTCTCTCGTTTCTTGCGACCCTGGCCCTCGGCATGATCTCCTGGGGCAGCGCTCTGAGTGCTCAAACTACGCCGTCGTCACCGACCGATACGCAGACACCTCAATCGCAGCAGCAGACTGCGCCGGATGCCGCACCATCGCAGACGCCGTCCACCCAGCCGACTCCTTCTCCTGAAATGCCGCCCGCGGCGCAACAGACGCCGAATTCGCAAGCGCCAGACGCGACCACTCCGGGGTCCAGTTCGAAGTCGGCTCCTTCGGCGACCGATTCCCCCGCGGCGGGTTCTGACAGCCAGGTGTTTTCCGGAACCGTTACCAAGCAGGGCGATAAGTACGTTCTGAAAGATGATTCCGGCAAGACCTATGACATCGACCACCAGGACGATGTGAAAAAGTTCGAAGGCAAGCGCGTTCGCGTGCAGGGTACGCTCGACTCAACCGGCACGAAGATCGCCGTAAAGTAAGTTCGTTTCTCTAGTTCCATTCGGAGAAAATACACCGAGGACACCGGCTAACCGGCCAGTGATCCTCGGTGTCAGTTTTTGGGGGAGCCTGTTCGTTTTGAGGCGCCACTACTGCTTTATTCGTTCGGCGATGGTTACGACCCAGCCTTCGGGATCTTCGAAGGCGAATTCGCGCATGCCGTAAAACTGATCTTTGAGCGGCATGGTGATCTTCGCGCCGCTCTTCTCGACGGCAGCGAGGACTTCGGCGATTCCTTCGACCTCGATGAACAGCGTGAGACTGCCACCGATCGGCCTTGATCCGAGGGCAGGATAATCCGCGGCAACTACTTTTTGGTCGTTGAAGAAAATTTCGACTCCACCACTCGTGACCGATCCGAAGACGTAGGGTGGCTCGTCGGGAACTTTCATGGCCGGCTGGAAGCCGAGGGCATTCTGGTAGAAGTTCATGCTGGCGGCGACGTCGCGAACAACAAGATTGGGCGTAAGCTTCTGAAATTTCATGATCCATCTCCTCGTGACTGGTGCTGGGTGGGCGCCGTCGACTGCATCGGGAGGCGCGACGCACACCAAGGTTGTGTGTTCGCAACGCCTCCATCCACGATCCTTGCGAGGGGAACGCAGGTAGGGCCGCCTCATTGTCGGTGGCGCAGGCAAGATGGCCGGCGCGCGGGGCCCGCGAGGTACGGCGAAGAGAATAGCATGAGGGCCGGGATTAAAGCTACAGTTGTACGGATTGACAGGAATTCCTTGCCGTCCGCAGAGCTTGACGATTTTTCCCACGAACCCAAAATGGCGAAACTGAAGAACAAAACCAACTACTGGATTGAGAAGTTGCAGCTGGAGCCCCATCCGGAGGGCGGATATTTTCGGCAGACGTATCGGTCGGAGGTGGCCATTTCGCGTGAGGCGTTGCCGTCCAGCTTTACCGGACCGCGGGCGGTCTCGACGGCGATTTACTTTTTGCTAGCCGGGGAAAACTTCTCGGCGTTCCACCGGCTGCGGTCCGACGAGATGTGGCATTTCTATGTTGGAGCTCCGGTGACGGTGCATGTGATCGAACCAGGCGGGAAATACTCGGCAATTGTGCTGGGCAATGATCCGGAAGCAGGACAGGTGCTGCAGGCGGTGGCGCGGGCGGAGTGCTGGTTCGCGTCGCATGTGGCGGATTGGAAGTCATTCGCCGTGGTGGGCTGCACGGTAAGCCCAGGATTTGATTTTGAGGATTTCGAGATGGGGAAGCGCATGGAGTTGGTGCGCGAGTATCCGCAGCATCGCGGGATCATAGAGCGGCTAACGCCAGAGTAGTGCGGGATTCAGCTCCTAACTTCAGGTCCCGGAAAGGCGGGGATCACAACCGCACTGCGTTGGGTGCCGAGAATCGCTCTCGAACTTTCCAAGGAAAGTCACTGGCGGGAACTATTGGGAATTTCGCCAGCTTCCCGATTCAGAAGCAGGCGGCGGCGATGGTCGTCGATGCTTCCCCAGCGTTGGCGAATGAATTGATTCATTGGCTCTGAGTAGCATCGAGCCACTCCTTCGCCGAGGAATGCCGAGAATAAAACGACCGCGATGAATAACGGCACCACCGCTCCCCTTGGCTTTCCGGACAGAACGAAACATTGAAACAGACCGAAAACCACGAACATATGGGTGAGGTAAATCTCATAACTCCGCTGACCCAGATTCAAAAGCGGCCTGGTGAACCACGGGCTCTTCCACCCTGTCCGAGCGGCTGTGGCGATGATCATGCAAGTGCCGATCGCGATGATCGTCATATCCAGTCCGGAGTCGGCGAGACCCCAGCGTTCCACTCGGAGGGAAAAGCACAGGATTGAAATCATCAGGGCAGCGCCGATGCTCCCGAGCGGATAGAGAACGCGACGAGCGAGATGATGCCGCGCGAGCGCGAGCGCGGTGAGACAGCCGAGCGCAATGGCATCCATGGAGCCCAAATACGAGTACTCTCGCCAGACCTCGTTACCATGGGCGAATACGGTACGTGCGAGGGGCCCGATGACGACCAATCCCAGGAGGAGCGCGATGAGGAGTTTCCCGCGCCCGAGCAGGCGTGCCAGCAGGGGAAAGAAAAGGTAAAAGACCTCTTCTACTGACAGGGACCACAAGACATCCCAACTGCCGGGAAGGTATCCGCGTCGAGCCTCCAACACGTTGACGTGGAAGGTCAGCGCGGCAACGATCGCTCGTCCGAGCCCCCCGGTCTTCGGGGAGACAACGAAATACTTGACCTGTGCAAAGTGAAGGATGCTGAGCACCAACAAAAGCAGAAGCAGCAGCGGTACGATCCGAGCAAAACGCATCAGGTAGAAGCCGCGCAGACTAACCCGAGAAAGCGGTCCCCACCGTTTGAGAGTGGTTGCTGTGATGAGGAAGCCGGAGACGGCAAAGAATATCTGAACTCCTCGCTGGCCGTTCCATACAAGGGACGACACCAGTTGCTCAGGGAGACCATTCGTGTAAGGCACGTGAGCAATGAGCAGGCGCATGTTCACGTGATTCATCAGCACGAAAAAGATCGCCAGGCCCCGGAGAAGGTCCACGCCGTCGATCCTTCCGGAGCGGGATGAATCATTCGGAGGGGCATTTGAGGTCACGATACATTATGCACCCCACCCCTTCGGCGCGAGATGACTCGCTCGCTCGTGATCCCGGGTGCTTTTTCGTTCGCTCGATCATGCTCGACCTCGCCTTACGAGTCCGTCCTCAAGCGACGCGGGGCATGGGTTTTCTAAGTTGCTCCACATCCGCCAGAGGAGCTTCGTCAGACCGGAGTCGAAGGAGAACCCAATAACCACGTACGCGAGACGGCCATTCGCTGAGTAGCGCCAACAGAAATCGGAGGTAGAAAGCCGTCGCTCCCAGACAAAGCACCGTTATCGCTATCCTGGCGAACATTTTCTCTTCCTAGTTCCTGATCTGAGCGTCCGCAGTGGCGGAAGTCTCCAAAGCATTGAATATGCCGACCCATAAATTGTGGATAAGCGGCTCATAAATTGTTCGTAAAAGTGATCGAGTGGGCCTCGGCCTTAAACGCTATAATTCACGCGCAATGCGGCTAATGCATCTAGGACGTCTCTTCCGGGGACAGACCCCTTCATCGCAAACGACCGTCAAGCAACCAATTCCGCAAGTGACAGCAGACGATGTGCAGAGGATCGTGCGCCGAGATTTCTCGGCGGATGAATATGCATCCGTGATGGCAATCCTCAGCGAATATGGAACTGAAAAGTGGCACCGCGAGCGTGCTCGCGTTCAACTTGCCGCATTGAAGTGGGCCAACGGTAGCGTTCGGAGGCTGCGAGCGAGTGTCGGATCCGCAAAGTGCGATTATCGAGACGTGTTGGCTGGTGCCGAATATCCTGCTTACTGCAAAATAGGATTTCGGATTCGGGAACTGCCCGCGGAAGACCGAGACCGCGTCATTGATGGCGATCGTCGACAGTACGACGAGTGGTTGAAGAAGTAAACGGGGAAATCTTCCCGGTCAGTGGGTGAAAATCCGGCTTTATGGATGACGAGCGCAAAGTCGGTCGCAACGACCCGTGTCCGTGCGGGAGTGGAAAGAAGTACAAGAAATGCCACGGCGCAAGGGAACCGGGCGAGGTTATCGGAGTCACTGCCAACAAACCCAAAGAGCCGAAAACTGATCGCGGCCGGGCAATCGTCGAACTCGAAGAGGATTTCGAGTAAATTCCCGCCGACCGAGATTCAAGCTCACTCCATAACTCCGCCCGATTTCCCAGCCTGCCGGCTAGGCTCGCGTCAGGAAAATTGGTAAACCCAGCTTGCGGACGTAGGTGGGGCGGTAGCGCTCGGTGTTGTACATGGTGGCAATATCTACTTTCCGAGGGCCCAGTTTGGGGTCGGGGATTGGCACCATGGTGTAGCAACCGCCACTGATCGCCGTCATCAGGCCGGTCTTGCCTTCTTCCAATGCGTCCATCGCCATTCCCGCAAAGGTGTAGGCAACCATGCGGTCAACGGAATCCGGACTACCCGAGCGCAGATCGTAGGTCAGATCGCTGACCACAGTTTCTTCGCCGGTGGTTGCCTTGATTTCGTTGCTCAGATCCTCGGCGACACTCATTTTCTTGCGATGGCCGAAAGCGTCGGGATCGCCGTATTCCTTAACCGTGTAGCCCTGCCATTCTGCTCCTTCGGACAGAATCACGAGCGAGTAATTGCTGGGATTGCTGCGCTTGTCCTGGATCAGGATGTCAATCAGGTGCTTCAGATCCACTTTGTATTCGGGAATGCAGCAACGCAATGCAGTGACGTAGGCGGTGTACAGCGCGGTGTAGCCGGCGTCACGCCCGAAGACGCGGAAGATGCCGATCCGTTCGTGGGAGCCAACGGTGGTGCGCTGGCGATCGATCGCGTCCATGGCGCGTGTGATGGCCGTGGAGAATCCGATGCAGTACTCGGTGTGCTGCACATCGTTGTCCATGGTTTTGGGGACGGCGATCACTTTCATGCCCTGCCGGTTGAGTTCGGCGGCGTAGCTGAGGGTGTCGTCACCGCCGATCGCGATCAGGTAGTCGAGGCCTAACTTCTCGATATTCTTGAGCACAGCCGGGGTGACGTCGAACACCGTGCTGGTCACGCCCTTCTTCGTGACTTGCCGGCTGGGAAACTGCTGGCCGGCAAGTGCAGGGGGCACTTTTCCCATTTTCGTGGGATTGGTGCGTGAGCTATGCAGATAAGTGCCTCCAGTGCGATCGATGGTGCGCGTGTTCTCGCGGTTCAGCGGCATGATGTACCGCGCCCGGCTCGTCGGATCTTCCAAGTTGACGTGGGTCAACCCTTCCCAACCACGGCGGATGCCGATGACCTCGCATCCGATTTCGGCTCCTCGATAGACGACCGATTTAATGACTGAATTCAGGCCCGGAACATCTCCGCCGCCGGTAAGAATCCCAACGCGTTTTGCTGACATGAAGTCTCCTTAAGAAATCAAAATAATGCCGATCACAGCGAAAAATCGAACGAAGGTAAAACAAGTAAGTATACAGAGCCAACGGGAGGGCTTAAAGGCACGTTTGGCTAATAGCAGCGTTCCTCCGCCGACACCGCTCGCTGATTCTGCCCCAGCACTTGGGTGGGTTACTTTACGGCGGTGGCTCTCTTGGGGAACATCTCGCCGATTCGACGAATTTGGGCTCCGACTCCCTTCAGTTTTTCCTCGATGTGCTCGTAGCCACGGTCGATGTGGTAGACGCGGTCGATGATGGTCTCTCCGTCGGCCACCAGCGCAGCGAGCACGAGGGAGGCGGACGCGCGGAGATCACTGGCAAGAACCGCCGCGGCGCTGAGCGGTGTTCTTCCGCGCACGACGGCGCGGCGGCCTTCAATCTTAACGTTCGCGCCCATGCGGACCAGTTCCTGCGCGTGCATGAAGCGGTTTTCAAAAATATTTTCGGTGATAATCGACGTCCCCTCCGCCTGAGTCGCCAGCGCCATGAATTGCGCCTGGCAATCGGTGGGAAAGCCGGGGTGTTCTTCTGTGGACATGTCTGCGGCAGTAAAGGGATTGTCGCCCATGACGCGTACGGCGTCAGAGGAGGATTTCGTCTTGACTCCGGCTTCGTGCAGCTTGCTGAGCAGAGCATCGAGGTGCGACGGATCGCATCCTGCAATGTTGAGATCGCCTCCGGTCATGGCGCCGGCGATGATGAACGTTCCCGCTTCGATGCGATCGGGAATGATGCGGTGCTTGGCGCCTTTCAGTTTGCTGACGCCTTTCACATGAATCGTTGGAGTTCCCGCACCTTCGATTTTGGCTCCCATTTTGTTGAGCAGGTCGGCGAGATCGCCAACTTCGGGCTCGCGCGCGCAGTTCTGCAGAATGGTTTCACCTTCGGCGAGAGTCGCAGCCATCAGCAGGTCTTCGGTTCCGGTCACGGTGATCTTGTCGAAAACAATTTCCGCCCCTCTCAGGCGGTCGGCGCTGGCCTCGATGTAGCCGTGCTCCTGGGTGATCTTTGCGCCGAGACGTTCGAGTCCCTTGATGTGCAGGTCAATCGGACGAGCGCCGATGGCGCAACCGCCGGGAAGCGAGACGCGGGCATGGCCACAACGGGCGACCAGCGGCCCCAGCACGAGTGTGGAGGCGCGCATGGTCTTCACCAATTCGTAGGAAGCTTCGGGCGCGGCCAGATTGGCGCAATGAATGGTGGTGCGGTGCTGGGCGCGTCCGTAGCCAAGTTCTACCTCAGCGCCCATGGCGGCAAGCAGGTTCCGGGTGGTCTGAATATCGCGGACCTGCGGAATATTTTCGAGGATGACAGGCTGGTCGGTGAGCAGGGCGGCGGCCATGCAGGGAAGGGCGGCGTTCTTCGCGCCGCTGACGCGGATGGTGCCGAGCAGCGGCTCTCCGCCGCGGATGACGAACTTGTCCATGGAGATAGATCCTTACAGCGCTTTCTATTTTAGCGGCGAATGGTGGGCGTGGAGGATAACCGGGAGGGCACGGACTAGTGCCGAGCGTCCACCGGTTTGTTATGGCTTCGCTCAAACGGACGGCCGGAGGCGGCCGTCCCGCTGATTCAGATTGATCCTGCCATCGTGATTGCCTGCCGGACGTGGCCTTTGGTCTTTTTTAATGCTGCCACGGCGCTGGAGCGTGGTACTCCGGCGGCAAGCATGACTACCGCGACTGGGGTGCGATTGCCGCTGGCTTCGAGGGCACGGCTGGCGGCCTCGTGGTCGGCTCCCGTGGCCTGTTCCAGGATGCGGATGGCCCTCTGGATCAGCTTCTCGTTCTTGGTCCAGACATTGACCATAAGGTTGCCGTAGACATAACCGAGACGCGTCATGGCTCCGGTGGAAATCATATTGAGAACCATTTTGTGGGCGGTGCCGGCTTTCATGCGGGAAGATCCGGCGAGGACTTCCGGGCCGACTTCGGTGACGATGGCAAAATCGGCGGCTCGCTCGAGCGGGGAGTTGCGGTTGCAAGTGAGGGCGATGGTATGAGCTCCACGGCGGCGGGCGTACTCGACGGCGGCAATGGTGAACGGCGTGCGTCCGCTGGTGGCGATACCGAGGATGACGTCGTGCTTGCTGGGCTTGCGCTTCTTGATTTCAGCGACCGCCAGGGTAGTGTCATCTTCGCTGGCTTCGGTCGAGGCGCCGAGAGCTTTCGCGCCTCCCGCCATGATGTACTGCACGGTGCGCGGGTCGGTATTGAAAGTAGGCGGGAGCTCGGAGGCATCTAGAGCCCCGAGCCGGCCACTGGTTCCCGCGCCGACATAGATGAGGCGCCCGCCTTGGCGAAGTCCCGCGGCAACGACGTCCACAGCGCGAGCGATCTGCGGCAGAGCGCGGCGAACTGCCGAGGCGACGGTCGCGTCCTCGTCATTGATGAGGCGTACGATTTCGAGAGAGGAAATCTGGTCGAGATCATGCGCGGCAGGAAGAATCTGTTCGGTGAGAAGCTGGCGAAGGTCAGATTTCGCGGTGCGGGTTCGGGTCAAGTGGTACGCCTTTCCAAGGTTCGGTCGAAACACATCATTTTAGTACTTCGGCGACAAAAGATGAGGTGAGTTGCTCTCCCGTGATCCAGAAAACCCTCATTGTTGGAAAGACACCGCGCCATTCCACAGCTTCAGAAGCAGCAGGCCACCAAAAAGAGCAATCGCCAAACTGAGCAGAGTTCCAATCAAGAAATATTCCGCAAACTTTGGTTCTTTCATCTCGGGGAAACGGGCAATCGATTTCCCGGTCAGAATCAAGCCCATCAGTGCCGGGGAGCGGAGAACCACCGCAGAGACTACTAAGAGCCGCTCCAGCCAGCCGATATACAGCCCCGCATTCTTCATCTGTTCTGGTGGTTCCACCACGTTGGATGGGATCTGACGAACCAAGCCTCGAGTCAAATATCGGATCAGGTAACCACCGGCAAAAATGACCATCGTATATACAATCGCACCGGTCAAGAGGCGGTCTTTTGTGGCATCGGCGACCGCCAAGAGCGAATGAACGGACTGCCACTGGAGTTGAGTCAGGACGAGAGCCAGGCCAAAAACGGTTGCCAGGTGAAGCGTTTGGTCGATCGAAAAGACAAGGATCGACTCCTCTGGGAACTGTCTCTTCACTACATCGATCAGAAGGTGCAGAGCGATGTAGCCGCTCGCCCACAGAAACACTCGCGCCCGGACAACTTCAAAAGGCGCCGCAAAGTAAGCGAGGCAGATCAGAAGCAATGCCCCATGGATCAATCCATGCAGGGCAACGGCCCACCAATGACGCAGCTTCGCCAGGCGAAGTGCATTTGGCTGAAACGGAAAATCGCCAAGCAGATGAGCAAGAAATATGGCGGCGAACACGCGGATGGGGAGTTGCATAAATATGTACAAGTGCTAACAGTTGGACGTTTTGGTGCAAGCCTGACCTGACGCTATGCGAAATACTTTTCGCATAAGAATGTCATGGTCGTCTGCGTTTCTTCGATCTGATTGTAGAACCCTCGTCTCAGAGTACGCGAGACGCTCGACGTGTCCAGTCCCAACTTGGCAGCGGCCTCTTCTTGGTTTTTCAGGGAGATCCTCGCATTGATCGTCTGCCATTGCTTCGAGGTAATGCGTTCGGTCAGCGTGTCATGCAGGTGATAAATTGTGTTGGCGAGAAGGTCGAACTCGGAATTGCCGGACAAAAAAGCAGTCGAACTGCGGGACTTGCTACGCTTGCTCTTGATGACATTGATCGCTTCTCTTGCGCGCTCAAATGCCTCTCCTCCCGCAAAGACATTAATGGGTTTTCGATAAGGGTCTGAGACGCTCCCAAATCCCACACCGATCCAGAGTCGAAGAGGGTAAAAGTATCGCCGCAAGTCCAGGATAATCGTCGGAATGCTCTTTGGTGTTGCTAAACCCTCGAATTCGTCCCAGGCAGTCACGGCGTAATCAGAAATGATAAGCTTCTGCGCTCGATGCAGTTTCCTAAGCGGTCTTAGCTTGTGGTCGCGCTCTTTTCGGAAATTCGCGATATTGCGCGACCCCCTGATATCCACGGTAATGGCAGCGTATAGAGTATTTCGGTTCCTCGGCATGAGCCCTCTAGTCCTAATCTTCCATATCTTAGTCGATATTGTACGATTACGTACAAGTATTGTAACATGTACAATTGTGTGCAACTAGGAGCCGATTCAGACGGCGGGCTGCGCCCTCACATTCGCTCAGATGCGGCGCCACTTCTAAACATGCGTTGCAATGCCTCAATTACGGCATCATGGAACTTCGGGCGTACTTGCTTGATCGCTTGATTCGAGCAGTCGGGCCAGGTTCGGTTCGTCAGCAGCGTGATGGAACGTTGACGGTCAGGATCGATCCAGAGCGATGTGCCGGTATAGCCGAGGTGTCCATACGAATTAGGACCGAAATACTTTCCCGACTGCGAGGGAGACGAGGGGGTGTCCCAACCGAGGGCGCGGGAAGTGCCTGTAGGCGTGGATTCGCGGCGGGTGAACAGCGCTATGGTTTCGGGACGCAGGATGGGACTGCCTCCGGTCAGGAGGATGTGAGCGAAGCGTGCCAGGTCTTCCCCAGTGGAAAACAGGCCAGCGTGCCCGGCGACGCCACCGAGGACCGAGGCGTTCTCATCCTGCACTTCGCCTTGGATGATTCGATTGCGGAATTTGCTGCGGGGTTTCAGGGGACTGCCGCTCGGCTGAATCCGGGCCTCATCTTCTTTCCGTTCGTCAGCAGTGGGAGGGATTTGCTGGCGCCTGCCGGCAGGGGGATTGAAGGTTGTGTTTGTCATGGCGAGCGGCCCGAAGAGCTCGCGCCTGCAGAAGATGTCGAGCGATTCTCCCGCGATGCGTTCGAGAGCTGCCGCGAGAAGGATGAAACCAATGTCGCTGTATTCGACGCGGGTTCCGGGATCGGCGGAGAGGGATGTGGTGAAGGCGCCGCGGAGCAAATCTTCTCGGTTGCGCGCTTGGAGAAATAGCTTTTCATAGGCGGGCAGGCCAGACGAGTGAGCCAGCAGCATGTGGAAAGTCACATCGCGACGGCGGGGATCGGGTTCGCCACAGGAGTCGGCCATAAATTCGGGGACAGTGCCGATGACGGGGGCACCGAGTTCAAGAAGTCCGCGCTGGTAGAGGATCATCGCCATGGTCGTGGTCGCGACAGGCTTAGTGAGCGAGGCCACGTCGAACAGAGTGGCGGGAGTGACTTCGGACTGGGGATCGGCAACCTCTCCCAGCAAAGAGCGCAGGGACAAGTGTGGGGCGCCCGATGCTTCTCCGAAAGTGAAATGGCCGAAAGATTTCAAGGCCAGTAGTTTGCCGGTTTCCGTTACGGCGATTGAGGCGGAGGGGAAGGCTCGTTCGGCGATCGCTTCGTCGAGAACTGAGAAGGCCGCGGCGAAGGTCTCGTTCTGATCGTCGAACGACGGCAGCAATGCATCTGGGGCGGATGGGTTCAGGGTTGCGCTCGCGAGGACCTTTGCGGGTTATAGCAGAGTCGGAGGAGCGGGTAAAGTGATCTGGCAGCCTGAAACGCAAAGAGAATCCAATTCTTTACCACAGGTGGCACAGAGGATCGCAGGAACAGGACGAATCTGGGTTATCACCGGAGTTGGTTGAGTCTTGGGGCCCGGGTTGTGTAGAGTCAGAAGTATCTCCTCTTTCAATTCCAAGTCGATGGTTCAAACGATCCGAACTCTTGTGAAAAAGGGCCGTAAGGATGAGGCGTGCTTCAGATTTGTGCTGACTGGCGTCCTGTGCACTCTCTTCCTGTCGGTCGCGGCGAGTGCTCTGCGCACGGACAGACTGCCGGCTGCGGGTGTACCCCCTCACTCATCTTCAAGTACTACCGCGGTGCGGTTGGGTTCTGTCGATTCCATCATTCAACGGGCGATTGCCGATAAGAATATTCCGGGGGCGGTGCTGATCGTGGGGCACGATGGCAAGGTCATCTACCGCAAAGCGTATGGGGATCGCGCACTTGAACCGAAGGTCGAGCCGATGACGCTCGATACGGTGTTCGATCTGGCATCGCTGACGAAGGTGATCGCGACTACGACTGCGGTCATGCAGCTGATGGAGCAGGGCAAAGTGCGAACGAATGATCCGGTGGCGAAGTATCTGCCGGAGTTCGCACAGAATGGGAAAGAAGACATTACAGTGCGGCAGTTGCTGACGCACTACTCAGGGCTTGCGCCGGACCTGGATCTGAGCACGCCATGGGAAGGGAAAAACACTGCATTCCAGTTGGCGTTCGCAGAGCCACCGGAAACCACGCCGGGATCAGGTTTCGTTTATAGCGACATCAATTTCATCATGCTAGGAGCGATCGTCGAGAAAGTTTCAGGAGAGACGCTCGACGCGTATACGGCACAACATATTTTTGCGCCCTTGAAAATGACCCATACGCGGTTTGTGCCTCCGGCGGCATGGAAGGCGAAGATTGCGCCGACGCAATATGACGAGAACGAGCATATGTTGCGCGGGGTGGTGCATGATCCGACAGCACGGCGGATGGGCGGCGTGGCTGGGCATGCGGGACTTTTTTCAACGGCGGATGATCTGGCGAAGTTTGCGCAGACGCTGCTGAATGGCGGTGACGGAATTCTCTCGGCGGTGACGGTAGCGAAGATGACGCAACCGGAGACACCGCCTGCAGCTTCGGTGCTGCGCGGGTTCGGCTGGGACATCGATTCTCCTTTTTCGTCGAACCGCGGTGACCTGCTGCCGGTGGGATCGTACGGGCACACGGGGTTCACCGGGACTTCGATCTGGATCGATCCGACGACCCAGACCTACATCATCTTGCTGACGAATGCGGTACACCCGCGCGGCAAAGGGAACGCGATTGGATTGCGATCGAAAGTGGCGACCGAGGTCGCGGCGGCGCTGAATCTGACGCCGACGGAGAAAGAGGAAGTGCGGCTGAAGAGTGTTACTGGATACAACGAAGCGTTCAGTGCGGCGCGGCGGATGAGCGTGCGGAACGGCTCGGTGAAAAACGGACTCGACCTGCTCGAAGAGCACGGTTTTGATGTGCTGAAGCCTGTTGCGGAAGGGAAGAAGCGTGTCGGGCTGGTGACCAATCAGACAGGGCTTGACGCCACTGGCAAA